>JANOEP010000032.1:0-58309 GCA_031441465.1 bacterium | reverse complement strand
GACTGGGGAGGCGCTCGGGGCACCTCGTGTGCCCGGAGCGTTTGGCTTCCGGCCTCCTGCGCCCCCCTGGCGCTGGAGGCCTCCAGACACCCCTGTCACGATGGGAAGCACATGTCGCTCAAGGGAGCCGGCTGCAAATCTCGATGAGAACTCCGCCCGTGTCCTTGGGGTGCAGGAAGACCACCTGCTTGCCGTGGGCGCCCGGCAGCGGCTCCTCGCTGAGCAGGCGCAGGCCGGCCGCGCGGCAGCCGGCCAGGGCCGCGTTCATGTCCTGCGCCGCGAACGCGACGTGGTGCAGGCCGGGTCCCCTCTTTTCCAGGAAGCGGCCGACGTTGCTGTCGGGATCGAGCGGCTGCAGCAGTTCGACGCACGTCGGGCCGCCCGCGCGGTCCAGCTTCAACAGGGCGACTTTCAGCTTCTCGCGGGGCACCTCCTCCACGGCGATCAGCTCGAGTCCCAGCAGACCGCTGTAGAGCCGGATACCCGCATCGAGGTCCGTGACGGCGATGCCGATGTGGTCGACGCGGCCGGCCATGCCGGCGGGCGGGGTGAAACCGCGGTGGTCCATGTCGCCTCCCGAGTGGATGACGGTTCCAAGATAGCCGCCGGCGCCGGCCTGTAAACCGGGATTCCGGCTCGACGCCGCCCCGCCGGGGCCTTATCGTGACCGCAACCCCACGCCGGGAGGAAAGCAGCGACATGAAGGATCCCCGTCACGCCAAGCTCGCCGAACAGCTCGTCCACTACAGCGTCCGCGTCCAGCCCGGCGAGGTCGTCTACCTCGAGCTGAAGGGGGTCGAGACGCTCGACCTCGGGCGCGAGATCATCCGCGCCGTCACCGAGGTGGGCGGTGTCCCGTTCTGGTACTACAACGACGAGGACGTCTCGCGGCCCTTCGTGCGCCGCGCCTCGCAGGCGCAGTTCGAGCGCTGGGCGGCCTTCCACAAGCGCATCATGCAGGACGCCGACTGCTACATCGCGATCCGCGGCAGCAGCAACCCCTTCGACCACAAGGACGTCGACCCCGAGCGGGCCCGCTGGTACGCGCAGGCCTACTGGGACGAGGTGCACTCGGTGCGCGTCAACGAGAAGAAGTGGGTCGTGCTGCGCTACCCGAACCCGAGCATGGCCATCGCGGCCGAGCAGCCGACCGAGGCCTTCGAGGACTTCTATTTCCGCGTCTGCGGCCTCGACTATGCGCGGATGTCCGCCGCCATGGACCCCCTGCACGACCTGCTGTGCCGCACCGACCGCGTGGAGATCCGCGGCCCGGGCACCGACCTGCGCTTCAGCCTCAAGGGGATCGGCGCCGTCAAGTGCGACGGCCACCGCAACGTGCCCGACGGCGAGGTCTACTCCTGCCCGGTGCGCGACTCGGTCGAGGGCACGATCGCCTACAACACCGCGACCATGCGCAGCGGCTCGCTGTTCCGCAACGTGCGCTTCGTCTGCCGTGCCGGGAAGATCGTCGAGGCGACGTGCGACGGCGACGTCGCGAAGCTGAACGAGATCCTGGACACCGACGAGGGCGCCCGCTTCTTCGGCGAGTTCGCCCTGGGCGTCAACCCGCACATCACCGCGCCCCTGCTGGACACGCTCTTCGACGAGAAGATCGGCGGGTCCTTCCACCTGACGCCCGGGCAGGCCTACGCGGCCACCGACAACGGCAACCACAGCGCCGTGCACTGGGACCTCGTCTGCATCCAGACGCCGGCGTGGGGCGGGGGGGAGATCCTCTTCGACGGCGTGACGGTGCGCCGGGACGGGCGTTTCGTCCTGCCGGAACTGGCGGGGCTGAATCCCGAGAACCTGACCGGGGAAGGCGCCTAGCCGCCCACCTCCGGCTCGATCACCAGCAGCACGTCGCCCGCGTTGACCGACTGGCCGACGCGGACCGCCACCTCGGCGATCGTCCCGGCCACGGGCGCCGCGATCTCGTTCTGCATCTTCATGGCCTCGAGCACCAGCAGCGCCTCGCCCGGGGCGACCCGCTGCCCGACCGCCGCCTGCAGCGCCACGACCAGGCCGGGGATCTCGGCGCGGACCGTGCCGCTGCCGGCGACCTCGGCCACCGAGGCCAGCGCCAGCGCGTCCAATTCGTCCATCACCGTCAGTTCGAGGTAGCGGCCGTTGACCGTGGCCTCCAGCGCGCCGTGCCCGTCGCGCCCGCCGCGCGGCGAGATGTCGATCAGGTGCATGCGGCCGTCGACGCGCAGGCTCAGCGCGCGCCCGTTCTGGACGAAGCAGGCGTCGACCTCGCGCAGCTCGCCGTCGTCGATCTGCACCGCGAGGCGGCCGTCGCCGTCGCGCGCGACCACGGCGGTGAACTGCTCGCCGCCGTGCCTCAAGACGTAGCGCTTCTTCATCCACACGGCCGCACCCCTAGCGATGGTTGGTCATGGCCCGCAGCGCGCTGCGGCGCCAGTTGTCGCCGCCGGCGGCCGTGCCGGATTCCCCGGCCGGATGCGCCGTCAGCTCGCGGCGCCGCGCCTCGTACAGGGCGGCCGCGGTCAACAACGCGGCCCGGTCGTCGTCCGGCAGCGGGTCCTGGAACTCGGCGGGATCGAAGCGTTCGTCGATGAAGTTCGTCGTGTAGGTGCCGTCCAGGAACTTCGGCCTCTCCAGCGCCCACAGGTGGAACGGGATGTTGTGGCCGGGACCGTGCAGCGTGAATTCCTGCAGGGCGCGTCGCCCGCGGGCGATCGCCTGCGCGCGGTCCTCGCCCCAGACCACCAGCTTCGCCAGCAGCGGGTCGTAGTGGACGGGCACGTCGAAGCCCTCGTAGATCCCGCTGTCGACGCGCACGCCGGGTCCCGTCGGGGTGATGTGCGAGCTGATGCGCCCGATGGCGGGCATGAAGTTGCGGGCCGGGTCCTCGGCGTAGATCCGGAACTCGATCGCCCAGCCGTGCTGGCGCAGGTCTTCCTGGCGGTAGGGCAGGCCCTGGCCGCGGGCGATGCGGATCTGGGCGCGCACCAGGTCGGTGCCGGTCACCATCTCGGTGATCGGGTGCTCCACCTGCAGGCGGGTGTTCATCTCCAGGAAGAAGAACTCGCGCTGCGGCGACAGGATGAACTCCACGGTGCCGGCCCCGAGGTAGTCGACCGCGGCCGCCGTCCGCACCGCCGCCTCGCAGATGCGCTCGCGCAGGTCCGGGGTCAGGCTCGGGGACGGCGACTCCTCGATGACCTTCTGGTGGCGGCGCTGGACGGAGCACTCCCGTTCGAAGAGGTGGACGGCGCCGCCCTGGCCGTCGCCCAGCACCTGCACCTCGATGTGCTTGGGGTCCTCCACGTAGCGCTCGAGGAACACCGCGTCGTCGCCGAAGGCGCTCTGCGCCTCGCCCATCGTGCGCCGCAGCGCGGCCGCGAGGTCGGCCTCCCCGCGCACCACGCGCATGCCCTTGCCGCCGCCGCCGGCCGCCGCCTTCAGCAGCACCGGGTAGCCGATCGCGCGGGCGGCTTCGGCCGCGGCCGCGGAATCGCGCAGGGCGGTCTCGGTGCCCGGGATCACCGGCACGCCGCTGTCGATCATCCGGCGGCGGGCCGCCAGCTTGTTGCCCATCAACTCGATGGTCTCGGGCCGCGGCCCGATGAAGATCAGGCCGGCCTGCCCGCAGGCCCGGGCGAAGGCGGCGTTCTCGGACAGGAACCCGTAGCCGGGGTGCACGGCGTCGGCGCCGCAGGCCAGCGCGGTCGCGATCAGCTTGTCGCCCCGCAGGTAGCTCTCGGACGCGGGCGCCGGGCCGATGGGGTAGGACTCGTCGGCGGTCATCACGTGCAGGGCCGTGCGGTCGGCGTCGGAGTGGACGGCCACCGCGCGGATCCCCATCTCGCGCAGGCCCTGGATGATCCGCACGGCGATCTCGCCGCGGTTGGCCACCAGGACCTTAGTGATCTTCGTGCGGCCCACGGCGCCTCCTACAGGGGGATGTTCCCGTGCTTCTTGGGGGGCAACAGCTGCTTCTTGTTGCGCAGGGTCTGCAGCGCCGCGATCAGCAGCGGGCGCGTGTCGCGCGGCTCGATGACGTCGTCGAGGTAGCCCAGCCCCGCCGCGATGTAGGGGTTCGCGAAGCGCAGCTCGTACTCCGCGACCAGTTCGCGCCGCAGCGCGTCGGGGTCGGCGGCCTGGGCGAGCCGCTCGCGGTGCAGGACGTTGACCGCGCCTTCGGGACCCATCACGGCCAGTTCGGCGGCCGGCCAGGCCACGTTCCAGTCGGCACGGATGTGCTTGCTGCTCATCACGTCGTAGGCGCCGCCGTAGGCCTTGCGGGTGATGACCGTCAGCTTGGGCACCGTGGCCTCGCAGTAGGCGTACAGCAGCTTGGCCCCGTGCTTGATGATGCCGCCGAACTCCTGGTCGGTGCCGGGCAGGAACCCGGGCACGTCCTCGAGGGTCACCAGCGGCACGTTGAAGCAGTCGCAGGTGCGGATGAAGCGGGCGGCCTTCAGCGAGGCGTCGATGTCCAGGACGCCGGCCTGGACCTTCGGCTGGTTGGCGACGATGCCGACCGGCTGCCCGTCCAGGCGCGCGAACCCGCAGATGATGTTCGCCGCGTAGCGCGGCTGGATCTCCAGGAAGTCGCCGTCGTCGACCACCAGCTCGATCACCTCGCGCATGTCGTAGGGCTTGCGGGGGTCGTCCGGCAACAGCGAGTTGAGCCGCTCCTCGCGGCGCCCGGGGAGGTCGGCGGGCGTGCGGCGCGGCGGCTCCTCGAGGTTGTTCTGGGGCAGGAAGCCCAGCAGGCGGCGCGTCATCAGCAGGCAGTCCTGGTCGCTGGCCGCCATCAGGTGCGCCACGCCGCTGCGCGAGGTGTGGGTGGCGGCGCCGCCCAGCTCCTCGCTGGTCACGTCCTCGTTGGTCACCATCTTGATGACGTTGGGACCGGTGACGAACATGTAGCTGGTCTTGTCCACCATCAGCGTGAAGTCGGTGATCGCCGGCGAGTAGACCGCGCCGCCGGCGCAGGGGCCCATGATGGCCGAGATCTGCGGCACCACGCCCGAGGCCATGGTGTTGCGCCAGAAGATCTCGGCGTAGCCGGCCAGCGACTTGACGCCTTCCTGGATGCGGGCGCCCCCGGAGTCGTTCAGGCCGATCAACGGGCACCCGTTCTCCAGCGCCTGGTCCATCAACCGGCAGACCTTCAGCGCGTTGGACTCGCTCATCGAGCCGCCGAAGACGGTGAAATCCTGGGCGAACACGTAGACCTGGCGGCCGTCGATGCGGCCCGAGCCGGTGATCATGCCGTCCCCGACCGGGAGCTGGTCGGCCAGCGAGGGTTCGCGGTGGGTGACGAAGACCCCGGTCTCCAGGAACGACCCCTCGTCCAGCAGCAGGTGGACGCGCTCGCGCGCGGTCAGCCGGCCCTTGGCGTGGATGCGGTCGATCTTGTCCTGGCCGCCGCCGAGCTGCGCCTGCGCGCGCAGTTCGTGCAGCTGCCTCAACCGATCGGCGGAACTCTCGGACATGGCGCGTCCCCCGTGGATGGTGGCGGCGAGGAAACCGACGGCGGAGCGTACCCCAGGACCGCCATTGCGGTCAACCTGCGAAACCCTGAAGATGGCCGGCGCGCTGCCGGCGCGGCCGGAACCCGGGCGTTTCGGGGAGCGGCGCCGTCTGCTATCATGCGGGGATGAAGCATCGGCGCGCTCGCCGACCCAACCGAGGAGAGACCATGTCCTACGAGACCCTGTTGCTCGAAATCGACGACGGCGGCGTGGCTGTCGTGACCATCAATCGGCCGGAGAAGATGAACGCGCTCAACGCGCAGGTGATCGAGGAGCTTCGGGCCTGCTTCGGCGAGCTGCGGCGGGACGAGCGGGTCCGGGTGGTGATCCTGACCGGCGCGGGCCCGAAGGCCTTCGTCGCCGGCGCCGACATCGGCGAACTGGTCGCCGCCTCCGGACCGGCGTTGGAACAATTGGCCGAGCGGGGGCAGTCCCTGATGTGGAGCCTCGAGCACCTCGGCAAGCCAGTGATCGCGGCCGTCAACGGCTTTGCGCTGGGCGGCGGTTGCGAGCTGGCCCTGTGCTGCACGTTCCGCTACGCGGCGTCGAACGCCAAGCTCGGGCTGCCCGAGATCACCCTCGGCCTGATCCCCGGCTACGGCGGCACGCAACGGTTGCCGCGCCTGGTGGGGCGGGGGCACGCCATGGAGATGATCCTCTCGGGCGGGATGATCGACGCGGAGGAAGCCATGCGCATCGGCCTGGTCAACCGTGTCGTGCCAGGCGACGACCTGATGAAGGCCGCCCGCGCCGCCGCCGCCTCGATCGCGGGCCGCTCGGCCGCGACCGTCCGCTACGCCCTGAAGGCGGTGGGCGAGGGGGCCAACATGGGCCTGGACGAGGGTTGCCGGCTCGAGGCGGCGCTCTTCGGCGTCGTCGGCTCCCTCGACGACGCGCGCGAGGGTTGCCAGGCCTTCCTGCAGAAGCGCAAACCGGAGTTCCGGGACCGCTGATCCGCGGGGGGCCGGGTCCCTCGGACCCGGTCCCCGGGACGCCCCCGGCATCGCTCGCGCCCCCCTGCCAAACGGCAAACAGTTCTTCCGCATCGCCGCCCCGGTGACTATGTTGCGGCTGGACTAGCCCCCCCCGGTCCCTTCGAGGAGGCGAAGATGAACGACTCCGTCCAGGCGACAGCCCCCTTCATCGAGATCGACGCCGAACTGTGCAAGGGCTGCAAGCTCTGCATCGGCGTCTGCCCCAAGGGCGTCATCGACATCAGCGAGAAGCTGAACGGATCCAGCTACCACCCGGCTTACTATCTGGGACGGGACTGCACCGGTTGCGCCCTGTGCTTCTACGCGTGCCCCGAACCGGCGGCGATCAAGGTCGTCAAGCCCTGAACCCCACCCGCGGGAGGCGGACGATGTCCAGAAAGTTCATGAAGGGGAACGACGCGATCGTCGTCGGCGCCCTGCAGGCCGGTTGCCGGGCCTACTACGGCTACCCGATCACCCCCGCCAGCGAGATCGCCCACGCCGCATCCCTGCATTTTCCGGCCCTGGGCGGCACCTTCATCCAGGCCGAGAGCGAGGTCGCGGCCATCAACATGGTCTACGGCACCGCGGGGATGGGCATCCGCACCATGACCGCCTCGTCGAGCCCGGGGTTCTCGCTGAAACAGGAGGGCCTGAGCTACATCGCCGGCGCCGAGTTGCCCTGCGTGGTCGTGAACGTCATGCGCGGCGGCCCCGGCCTGGGCAACATCGCCCCCGAACAGGGCGACTACTTCCAGGTCACCAAGGGCGGCGGCCACGGCAACTACCGCCTGCTCGCCCTGGCGCCCAACTGCGCCCAGGAGATGTGCGACCTGACCATCCTGGCCTTCGAACTCGCCGACAAGTACCGCAACCCGGTCTGCATCGTGGCCGACGGTTTCACCGGCCAGATGATGGAGCCGGTGACGGTGCCCGCGGCCCGGCCGGTGCCCTTCGACCACACCTCGTGGTGCGTGCGCGGCGACGCCGCCACCCACCGCAACCTCATCAGCTCGATCTTCCTCGAGTCCGCGGATCTCGAGCGCCACAATCTCAAGCTCGACGCCAAGTACAAGCGCATCGCGCAGGACGAGGTGCGGTACGAGGAGTACCAGGTCGAGGACGCCGAGCTGATCGTCGTCGCCTTCGGCATCGTCTCGCGCATCGTCTACTCGACCGTGGACCAGGCGCGCGCGCGCGGCCTGAAGGTCGGGCTGCTGCGGCCGATCACGCTCTGGCCTTTCCCGAGCGCGCGGATCGCCGAACTCGCGCAGCGCGACGTGCGCTTCCTGTCGGCGGAACTCAGCACCGGCCAGATGGTCGAGGACGTGCGGCTGGCCGTCGAGGGCCGCGCGCCGGTGCACTTCTACGGGCGCTGCGGCGGCATGGTGCCGGGTTCCGAGGAACTGCTGGCCGAATACGGGAAGATCCTGGAAGGAGGCCGGTCGTGAAGATCACCGAGAAACCCGTCGCCTTCTATCCCGAGTTCGTGCGCAAGAGCGGCCCCCACAAGGAGACCACGCACTACTGCCCCGGCTGCGGGCACGGCAACATCCACAAGATGATCGCCGAGGCCATGGTCGATCTGGGCATCAACGAGCGCACGGTGTTCATCTCCCCGGTGGGCTGCTCGGTGTTCGGCTACTACTACTTCGACTGCGGCCACATGCAGGCCGCCCACGGGCGCGCGCCGGCGGTGGCCACGGGCATCAAGCGGGCCAACCCCGAGGCGATCGTCATCTCCTACCAGGGCGACGGCGACCTCGCGGCCATCGGCACCGCCGAGACCCTGCACGCCGCCAACCGGGGCGAGAACATCACCGTGTTCTTCGTCAACAACGCGATCTACGGCATGACCGGCGGCCAGATGGCGCCGACCACGCTCATCGGCCAGAAGACGGCCACCACGCCCCGCGGCCGCATCGAGTCGGTGCACGGCAACCCGATCCGCGTGGCCGAGATCATCGCCACGCTGCCGGCGACGACCTACGTCGAGCGGGTGGCGATCGGCGACTCGAAGCACATCATGAAGGCCCGCAAGGCCATCCGCAAAGCCCTGACCAACCAGGTCGAGAACCGCGGCTACAGCTTCGTGGAGATCCTGTCGACCTGCCCCACCGGCTGGAAGATGGACGGCCCCGACTCGCGCGATTGGCTCGTCGAGGAGATGACCAAGGTCTTCCCGCTGGGCGTCTTCAAGGACGAGTCCGACCACCGCGAGGGCGCCTGGCACCGTCCCGTGGAGCCCTTCGTGCCCGAGAAGCGCGACAGCTACCTCGGCGCCGACGAGGCCGAAGCCGTGGTCGAAAAATTGGCCCTGCCCGCCGACCTGCACTGCAAGTTCGCCGGGTTCGGCGGCCAGGGCATCCTGACCCTGGGCCTGTTCCTGGCCCAGGTCGGCATGCGCGCGGGCCTGCACGCCAGCTGGATCCCGTCCTACGGCCCCGAGATGCGCGGCGGCACCGCCAACTGTTCGGTCAACCTGTCCGAGCGGCGCATCGGCAGCCCGCTGGTCGACCAGCCCAACCTGCTGGTCGTGATGAATCAGCCCTCGCTCGAGGCCTTCGCGGGGGAGGTCGTCGAGGGCGGCACGGTCATCGTAGACACGTCCATCGTCGAGAACTGCCCCGCGATGCCCGGCCGCCGCGTGGTGCTGATCCCGGCCACCGGGATCGCCGACGAGGTCGGGACGCCCAAGGTGGCCAACGTGGTGCTGCTCGGCGCGATCTGCGCCGCGACCGGCGCTTTCCCGCCGGCCTTCGTCGAGCAGTCCCTGCGCGAGACCGTGAAGAAGAAGGATCTGGTGGATCTGAACCTGGCCGCGCTGCGCCGCGGCTACGACCACGTGCGCAACGCGGGCTGACCGGCGCCGCGGGCGGTTCTCCCGACGCCGCCCCCGGCTCTGCGGGGGCGGCGCCGTTGCGAAAGGCGGAGCGATGATCATCGGTGTGCCCCGGGAGCTGGCCCCGGACGAGAAGCGCGTCGGCCTGGCGCCGGCGGCGGTGTTGACCCTGGCGTGCCAGGGCCACGACGTGCTGGTGGAGCGCGACGCCGGTGTCGGCAGCGGGTTCCCCGACGAGGAATACCGCAAGGTGGGGGGGCGCATCGCCGGCGACACCGAGGAGGTGTACCGGCGCGCCGGCCTGCTGGTCAAGGTGCAGGCGCCCACGGCGGCCGAGGCGGACTGGCTGACCGAGGGCCAGACTGTCCTGGGCTTCCTGATGCTGCCCGCCTGCGAGCCCGGACTGCTCGGCGCGCTGCGCCAAGGCGGTTGCAGCGCGGTCGACACCGCGGCGATCTCCCGCGACGACGGCTCGGCGCCGGTGCTGGCCAGCATGTCGCGCATCGCCGGGCGCATCGTGCCGCAGCTGGCCGCCCGCTACCTGCAGTCCGACCACGGCGGCAACGGGATCCTGCTGGGCGGCCTGGCCGGCGTGCCGCCGGCCGAGGCGGTCGTGCTGGGCGGCGGCATCGCGGGCCGCAACGCCGCCCGCGCCTTGCTGGGCTGCGGGGCGCGCGTGACCCTGCTCGACGTCGATCTCGAACTGCTGCACGACCTGCACTGGCGCTTCGAGGGCCGGGTCACCACCTACCCCGCGAACGAGTACACGCTCGCCAAGGTGCTGCGCTTCGCCGACGTGGTCGTCGGCGCCGTGCGCTCGCCCGGCGGCCGCGCCCCGGTGCTCGTCGACCGCCAGCTCGAGGACCGGGTCCGCGACGGCAGCGTCGTGATCGACCTGGCCATCGACCAGGGCGGCTGCTTCGCCGCGAGCCGTCCCACGCGCCTGAGCGATCCCGTCTACGTGGTGGACGGCGTGACCCACTTCTGCGCCCCCAACACGCCGAGCCTGGTGGCGCGCACCGCGACCTACGCCCTGGGCAACGCCCTGCTGGGCACCGTGGCGCTCATCGCCGCCGACGGCCTGGCGGCGGCCATGGCGGCGGATCCCGCGCTGGGGCGGGGCGTCGGCCTGATCGGCGGCCGGGTCGTCGACCCGCGCGTGGCCGAGGCGCACGGGCTGCCCGTCGAGGGCCGCCGGACCGGAGGGAAGTCGTGAGCTGGATGGAGCAGTACCGGCAGAAACGGACCGACGCCGCCGCCGCCGTGGCCGCGATCGCCTCGGGGCAGCGCGTCTACCTGGGCGCCGGCTGCGCCGTGCCGCACGCGCTGGTCGAGGCGCTCGTGGCCCGCGCGGGCGAACTGCGCAACGTCGAGATCCTGCACATCCTGACGGCGGGGGAGGCCCGCTACGCGCAGCCCGGCATGCAGGACAGCTTCCGCTGCACGGCCATGTTCGTGGGACCCAACGTGCGCGAGGCCGTGAACTGCGGCCGCGCCGGCTACATCCCGGTGCACCTGCACGAAGTGCCCGACCTGCTGCGCGGCCGTCACCGGCCCGACATCGCGCTGGTGCAGGTCTCGCCGCCGGACGAGCACGGCTTCTGCAGCTTCGGCATCGAAGTGGGCATCACCAAGCCCGCCGCCCTGGCCGCCGGCCGCATCGTGGCCGAGGTGAACCGTCAGATGCCGCGCACGCTCGGCGACAGCTTCATCCACGTCTCGAAGCTCGACGCCTGCGTCGAGGTGGACCGCCCGCTCGACGTCTTCCCGACCATCCCCATGGACGCCGTGCAGGAGAGCATCGGCAGCCACGTGGCGGGACTGGTCGAGGACGGCGACTGCCTGCAGATGGGCATCGGCGGCCTGTCGGCGGCGGTCCTGCACTGCCTGCGCGGCAAGCGGGACCTGGGCGTCCATTCCGAGATGTTCTCCGACGGGCTGCTCGACCTCATCGACGGCGGCATCGTCACCGGCGACCGCAAGACCTTCCACCCCGGCAAGGTCGTCGCGGGCTTCGTGCTGGGCAGCCGCCACCTCTACGACCACGTCCACGACAACGCCCAGATCGAGCTGCACCCGACCGACTACGTCAACAACCCCTTCAACATCGCGCGCAACGACCGCATGGTCGCCATCAATTCCGCCCTGCAGATCGACCTCACCGGCCAGGTCTGCGCCGATTCGCGCGGCACCCAGATCTACTCCGGCTTCGGCGGCCAGGTCGACTTCATGCGGGGCGCCGCCATGAGCCGCGGCGGCAAGCCCATCACGGCCCTGCCGGCGACCGCCCGCGGCGGCGCGGTCTCGCGCATCGTCCCGGTGCTGAGCGAGGGTGCGGGCGTGGTCACCACGCGGGCCGACGTGCACTACGTGGTGACCGAGCACGGGGTCGCCCACCTGCACGGCCGGGACCTGGCCGAGCGGGCGCGGGCCCTGATCGCCGTGGCCGCTCCGGAATACCGGGAAGGTCTGGAACAGGCCGCGCGTCAATGCGGTATCTTTGCGCGTATCTTCGGCTTGTAGCCGCAGTCACCCTGGCCCGGCGACACAACGTCCCCGCGACTTGACATTATGTCTATTTGGCGACAAACTGTCTCGGCCACGGAACCCACCCCGGCCTGGAGCGTTTGCCGTGATCGACTCCGTCCCGCACCTGCCCGGCACCCCGGAAATGGCCACCATCCTGGTCGTGGACGACGAGCCCGAGCTTTGCCAGGCGCTCGGCCGCCTGCTGGGTCGCAACGGTTACCGCACGCTGACCGCCGGCAACGGGGAGGAGGCGCTCGAAATCCTGCGCCAGGAACCGGTGCCGCTGGTGCTGACCGACCTGATGATGCCGCGGCTCAACGGGGTGGACCTGCTCAAGGCGGTCAAGATCATCGCGCCGGCCACCGAGGTCGTCATCGTCACCGGGCACGGCACCATCGAGACCGCGGTCGAAGCCATGAAGATGGGCGCCTACGATTTCATCGAGAAGCCGTTCTCGGCTTCGCTCACCCTGAACGTCGTCCGCAAGGCGCTCGAGAAGCAGCAGCTCATCGCCGAGAACCGCGAGCTGCGGCGGATGCTCACCGAGGGGTCCGGCCGCGGCGACATCGTGGGGCAGAGCGAGGTCATGCGGCGGGTCCTGGAAACCGTGCGGCAGGTGGCCCCGAGCAAGGCGACGGTCCTGCTCACCGGCGAGAGCGGCACCGGCAAGGAGATCGTCGCCGCCGCCCTGCACCGCTGGAGCGACCGCGCGGGGCGCCCCCTGGTCAAGGTCAGCTGCGCGGCCATCCCCGAGACCCTGCTCGAGTCGGAGCTGTTCGGCTACGAGAAGGGGGCCTTCACCGGCGCCACGGGTCGGCGGCGGGGCCGTTTCGAGGCGGCGCACGGCGGCACCCTGTTCCTGGACGAGGTCGGGGAGTTGCCCATGTCCGTCCAGATCAAGCTGCTGCGCGTGCTCCAGGACGCGACCTTCGAGCGTCTCGGCAGCAACGACCCGATCGAGGTGGACGTGCGCCTGGTCGCCGCGACCAACGCCGACCTCGAGGGGCTGGTCGCGCGCGGCCTGTTCCGCGAGGACCTCTACTACCGCCTGAACGTCATCAACATCGAGCTGCCGCCGCTGCGCGCCCGGACCGGGGACGTCGTCCTGCTCGCCGGTTTCTTCCTGAAGATCGCCTGCGAGAAGAACGGCAAGAAAGTGGACGGCTTCACCCGCGCGGCCCTGGATTCCCTGCAGCGCTACGCGTGGCCGGGCAACGTCCGCGAACTCGAGAACTGCGTCGAGCGGGCGGTGGTCCTGTCCAAGGACGGTCTGGTCGACGTCGCCGTGCTGCCCCAGGCCGTCCGCGCCGGCAAACGGGTCATCGAGTCGGTCAGCTTCCCGGTCGGCACCACGCTGCACGATGCGGAGATGGAACTGATCCGGGCGACCCTGGCCAGCACCGGCGGCGACAAGGAGACGGCGGCCAGGATCCTGGGCATCGCTTCGCGCACGATCTATCGAAAGATCAAGTAGGGCGGGCCGGCAATTTCGGGATGCCTTGACCCCCCCCGGGGGGCGGGCTATATTGGCCCCGATCCTGCAATAGCTTCCAATCCCTGGCGCGACGGCTCCGCAAGCGGCGATCCGGCCGGGGCTTGCCCTACCTGGTTCTGGCGAGAGTGGCGGAACTGGCAGACGCGCAGGATTTAGGTTCCTGTGGGAAACCGTGGGGGTTCGAGTCCCCCCTCTCGCACCAGCAACGCACGTGCGCGACCGCGACGGCCCCGCACGCCGACCGAAGGACGATCGACATGACCACCGACACCGCTGCGAGCCCGTTCACCCTCTCGGTCCAGGCGCCCGAGTCCTGGAAGCGCGTCATCGGCGTGGAAGTCGACCGGACCTGGTTCGACGGCGAGTACGCCCGCAACCTGGGCGCCGCCCGCCGCAGCCACGCCCGCCCCGGATTCCGCAAGGGCAAGGTGCCCCTGGCCATGGTCGAGAAGGACCTCGGCGGCGAAGTCCGGATGGAGACCGTCGAGCAGGTGCTGCCGAAGGCCTACCGGGCCGCCGTGCTGGAACACAAGCTGGTGCCGGTCGCCGACCCCGAACTCACCGATCTCAAGCTCGAGGACCAGGGTCCGGTTCGCCTGGAGCTGAGCGTCGAAGTGCGGCCCGACGTCGTCGCCCGCGACTACCTCGAACTGCCGCTGGTCAAGACCGAGGCCAAGCTGGCCGACGGCGCCGTGGACGAGGCCCTGGACGGCCTGCGCGAGGGCCGCGCCGTCTGGGAACATGTCGACCGGACCGCCGCCCCGGGCGACCGCCTGAAAACCGACATCGTCCCGCAGGCGCAGGACGGGGAGCCCGACCCCGCCGGGCCGGTCCAGGACTACGTGTTCGAACTCGGGGCCGAGGGCAACTTCGCGGAATTCGACACCGAACTGACCGGTGCCGCGGCCGGCGACGAGCGCCGCGTGACGGTCACCTACCCCGCGGACTACGGCAACGAGCGCGTGCGCGGGCGCACGGTCGCCTACCTCGTGACGGTCAAGGACGTCCAGGCCCGCCGCCTGCCCGAACTCGACGACGCCTTCGCCGCCGCGATGAAGGAGGGGCAGACCCTGCTCGAACTGCGGCTCGCCCTGCGCGACGAGCTGCTGGCCGAAGAGACCAAGCGGGTCGAGCAGCTCGAGCGAGAGCGGATCGTCGACCTGCTGATCGAGCGCAACCCCGTCGACCCGCCGCCGAGCCTGGTCGAGGAGTACCTCGCCGCCGGCGTGAACGAGATGAAGCAGCGCAGCGCGTACCTCGGGCGCCCGGTCACCGAGCAGGACGAGCAGCGCTACCGCGAGTCCGGACGCAGCTGGGCCGAGCGCTCGCTGAAGGCGATACTGGTCCTCGAGGCCGTCCGCCGCCAGGAGGAGATCACGGTGACGCCGCCGGAGGTCGAGGCGCGGATCGCCGCCATCGCCGCCGAGAACGGCTTCCCCGCCGACGACTACCTGGCCTACGTGAAGCAGCACCACGAGGACGAGCGGATCGCGCAGGACCTCGCGGAGCAGAAGGCGTTCGACTTCCTGCGCTCGCGGGCCGACTATCGCCGGGACTGAGCCGGCCGCCGCGGCCGGCAGGGACGGAACCCATACGGAGGCAACGAGATGCTGATCCCCTACGTCGTTGAACAGACCAGCCAGGGCGAGCGGTCCTACGACATCTACTCGCGGCTGCTCAAGGACCGAATCATCTTCCTGGGCACGGCGATCGACGACAACGTCGCCAACGTGATCATCGCCCAGCTGCTATTCCTGCAGGCGGAGGATCCCGAGCGCGACATCTTCCTGTACGTCAACAGCCCCGGCGGCAGCATCTCCGCCGGTTTGGCGATCTACGACACGATGCAGTACATTTCCAACGACGTGGCCACGATCTGCATGGGCCAGGCCGCCAGCATGGGCGCCGTGCTGCTGGCCGCCGGCGCGGCGGGCAAGCGCTCGGCGCTGGTCAACTCGCGCATGATGATCCACCAGCCCCTGGGCGGCAGCCAGGGCCAGGCCAGCATGATCGAGATCTACGCGAAGGAGATCCTCTACATGAAGGACCTCCTCTACGGTCTGATGTCCAAGCACACCGGGCAGTCCGTCGAGCGGATCACCCGCGACAGCGACCGCGACTTCTTCATGTCCGCCGGCGAGGCCCGCGACTACGGGCTGGTCGACAAGGTGATCGAGAAGCGCGCCGAGATCGTCAAGGACTGAGGCTCGACGGCCCGCGGGACCCGCGTGCAGGAGGCACCATGAAGCGCCGACAGACCGGTTCGCCGCAGATGATCAAGTGCTCGTTCTGCGCCCGCGGCCAGGACGAAGTGGCGAAGCTCGTCGCCGGCCCGGCCAACGTGTACATCTGCAGCGAGTGCATCAAGCTCTGCAACGACATCCTCGAGGGCGAGCTGCTCGACGACGCGCCGGAGACCGCACAGACCCACGCCAAGCCCCACGACATCAAGGCGCACCTCGACGAGTACGTCATCCGCCAGGACGACGCCAAGATCAGCCTCGCCGTCGCGGTCTACAACCACTACAAGCGCATCAACCAGCGCCGCATCGGCGACGACGTCGAGGTCGACAAGAGCAACATCCTGCTGATCGGCAACACGGGCACCGGCAAGACCCTGCTGGCCCAGACGCTGGCCCGCTTCCTCAACGTGCCCTTCGCCATCGCCGACGCCACCACGCTGACCGAGGCCGGCTACGTGGGCGAGGACGTGGAGAACATCCTGGTCCGGCTGCTGCAGGCGGCGGATTACAACGCCCAGGCCGCCGAGCAGGGCATCATCTACATCGACGAGATCGACAAGATCACCCGCAAGAGCAGCAACCCCTCGATCACCCGCGACGTCTCCGGCGAGGGCGTCCAGCAGGCGCTGCTGAAGATCCTCGAGGGCACCGTGGCCAACGTGCCGCCGCAGGGCGGCCGGAAGCACCCGCAGCAGAAGTACATCGAGATCAACACACGCAACATCCTGTTCGTCTGCGGCGGCGCCTTCCAGGGCCTCTCCGACATCGTCAAGCGCCGCATCGGGCAGAACGTGCTCGGCTTCGAGCGCGCCGAGAACCGCGGCCGCAAGGTCACCGACGACGAGACCCTGGCCCGGGTCGAGCCGGAGGATCTCGTCAAGTACGGCCTCATCCCCGAGCTGGTCGGCCGCCTGCCGGTGGTGACTTCCCTGCAGGATCTCGACCGCGAGGCGATGATCCGCATCCTGCGCGAACCGCGCAACGCCCTGGTCAAGCAGTACCAGAAGCTGATGTCCATGGAGGACGTGGAGCTGGTGGTCACCGACGACGCCATCGAGGCCATCGCCGACCGCGCCATCACCCGCAAGACCGGCGCCCGCGGCCTGCGCTCCATCATGGAGGCGGTCATGCGCGACGTCATGTACAACGTCCCGACCATGGACAACGTCCGCCAGGTGGTGATCACGCGCGAGGTCGTCGCCGGGGCGGCCGAGGCGGAGATCCTCGGCCACGACGCGGACGCCGACGCCAAGGGCGCCTGACCGAACCAGGATCCGACCAGAGGGGCGGCGCAGGCGGCCGCGCGCCGCTTCGCCCCCCGCCGCCGCGTCCCGTAGCCGCCGCGTCCCGTAGCCGCAGCCAGGAGAGACATGAAGCGACGCGAAGCCGAACCCGCCGCCACGCCGCCCGTCCTGCCGGAGCGCCTGCCGCTGCTGCCCCTGCGCGACGTCGTGGTGTTCCCCTACATGATCACGCCGTTGCTGGTGGGACGTCCGCGCTCGGTCGCGGCCCTGGAAGCCGCCATGATGCGCGACAAGTACATCTGCGTGGCGGCGCAGCACGAGCCCGAGGTCGAGGACCCCGTCCAGGACGACCTCTACGCCGTGGGCACGGTCATCAAGATCCTGCAGATCATCCGCACGCCCGACGACACGCTCAAGATCCTGGTCGAAGGCGAGGCCAGGGTGCGCATCACCGGCTTCAGCGACGGCGAGGACTTCAGCGAGGTGACCGTCGAGACGATCCCCGAGAGCCGCGCCGACGGGCCCGAGATCGAGGCCCTCAGCCGCTCCATCAAGGAGCGCTTCAAGGAGTACGTGCGCCTGAACAAGCGCCTGCCCGACGAGGTGCTGCTGTCGGTGCTGAACATGGAAGAGATCGCGCGCATGACCGACTCCATCAGCGCCTACATCGTGGGCAAGGTGCCCCTGAAGCAGGAGCTGCTGGAGGAGCCCGGCCTGGTCGACCGCATGCGCCGCATCAACCAGATCCTGGCCGACGAGCTGGAGATCCTCCAGATCGAGCAGCGCATCGACACCGAGGTCCAGAGCCAGGTCCAGAAGAACCAGCGCGAGTTCTACCTGAACGAGCAGCTGCGGGCCATCCGCAAGGAACTCGGCTACGGCGCCGACGAGGACAGCGAGGTCGAGGAGTACGCCGAGCGCCTCGAGGCGAGCGACCTGCCGCCGGAGGTGCGGGAGACGGCCGAGCGCGAGATCGGGCGTCTGGCCAAGATGCCCGGGATGTCGCCCGAGGCCGCCGTGGTGCGCAACTACCTGGACACCCTGCTGGAACTGCCCTGGAAGAAGCGCTCCCGCGACCGGCTCGACACGCGCCTGGTGCGGCGCCAGCTCGACGCCGACCACTACGGGCTCGACAAGGTCAAGGAACGCATCATCGAGTACCTGGCCGTGCTGAAGCTGACCAAGAAGCTGCACGGCTCGATCCTGTGCCTGGTGGGCCCGCCCGGCGTCGGCAAGACGAGCCTGGGGCGCAGCATCGCCGAAGCGATGAACCGCCGCTTCGTGCGCATCTCCCTGGGCGGCGTGCGCGACGAGGCCGAGATCCGCGGCCACCGGCGCACCTACATCGGCAGCAAGCCCGGCCGCATCATCGAGTCGCTGCGCAAGGCGGGCACCAAGAACCCCGTCTTCCTGCTGGACGAGATCGACAAGATGGGCGCCGACTTCCGCGGCGACCCCTCGGCGGCCCTGCTCGAGGTGCTCGACCCCGAGCAGAACACCCACTTCAGCGACCACTTCCTGGAGGTGGACTTCGACCTCTCGGAGGTCATGTTCATCACGACCGCCAACTCCCTGCATTCGATCCCGCCGGCCCTCGAGGACCGCATGGAGATCATCCGCCTGCCGGGCTACCTCGACCACGAGAAGCTGGCCATCGCCCGCGACTTCCTGGTGCCGCGCCAGATGCAGCGCAACGGCGTCAAGAGCTGGAAGGGCGGTTTCAGTCCGCGGGCGCTGTCGGTGATCATCGACGGCTACACCCGCGAGGCCGGCGTGCGCCAGCTCGAGCGCGAGATCGCGTCGATCTGCCGCAAGTCGGCCAAGTTCAAGGCGGAGAGGGGCCGGTTCCCGGCCCGGGTGACGCCCACGTCGCTCTACAAGACGCTCGGGACGCCCCGCTACCGCCGCCAGGTCGTCGAGGGCGAACCCGAGATCGGCGTGGTCACGGGTCTGGCCTGGACCGCCGTCGGCGGCGAGACCCTGCCGATCGAGGCGGCCCACATGACCGGCACCGGCAAGCTGAAGCTCACCGGCAACCTGAAGGAAGTCATGAAGGAGTCGGCCGAAACGGCGCTCAGCTTCGCCCGTACCCGTTGCGGCAAGCTGCCGGCGAGCTTCATGCAGAAGAACGACCTGCACATCCACGTGCCCGAGGGCGCGGTGCCCAAGGACGGCCCCAGCGCCGGCATCGCCATGGCCACGGCCATCGTGTCGCTGTTGCGGGAGATCCCCGTGCGCAAGGACGTGGCGATGACCGGGGAGGTGACCCTGCGCGGCAAGGTGCTGGCGATCGGCGGCCTGCCCGAGAAGGCCGTCGCCGCGATGCGCGCCGGTTGCCGGGTCCTGATCATCCCCAAGGACAACGAGAAGGAATACCTGGAGCTGCCCCAGATGATCCGGCGCCAGCTCCAGGTGCACCTGGTCGAGACCATGGACGAGGTCCTGGACCTGGCCCTGGTCGGCGGCCGGCAGGGCGATTCCTGCCGCGACGCCCGCAAGACGGCCGCGGGCAAGCCCGCGCCCGGCGCCTCTCACTGAACCGGGACCGGGGGCGCGACGTTGCATGTGGAATTCATCACCAGCGCCCCCAACCTGGCCCTGCGGCCGGAGCGCGTCCTGCAGGAGTTCGCCTTCGTCGGGCGCAGCAACTGCGGGAAATCGTCCCTGATCAACCACGTCCTGGCCCGCAAGGCCATGGCCAAGATCAGCGGCAAGCCGGGAAAAACCCGTTTATTGAACTATTTCCTGGTCGAAGACACCTACTACCTGGTGGACTTGCCCGGCTACGGCTTCGCCAAGGTCGGCCGGGACCTCCGGGAGGAATGGCTGCGCCTGATGCGGGCCTACCTGTTCGCCGGGGACCGGCCCTTGGCCGTCCTGCAGCTGCTGGACGTCCGGCACCGCCCCACCGAAGAGGACCGCCGCATGACGGACTGGCTGCGCGAGGCGGGGGTGCCGTTCGCGATCGCCGTGACCAAGATCGACAAGCTGGGCAAGACCAAGCTGCCGGAGAGGTTCCGCGACATCGCGACGACCCTGGAACTCGACCCGGCGACGCCGTTTTTCCCGACGTCGGCCGCCGGGGCGCTGGGACGCGACGAGATCCTGTCCTGGTTCGGGGCGATGCTGGCCGTGCCGGACTGAACCCCGGAATGGGAACCGGACGCCTGGCTGGGCGTTGACAGGCTTCGCCGCCGGGTGTTATCATGATGGCAGATGGGAGGCCCGTGGAGCGTAAGCTATCGATCGGCTCCAGCGTTGTCGTGCTGTTGATCCTATCCGTGTCGGTCGCTTCGGCGACCGAAACGATGATGGGTCAGTTGCCGGTCAGTGCGCCGTTCGCCTGCCTGAATTGCCACGTCGAGTCGGCCCCCACGTCCACCAGCTCGGCTCTGAACTCCTTCG
This sequence comes from bacterium, assembly GCA_031441465.1. Classification (GTDB taxonomy): domain Bacteria; phylum Krumholzibacteriota; class Krumholzibacteriia; order LZORAL124-64-63; family LZORAL124-64-63; genus PNOJ01. Next base: position 38,067 of record JANOEP010000032.1, on the reverse strand, counting down.
GCCAGGATTTTCGCGACAACTTCTTCCTCTGGAACGCCACGCTGGCCAGCCTGGATTCCGACGAGGACGGGTGCACCAACGGTTCAGAAGTGGGGGACAGCGACGGCAACGGCCATCCCGACGGAGGCGTGCTCGCGGAATCCAGCAACCCGGGCGAGCCGGGCTGTTCGGCCGGCATCCTCGACGAGAAGACCTGGGGCGAGTTGAAGGCCATGTTCACCGGCCGTTAGGCCGGGTCTCGATACGCCATGACGACGGTCTCGAACCACGAGGCTCGTTTTTTTTTGCGGGTCCGGCGGGTGACGCCGGTCCGGGCGAGGATGGGTGACGTGGACGGACGTGCGACCAGCAACCGTGTGATCATCGGCGGCCAGTGGGGCGACGAGGGCAAGGGCAAGATCGTCGACGCCCTCGGCCGCGGCGTCGACTGGGTCCTGCGCTACCAGGGCGGCGCCAACGCCGGCCACACCATCGTGCGGGGCGGCGAGAAGATCGTCCTGCACCTGGTCCCCTCGGGGCTGCTCAGCGAGGGCGTCCGCGGCTACCTGGGCAACGGCATGGTGGTGGATCCCTGGGCCCTGCGCGACGAGATCATGGAGCTGGAGGAACGCGGCGTGAAGGTGCGCGGGCGCCTGTTCATCTCCGCGGCGGCCCACCTGCTGATGCCCTACCACCGCCGCTACGACGAATGCCTGGAGAGCAAGCGCAAGCGCCGCAGCATCGGCACCACCGGGCGCGGCATCGGCCCGGCCTACGTGGACAAGGCGACGCGCCAGGGCCTGCGCATGGGCGACCTGCTGCTGCCGAAGGAGAACCTCGAGCGGCGGGCGATCGAGAAGATCCTCGAAGCCAACGAAGCGCTCGCGGCGCTGTACGAAGCCGAACCCCTGTCGGCCGCCAACATCGCCCAGGAGCTGGTCGTGCTGGCGCGGACTTTCGCGCCGATGATCGTCGACGGGCACGACGCGCTGGCCGGCGTGCGGCTCGGCCGCGAGACCGCGCTGTTCGAAGGCGCCCAGGGCGCCCTGCTGGACCTCGACCACGGCACCTACCCCTACGTGACCTCGAGCAGCCCTTCGGTCGGCGGCGCGCTCACCGGCACCGGGCTGCCTCCGCAGTGCCTCGGCGAGATCCTGGGCGTCTACAAGGCCTACTGCACCCGTGTCGGCAACGGCCCCTTCCCCAGCGAGCTGCTGGCGGAGGAGGGCGACTCGCTGCGACTGCTGGGCGGGGAGTTCGGCGCCACCACCGGCCGCGCCCGGCGCTGCGGCTGGTTCGACCTGCCGGCCGGCTGCTACGCCGCGGAACTCAACGGCATGACCGGTGTGATCATCACCAAGCTCGACGTCCTGGACACCCTGCCGGAGATCAAGGTCGCGACGAGCTACACGGTCGACGGCGACTCGCTGGACCGGTTCCCGGCGCAGGGCGACCTGTTGGCGCGCTGCAAGCCCGTCTACCGCTCGTTCCCGGGCTGGCAGGCGCCCATCGGGGCGTGCCGGACGCTGGGGGAACTGCCCGCCGCCGCTCGCAGCTACCTGGCGTTCCTGGAGCGGGAACTGGCGACGCCCGTGGTCGGGATCTCGGTCGGCCGCGAGCGCGACGAGATGATCTGGACGCCGGGCGGCGTCAGCGTCTGACCACACGTCCGTGCGCTTTGACACTCCTGCGGGGTTCCGCTATCTTCCGGCCGGGCGGCCTGCGCGCCGCCCGCCCGCTTCCCGACGGGCCGCTAGCTCATCTGGCAGAGCACCTGACTTTTAATCAGGTGGTACCTGGTTCGAGTCCAGGGCGGCCTACCATCCCGCGCACCCGCGCCGAAACGACAGGGGCCCCGCCGCCGGCGGGGCCCCTGCTGTTCCCATCCCGGACGACGGGCCTACTTCACGGCGTAGGTCTTCGTCCAGAGGGCGTCGAAGTCGGCGATGGTCTTCTCGAAGAGATCGAGCATCGTCAGGATCGGCGCCGGGGTTTCGAGATCCACGCCCGCGTTCTTCAGCAGCGTCAACGGGGGGGCGCTGGAGCCGCCCTTGAGCATGCCGTCGATGTAGCGCGTGGCGGCGGGCTCGCCCTTGGCCATGATCTGCTGGGCCAGGGAGATGCCGCTGGTCAGGCCGGTGGCGTAGGAGAAGACGTAGAAGTTGTAGTTGAAGTGGGGGATGAAGGCCCACTCCACCTCGTCGTTCGGACCCATCTCGTAGTTGGGGCCGTAGTACTTCTGGATCAGCTCCTTGTACAGGCCGTTGAGGTAGTCGGCGGTCAGGGTTTCGTCGCCTTCGGCGTACTCGTGGTAGCGCAGCTCGAACTCGGCGAAGAGCGTCTGGCGGAAGACGGTCAGGCGGATCTTCTCGAGGCGCTCGTTCAGCAGCATCAGGGTGCGCTCGGGGTCCTTCTCCTGCTTCAGCATGTAGCTAAGCAGCACTTCCTCGTTGCAGGTCGAGGCGACCTCGGCCAGGAAGGTCGTGTAGTCGGAGTACACCGGCGGCTGGTACTTGCTGGAGTAGTAGGAGTGCAGCGCGTGGCCGTACTCGTGGGCGGTGGTGAAGACCGCGTCGAGCGTGTTGTCGAAGTTGTGCAACACGAAGGGGTGGATGTCGCGGGCGACGATGCCGGTGCTGTAGGCGCCCGTGCGCTTGGACTGGTTGGGGAAGATGTCGATCCAGCCGTTGGCGGGGTCGGTGCCCGTGGCCAGCAGTCCGACGTACTCCTTGCCCAGCGGAGCGAGACCCTTCAGCATCAGGGCGCGTCCCTCCTCGTAGGTGTAGTTGACCTCGACGTCCTCGAGCATGGGGTTGTAGAGGTTCGGGAAGGTGAGCGGCCCCTCGATGCCCATGACCTTGCGGCGCAGGTCCACGTACCGGTGCATGGTGCGCGCGAGGTTGGCGTTGATCGTGTCGATCAGCATCCGGTAGGTGGCGGTGCTGATGTTGTCGCCCTTGAGCGCCGCCTCGAGGCAGCTGTCGTAGCCGCGCAGTTCCTTGGTCAACAGGTGCGACTTCACGACGCCGTCGAGGGTCGCCGCCAGCGTGTTCTCGTACTGGCGGAAGGTCGTGAAGAAGACGTCCGTGGCCTGGCGGCGCACGTTGTAGGACTCGCTCGAGCGGGCCCGGCCCCAGCCGGCGAGGGTCAGCGGTTCCATCGAACCGTCCTCGCGGACGACCGGCGGGAACTTCAGGTCGATGTCGCGCAGTTTCTCGCTGACCTCGGCCGACGCGCCGCGGACCTGGCCGGCCATCGACAGCACGCGCTCCTCGGCCTTGCTCAGGGAGTACTGCTTCATGCGGAACATGTTGTCGAAGTAGAACTGGTAGATCTTCAGCTCGGGCTTCGCGGCGATGTAGCCGTTGATGACCGCCTGGTCGACCTCGAGGATCTCGGGCTCCATGTAGGAGACGACGCTGCCGAACTCCTGGAACAGGAAGCCGACCTTGCCCTGCATCTGCTGGTTCCCGGCGTCGGACAATTCGGGGTCCAGGCGCAACTGGGTGTAGGCGTAGAGCTTGTAGAGCCGCTGCACGAAGTCTTCGGTCGTCTTCAGGGCGCCGTACAGGCTGTCGGCCGATTCGCCGAGGTGGCCCTCGAACTCGCCGAGCGTCGGCACCAGCGCCTCGACCGCCGCCAGTTCCTGCTCCCAGGCGGCGACCGACGGGAAGACGTGGTCGTAACGCCACTGGTACTGCTGGGGAATCTCGCTGCGCGGCGTTGCGGGATCGGGGTCGTAGGCCAGGGCGGGCAGGGCGAGCGCGAGCAGGGCCAGCGTGACGGAGACGAACGCTGTCAGCCGGCGAACCGTCCGGTGCATGGGTTACCTCCAGGGTCGGGTCAAGGGCGGCCCGGCCGCCGTCCGGCGGCCGGGCGCGTGGTGTTGGCGGGTCAGTAGACGGACCTGCCGGTCTCGTCGGTCAGGGGCAGGGCCTTGCCGGCGTCCTGCGGCTCGGGTACGGTCATGCGGGTCCAATTGTTGCCGTCGAAATGATAGAGGGCGCCGTTGTAGCCCGTGACGAAGATGTCCGCGCCCGAGGAGCCCCAGATGTCCGTGAACCAGCCGGTGGTGGCCAGGACGGTGCTCGTCAGGGCGCCGTTGCGCGAGATCGTGGACACCTTGCCGTACGGCGTCGTGAGGTAGAGGGTGCCGGCGGCGGTGTCGAGCCAGAGCCCGGAGATGCTCTCGGGGTAGGTCGAGGGGAAGGCCTGGATGCCGTTGGGTCGGCGCAGCAGCTTCCACTCCCTGACCCCGTCCAGGTTCTCCGAGAGGTAGAAGAGCTTGCCCGATTCGCTGGCCATGAAATTGTCGTTGAGCACGTCGCTGGCGTTGGCCGCGCTGATCAGGTTGTACAGGGGATCCTCGAAGTTGCCCCAGAGCCAGCGGTGGTCGAAACCTTCCTGCTCGTTCTCCATGATCACGTTGGCCCGGTCGCCGCCGATGGCGAACGGCGTGATGCGCGTGACGGTGTCCCAGTCCAGATTGAAGATGAGCGTGTCGATCGGGACGCCGGTCAGGGCGTAGCGGTAGGCCCGGTTCTCTTCCGGCGCCCAGCCGGCGCCGCTGCGGCGCAGGACTGTGCCGTTCTTGCCGACGGCGAAGACGTCGCCGTAAGGGCCGCGACCGATGTCGAAGAGGTCCTGACCGGTGCCGCTGTTCTGGCGGCTCCAGCCGGCGCCGTCGAAGTGCCAGATCGCGCCGTTGTGGCCGCAGGCGTAGACGTCGCTGGACGAGGCGCCCCACACCGCGGTGAGGGTCGTGTCCGGTACCGTGTCCAGCGTCCAATCGCCGTCGTAGTGGAGGATGACCCCCGGCTGGCCCACGGCGAACACGTCCAGCGGGCCCGTGCCCCAGACCGACATCAGCCGGAAGGCGGGGGCGGGCTCGGGGAAGGGGGACTGGTTGACGGTCGGCGGGTCGTCTTCACCGCAACCGATGAACGCCAGGCACGCCAACAACAGGGCGGCCAGCGCGACCAGGACGCGGAAAGTCACCGTCGACCGGGGCACCGCGGCGCCGCAACGATCGCTCGAAGTTCCTTGTGTCATGTCGCTTCGGTCCCTCGAGGCTGATGTGGGGTGATGGACGCCGGGCAAGCCGTCGCGATCCGCTCGCCGACGGCCCGGCGGCTCATGAATATTAAGCATCCGGGGGGGGGTTGTCCATAAGGACTTGCCCAGCCGGGCGCCTGTGGCGACTATGGCCGCAAGACCCTGGACGCCATCAGGAAGGACCCCGGCCATGATCGCTCCCGTCCGTCCCCCGGTTCCGACCGGCCAGGAACTGGTCGCTGCCATCGGGGAGCTGCGCCGCGGGTTGAACGCCGTCATCCTCGCCCACTACTACCAGGACGGGGAAATCCAGGACCTGGCCGATTTCGTCGGCGACAGCCTGCAGCTCAGCCAGGAGGCGGCCCGGACCGACGCCGAGGTGATCGTGTTCGCCGGCGTCCACTTCATGGCCGAGACGGCCAAGATCCTCAACCCCACGCGCCAGGTCCTGCTGCCGGATCTCGAGGCGGGTTGCAGCCTGGCCGACGGCTGCCCGCCCGACGCGTTCGCCGCCTTCCTGAAGCGGCACCCCGGGCACGCCGTGGTGAGCTACATCAACTGTTCCGCCGCGACCAAGGCGATGAGCGACATCATCTGCACCAGCAGCAACGCCGTGCGCGTGGTCGCGTCGATCCCCCGCGAGCAGCCGGTGGTCTTCGCGCCGGACCGTCATCTCGGCGCCTGGGTCGCGAAGCAGCTCGACCGCGACCTGGTGCTCTGGCCCGGCAGCTGCGAGGTCCACGAGCAGTTCAGCGAGCGCCGCCTCGTCGAGATGAAGGCCCTGCATCCCGGGGCCGACATCCTGGCCCATCCCGAGTGCACCGAGGCCCTGCTGCAGCACGCCGACCGCATCGGTTCGACGACGGCCCTGCTGCGCTATGCCCGCGAATCTGCGGCCCGCGACATCATCGTGCTGACCGAGCCGGGGATCCTGCACCGGATGCGCCGCGAGAATCCCGGCAAGGTCTTCTGGACGGTGCCCGGCGCCGACGAAAGCTGCAGCTGCAACGAATGCCCCTACATGAAGCTCAACACGCTCGAAAAACTCTACCTGTGCCTGCGGGACCGCGCGCCCGAGATCGTCGTGCCCGAGGACCTGCGGGTCGCGGCGCTGCGGCCGATCGAGCGCATGCTCGCCCTGGGCTGACGGGAGTCACGATGCCGATCAGGACGCCGATCTACCTGGACCATCTGGCGTCCACGCCCGTGGACCCCGCGGTCCTCGCCGCGGTGACCGAGGCCATGCGGGACCATTTCGGCAACGCCTCGAGCGGGACGCACGCCTTCGGCTGGTCGGCCAACGCCCTGGCCGAGAGCGCCCGTGCGGACGTTGCCGCCCTGGTGGGCAGCGAACCGCGCGAGGTGGTGTTCACCAGCGGGGCCACCGAAGCCAACAACCTCGCGCTGCGCGGCACGGCGGACCGGTGGCCGCAGATGGGGCGCATCGTCTCCACCACCCTCGAGCACTCCTCGGTCGACCGCACTCTCGACGACCTCGCGGCGCGCGGCTGGCAGGTCGTGCGCGTGCCTTGCGGGCCGGACGGCCTGGTCCGCGCCGACGCGGTCGCCGCCGCCCTGACCGATGACACGCGGCTGGTCACGGTCAACGCCGCCCAGAACGAGATCGGGACCCTGCAGCCCTGGCCGCAGATCGCCGCGGCCTGCCGCGAGCGGGGAGTCGTCTGTCACGTCGACGCCGCCCAGGCCGCCGGCAAGGTGCCGCTCGATTTCCGCACCGACGGCCTCGGCCTGCTCTCGCTTTCGGCCCACAAGATCTACGGCCCGAAGGGCGCCGGCGCCCTGATCGTGAGGTCCCGCGATCCCCGGGTGGACTTGAAACCGCAACTGACCGGCGGCGGTCAGGAACACGGTTTGCGCGCCGGGACACTCAACGTGCCGGCTGTGGTGGGTATGGGCGTGGCTTGCCGCCTGGCGCTCGCGCGGCACGACGGGGACGCCGTGCGGCTGCGCGAACTGGGCGCCCGCCTGTACGCGCGCCTGGCCGACCGGATCGGCGACCTCGTCCTGAACGGCGACGCCCGCGCGCGCTTGCCGGGCTGCCTGAATCTGCTGATCCCCGGCGTGCCCGCCGGTTCGCTGATGCGCGCCGTGCCGACGCTGGCCTTCTCGGCCGGCGCGGCCTGCACCAGCGGCGAGGGGAAGCCGCCGGCGGCGCTGCTCGCGATCGGCCTGGACCCCGACCGAGCCCGCAGCTCCATCCGGCTGAGCCTGGGCCGCGGCACGACGGCCGCAGAGGTCGACCACGCCGCCGACCGTCTGGCCGAGGCGATCACCGCCATCCGCAAGGAAAAGGGGACGGCCTGAGCCGTCCCCCCGGAACCTCCGCCGCTTCGCGCGACGGACCGGTCAACCGACCAGCGACAGCGAGATCCGCTTGCGCTGCACGTCGACTTCCACGATGCGGACCTGCACTTCCTGCCCCTCACGCACGACGTCGCTCGGGTGCTGCACCCGCTCCTGCGAGAGCGCCGAGACGTGCACCAGCCCGCGGACCCCCGGCAGCAATTCCACGAAGGCGCCGAAGTCCGCCATGCCGGTCACCACGCCGGAGACCCACTCGCCCAGCTTCAGCTTCTCCGCGACTTCCAGCCAGGGATCGCCATCGAGCGCCTTGATGGACAGGCTGACCCGCTCGGTCTTGCCCTCGCCGATGTTCTGCAGGTCGGTGACCTTGACGGTGACCGTCTGGCCTTCCTGGAGGACCTCGGTGGGATCCGCGATGCGGTGGTGGCTGATCTCCGAGACGTGGACCAGGCCCTCGACCCCGCCGATGTCGATGAAGGCGCCGTAGGGCATCAGGCGGACGACCTTGCCGTCGCGCACGTCGCCGACGGCGAGCGTCTTGCGCGTTTCCTTGCCGCGGCGCGCCTTCTCTTCCTGCAGCAGCGCCCGCCGGGAAACCACCAGCCGGCGGCCGCCGTCGGCGAACTCGATGACGCGGAACTCGAGGCTGCGGCCCACCCATGCCGGAGGATCGTTGACGAACTGGTCGTCGATCTGGGAGATGGGGCAGAAGGCGCGATGGCCGCCGAGGTCGACCACGAAGCCGCCCTTGTTGGTCTCCTTCACGGCGCCGGTCAGCGGCACGCCGCTCTGCAGCGCGTCCTCGAGGAAGCGCGTGTCCTTGCCCTGCGCCTTCTGCTTCAACGCGAGGCGCTGCTCGTCGCCCTTGCCGACCACGTAGGCCGTGATGGTGTCGCCGACGGCGAACCTGAGTTGGCCTTCGGCGTCCTGCAGGTCGACGGTGCTGATGGGCAACTCGCTGCGTCCGCCGTAATCGACGAAGCACTCCTCGTCGCCGATCTGGACGAGCTTGCCCGTGAGCTGGTCGCCGGTCTTGGGCTCGGGGGTCTGGTCCTGGGTCCGCCGTTCGCTGTCGGCGAGCAGGCGGGCGAATTCGTCGCCGTTCTCGGGGGCGTCGTCGGGCAGGAGGTCATCGGTCCGGAGGTCGTCGGTCATGCTGGTCTTCCTGGTGGTTTGCGGGTCGGTCGGCGGCGCGTCGCCGCGAGGGAACCCGGAAACTATAGCACAGACGAACCCGCCGCGGCCAACTCCCAAAGGCGCGGCTCCATGGTTCCGGTCCAACGAGGCAGGGAGTGCGGGGGAGGGCGCCGGCCCTCCCCCGGGGAAGTCAGCGGTAGAGGCTCTTGACGGCGCCCCAGCTGCCGGCCTCGTTCGGGACCAGGGATTCCGGGTCGTTCGGGAACGTGCAGTCGAGGATCTCCTGGGCGTTGCTCACGCTGTCGTTGTCGGAATCCAGGGCGCCGTAGTTCGGCCAGTTCGTGGTGTAGTCGGCGCCGTAGCTATCCAAGTTGTCGACGTCCGGATCCGAACCGGGGATGTGGCACAGGGTGCAGGCGCTGCAGGCGCTGCGCAGCGTCGTGCAGGCGTCGGGGTAGGCGTTGAGCCAAGCGTTCTTGCGACCGCTGGTGGCGCCGGCATCGGCCACGGCCAGCAGGGTCAGGGCCAAGCAGGGAACTAGGAACAAGTGTCGCATGTCGACCTCCGGGTGTGTGGTTGCCAGGGGCCCTGCTATAAGCATACCGAAGCTTAGGGAGTTCCAGAAATTAGTTAACGAGTGTTGACGATCGAGGCCGGTCGGGGTTCGCCGTGGCGGAGCGCATCCCAGGAATACAGACCCAGAGCGGCCCAGATCAGCCCGAAGGCGACGGCGTGGGAGGCGGTGAAGGGCTCGTGAAACAGGACGACGGCCAGCAGGAATTGCAGGGTCGGGGAAAGGTATTGCAGGAAGCCGACCGTGGCGTAGCGCAGGCGGCGCGCCGCCTCGGCGAACCAGATCAGGGGCAGGGCTGTCACGATCCCGCCCGCCGCCAGCAGCCAGGCGGTGCCGGCGCCGCCGTGGAGGAAGGCCGTGCCCGCGCCCTGCTCGCGCAGTAGGAGCCACGCCAGGGCCGCCGGCGCCAGCAACAGGGTTTCGGCGGCCAACCCCAGCGTCCCGTCGGGCCGGATCAGCTTGCGCAGCAAACCGTAGAGACTGAAACTGCCGGCCAGGGCCAGCGAGACCAGGGGCAGTCCACCCAGGCGCACCGACAGCCACAGCACCCCGAGCCCGGCCAGCAGCACCGCCGCGGCCTGGAGCCGGCGCAGGCGTTCGCGCAGGACGATCACGCCCAGCAGCACGTTCAGCAACGGCGTGACGAAATAGCCGAAACTGGCCTGCAGGACGCGGTCGTTGGCGACCGCCCAGATGAACACCAGCCAGTTCGCGGCGATCAGCAGCGTGGTCAAGGCCAGCACCGCCAGCGTGCGCCGGTCACGTAACAGTTTTCCCAACAAAGAGATGCGGCCGCGCAGCGCCAGCAGCGTCGCCAGCAGCAGCAGCGACCACAAGACCCGATGGGCCAGAACCTCCACGGGCGCAACGCCCGACACCGCCTTGAAATAAAGCGGCACGAAGCCCCACCAGCCGAAAGCAGCCAGGCCGTAGCAGATTCCCGTCCGTTGCCCGTCGTCGCTCTTCATGGCGGGCAAGATATCATCGTGCCGGGGAATGCCCATGGGAAATACCGATGAACCTGCCAAGAAAGGTGAATATTGCACGAGATCATTGAATTTTAACTTTCCATAAGGCGCCGACTGCGGTACAATAGATCGCATCAAAGGGGAATTGCAGGACGGGTCGACGGTGCTGTTCTAACCCGTCCGTTCACCACAAACGCCCAGGAGGCTCCCCATGAATCGGATGCTGACGAACTTGCTCGTGCTCGCTCTTGTCGTGCTGGCCGTTCCGGCCCTTGCCATTTCGCCCGATGTGCGGATCAGCCAGGTGTACGGCGGCGGCGGCGCCACGAGTGGAACACCGACCTACACCAAGGATTACGTCGAACTCTTCAACGCCAGTGGCGCGACCGTGAACATCGGCAACTGGGTGATCGAGTACGGTTCGGCCACCGGCCTCTGGGGCAGCTCGACGGGTAACTACTTCACGATCCCCGCCGACACGTTCATCCCCCCCTGCTCGTATTTCCTGGTCGCTCTGGGTGCACTGGGTACGACCGGTGGCACGCTGCCCTATTTCGATCTTACGAGCACGAATTGCAGCATGAGCGGCTCCAACGGCAAGGTCGGTCTGTTCAACGCTCTCAACGCCAGTGTGGCTTGCGGTTCGGAAATTCCAGGCACGCTGGTCGACAAGGTTTCCTACGGCACGGCCAACTGCCCCGAGGGCACGAATGTGGCGGCGCTATCGACCATCCTGGCCGCTTTTCGCAATGGCGGCGGCATGATCGATACCGACAGCAACCTGTCGGACTTCACGATCGGCACGCCGGCTCCGTTGTACAGCGGCTCGCCGCGCAACGCCGACTGCCTCGCCGTCGGCAACGAGGACCAGAGCTGGAGTTCGATCAAGGCGATCTACCGCTAAGATCGTGTCCTGCGTGTGACGGAGGGCCGCCCCGCACGGGCGGCCCTCTTTTTGACACCGGAGCTTCAGGTTTTTCGAACCCGTCCGGTCCCGGTCTGCTAGAATTGACGAAGCGTGAGGTTGCGGGACGATGCGCGGAAGGCCCACCCGGACCGGCCCCCTCACGCCCCAACCCGAACGTCCCATCGCCCCCGGGAGGAACCACACCATGCGCTCGCTCAAGATCGCCCTGACCGCCGCCCTGCTGCTCGGCCTCGCCGGCGCGGCCGCCGCGCAATCCACCTGCCTCTACTTCTCCGAGTACATCGAGGGCACCAGCAACAACAAGGCCCTGGAGATCTACAACGCCACCGAAGCGGACGTGAACCTGGCCCTGGTGACGGTCGAGCTGTACGCCAACGGCGCGACGACGCCGACCTCGACGGCGACCCTCAGCGGCACCCTGCACAACGGCGACGTGTTCGTCATCGGCCACTCGCTCGCCGGCACGCCGATCACGTCGCAGTCGGATCTGCTGGTCAACGGCGGCGTCGTGAACTTCAACGGCGACGACGCGGTTGTCCTGAAGCTCAACGGCGCGGTCGTCGACTGCATCGGCCAGGTGGGCTTCGATCCCGGAACGTTCTGGGGTCTCGAACCCTGCACGACGGTCAACCACACCCTAGTGCGCGGCGTCGACGTCTGCTGCGGCGACACCGTGACCAACAACGCCTTCACGCCGTCCCCGTCGTGGGTCTGCAACGCCGTCGACTCGTTCGGCTTCCTGGGCGTGCACGCGAGCAACTGCCAGGCCGTCGCCAACGACGACGCGACCTGGAGCGCCGTCAAGAGCATGTACCGGTGAACCGTTTGCCCTGTTCGCGGGCCGTCTCCCCGGGGGAGGCGGCCCTGTCCGTGTCCGTTCGAGACGCACCGTCCGTGACGCCGGCGCCGGTCGACGCCGGTCGACGGTGATCGACCCGGATCCTGGGGGGTAGACCATGTCATCTCTGATTGCACGGCCGCTCCGCGCCGGCCTCGCCGCTGCGGCCGCCATCGTTTTCTTCACCCTGCCGGCCGTCGCCGCGGACTGGATCTTCACTGATCTGCCACCGGCCTCGCCGCCCTACGCCGATTGGAGCGCGCCGGCGATCAACGCCGCGGGCGAAACGGTCTTCTGCACGCAACTGCTGGACGGTCACCAGGCGATCGTCCGCCTCGACGCGAACGGCCCGCACACGGTGGCCATCGCCGACAGCACGCCGTTCGTCAGCTTCGACGGCGTCGGTTCCTTCCGTCTGGTGAACGACCCGATGCTCGACGACCTGGGCCGTGTCGCCTTCCGCGCCTACACCTACGATCCCGTGAGCTGGACCTACACCGGCGTCGCCTACCTCGACGACCACGGCGCCCGCACGGCGATGACCGGGGAATTCGGCGGCACGGGTCCCTGGCTGGACTGGTGCAACCCGGTCATGGCCGGCGACGGCTCCTGCGCGCTGTTCACCTGGGATTGGGCCGCGCAGGTGCAGACGCTGTGGGCCGGCTCGGCGCCGACGCTGTCGGCCGTCATGGACAACGGCGGTTCCGTCGCCAGCTTCACCACCGAAGCCGCGGTCGCGGCCGGCGGTCGTGTCGCGGTCCGCACTTCCGACGACGACAACGACCAGCGCATCCTGCGCTGCGACGGCGCCTCCGTGACGCTCATCTCCTCGCGCAACGGCGAGGGCTACTACGACTACCGGGACGGCCTGGCGGTCAACGCCGCGGGCCTGGTCGCCTACCATGTCCAGCTCAGCGAGTGGGTCGCGGGCATCTGCACCGGCGACGGCGGCCCGCCGACCGTGGCGGTGCACAACGACCAGACCGGGTTCGATGCGTTCTATGCGCTGGGCCTCGATGTTCAGGGACGTCTCGTCTTCCAAGCCAGCCTCACCGACTGGACGATGGGGATCTTCGACGGACCGGACCCGGTGGCGAATCGCGTGATCGCGCGGGGGGACTCGCTGTTCGGCTCGACGGTCTCTTCGCTGGAACTCGGACGCCACGGCGTGAACGCCGCCGGCGACGTGGCCTTCCGGTATTCCCTGGAGGATTACCGCAGCGGCATCGCGATCGCCCGACGCGCGGGCGGCACCGGCGTGGGGTCGATGCCGGCGGTGGCCATGAGCCTGGCGTGCAGCCCCAACCCGTTCAACCCGCGCACGACGCTCAGCTTCACCCTGGACCGCCCGTCCCGCGTGCGCATCGTGATCCACGCCCTCGACGGCCGGTTGGCGGCGGTGCTCGCCGACGGGGAACGGCCCGCCGGGCGGCACGCCCTCACCTGGGACGGGCGCGACGACGATGGACGCGCGTTGCCGTCGGGATCCTACCTGGCCCGGCTGGATTCGGCATCGGGGACGGCCACGACGAAGCTCGTCCTGCTGCGATGAACGGCATGCCACCAACTTGGAAGGGCCTGCTGGTCGGCGGCCTGCTGCCGGCCCTGCTGTTCGGCGTGACGGGGATCCTGCAGAAGGCGGCCGGCCGCGCCGGCGCCGGCGTCGGACCCTACCTGCTCTGCACCGGCGCGGGCGTGGCGCTGGTCGGGGTCGCGTTCGTGGTCGCCCGCTTCGACAACGCCTCGTCGTGGCGCGCGGGCCTGCTGGCCGGCGGCGTGGGCGTGAGTTGGGGGCTGGGGATGGCCCTGGTCCTGATCGCCTTGACCCGCTTCGGCGCGCCCCTGTCGAAACTGGCGCCCCTGTACAACATGAACACGCTGGTGGTCGTGCTGCTGGCCCTGGTCGTCTACGCCGAGTGGCGCGACGTCCAGCTGGCGAAACTGCTCGCCGGGGCGGCGCTGGTGGTGCTGGGGGGAATCCTGGTCGCGAACGCTTGAAGAGGTGCTGGCGTCCCCTACGGGGCTCGAACCCGTGCTGCCGCCGTGAAAGGGCGGTGTCCTAACCACTAGACGAAGGGGACGTCCGGGGCGCAAAAGCTACACGCTGGGCCCGGAACTGTCAAACGGGGCGCCCTCGCGGGGGCGCCCCGTCGTCGTGGGGGCGTGATCAGGCCCCGGCGGCTTCGCTGAACAGGGCCACGGTGGTGGCGATGCCGTTGAAGAAGTTCTCGAGGTGAAACTTCTCGTTCGGGGAGTGGATGTTGTCGTTCGGCAGGCCGTAGCCCAGCAGCAGCACGGGCGACTTCAGGCACGCCTGGAATGTTCCCACGATGGGGATCGAGCCGCCCTCGCGGATGAACACGGGTTCGCGGCCGAAGCCGCGGGCCATGGCGCGGGCACCCGCGCTCATCATCGCCGATGCGCGCGGCACCATCACCGGCGCCGCGCCGTGGAGGTAGGTGACCTTGACGTCGACGCCCTCGGGCGCGGTCGATTTCACGTGCCGCTCGAAAAGACGGGCGATCTCCGCGGGGTCCTGGTCGGGCACCAGCCGCATGCTGACCTTCGCGCCGGCTTGCGCCGGGATGATGGTCTTGGCGCCCTCGCCCTGGTAGCCGCTCCACATGCCGTTGACGTCGCAGGTCGGGCGCGCCCACATGCGCTCGAGCGTGGTGTAGCCCCGTTCGCCGCAGGGCGACGGCGAGCCGGTGTCGCGCAGCAGGACCTCGTCGGTGAAGCCCAGTGAGGCGAAGGCGCGGCGCTCCTGATCGTCGAGTTCCCGCACGGCGTCGTAGAAGCCGGGGATCAGCACGCGGCCGTCGCGGTCCTTGAGACCCGCGACGATGGCCGCCAGGGCGTTGCCGGGGTTTTGCACCACGCCGCCGAAGCTGCCGGAGTGGAGGTCGGCGCGGGGGCCCGCGACGTCGATCTGCATGAAGCTCAGCCCGCGCAGGCTGTAGCAGATCGCCGGGGTCTTCTCGTCGTAGAGGCTGGTGTCGCTGATCACCACCGCGTCGCAGGCCAACTTGTCGGCGTGCTGTTCGACATAACGGTAGACGGCCGGGCCGCCGCACTCCTCTTCGCCCTCGATGATGAACTTCACGTTCACCGGCAGCGGTTCGTCCGTGGCGAGCCAGGCCTCCAACGCCTTGACGTGGGTGTAGAGCTGCCCCTTGTCGTCGCTGGCGCCGCGCGCGTAGATGATGCCGTCGCGGACCGCGGGTTCGAAGGGGGGGGAGATCCACTGCTCGAGGGGGTCGGTCGGCTGAACGTCGTAGTGGCCGTAGAAGAGCAGGGTGCGCCGGTCGGCGCGCTGGTCGGTCTCGGCGTAGACCAGCGGATGGCCTCCGGTGGCGATCACCTCGACGTGCAGGCCGAGGCCGCGCAACTCGTCGGCGATGAACGCCGCGGCGCGGCGCGTGTCCGCGTCGTGGTCGGACTGCGAACTGACGCTGGGGATGCGCAGCCAGTCGCAGAGCTGCGACACGTGGCGGTCGCGGTGGGCGCGCAGGTACTCGTCGAGGCGCGCTGCGGGCCGGCTGTCGGGGGTCATGGCTCCTCCTGGCGGGTGCGTGTCGCGGCGGCGCTGGTCGGCGAAACTTAGCCTTGACGCCCGCGACTGTCGAGGGCATTGTGTGCCGCGTTCCCGCCCCATGCCGCCGCTTCCCGCCCTGGACGCGGAGGATGCGGAGAGGCGAATCCCGTTGACACCGCCGGTCGGATTCGCCAAGATCCCACCTTGCCCGATGCGATCCCTTCGCCGGGCGACGCCGTCGCCCGAGGTTTCACCCTTCAGGAGAATCGAGGCCACCATGATCATCAGCAAGAGCAAGACGAAGGAAGCCGTCACGCAGTGCAACGTTTCCGGCGAGTTCTACGACGCCCTCGACGCCAAGGTCAACGAACTGATCAAGAAGGCCGAGCAGCGTGCGATCGCCAACGGCCGCAAGACGGTCCGGCCCCAGGATCTGTAGCCGGCGGGAGTCCCCAGGGACTGCAACGGCACGATTTCAGTCCGATTTCACGGAGACTCCTTGTCGGAGTCTCCGTATTTATGAACAATGGTCATTATTATGTGCGGGATGACGGCATTTATTTCTATTCGGTCATTGCATACCGCAGGATGTTGGTTGTACAGTGGAGGGGTCGCGGTTCCTCGGAGTCGCGATGATTCGGTGCTCGCAACGCCCCGGTACGACGGTGCCGTTCAATCTGAACGGCGCCGGGAGATCGTACTGATCGAGCGCAGTCCAATAGGATCGTCCGTATCATCAAGGCCGCACCATGCAGCCGCAGACGAATCGGGGGACACCATGAAGAAACTGTTGGTGATGGGAGTGTTGGTGTTGGCGTGCATCGCCGGGTCGGCCTGGGCCCAAAGCGATGTCATGGACACCATCGGGTACCTCTTCGAGTCGGACAACGATCCCGGCGTGGTCGGCTTCCCGCCGAGCAACGCCGGCGACGTGCTGGCAGGTGTCGGCTTCGTCGACAACATCAGCGCTCCGCTGACCTGGAGCACCGCTGACTACGAGTACACCTGGGTCATCGGCAACCTGTTGTCCGGTGGGGCCGCGGATCTCGGCAACGGCAGCTTCCGGATCTACTACACTGGCGGCACCATCGACATCTACGCGCAGGCGTTCCTGTCGGGCGGTTACACGCTGCCGAACTACGGCGTGTCGCCCCCGGACCCGCTGGCGATGGCCACCTTCAGCGACGGCGACGTGTACCTGCACGGCGTCTTCAGCAACTTCTCGCTGACCTACAACCCGACTACGGGCATCGGCAGCTACGTCGGGATGCTGACGTTCGAACTCGGGACCCACTTCACCGAGCTGGGCCAGGAACTCCAGAATCCCAACGGTCTGACGCTCGCGGGCACCGTGCTCAACGACGCCACGATCCCCGACGGCTACGACATGGAGACCGACGGCCACATCTACTACGACGGCACGATCCCGACCGAGAGCATGTCTTGGGGCGGGGTCAAGAACTTGTACCGTTAACGAGCGGAAGGAGGGCGCCATGAAGAAAATGCAGTTGACCCGGAGCCGGATGATCGGGCTGATCCTGGCTTTGGCCCTGTGCGCGGCCGTCCCCGCTCTGGGGCAGGTCGAGTTCACTTTCGAAGGCTACGCGAAGTACGCACCCGGCACCGGCCAGGTCGGTGCCGTGATGACCGTCTACGGGATCGCCAATCCGCCGGTCAGCATGCCCACCCCGATCCCCTTGGATTTCGCCAACAACCAGTACACCGTGGCCATCACCGGCATGGTCGTCGACAGCTACGTGTTCAACGGGACCGCCCAGACGAAGAACTACGTGTTCAACGGGGGTGTCCTGCGGATCTATCAGAACGCCATCGTCGGCGGCACGGCGGCCAACTACGCGACCCCGGCCACGTTCACCGACGGCACGATGCTGTTGCAGGCCGCCGTGGACAACGGTTGGACGATGGACCTGAACGATCCCTTCGGGTTCGGCCAGTACTCGGGCGCCGGCATCGGCACCTGCGACATGAACGGCGGCAGTGAGCTGGGCACGCTGGTCGGGATGGACTACCCTCTGATCGACTGGACCTTCGCCGGCACCGGCATCGCCGAGCCCTGGTTCCCGTTCTTCACGGTCCCCGCCGGCTACCACCACCTCTTCGGCGTGAAGGTCATCTTCCCTTACGACCCCACGCCCAACGAGGACGCCAGCTGGGGACAGGTCAAGAGCCTGTTCCGTTAGATCCGGCCTGCCCGGAGTCCACGAAGCATGATGCGGGAAGAGCCCGGGGGAAACTCCGGGCTCTTCTTCTGCCTGCCGGTGTCGACCGTGGTGGGCGCCGTCCCGTCCGGTGAGCCCGCCGCCGCCGGCGCCTCCGGCCGCGTCCCGCCTTGGTTGTCGTGGCGGCCCGCGCCGCACGGCCGCGCCGGCCCGCTTCTCGCTGGGGCGCAGCGGGGGGGGGGGGCGCCATGATCCAACGTATCCGCAGTGGTTCGCTCGACGGCATCGACGGGTTCGAGGTGGTCGTGGAGGTGGATGCCGGGCGTGGACTGCCCTCCTTCCAACTCGTCGGCTTGCCGTCCACCGCCGTGCGTGAAAGCCGGGAGCGCGTCCTGTCGGCCCTGCGCAACAGCGGTTTGGCCTGGCCCAAGGGCCGGGTCGTGGTGAACCTCGCGCCGGCGGACGTCGAAAAGAAGGGGCCGTCTGTGGACCTGGCCATCGCGGTGGGGGTCTGCGGCGTGACGGAACGCGCCGACCCCGGCCCGCGCGGCGAGGCGGTGCTGCTGGGGGAGTTGTCCCTGGACGGGGCCCTGCGCCCGGTCAGGGGATTGCTCGCGATCGTGACGGCGGCCACCGCGGCGGGGCGACGCCTGTTCGTCGTTCCCCGCGACCAGGCCTGGGAGGCGGCCCTGGTGCCGGACGTGACGATCCTGGCGGCGGGGACGCTGGCCGAAGTGGCGCATTGGCGCGCGGGGAGGGGGCGACTCGAGAAGATCGCACCTGCGCCGGCGCCATCGTCTGAGCGGACCCCGCCCCCATCCCTGTTGGCGTTCCTGGCCCGTGCGCCCGCCCGAGCCCGCCGGTTGGCCGTCCTGGCCGCAGCGGGGCGCCACGACCTGTTGCTGGTGGGACCGCCGGGCACGGGCAAGACGCAGCTCTCGCGCGTCGTGGGGGCCTTGCAACCCGCGCTTTCCAGGGCGGAATCGCTCGAGGTCGCCCGCATCCACGGGGCCGCCGGGCTGCTGTCGTCACCGGGGCTGGACCTGCACCGTCCGTTCCGGACTCCCCACCACACCGCGACCCGCGCGGGGTTGCTCGGTGGCGGTGCGTCGCTGCGACCCGGCGAGGTCACGCTGGCGCACCGCGGCATCCTGTTCCTGGACGAGTTGTCGGAATTCATGCCCGGAGTCCTGGATGCGTTGCGAGAGCCGCTGGAGGAAGGGCGGGTGGCCGTCGCCCGCGGCGCCGGGGTCAAGTTCTGGCCGGCGGACATCCAGCTCCTCGCGGCGATGAACCCCTGCCGCTGCGGCTGGTACGGCAGCCGGAGACGGCCGTGCCTCTGTTCGGAACGCCTGCGGTCGGCCCACCGCAGCCGGTTGTCGGGACCCTTGCTCGACCGCATCGATCTCTTCGCCGAACTGGAGGAGCCCGAGGACCCCCTGCGCGGCGACGGGGTCGGGGACCCGCGCCGGATCTGGGATCAGGCGGCCGCGGCAGCCGAGGCGGGCAACGCGCGCCTGGCAGGCCGTTCCCGGGCGCGGCCCGTCTCGCTCGCGGAGGCGCGCAGCCTGATGGATGCCCCTGCGGCGTCCATGCTGGAGACGGCCGGCGGTTCGTTGGGGTTGACCGTGCGTTCGTTGATGCGGTGCGCCGGTGTCGCGCGCACCCTGGCCGCGCTCGGCGGGCGGTCCCTCGCGAATCGCGACGACGTGGTCGAGGCGCTCTCCTACCGGCGTGAACAGCTCGCCTCGTTCATCTGACGGGCCGGTCCAAGGACAACGAGAGGAGGGCGGCCCGCGGGGGCCGCCCTCTTGCCGACGCGCGACGGCGGGACCTAGAAATTGGCCGTGAAGCCCAGGGCCCAGCTCATCGTGTTGAGGGTCTGCGAGGCGAAGTCGGTCACCCGCTGGGGGCCGCTGCCTTCGATGTACTCGTAGACGGGGATCCTGGTCTCGCCCTCATCCAGCACGCGGAACGAATCTTTCGGCTCGAAATCCAAAGTCATGTGGTGGAAGAGGACCTCGAAGCGGATGCTGATGAGCTTGTCCGCGACGAGCCTGATGCCGCCGCCGCCGTTGAGGTCCCAGGCGTTGGCGCTGTCACCCGTGTAGTCGGAGTTGATGCTGAGCCAAGTGCGCGTGAAGCCGCCCTGCACGTAGGGGTGCCAGCGTCCCTTGGCGAAATTCCCGTAGTCGTGGGGATAGAAGACCGCGTTCAGGCCCGTGCTCAAGGTGATGATCGAGCGGTTCTCGGCATCGTACTCGCCGATGCCTTCCACGTCCTCCAAGGCCGCCCCGCCGCCGATCGCCTGGTTGGAAAGCGACTGCGGGTGCCCGACCGTGGCCGTGTACTCCGACACCGAAACGCCGAAGATCGGCTCCAGCGAGAACCACGGGTAGAGGTTGTAGTTCAAACGCAGCTGGGGATTGAAGGCCGACTGCCCCTTGATGGCGACATCGCCGTAGTAGGTGTCCTCGTCGGTGTATTTGTAGATGATGTTGTCGTGCTCCAACAGGGTCTTGTCGAGCACCCAGAAGCCCAGCGTGACCGTGGCCTCGAGCGTGCGCTCGTTGATGATCGGCTCGTACTCGACCTGCTGGATCTCTTCCGCGACCTCGGCCGCCTGCTGCTCCTCGAGGGAGGTATGGCGCAGGTTGTAGGACCGTTCGCCGGCCGCTTGCTCCTGCGCCCCGGCATCCGCGACGGCGAACGCCAGCAGGCAAAAAACGAGGGCCAACAGTTTCTGATGCATGGTCAGCTCCTGTCCCGTTGCGATGCGCTTCCGTGAGTGTGAATGTCGGATCTTGCCGGGCCGGTGTCAACCCCGAAAGGCCCAGGGATTCCCCGGCCGGTCCGGTTCCGCAAGCCAGGGTAGGTGACGGACTTCGGCCTCGAGCCGGATCCCGTACCGGTCGTGGACGGCCGCCCTCATCGCCGCGGCCAGGGCCAGGACGTCGTCGCTGCGGGCGCAGCCCAGGTTGACGATGATGTTGGCGTGTCCCGCGAAGACGCCGGCGTCGCCGAACCGCATCTGCTTCGCCCCGACGGACTCCAGCAGCGCCCCGGCGGGTCGCCGCCAGCCGCCGGGTTCGACGGGTGGCAGGTTCTTGAACCAGCTGCCGGCGCAGGGGAGGTCGACGGGGTGCTTTTCGCGCCGGGACGCGAGGTGGTCGGCGCGCTCGACGAGAGCGGCGCCCACATCTTCCCGCTTCAGCGCCAGCACGGCCTCGAGGATGAGGTCCCGGCTCTCCTTGAAGGCTGTCTGCCGGTAGGCGAAGGCGAATTCTTCGGGGCCGACCGCCTCGACGCGCCCGTCCTCCCGCAGGACGGTGGCCTCACGCAAGAACTCGCCGATCTCGTGGCCGTAGCAGCCGGCGTTGCCGACCAGGGCCCCCCCCAGGCTGCCCGGAATGCCGGAGGCGAACTCCAGGCCCGTCAAGCCCGCCCGCAAGCTCGCGTCGATCAGCTGGTCGAGCGGGATACCCGCACCCGCCCGGACGGTGTCGCCGCGAATTTCCAGGGCGTCGGCGGACATGACACCGACCAACCCGCAAAAACCGCGATCGTCGGCCAGGACGTTGCTGCCGCCGCCCAGACAGACGGCGGGGATTTCCGCCTCGCGGGTGTTTTCCAGGAACCGCCGGGCGTCCCCGCTGTTTCGCAGCCAGGCGAGACCGAGCGCGGGACCGCCGATGCGCAGGGTCGTGACGGAACTCAGCGGCACGTCAGGTTCGAAACGGTCCGGATACCGTCGCCGCAGCGCCGCCACCGCGCGGACGATCCGCTCGGCCTCGGCTGGACGGTTGTCTTGTGAACCGGGTCGGTGCATGGTAGACCCTTCAGCGGGATGAGCGCAGCCGGTCTCGAGGCATCCCACGATCCTCACCGCATCCGGTGACGTCAAGGAGAACCGTGCGCGAGCGCCGTCCCACATTCCTGGCCTTCCTGGCCGCGCTGTCGCTGCATGCGCTCCTGCTGGCCGTCACCTGGCATACCAACCCGTTCGCGTCCGATTCGAAGCCGGCCGTACCCCGTCCCCGCGACGAGACCGTCGAGGTGACGCTGGATCCGGAGCCGGCCACGGCGTTCCTGCCCGTCGTGAAACTGCCGACCGCGTACACGAGCGTGCCGGAACGCCAGCAGGCCGAGTCGCCGCCGGAGAATCCCGACTTCCTGGCGCTGCGCAACAGCCTCGCGGCGGACCTGATCCCCGGCGGCGATCCGGGGTCGTCCCCGGGTGCGGCGCGGGTCGGTGAATTCCCGCAGGTGGCGATCGTCCCGGGTGGGGGTGGGGGCGGCAGCGAACCGGCGATCGCGTCGGCCCCGGCGGCCCCCGAGGGTGGCAGCGGTCAGGCCGAAGGCGATCGCGACGCCGAAGGCGAGCGGGAGCGCCTCGGGCGGGAACTGCCGCAAGCCCCAGGTGGGACCACCGCCAGCGGCGGCGACGCCGACCTGACGCAACACGCCCGCCGGGGTGAAGGCGGCCAGCCCGCCGCGCCTGGTCTCGTGCAGGTGCCCGAGGCAGCTCCGGTCTCGATCCTGGACGATCTCGTCCGTCAGCCGGGCGACCTCGGTTTCGACTATCGGCAGGAGGAGTTCAGCCCCGCCGGCGGGAACCAGATCCGCTTCGGGGACTTTCAGTTGAGCACTGTCGAGTGGGATTTCGCGCCGTGGCTGGAGACCTTCAAGCGGGACTTCCTGCCCAACTGGATCCCGCCCTACGCCTACCACCTCGGGGTGATCGACGGTTGGACGGTCGTGGAACTCGTGATCCAGCCCGACGGCGCGGTCAGTGCCATGGTAGTGGTGGAGAAGCAGGGCCACGAGTCCCTGCACCAGGCGAGCGTGGCGGCCTTGCGCGCAACGGCGCCGCTGCAACCGCTGCCGGGCCACTTCCCGGACCCCGAACTTGTCTTGACCGTGAAGCTCCATTACTCTGCGCAGGAAGAACTCCCGCCCGCCGGGCCGCGCCGCTGATCCGCGGCGGCACTTCCCTGCGCGACTTCAGAGAAGGATTGGACAGGACATGTGGGAACTGATCCGCGCCGGCAACCTCACGATGATCCCGCTCGGCCTGTGCTCCCTGATCGCGCTGACCGCGTTCATCGAGCGGTACTTCGCGCTGCGCCGCAGCCGGATCCTGCTGCCGGAGGTCGCGGGCGCGGTCGCGACCCTGCACGCCGCGGACGACTTCGTCGTGGCCCGGGCCATCCTGGCCCGCAACCCGGGGCCCTTCGCCGCCGTCGTCAAGGTCGGGCTCGACCACGCCGACCACGACTGGCAGATCGTGCGCGACGTCCTGCAGGAAGCCGGCCGGCAGGAGGCCGTCCGCATCTCGCGCCACCTCAACATCCTGGAGGTGGTGGCGGCGGTGGCGCCGCTGCTGGGGCTGCTCGGGACGGTTTCCGGTCTGATCCGCCTGTTCGGGGACGTCAGGACGCAGGGCCTCGGCGACGCCGCCATGCTGTCGGGCGGCATCTCCGAGGCCATGATCACCACGGCCGCCGGCCTGGTGATCGGCATCCCGGCGCTGGTCGGGTTCCACTGGCTGCGCGGTCGCGCCGACGGGATCATCTTCGAACTCGAGCAGTACGCCGCGCAGATCCTGGACACCTTGCGCGACCGGCGCCTGCGCGCCGCGACGCCGGACGGGAGCTGACCATGCAGTTCGCCCCGCCGCGCAAGAGCAACAGCCTGTTCATCAACGTGACGCCGCTGGTCGACGTCATGTTCCTGATGCTGATCTTCGTGACGGTCACCTCGACGTTCAACGTGCAGCAGCCGGCCATCCAGCTCGACCTGCCCAGCTCGACCAGCGCCGGCGCCGCCGATCAGGGCCCGTCCGTGCTCACCCTGACCGAGCAGGGAGCCCTGTACCTGGACCGCGCGCCGATCGACGAGGCGGACCTCGTCGCGGCCCTGCGGGCGCGGATGGCCGAATCCGGCGACGACCGCATCGTCCTGCGCGCCGACACCAACAGCCAGCACGGGCGCGTGGTGCACCTGATCGACCTCATCAAGGACAGCGGCTACGCGCGCGTGAGCCTGTCCGCGCGCGTCGAGACCGCCGATTCCGGGAGCGCGCCTTGACGCCTCCCGGCCCGAGACCTAGAATGCGCCGGCCCGCCAAGCCGGCGTCCCGGACCAGTGAAGGAGACCGCATGTCCCAGCTCCCACCGCGGGCGGCGCCGCCGCGGCTCACGGCGTTCACGGCTTGTACCAGGATCGCCGCCTCCATCCTGATCGCCGCCCTGGCCGGCTGCACGAGCGACGAGGCGAACCCCGTCGGCACGGCCCTGCCGGGCGAACTGCAGCTCAACACGCAGCAGACGGTGTTCGTCGAGACCCTGGCGGTGAGCGGCAGAGTGGCCGTCAAGGACGAAGCGCTGTCCTACGACCACAACGAGCTGCTCTACTTCGGGATCCAGGGCGCCGACGCCTCCTCGATCCTCGCGCACTACGACGTGAGCACGCTGCCGGACAGCCTTCCCGCGGGCGTCGTCATCGACGAGACGACCGTCACCAGCGTGAAGCTGCGGCTCTTCCGCACCGAAGCCTACGCCGCCGTCCCCGATTCGCTGCTGGACGAGGTGCACCCGCTGCTGCCGCAGAACCCGCTGAAGGTGTTCGAGACCCACACGCTGGCCGCACCCCTCGACGTCGCCCTCTATCCCGGTCCCGAGCCGGCGCTGGCCGCGCAGATCGCCTCGCAGGAGGGCTCCGGCGCGTCGGTGTTCCTGGACCTGCCCGTCGAGCAGTTCCTGTTGTGGATGACTTCCGGCATGAACGGCCTGCTGATCCGCGAGGGTGCGGGTTCGCAGCCCGGGCTGGTCGGGTACGCCGCCGTCGACATGACGACGGCGGGTTACCAGGAGATCGACCTGGTCGGCGCCGGCACGACGGTCGGCCCCGTGCTGACGGTCGCGTACAGGAATCCGGCCGCGGAACTCGACACCGCGTTCGTCTTCGAGCCGGACGTCGACGTCTCGACCTTCCACGCGCTCGCGGCGCCCCCCGCGGACCTCGCGGCCGGGATCGAGGTCCAGACGCACCTGCGGCGCTACCCCTACTTCTTCCCCGATCTGGCCGACCTCCCGGACGACATCCTGATCAACCGCGCCGTGCTGCGGCTCGCGATCGACGCGAACAGCTTCGGCCCGGTGGAATCGCTCGTCCTGCACGAGGTGCCGCTGTCCCTGCTCGCGGGCCGCGACACGGTCACCATCCAGGAGATCGAAGCGGCCGCCGTCACGTCCGCCGGCAACCTCGTGGTCGACATCGGCCAGATGATCTTCGACGAGGAGACCTGGGTCGGGTTCGACGTCACCGGGACCCTGCAGCGCGCGCGCAACGGCGCCCTCGCGCCGGACACGGTACTGCTGCTGACCGCCGGCGAGGATTTCGGCGGCTTCGCGATCAGCGGGAACTACTCGCCGGACTTCTACTTCGGCCGGATGCTCTTCCTGGGTACGGGGTACGCCGCGCAGAAGCCCCACTTCGAAATCACCTTCACGCCGTTCAGCGGAGGTGGGTCATGAGCGCCTGCGCGCGCGTCGCGGCCGTCGCCGCCCTGACCCTGTTGCTGGGCGCCGCGGCGGCCCCGGCGCAGAGCCCCTTCGCGTTGACGAACATCGGCCAGGACATCCGCGTCAGCGACGCGAGGATCGAGGGCCGCGGCGGCTGGGGCGTCGCCGAGAGCGACACCTTGTCGCCTTCGTTCCACAACGTCGCCGGGCTGCCCGGGCTGCGCCACGTCGCCATCTCGGTCTGCGGTTTCGCGGCGCTGACCGCCAGCGAGACGGCGACGGCCAGCCGCAACTCCAGCCGCGTCACCACGCCGAGCGTGCGACTCGGCCTGCCGCTCGACGGCGGGCGCGCCGTCGTGACGGCCGGGTTCCGCGCCCTGCGAGGCACCCAGTACACGACCGTGACCCCGCTGGAGACGTGGTTGCCCGATCCCGCCGACCCGTTGGGCGATCCGGTGCTCTTCCACGGGACCGAGACGCTGGTGCGCGAGGGCACGCAGTTCGAAGTGCCGCTCGGCGGCGCCTACCGCGTGAACGACCGGCTTTCGCTCGGCGCCACCCTGAACCTGGTGCGCGGCGTCGTGCGGGAGCGCCTCCGCGACGATCTGGGCACCCCGGACGGCAGCGGCGACTCGCCGTACGTGGCCGTCTCGGAGGTCCTCACCGACGACATCAACGGCCTGTCGACGACGTGGTCGGTCCTGGCCAGGCCGTGGCGCGAGTTGAGCCTTGGCGCCTCGGTCACGCCGGGACACGACTGGAACATGACCCGCACCCGGGACATGCTCGGTCTGCCGGGTTCGCGGACCCAGGCGTACGAGGTCAGGCTGCCGGCGACCTGGACCCTGGGCGCCCAGATGCCCGTGCACGGCCGCTGGCGCGCCGGGTGCGAGTTCGAGTCCCAGCCCTTCGGCGGTTTCGAGGGCAACGCGACCTGGGCGGCCGAGATGGTCGACGCCTGGCGCTGGAGCGCCGGCGTGGAACGCGTCGAGCAGTGGCGCCGCCGCGGCGGCTGGCGCAACCTGCCGCTGCGCCTGGGGGTCTCGCGCCAGTGCTGGCCCTATCGGGTCGGCGGCGCCGACGTGATGGAGACCAGGATCGCGGCCGGCACGGGCCTGACGTTCCGTGATCAGAGCGGCCATCTGGACGTCGCCCTGTCCTACGGTTGGACGGGCGATCGCGTGGAGAACGGCCTGGCCGACCGCACCTGGCGCTTGACGGTCTCGCTGGCGGGTCTGGAGCGATGGTGGTAGGATCAGGGGAGTCGCCCCCGAGGGCGAGCATCCCAACAGGAGGGGAACGGACTTGAGGCACGGCATCCGATCGGACATCCGTTGTGTGGCATGCGGCCTGCTGTTGGTGGCCGCTCTCCCGCTGCTCGTGGGCGGCTGCCGGGGCAAGACGGCCGCTGGCGGCTTGGAGACGGCCCTGGCCCCGTTCCGCGGGTTGCCCGCCGATCAGCAGGACGAGGCGCTGCGCCGTGCGTTGGCCGACGGCACGGTCCCGGCCCCCATCGCCTGGTACGAACTCGGCAACCTGGCCTACCAGGCCGCGGCCGCCCCCGACGCTCCCTCTCCGGGCCCGAACTCGCCGACCGGGCGCAACGCCACGCTGGACTCCGCGCTCGTCTATTTCCAACGGGCCTCGGCGCTGGACACCCTGTTCGTCGAGCCGCTGGTGAACGCCGGCCTGATCTGGGA
Organism: bacterium; assembly: GCA_031441465.1. Classification (GTDB taxonomy): domain Bacteria; phylum Krumholzibacteriota; class Krumholzibacteriia; order LZORAL124-64-63; family LZORAL124-64-63; genus PNOJ01. Next base: position 11,322 of record JANOEP010000032.1, on the reverse strand, counting down.
CGACGTGGCCGAGGGGCGCGACGCCATCGCCCGCAACGCGGTGACCTCGGCGCGCGAGTGCTACAAGCACGCCATCAGGCTGCGGCCCGACGACGAGAAGGCCCGCTGCAACCTCGGCTCCCTGAACTTCCGCCGCCACCAGTACGCCGAAGCGATCGAGCAGTTCAACGCGGTGCTGGCCCTCAACCCCCGCAGTTCCCTGGCGCACTACAATCTGGCGATCATGTTCGCCGAATCGAAAATGTACCGCGAGGCCATCCGCGAGTGGGAGGCCGCCGCCAAGTACGACCGGGACGGCGACATCGGCTCGCGTTCGCGCGAGAACATCAAAGTGATCCAGGACCTGATGAAGGCCGAAGTCCCCGCGGGGCTCGCGGAGCCTTCCCATTCCTGACCCGACCAGCCGATCGGCCCGCCGGAGTGCGATGAACTTTCCCCTGCCCGTCGCCGACGCCCTGCGCGCCGCGCTGCCGCACGGCTGCGGTGTCCTGCTCGGCTTGAGCGGCGGCGTGGACAGCAGCGTGGCGCTCGCCCTGCTGCAGCACCTCGGTTGCGAGGTGCACGCGGTCACCCTGAAGAACTTCTGCACCAGCGGCGGGGAATTCGGCGGGGAAGGCAACCGCTCGTGCTGCTCCCTCGACGCCATCGACGCCGCGCGACGCACCGCCGCCTCCCGGGGCGTGCGCCACTGGGTCAGCGGCGTGGAGCCGACGTTCCTCACGCGGGTGATCGAGCCCTTCGTGGACGAGTACCTCGCCGGCCGCACGCCGAATCCCTGCGTGGGCTGCAACTCCACCGTCCGTTTCCCGCAGTTGACGCATCTGGCCGACGAGCTGGGCCTCGACTTCGTCGCGACCGGCCACTACGCCCGGGCCCTGGCCGGTCCCGACGGGCCTTGCCTGCACCGCGCCCTGGATCCCGACAAGGACCAGTCCTACTTCCTGCACCGGCTGGACCGCGGCCTGCTGGGGCGCTGCGTGTTCCCGTTGGGCTGGTCGTCCAAGGCCGACGTGCGGGCGGCCGCGGCCGCGCTGGGACTCGAGGCGGCGGCGCGCCCCGACAGCCAGGAGATCTGCTTCGTGCCGGACGACGATCGCTCGTTCCTGTTCCAGGGCCGGGACACGGGTGCCGGCGGTGAGATCGTCTACCGGGACGGCCGGGTCCTGGGACGCCACCGCGGTCTCGCGCTCTACACCGTGGGGCAGCGACGCGGGTTGGGCATCGCCGACGCCGAGCCCCTGTTCGTCGTCGCGCTCGAGAAGGAGCGCAACCGCGTGGTGGTGGGACCGCGCGACGCGCTGAGAGTCGCCCGCGTGCGTTGCGACGGGTTCGCGGACCTGGCCGGTGTGGCGGATCGCGGCCCGTCGGACGGCGGCCCGTGGACGGTCCAGCTGCGGCACCGCCACGCCGGCGCCCCGGTCAGGTCGTGGTCGCGCCGCGGCGCGCTGTTCGAGGTCGAGTTGGACGTCGCGGCCGAGGGCGTGGCCCCGGGCCAGTTCCTGGTGCTCTACCGGGGGGACCGCGTCTGCGGCGGCGGCCACATCGTCGGCACCGACCCGGCCGGGGGAGAGGTCGTCGCATGAAACGGTCCCGCCGTTGGCTCATGGTCCTGGTCGTCGTGGCGGTCTTGCTGACAACGCTGACGTTGGCCGTGCGTTACCTGCTGCCGGTCGACCGGTTCGTCATGGCGGCGCTCGATGACCTGCGCGCGCGGACGGGCGCCGAGGTGACCGTCGGCGGTGCGCGGGTCGATCTCTGGCCCACGCCGAGGATCGTGCTGTCCGGCGTGGCGGCGCGCGGGACCGGCGCCGACTTGGATGCCGCGGGGGTGGATGCCGCGGGTCTCGCCGCCTGGACGCTGGTGGTGAAATCCGTGACGGCGCACCCGGACTGGCGTGAACTGCGGCACGGGCGCGCCGCGCTGCGCGAGGTGAAGCTCGACCAGCCACGCCTCGAGTGGGTCGCGGCGGCTGCCGGTGTCGGCGGTGATCGGACGTTCCGCGTGCAGGCGGCTGCGGCGACCCTCGCCCCGCTGACCGGACTGCTGCGCGTCCATGTGGACGACGCGCTCTGGAGCGGGGTCGCCGTCTCCGCCGACGTGGAGTTGGCGGGTTGGCCGGCACCCGACCGCCTGCGCGGGGAGTGGCGCCTGCGGGAGTGCGATCCGGCGGCCTTGTTCGCGGCCCTGCCGCGGCGCCCGGTCCTGGGCGTCACGCCGGTGGCGGGCCTGGCGGGCGGGAAGGTGGCAGCCGAGGGCCGCTTCGACTGGCCGTGGCCGCTGCCGGCGCCGCTGAGGTTCCGGGATCTCGCTCCCGGCCTGACCGGCCGCGCGGAAGTGTCGGAACTGGCCGTGAGTTTTGCCGGGAGCGACGAACCCTGGACCGTCAAGGCGGCGGCCGACCTGCAGGCCGGCCGGCTCGACGTGCGCGAGGCCGACGTCGGGATCGGCGACGGCCGCGTCACCGGCCGCCTCACCGTTTCCGATCTGGATCGCGCCGCGCCGCAGTGCAGTTTCGAGGCGAGTTGCGCGGATGTCGCACTCGCGGAACTGCTGCGGGTGCTCGCGCCCGGCGCGACGGGGTACGTCGACGGGACGGCCGACGCCGAGGCGCGGGGCAGCTTCGCGGTCGGCCCGTCCGGTTCGGCGCCCGCGGTCCTGCAGATCGAGGCGGCCGTCAAGTCGCGCGACGGCGTCGTGCACGCGCAGGACTGGCTGACCGACGTCGTCTCCTACCTGGGAGAACGGCGCGACCTGCAGGACATCCGCTACCGCACCCTGACCTGCAACCTCGTCTTGCGCGGCGGCCGGCTTTCGGCCGACGACCTGAAGCTCGAGGGACCCGACACCGACTGGCGGGGGCGGGGCTGGCTCGACCTTGCGGGGCCGCTCGACCTGGCGCTCGTCGTGAAGCTGCCGGCCGGCTTCCGGCCCGAACTCGGTTCGATGACGCCGTTCGCCGACCTACTGAAGGGCGACGACGGCCGCATCGCGCTCGGCCTGCGGCTGACCGGCCGCGCTTCCGGGCCCGCGGTGAACCTGGATCTCGCGAACTCGGGACGCCAGGCCGTCTGGCGCTAGGGCTCCTTGACAAACCGGGGGGGAGGTCGTAACGTCCTGGTCCGCGGCGCCTCAGGGCGCTGCCGTCGGGGCGGGCCCCGGCGCCGGACGTCTTGTGGATGGCACGGCAGCCGGAGGGCTAGTCCTAACTGGTAAGGCAGCGGTCTTGAAAACCGCCGGGAGCGATCCCCTGGGGGTTCGAATCCCCCGCCCTCCGCCAGGATCACAGGCGGGAGAGGTTGCCGAGTGGCTTAAGGCGCACGCCTGCTAAGCGTGTGTGGGGAAACTCACCGAGGGTTCGAATCCCTCCCTCTCCGCCAGACCCCTGTTGGCGCGCCCATAGCTCAATTGGATAGAGCGTCTGACTACGGATTAGAAGGTTGGGGGTTCGAATCCTCCTGGGCGTACCACCTCGAAGGCCCCGTCGCACTGAAGCGGCGGGGCCTTCGTCCGTCCACGTCCCTCCACGGCGTCAGTCCTCGACGACGGCCGTGCGTGCCAGCTCCGCGAAGCTCACGCCCTTGAGTCCGCCGATCTCCAGCGCCATGCGTTCGATCTCGCCCGGCGTGCCGCGCAGCACGATGGTCTCGAGGCAGTGGTCGTGGTCCAGGTGCACGTGCTGCGTGCAGAGGATGTGCACGAACCGGTTGTGCTGGATCTTGTGGAGCTTGTCGGTGAGGCCGCGGCGGTGGTGGTCGTAGACGATGGTGAGGGCACCGTGCACCTCGCTGTCGGCGCCGGCCCACGCTTCCTCGACCAGGCGGGCGCGGATCAGGTCGCGCACGAACTCCGAGCGCGACTCGTAGCCGCGGCCGACGATGCGCCGATCCAGTTCCGCGAGCAGCGTCGCGGGCAGCGACACCGAGAAGCGGATGGTCTCGTTGCTGGTCATGGTTCAGTCCCAGTCGTGGGTGTGGTCGTGCCGGTGCTCGTGGCCGCCGTGATGGTGGCGGTGCCCGTGCACGAGGTTCGCGCGGCGCAGCAGGTCCAGGTCGCCGGCCAGGTCGTCCATCCCGCCGTCGTGCAGCAGCGTGTGGTCTTCGCCCAGCACGAGGCAGCGCGAACCCAGCTCCGGCGCCAGCGACAGGTTGTGCGTGGTCACCAGCAGAGTCTGGCCGAGGTCCTGCAGGAAGTCCACCAGCCAACCGGTCGAGCGGGGGTCCAGTGCGGCGGTGGGCTCGTCCAGCAGCAGCAGCCGCGGCTCGAGCACGAGCAGGGACGCCAGGCAGACCAGCTGCTTTTGGCCCGCGCTGAGCGTCCACGGCGCGCGGTCGAGCAGAGCCGCGACGCCCAGGGCCGCCGACCAGCGCGCGACCCGCGCGTCCGCGTCGGCCAGCCCGTGCTGGCGCGGTCCGAAGGCGATCTCGTCGCGGACGGTCGGGTTGAAGAGCATGGCGTCGGTGTGCTGGAAGAGCAGGCCGACCTCGGCGCGGAAACGGCGGCGGAACGACGGGTCGCGCAGGGCCGCGGGATCGACCGGGCGGCCGTCGTAGCTGTACTCGCCGGCTGAAGGGTGCACGAGACCGGCGAGGATCTTCAGCAGCGTCGACTTCCCGCAGCCGTTGCAGCCGAGCAGCACGACCTTCTCGCCGACCCCGAGGCGGAACGAGACGTCGCGCAGGGTCTCGGCGCCGTCGTAGGCGTGGCCCAACCGTTCAACGCTGATCAAGGAAGAACCCCCGTGCGTCCAGGGCTTGGGCGATCTCGGCGGCGTCGTGCTCGGCGCGCCGCAGGAACCAGGCGCCGGCCGCCGCGCCGTGGCGCAATTCCGTGACCGTCGAGGCGCGCCGCGGCGAGCGGCAGCGCAGGGCCAGGCGGAAGTCCGCGTAGAGCCGCCGGAAGGTCAGCACCTGGCTGACGGTCAGCACCAGCGCGAAGCGCAACGTGCGCGAGAAGCCCAGCGCCCGTTGCAGATCGATACGGGCGGCCAGCGCGAAGGTCAAGCAGGTCATCAGCAGCACGCGCAGGTTCAGCCGCAGCAGCGCGGCGCCGGCCGGGCGCTGTTCCCACCACGCGGCCGCCAGCCAGCCCAGCGAAACCGCCGCGGCGAAAGGGGCCGCGGCGCGCAGCGCCCGGCCCAGCACCCTTGGCGCCCGTGTGCCGGACACGAGCAGGACCACGGCCAGCGCGGCGGCGAGCCGGGCGGGATCGTGCACGAACGTCGCGGCCACGATCGCGCCCAGGTAGAGCAGCAGCAGCAGGCGGTCCCTCACGGCGTCCCCGGTCGCTCAGCAGATCGCGCGGGTGCGGATCGCGGCGCCAGGAAGCGCCCGGCCAGCAGAGCGAGGACGCCGTCCGCCACGCCGACCACCAGGTGCGGGATGACCACGGCCGGCAGCGTGGTCTTCCAGCCGAAGGGGAAGAACAGCGGCGACCCGTCGGGTGCCCGGGAGAGCTGGGGCTGCAGTCCGAGCACACCGGCGACGACCAGCGCGGCGGCCACGGTGCCGGACCAGCCCGCGGCGAACAGGGCGGCGTCGCGATTCACCCGTCGCAACAGTCGGTACGCGCCGACCGCGGCCAGGCTGCCGACGAGTCCCATCGCCAGGGCGTTGACAGGCAGCGCCGTCACGCCGCCGTCCCCGAACAGCAGCGCCTGCAGCAGGAAGACCAGCGACAGGGACAGGAAGGCGTTCCAGACGCCGAACAGGACCGCGAGCATGCCGATGCCCGCGACATGGACCGTCGTGCCGCCCGGCAGCGGCACGGTGATCATCATCAGCACGAAGGCCGCCGCGGTGACCACCGCGAGGCGAGGCAGGGTCGCCGCGTCGAGATCGGCGCGCAGGCGCCGCAGCCCGGCCGCCCACATCACGCCGGCGACGCCGTAGGCGGGCAGGTAGGTCTGGGGTCCCAGGAATCCGTCGGGCACGTGCATGGCCGCTCCTGTTCGCCGGCGATCAGAACAGGCAGGACAGGGTCGCGATCAGCCGGCCCTGTTCCTTGCCCTCGGCGCCCTGCTGCAGGGCGTCCTCGTTGAGGTCGGTCCAGACCGGCGCCTTCCAGCCCAGTCCCAGGCTCGTGGTGCCGCGGGTGAGGCGCAGGCCGTGTCCGAGGCCGGACATCATGAAGGTACTGCGTTCCCTTTCGCTGTCGCATTCGGCGTGAAGGTCCCAAACGTCGGTTGATCGAGCTTGACGTAGGCCGGCCAGGCGGCGCGGGGGCGGCTCACGACTTCCTCCTGGAGACGTAGAGGGACGCCGCGCCGAAGGCGCCGAACAGGACGGACACTCCGGTCAGGATCTTGGCGAAGCGGGACGGGCCGGCCGACGGCCCGCCGCCGGGCAGCAGCCCGGTGTCAATCGACACCGTCAGGTCGGCGCCGTGGCCGTCCTCGGACACGACGCGCACGTTCCAGTCTCCAGGGCGGTCCGGCAGGAACGCGATGCGGCCGAGCCGGTCGGTGCGGCCGACCTGCCAAGGGGTGCCCTGTGCGGGCGGCGTGATCTCGCAGGACTCGAAGGAGAAGGGTGTGCCGTCGTCGTGGGTCATCGTCACGATCACGGCGCGATCGGTGGTGACGGCATGGTCGAGGCCGTGGGCCTCGACGCCGGCGGGCAGGTACGTGACGGTCAGCAGCAGCGCGGTCAGGATGACGGTTTTAAGATGGAGGCGGTTCATGGTGGGTCCCTTTCAAAGTATTACGAATGTGTTATACGTAACACGAACGTGCGACCGCTCCCCGGTCCTGTCAAATAAATATCATGGAGAAAATGTGGAGTGCTCCGGCGGCTTGGCGCGCTTCGGGTCGTCTTGCCCGGGTTCGGAAGGAATGGTATATTGCCGCCGTCGCGCCCATAGCTCAATTGGATAGAGCATCTGACTACGGATTAGAAGGTTGGGGGTTCGAATCCTCCTGGGCGCGCCACGACGTTGGACCCGCCGCCGGCGGGTCGCTTTCTGACGGCTCGCACGCAGAGGCGGGGATCAAGACAGATGGATCTGGACTCCGGCCCTTTCAGCAGCCACGAGCGCTGGATGCGTCTTGCCCTGGCCGAGGCCCGCGCCGCCGGCGAGGCCGGGGACGTGCCCGTGGGGGCGGTCGTCGTGCACCAGGACCGGATCATCGGCCGCGGCCGCAACCAGGTCGAGGTGCTCAAGGACCCGACGGCCCATGCGGAAATCCTGGCGCTCGGAGCCGCCGCGGCGGCGCTGGGCGACTGGCGACTGGACGAATGCACGCTCTACACGACGCTCGAGCCGTGCACGATGTGCGCCGGCGCCGTCCTGCTCGGGCGACCACGGTGGATCGTCTACGGGGCGACCGATCCCCGGGCCGGGGCCCTCGTCTCGACGGCGCGCCTGTTGGAGACCAACCCCTACCGGCTCGCTTTCGACGTTCTCGGCGGCGTGCTCGAAGCTGAGTGCGCGGACCTGCTGCGGGATTTCTTCCGGCGGTTGCGTGTCCGTGACGGCGCGCAGGGCTGAAAAACCGGGAATCCGGTGCCGGGGCGCGAGTTGATTTCAGTCCTGGTCCGTGCTATATTGCCCGCCGCATTGAATCGAGCGGAGAGTTGCGAGAGCGGTCGAATCGGCACGACTGGAAATCGTGTGTACCGCAAGGTACCCAGGGTTCGAATCCCTGACTCTCCGCCATGATCGCGGTCGAGGCGGAGAGGTGCCGGAGCGGTTGAACGGGGCGGTCTCGAAAACCGTTGAACACGCAAGTGTTCCCAGGGTTCGAATCCCTGCCTCTCCGCCATGATCGCCGCGAAGACGTTCGACGGCGCGACGAGCGCCGGCTACGGGATCACAAATTGGGTGGGGATGTAGCTCAGCTGGGAGAGCACTACGTTCGCAACGTAGGGGTCGTCGGTTCGAACCCGATCATCTCCACCACCTTTTCTCACGGTCTCGGATCACTGGGGAAGGAACCCCGATCGACTCGATGGGCCAGGCCCGGTGCGACGCCGGTGAGCTAACCCCGTCAGGACTGGAAAGTAGCAGCGGTACGCGGAAGCTGTCGTGTGCGCCGCCAGCCTGGCCCACCTTCCCCCGACATATCCTTCTCCACGAAGGTGCCATGTCCTACCACGCGCTGGCCCGCAAATACCGCCCCGCGACCTTCGAAGCGATGGTGGGCCAGGAACACGTCACGCGCACGCTGCGCGCGGCGTTGCGCCGCGACAAGCTCGCCCACGCCTACCTGTTCTCCGGCCCCCGCGGTTGCGGCAAGACCACCGTGGCCCGCCTGCTGGCGAAGGCCCTGAACTGCACCGCCGGCGTCAAGGACGAGCCGTGCGGGGCCTGCGAGGCCTGCACGGCGGTCGCCGCCGGCTCGTCGCTGGACGTGCTGGAGATCGACGCCGCCAGCCACACCGGTGTGGACAACGTCCGCGAACTGCGCGACATGGCCCAGTACACGCCCAGCCCCGGGGCGAGCCGGGTCTTCATCATCGACGAGGTCCACATGCTCTCGAAGGGGGCCTTCAACGCGCTGTTGAAGATCCTCGAAGAGCCGCCGGCCCGCGTCTTCTTCTTCTTCGCGACGACCGAGCCCGTCAAGATCCCGCGCACGATCCTCTCGCGCTGCCAGCGTTTCGATTTCCGCCTGCTGTCGCGCGACGAGCTGTCCGCGCGCCTGACCGCGATCGCGGCCGAGGAAGGCGTCCAGCTCGAGCCCGGCGCCCTGCGGCTGGTCGTGGCGCAGGCCGAAGGGTCCATGCGCGACGCCCTGAGCATCCTGGACCAGGTCCTGGCCGCGTGCCCCGAGCGGATCGACGAGCAGGCCGTGGTGGACCTGTTCGGGCTGGTGCGCTGCGAGGTGGCGATCGAATTGAACGAGGCGGTCATGGCGCGGGATCCCGGCCGCGCGCTGCGCCTGGCCGACAGCGTGGCCGCCGGCGGGCAGAGCCTCGACGACTTCGCGCACAGCCTGGTCGACAACTTCCGCAACCTGCTGCTGCTGCGCATCGACCCCGCGCTCGCGGCGGGCATCAGCCTGCCCGAGGATCAGATCGAGATCCTGCGCCGGCAAGCCGAGCACTTCGCGCCCCAGGATCTGCTGGCCCTGCTCGACCGCGCCAGCCGCGGTTTCGAGCGCATCCACCGCAGCGGCCAGCCCCGGGTGCTGCTCGAGGCCCTGCTCGTCGAGCTGGTCCTGCTGGAGTCGCGGGTCGTGCTGTCGGATCTCGTGCGCCGCCTGGAAGCCCTGACCGGAAATCCGCTGACCGGCGGCGGCGGCGGCCGGGATGCCGGACGCGTCGCCGGCGCGGGACGGCCGGCCCCCGCCGCCAAACCGTCCGCCGTGCAGGCCGCGCGCGTGGAGCCGCGGGGCCGGAGCGCCGAGCGCGATCCGGGCGCCGCGACGGCGACGGTCGTCCCCCGCGACCAGGCGGCGGTGCGGGATCACGGCGCCTCCCAGGTCCGCGACGCGGCGACGGTCGCCGCCGCCACCACCGTCGACGGCTGGACGGCGTTCATCGAGACGTTGCTGGGCCGCCAGCCGGCGCTCGGTTCCTGCATCATGGAAGGCATCCCGGCCGAAGAGGACGGGCGCATCGTGCTGTCCTTCCCCGTGGAGAAGCAGTTCCAGCTGCAGCTGATCCAGAAGGACCTGCCGCGCCTGCAGGAACTCGCGCGGGAACTGCTCGGCCGCGACATCGTCCTGAACCTGGTCTCGGGCGCCGATTCGACCCGACGCGAGCACCGCGAGGAGCTGCGCCGCAGCGTGGCGCCCACCGAGCACGAAGCGCTGCAACGCGCCTGCGGCGGCGATGCGGCCCTGGACAACCTGGTGCGGCGGCTCGACGCCGAAGTCGTGCCCGAAGCGGATCGCGACAGCTGGCACACCGCGCCCGACCGGGGCGGAGCCGCCAAGCGCGAGGACTGACCAAGACGCCCGGCCGCGCGCCGGCGCGAGGAGATACCATGGACATGCGCGCCCTGATGAAGCAGGCCCAGCAGATGCAGAAGCAGATGCAGGAGACACAGGAGCAGCTCGCCCTGCGCGAGGTTGCGGCCGAGGTCGCCGGGGGCCAGGTCGTCGCCGTGATGAACGGCCGCCACCAGCTCGTCTCGCTGACCATCCGGCCCGAGACCGTCGATCCGCAGGATGTGGAGTTCCTCCAGGACCTGGTCGTGAGCGCGGTCAACGAGGCGGTGCGCCGCATCGACGAGATGGTCGAGAAGGAGATGGGCGCCCTGACCGGCGGCCTGAAGCTGCCGGGGATGTAGGCCATGGACCGCACCGCGCCCGCCATCCGGCACACCGCCTTGGCACGCGAAGGCGGCGAGTTCCAGTCGCCCTCGCTGGAGAGGCTGGTCCGCGCCTTGAGCCGCTTGCCGGGCCTCGGGCGCAAGTCGGCCACCCGCATCGCCCTGGATCTGCTGCGCGACGGCGCCGAGACGCCCCACGAGCTGGCCGAGGCGCTCGCCGAAGCCCGCGCCAACGTCCGCCACTGCGGGCGCTGCGGCGCCATCACCGAGGCCGACCCCTGCGCCATCTGCACGTCCCCGTCGCGCGAGCCGCACCAGCTCTGCGTGGTCGCCTCGCCCGTGGACATCCTGCCCTTCGAGAAGGCCGGCTTCTACCGTGGCCGTTACTTCGTGCTCGGCCGCCTGCTTTCGCCCCTGGACGGCGTGCGGGCCGAGGACCTGCCGTTCACCAGATTGGCCGCACGCGTGGAGCAGGACGGGATCGGCGAGATGATCCTGGCCCTCGACGCGAGCGTCGAAGGCGAGGCCACCTCCCTCTACATCCAGCGGATGTTCAGCGGGCGCGACCTGCGGCTCAGCCGCCTCGCCACGGGCATCCCCGTGGGCGGCGCGCTGGCCTACACCGACGAGGCGACCCTGTGCCGGGCCTTCCAGTACCGCAGGGATTTTTGAACTCAACCCCTTTCCCCCACAGCCGATACCACGGGCAGCGGTCCTGCGGCCGGTCGTTGGCGACCCGCCGCCGTTCCCGTACCCGGAGGTAGGACGTGACGGCCCCGACCCGAACCCGCGACGACGCCTTTACCCTGCTGTACTCGGCCGCGGTCGCCCTGCTCGCGCGCACGGGTGTGCGCGGGGTGGCGCTCGTGGACGGGCAGGGTCGCCTCGTGCTGCACGTGGGCGAAGCCCCGCAGGGACTGCCGGAGGCCGCCGTGGCCCGTCTGCGGGCCGCACTGGCCGCGGCCGGCGTGCTGGGCGCCGACGCCGCGCCCGACGCCTCGGCCTTCCTGCTCGACGGGGAACACCGCGTCCATGCCGCCCACGTGGCCCGCGGCCTGGTGCTCATGGTCTTCGGCAACGAGGACCTCTGGCCGGGACTGGCGCAC
>JANOEP010000031.1:0-24616 GCA_031441465.1 bacterium | reverse complement strand
TGCTGGAGCGGCGGTTGTTCTTGAGCCGAAGCACGTTACCGGCGCGTTGGGCCGAATACTACTGGCGTACGGTCAGCACGCGGGTGTTGCCGCGGCAGCGGCGGCATGAGCTGAGCTACGCGATGTGAGAGGATGAAACGAAAGCCGGCCGCGCCAACCTGTGGCGCGGCCGGACACAATCTCGACGGCACAACTTTAGAAATGGGCGGTGATGCTGACTCGGTGGGTTTCTTCGTCGTTCCCGAGCGTATCCCCCGCGTAAGCATAGTCGACCGTCAGCGCCGCCAGCCTGAAGCCGGCGCCGGCCGTCAGATGCTCGGTCCCCCAGCCTCCGCTGAACCCGGTGCGCAGGAAGACGCGCCGGTCGAGCGCCAGCTCGGCGCCGGTGTGGAGGTTGGTGCTGAAGGCGCCCGACGCGTACTGGTCGGCGTCGCCGCGGTTATCGAAGCGCGACTCGGCGCTCGCGGCCACGGTCAGTTCGGCTCGCCAGCGCTCCAGCGGGAAGCGGTAGGCCGCTGCCGGCACGATCGCCGGGGTGATGACCTCGGTCGTGCCAGCGTAGTCTCCGGGACCCGACCAGGAGAGGAAGGTCGTGGTGATGTCCTGGAGCTTCAGACCGAAGTCCAACCCACGCCATACCCCGCGACGCAGCACCCCGAGATCGGTGCCCAATCCCAGGCTCGAGTAGCCGGCCACGCTCTGGCGCACGAACTTCACCGTGCCGCCCAGCAGCCAGTTCCCGTGCCGTTCGGCGTAGGAGGCGAACAGCGCCAGCTCGGAGTCGCTGACGTAGCGGAACTGGTCGCGCAGGTTGAACAGACCCGCGAGTTCCGTGTCCGACACCGTGCCGTCATGGTTGGTGTCGAGTTGGTCCTGGAGATGGGACGTCAGTTGGATGTCGTCGACGCCGAGGCGGATCGCCGAGATCGCGAACCCGGCGTCCGTCCCGCCCAGCAACGACCAGTCGACGGGGCGTGCGTAGGCCGCGTAGTCGCGGTCCACGAGGTCTCCGAACTGCTCCGCGTGCATGACCAGCAGGCCGCAGCCCTCCAGGCCGCTGAGCCCGGCGGGATTCCAGAAGGCGGCCGACGGGTCGTCGGCCACGGCCGTGAAGGCGCCACCCATGCCCAGGGCGCGGGCTCCGCCGCCGTCTTCCATGAAGGATCCGGCGTACTTGGCGGCCGAAGCGCCGCCTGGTGCGAGCATCATCGCCGCCACGAGCGCGAACGCGGCGCGCCCCAGGTCCCGTGTACCGGCCAGACCGGATCTGTGCATCATGTCCTCGCATCCCAGGGGTTGGGTGACGATCGCGCCACAGCGGGCGCTCGACGACTATAAAATACCACAGACCGACACGGGCGGCCAAGGCCAGTGTCGATGCAGCGTGCCGGCATGGTCGGCCCGCGCCGCGCCGCGATCAGCTCAGGCCGTACTTGAGCAGCTTGCGGTAGAGCGTGCGCTCGCTGATGCCGAGGCGTTCGGCGGCCCGCCGGCGACGCCCGCCGGTGGAACGCAGCGCCTGGTCGATGAGCGCGCGTTCCGCCGACTCCAGGTCCACGGGGCCGGGTACCTCGGCCATGTAACCGTGATCGACCGGGATTGTTTCCACGAAGGTGCCGTCCAGGGGTACGGATTCCCCGTGTGGATACCGCTCCCCGGCCCGCAGCAGCCCCTTGATCTCGTGCAGGTCCTGACGCATCTCCAGCAGCATGGCCGAGAGCAGTTCCAGGTCCAGCCCCGCGAACGGCCGTGTCAGGGGCACGGGCAGGCGCGACGCGCGCGCGCGGCCGCCGGTCACGATGTCCTGGGGCAGGTCGGCCGCCTCGATCATCCCGTCGCGCTTGAAGACCACCACGGAGCTGACGAGGTTGCCCAGCTCGCGCACGTTGCCGGGCCAGGTGTGGTTCAGGAGCATTTCCAGGGCTGGGCGCGAGATGCCGCGGACGTTGGTGCCGTGACGGTCGTTCTCCTGATCGAGGAAGTGCTGGACCAGGACCGGCACGTCCTCGCGGCGCTCCCGCAGGGGCGGGGTCGGGATCACCACCACCCGCAACCGGTAGTAGAGATCCTGACGGAACCTTCCCTCTTCGACGTCGCGGGCCAGGTCGCGGTGGGTCGCCGCCACCAGGCGGATGTCGCTGCGCTCCAGCTTCGAGCCGCCGACCGGCGTGAATTCGCCGGTCTCCAGCGCCCGCAGGAAGCGGGTCTGCATCGGCAGCGGCATCTCCGCCACCTCGTCCAGGAAGAGCGTGCCGCCGTCCGCGCGGCGGAACACCCCTTCGTGGCGGCTGACCGCGCCGGTGAAGGCGCCGCGTTCGTGCCCGAACAGCTCGCTTTCCAGCACGCCTTCGCTCAGCGAGCCGCAGTTGAGCGAGACGAAGGGGCCGGTCGCGCGCTGGGAGTGGTCGTGGATGGCGCGGGCCACCAGTTCCTTGCCAGTGCCGCTCTCGCCGAGGATCAGGATGGTCACGTTCAGCGGCGCCGCCTGCGCGATCAGTGCGATCATCTGGTTGACCGCGCGCGAGCGCCCGACGATCCCGCTGCGCTGGCGGACGTTGCGCAGGCGCAGCAGGCGCTCGACTTCCTGGCGCAACGCGTCGCCGACGGTGCCCGCGTCGAGTCGCCGCAAGGCGCCGCGGCGCGGTTTGTCCTGCAAACCCTCGAGCACGTCCTCGCCGCCCAGGACCAGCAGGTCCGCGTCCCCCTTGAGGGACAGGAATTTCTCGACCACGTGGCGCGTCCGCGCGAAGTCGCTGGTGTCGAACAACAGCAAGGCGCCCCGGCCGTCGGCGAAACGGGCCAGGGCCTCGGATGGGGAATCGTGGACGTAGAGATCGACACCGGCGAGGTGCCAGTCGGCAGCGGTCTTGAACAAAGCCGGCCGGCGGCTCAGGATCACGACATCGTGGGGCACGACCCACCTCCTGCGGATCTGTCACACCTGACAGTCACGTGCCCACAATGCGACCGTTTCGCCGTTTCTGCCACGTTTATGTCGTGAGGCGGGAGTTCAGGCCTGCTTATGGACGAATTCGACGTCGATGGCGGCGGCCAAACGAGCCAGATCGTCCTGCTCGTGGGAGCGGTGCGCGTGCCGGCGCATCAGCTCTTCGAGTCGGTCGCCGGCGTCCTGGAGGCGCGCCAGCAAGGGATCGAGCTTGGGCGCCACCGCCGCAGGGGTCGGGACAGCGACCTCCGGGGGCGATGCTGTCTCGAGAGACGGCACCGGGGCCTGAGCCGGGTCGATCCCGACCTGACGCCGATAGGCGGCCACGCCGGCGGCGGGCGCCACGGTCCGCGGCGCACCCTTGGGCTGCTTCCCCGCCGATTTCCTGCTCTGGCGCGGCATCGCCGTCTTGGCCGCCGCAGACACCCGTCGGGCGTCGCGCCGCGTCGCAGCCGCCGTGCGCCAGCGCTGCCACTGCAGGTAGAACGCCACCATCAAGGCCGTGCCCCCGGCAGCCAGCGCGACGGCGGCGGCCCAGGCCAGCGACCGGTCGGCGCCCTGCAGGAAAGCCAGGATCCCTCGTTCCACTTCGCGTCCTCCCCGCTCAGGCGGTGGTGTCGATCCGTGCGACGGGGGGCGCCTCCGGCGTCGTTCCCGTCTCCGGATCGACCGGCGACGCCTCGGCGTCGTCCTGATCGCGGTGCTCACGGTCGCCGTCACGGCGGCGGCGTTCCGGATCCACGTTCGTTTTCTGGGCCTCGTCCGTCGGCTGGAGCCGGTCGAGCCGCTTCTCGCCCTTGAGGAGGTGCCCCGTGGCCGCGTTCTCCGTCTGGGCGAGTTGCTGGCTCTTCTGCAGGACGCGAGCCACGCTGTTCATCTGGGAGATCGAGCTCTTGACCGAGAATCCGTCGCCCGACATGGACCCGCCCTCCCTCCGGCCTCAGGTGCGCAGCGGCACCTGGAGGTCCAGCAGCACGGCCGCCAGCTTGAACATCGGCGGCAACGCCAATCCGGCCATGATGTTGACCCGCTCCAGCAGGGCGTCGCGAGGGGACTCCTCCCGCGCCGCTTCCTTGCGACGCTGGGTCCGCCGCTCGCTGCTCAGTCGATCGATCGACTTGCGACCCTCGCCCCGCTGGATCTTGCCGCGCAGGCGCAGGATCGCCTTGGTGTGGATCTGGCAGACCCGGGACTCCGTGACGTCGAGGATCTCGCCGATCTCCTTGAGGGTGAGTTCCTCGTAGTAGTAGAGGACCAGGACCAGCTGTTCCTTCTCCGTCAGTTCCTCGAGGCTGCCGGCGATCAGGCCGCGCATCTCCTCCTCCGAGACGACCGTCTCGATGTCGGGGGTGCGCGTGTCGGCGATGTAGTCGCCGAGGCAGTTGGACTGGTCGTCGTCCTCGGAGTTGTCGGCGTCGAGGGACACGATCGTCGCGACCGCCACCTCGTCCATCATCGTCTGCAGATCGTCCCGGCTGACGCCGAGTTCCTTGGCGAGTTCCTCGTCGGTCGGCGTGCGGTTGAGCCGCGACTCCAGGCCGTGCAGCGCCGTTTCCAGCTGGCGCGCCTTGCGCCGCAGCGAGCGGGGGAACCAGTCCTGGCTGCGCAGCTCGTCGAGGATCGCGCCGCGGATGCGCGGGATCGCGTACGTCTCGAACTTGTTGCCCCGGCGGTAGTCGTAGTTGTCGACGGCCTGGATCAGCCCGAGCAGCCCGGCCGACACCAGGTCCTTCTGGTCGACGTAGTGGGGCAGGCCGATGGCCATGCGACCCGCCACGTATTTGACCACCCTCGCATAGAACTCCACCAGCGTGTGCCGTGCCTGCTGATCGGTCTTCTCGCTCAGGCGCTCCCAGAGTTCCAGGTGCTCGATCCGCTCGATGGTGTCGGTCTGCTGCATGGAAGTCCTCGTTCGCTGGTGAATGTGCCCCGGTACGGTCACTTCTCGGAGCCGATTGCAGGAACCGTGCCTTGGTTCGCCGCCGCGCCCCGGAGGAAATGGCGGGCGCGGCCTAGCCGGCGGTCACCGGCTTGCCCTTCTTCGCCGCCTTTTCCGCCTCGCGGCGTTTCTTCTCATCCAGGCGCCGGATCTCCTCGGCCACGCGCACCTGCTCCAGGCGTGCCTTTTCGGCCCGTCGTCGCTGCCAGTCCTCGCGGACCCATTCGTCCTGGATGCCGGTCTTGAACATCAACGACAGCAACGAACCGACGGCGAAGAAGGCGAAATAGGCCAGCGCCGCGCGTTTGGCGGTGGCCAGCGCCCCGTAGTCGCGCCAGATGTCGTAGACCAGCGAGGCCAGCGCCGCGCTCAGGGCCATCACGTTGACGAACTTGCTCACGACGCGCCTCCGGATTCGGCCGTGGCGCCCGGGAGCGCGCCGACTCCCTGCGTGCAGAGTTCGGCCAGGCTCCCCGCGTCCGCGATCAGGGGCATCTCATCCGGCCACGGTCCCGTCGCGCGCAGGGACACCGGGAACGGCGAGGTCAGCAGCACGTCCAGCAGGCGGCCCGGTCGCGCGCTGAGGTCGCCGCGCGTCAGCGCCAGCCAGTCGCAGTTCCAGGCCCGGCCGGTCTCCCACAGGCGTTCGCGATCGCCCAGGTCCAGATCCAGCGGCAGCACCAGATGGCGATGCAGGTCCTCGTCGTCCGCCACGAAGCGCCGCAGGGCCTCGTCGCGCAGGGAGCGGCCGTGCCAGCACGGCGTGTCGACGAGCACGGCGTCGTAGCGGGGCAGCAGCGGCAGGCTGCGCGTGAACTGCGCCGCCTCGCGCAGCACGGCGGCGTCGTAGCCGCGGCCGGCGGCTTCCTCCTGCAGGCGCCGGACGTCGCCCTTGTGGCGCGGGGTCAAAGCCAGCACGAGCACCTTGCGCCCGGCCGCCTTCAGCGCCGCGGCCGCGCCCAGCACCAGGTCGGACTTGCCGGCGCCGGCGCCGCCGAGGAAAACGTGGACACCGGCGAGGTCCTGCCACCGGCCTCCGGCGGCCCGCAGTTGCGCCCGCAGGTGGGTGCGCGGATCCCGGGCGCCCTCCGCCTCACGCAGCCGGCGCAGGTGCCGCACGGCCGCCGGTGAGGCTCCGGCCGCCAGCAGCGCCCGGTCCAGGGGATCCTGGGCGCGCGCCGGTTCGGGCGTCGCGGCCGCCGCGGCTTCGCTCGCCAGGCCGGCCACGAGCTGCTCGATGCGCTGCACCTCGGCTTCCAGATCGGTCACGGTCGCCGCCGGGCGCGCCCGGCGCTCCAGTTCAGGGGCGCCGGTCGGCAAGGCCACGACGACCTCGATGTGGCGGCTGCGCCCCAGCCCCTTCGCGTCGCGCCGTTCGACGCCGCGCGTTTCGGAAATGCGGACGCTGTCGCCGTAGAGACGACGGGCGTTCTGGAGGGCTTCCTTGAGCGTGCGGCCGGTGACCCGGCTCGTGCCGTGCTCAGGCCTTGGCTGCGTGGGCATGATGTGCTCCCTGGGTCGAGACGATCCCCGCGGACTGGATGCTGGTGTTGGGCGTGACCTCGGTGTAGCCCATCACCGGCAGCGCCGGGAACGTCGGTTCGATCAATCGCTTCAGGAACAGCCGCATGGGTGTCGGCACCAGCAGGACCGGCGGCTTGCCGCGGCTGTAGACGGCCTGCAGCGTCTTCTCGAGCTTCTCGAGGAAGGTCTGCGCGAACAGCGGTTCCAGCACCACGGCCCCGGCGCGCTCGGAATCGCTCGCCGCCTGGGCCATCACCGCCTCGGTCTCCGGATGCAGCGACACGACGTACACGTGACCGTCCGGTTCGACGTAGAGGCTGCTGATCGTGCGGCGCAGCGACTCGCGCACCTTCTCCAGCAGGTGGTCGACGCCGCCGCCCGCGCCGACGTGGTTGGCCAGCGTCTCGAGGATCGTGACGATGTCCTTGACCGGGATGCGCTCGTGCAGCAGGCCGCGCAGGACGTTGTGCAGCGTGTTGACCGGCACCTTGTCCGGGATCAGGTCCTCGATCAGCGCGGGCGCGAACTCGCGCACGCTCTCGCACATGTCCTTGATGTCCTGCCGCGTCAGCAGCTCGTCGGCGTGGGCGCGGATCGTCTCGGAGAGGTGGGTGGCGAGGACCGCGGTCGGCTCGACGACGGTGTAGCCCTCCATCTCCGCCACGGTCTTGCGCGCCGGGTCGATCCACAGGGCGGGCAGCTGGAAGGCCGGTTCGACGGTCGGCAGGCCCTCGATGGGCTCGCCGCCCCCGGTACTCATCGCCAGCAGCCGGTCGGGCCGCAACGTGGCCCGGGCCAGGGCGACGCCCTTGAGCTTGATCACGTATTCGTGCGCGCCGAGCTGGAGGTTGTCCCGCACGCGGATGGGGTGCACCAGCACGCCCAGTTCGGTGCCGATCTGCCGGCGGATGTTGGTGATCCTGGTGAGCAGGTCCCCGCCGCGCGACTGGTCGACCAGCGACAGCAGCCCGTAGCCGAGTTCCAGCTCCATCGCGTCGGTCACGAACAGGTCGTGGCCCGGCCCGTGGTCTGCCACCGGCGCCGCCTCTTCGAGCGACATGGCCTCGTCGGCGGCGTCCTGGCGGTCGATCGACTCGACCCGCGAACTCAGCAGGCGGCCGACGATCCCGAACACCGCCCCGAGGGTCAGGAAGGGCAGGGTGGGCAAGCCCGGGATCAGGCCGAACACGATCAGGGAGCCCGACGCCAGGTAGATGGCCTTGGGCTGGCGGAACAGCTGCATGGTCAGCGACTGTCCCAGGTTCATCGAACTGCTCTGGCGCGTGACCACCAGGCCGGCCGCGGTGGAGATCAGCAGGGCCGGGATCTGGCTGACGAGGCCGTCGCCCACGGTCAGGCGCGTGAACGTGCGCAGGCTCTCCCCGGCCGTCATCCCCATCTGCAGCATGCCGATGACGAAGCCGCCGACGATGTTGATGATGGTGATGATGATCCCGGCGACCGCGTCGCCCCGCACGAACTTGCTGGCGCCGTCCATGGCGCCGAAGAACTCGGCCTCCGAGGCGACCTGGGCGCGGCGGCGGCGGGCTTCGGCCTCGTTGATCAGGCCGGTGTTCAGGTCGGCGTCGATGGCCATCTGCTTGCCGGGCATCGCGTCGAGGGTGAAGCGGGCCGCCACTTCGGCGATGCGGCCGGAACCCTTGGTGATCACCACGAACTGGACGATGACCAGGATGGTGAAGACGATGACGCCGATGACGTAGTTGCCGCCGATGACGAAGTCGCCGAAGCTCGCGATGACCTTGCCGGCGTCGCCCTTGGCCAGGATCAGGCGCGTCGAGGCGACGTTGAGCGCCAGCCGGAAGAGCGTGACGATCAGCAGCAGGGACGGGAAGCTGGAGAACTGCAGCGGCTCCTTCAGGTACAGCGAGACCAGCAGGATCACCACCGCGAACGCGATGTTGAAGGTGATCAGCAGGTCGAGGACCGTGGGGTTGACCGGCATGATCATCAGGCCGACGATCGCCAGGACCGCGAGCGCGCTCAGGATGTTGCTGTTGGCCAGCAGGAGGTCGCGGTCGATGCCCTTGTTCACTTCCACTCAACCTTCGGGTCTCAGGCCCGTTTCAAGCGGTAGACGTAGGCCAGCACCTCGGCGACGGCCTGGTACAGATCGTCGGGGATGAACGCCCCGACCTTGACGAGCTTATGCAGGGCGCGTGCCAACGGCTTGTTCTCGATGACCGGAACTCGATTCTCGCGGGCGATGCGCTTGATCGTCTGCGCCAGGTGGTCCTGGCCCTTGGCCACCACGCGGGGCGCCGCCTCCCCGTCCTTGTACTTCAGGGCCACGGCGAAGTGGGTCGGGTTGGTCAACACCACGTCGGCGAGCGGGATCTCGGCCATCATGCGCTTGCGCAGCGCCTCGATCTGGATGGCGCGCATGCGGGCCTTGATCTGGGGATCGCCCTCGACGTCCTTGTTCTCCTCGATGACCTCCTGCTTGGTCATCCGGAGGTTTTCCTCGTACTGCCACTTCTGGAACGCCCAGTCGACCGCGGCCAGCAGCGCCATCAGGGCGGCCAGGCGGTAGACGAGCTTGGCGAGCGTGTGCCAGCCCACGGACGCCGCGCCCGTCAGGGGCAGCATCGCGATCCCCATCAGTTCCCCGCCGAGGGAGGCCACCGTCCACCAGGCCACGGCCCCGATCAGCAGGATCTTCACGAGGCTCTTGATCAGCTCGAAGGTCATCTTGCGGCTGAACATGCCCTTGAGGCCGTTCAGGGGGTTGATGTTGTCGAACCGGAAGTCCATGGCCGAGAGGTTCACGTGCCAGCCGACCTGCATGAGGTTGGCGAGCAGGCCCACCACCATGATCCCGCCGGCCACCGGCGCCACCGCCCGCACCAGGACCATGACGTTGGCCGCCGCGAACTCGGCCAGGGCGAAGGGGCTGTCCAGCCGGAAGAGGTGCGCCTCGCCGAGCAGGTAGCGCGCGTTGTCGTTGAGGATCCGGCCCATCGAGCCGGTGCCGGCGAACAGCAGCGAGAACCCCGCCAGGAGCACCAGGGCGCTGTTGACCTCCTGGCTCAGCGCGACCTGGCCCTTCTCCAGCGCCTTTTCCCGCCGTCGCGGTGTCGCCTTCTCGGTCCTCTCGCCTCCCGGTGCGTCCGACATCGTCCCTCACCTCCCTGCGTCGGCGGCCGGTGGACCCGGCCGGATGGATTCAACCCTGCAGCGCGCCCAGGACGGCGCCGAAGCGCGTTTCCAGATCGGCGAGCATCGATCCCATCACCTGGCCGAAAAAGACCAGGGACAGCCCCATCGTCGCCAGGCCGACGGCGATGGTGATGGGGAAACCCACCACCAGGATGTTGATCTGGGGCACCGTCTTGACCACGAAGCCCATGGCGACGCTCACCAGCAGCAGCACCACCGCGACCGGGGCCGCGATGCGCAGGCCCAGTTCGAAGAAGCCGGCGAACTCCTGCACGACGAGCCAGGACCCCGCCTCCAGCGAGATCGGCTGCATCGGCGGCACCAGCACGCAGGACTGGGCGCACACCGAGATCAGGGTGTGGTGCCCGTCGACGGCGAAGAAGATCATCACCGCCAGCAGGTAGTAGAGGTTCGCCAGCACCGAGACCTGACCCATCCCCTGGGGGTCGATCGTGTTGACCATGGAGAAGCCGATCTGGACGCCGATCAGCTCGCCGGCGAAGCGCACGGCGGCGAACGGGACGCCGGCCGTGAAGGCCAGCAGGGCGCCCACGGTCAACGACCGCAGCCCCTCGGCGGCCAGCGCTTCCCAGGTGAGGTCCAGCGAACCCGGCGGCAGCTGGGCCGCGACGGCCGGCGCGGCCGCCGCCCCGATGACGACCGCCACCGCGATGCGCCACAGCGGCGGCACCGACGTGCCCGACAGCAGCGGCAGCATCGCGAGCAGGATGGACAGGCGCAGCGTCAGCACCAGGGTCAGGACCAGCCAGGTGAAGTCGAGCGACACCGGCAGGTTCATCTCACATCGCCCCGATGCGTTCGAAGATGTCCAGGGTGAAGGAGGTCATCTGCTGGATGATGAAGGGCAGCGAGATGATCAGCACCAGGAACACGGCCAGGATCTTCGGCACGAAGGTCATGGTCATCTCGTTGATGTGCGTCGCCGCCTGGAAGACGCTGATGATCAGGCCCACGACCATGCCGGCGGCCAGCATGGGGCCGGACACCAGCAGGGTGGTCTTGAGGGCGAGCTGCCCCAGTTCGACGACGGTTTCGGCGGTCATGGCGTCCTTTCGCCTCCGTGGTTCAGTTCTGGAAGCCCATCACGAGCGAGCGGACGATCAGGTACCAGCCGTCCACCAGCACGAAGAGCAGCACCTTGAACGGCAGGCTGATCAGCACCGGCGGCAGCATCATCATGCCCATCGACATCAGGACCGAGGCCACCACCATGTCGATGATCAAGAACGGCAGGAACAGCACGAAGCCGATCTGGAAAGCCGTCTTCAGCTCGCTGATCACGAAGCTCGGCACCACCACCAGCAGGGGCAGATCCTCCGGCTGTTCGGGGGCCTCGCGGTTGGTCAGTTCGAGGAACAGGGCGATGTCCTTCTCGCGCGTCTGCCCCAGCATGAACTCCTTGAGCGGCCCCTCGGCGCGCTTGAGGGCCTCGCCCTGGCTGATCTCCTCGGCCAGGTAGGGCTTCAGCGCGTCCTGCTGGATCTTCGTGCCGACGGGCGCCATGATCACGAAGGTCAGGAACAGGGCCAGGCCGATCAGGATCTGGTTGGCGGGCATCTGGTTGGTGCCCATGGCCTGCCGCAGGAAGCCCAGCACGATGATGATCCGCGTGAAGCTCGTCAGCAGCACCAGCAGGGCCGGCGCCAGCGAGATCAGGGTCATCAGCAGGACGATCTCGACCGCGACGTCCAGGCGGGCGCCGCCTTCGGCGCCCCCGAGCGTCAGGTTGAAACTGGAGCCGGGACCGGCCGCGGCCGACTGGGTCTGGGCGGTCGACTGGGCCTGGGCCGCCGGGACCGAGGCGACCAGGGCCGCCAAGACGAGCCCCAGGACGATGACAAGCAGTCCGGTCTTCAAGTTACCTGCCTTTGCGGTGTCGGTGCCGGGACGCGGCAACGCAATGGGCGTGCCAGGGCGGGCGGGCGGGAATCGCGGTCCCGGAGGCGGCGGACGGGTCCCGTGGCCATCTTGCGGCCACCGGGCGGTCAGGAACGGTTCAGCGGTGTCGCGGGGGTGCTCAGGTCAGCCGGCGTTCCCGCGCCGCGTGCGCAGGCGGTCCAGGAGACCGCCGACCGGCAGCGCGGGCGCAGGGGGCGTGTGGCGAACCGGGTCGTAGGGAGCGCGGTCGAGCAGCACGACGGACTGGTCGTGGCGGTACAGCGTGAAGACCTCGTCGCCGCAGCGCAGCAGCTCGACGGCGCGGCGCGGCCCCACGGCGTGCACGGAGATCATGGCGGCGGCGGCGCCGGAGCGTCCGCCCTGGAGTCGCCCGAGCAGCTTCAGGAACAGCAACAGCAGCGTGAAGACGACGACCAGCCCGCCGACCAGCTTCAGCCAGGCCAGGCCGCCGGCAGCGGTCTGGACGGCCAGGAAAGGCAGCGTCGCGCTCGCGCCCGGCATGTCAGGTCAGCCTCTTGATGCGCTCGGTGCGGCTGAGCAGCTTGGAGATGCGCACCGCGAACTGCTCGTCCACCACGACGACCTCGCCGCGGGCCAGCAGGACGCCGTTGACCATGATGTCCACGGGCTCGTTGGGCGCCTTGCCCAGTTCGACCACGGCGCCCGGGCTCAGGTTCATGATGTCGCGGATCTTCATCCGGGCCCGCCCCAGCTCGACGGTCAGCTTCATGTCGATGTCCAGCAGGACGCCGATGTTGCGGATCTCGGGCGCGATGGCGGCGAGGTCGTCCTCCGGCTCGGCGGGGCGCATCTGGTCGGGGTTCAGGCCCTGCGGCCGGGCCGCGGGGTCCGCGTCGGCCACGGCCGTGGCGCCGTTCCCGAAGACGTTGTTCTGGATGCCGTCGGCCATCTCCTACTCCTCTTCTTCCAGACGTTCGGTGAGCTTCAGGGCGCGGCACTGGTTCAGTTTGCCGGTCAAGCCGCGGAACATGGGCTTGCCCTGGACTTCCAGCACCAGGGGCGACTGCAGCGACTTGTACAGCGGCAGCACGTCCCCCTCCTTCAGATCGAGGATGCTTTCGAACGTGAGGTTCACGTCCGCCAGGTTGACGACCACGTCGGCCGTCGCGCCCTTGACCACCTCGAATAGCAATTGCCGGTCCCGTCGCACCTCGTCCGGTGTGCGGAATTCGGAATTCTCCTCGGGGTCGAAGCGGTGCCAGACCGGTTCGAAGGCCGTCAGCGGGATGCACAGGACCAGCGGACCCTTCAACTCCTCGATGCCGATCTCGAACCGGACCAGCAGGACGGGTTCGCCCGCGGTCACGGTGGTGATGTAGGCCGGGTTGTTCTCCAGGTGCACGAAGGTCGGCTGCATCGTGACGAGCTTCTCGGCGCCCTCGGCGATGTGCCCGAGCAGCTTGTCGATCACCAGGCGCGCGACGCCCAGCTCGATGTCGGAGAACTTGCGCTCGACGCGGCAGGCCTCGATGGGGCCGCCGAGCAGGCGCATCATCATCAGGTAGATCATGCCCGCGTCGAAGTGGAGCAGGGACAGGCCGTTCAGGGGCGCCAGCCCGATGTTCACCGCGCAGGTCACCGGCGGCATCGTTCCCACGAACTCGCCGAAGTTCATGACCTCCAGGCCCCGGTAGCCGATGCCCGTGTTCGCCCGCAGCATGCTGGTCAGGCCCAGCGACGACGACTTGGCGAAGGCCTCGGCGAAGGTGATCAGGTTCTTCTCGAACTGCCGCGAGATCTTGGTCGGTCGGCTGAAGTCGAAGGACGACGAGGCGGACACGCCCAGCACCAGGGCCGCCGCCGCGTCGACCGCCGCCCGCTCGCCGCCGGTGTCGTCCTGCTCCAGAAGTTCGTCCAGGGCGGCATCCCGCCCCTGCTGCGGATCGCTCATGTCAACTCCCGGCTCGTTTCGTCCCGGTCACTGCACGACCAGGTCGGAGAAGTAGATGTTCATCAGCCCGGCCTCCGGCAGGGCCTCGCCCAGCTTGCGCATCAGTTCGGCCTTCAGGGCCTCCTTGCCTTCCAGCGAGCGCAGGTCGGCGGCGAACTTGTTCGACAGCGAGGCGATGACGATGTCCCGCAGGTGCGGCAGGCGCTCCTCGACGAGCAGCACCTTTTCCGGGTCGGGAACCTCGAGATCCACGCTGATCCGCAGGAAGCTCGTCACCGCGCCGTCGGAGCGCAGCGAGACCGTCACTTCGTTGAGGCTGACGAGCGCGCCGCGCCCGCTGAGCGAACCCGCCGCGCCGTGCTTCCCGGGCTTGCCGTGCCCGCCGGACTTGCCCTTCCCCTCGGACTTGCCCTGCTCGCCGGTCGTGCCGTGTTCGCCGCCCGCCCCGCCCTCGGACTGGGCCATCTGGTCCCCGCCGCCCAGGTTCTGGAGCTTGGGCACGATCACGAACTGGGTGACGCCGACCGCCAGGGCGGCCTGCACCACGATGATCACGGCCAGCAGCACGAGCTTGTTCTCGAACAGCTTGCCGCCCGCCTTCTTGGGCTTTTCCTGCTGCTCCTGCTTGACTTCCTCTTCGGCCATGTCCCTCTCCCGTCGTTGTTGGCTGCGCGTGCGGCGCGGCAGTCACCGGCCGGCTGCACGACCTCCCGGACCGGCTCCTCGCCCGCCGGTCAGGCCCGCTAGCGGACCATCGAGACGATGTCCTGCAGGATCTGGTCCCCGGTGGTGATGACCTTCGCGTTGGCCTGGAAGGCGCGCTGGGCGATCACCATGTTCGTCAGCTCCTGGGTCAGGTCCACGTTGGAGCCCTCGAGGGCGCCCGACGTGATGAACGTGTCCGACTCGCCGCCGGCGAAGCCCTCGATCGCCAGGCCGGAGTTGCCGCTGACCTGGAAGGTGTTGCCCTCGGTCCGCAGCAGGCCCTGGATGTTGGAGAACCTCGCCAGGCCGATCTGGCCGAGCGTCTGCACCGTGTCGTTCGAGAACCGGCCGATGATGATGCCGTCGGCGTTGATCTCGTAGTCGAGCAGCGAGCCGACGGTGTGGCCGTCGGCGATCGTCTGCAGGGTCTCGTTGGCGGCGTACTGGGTCAGGCCGCTGAGGCCGCCGAACTGGCCAGCGTCGATCTGCAGCGTGATGGGCAGCGCGCCGGTCGTCCCGTCGGCCTGGGGACGGAAGGACAGCCCGCCCGCGTCGTCGGTGTACCGGAAGGCGACGATCTCGCCGGTCTCGGCGAAACTGGCCGTGCCGGTGTTGCCGCCGACCATCACCTCGTCGCCCTCCATCTCGGCGACCCAGTTCCACTCGTTGCGGCCGATGACCTTCGTGAAGGTGAACAGGACGTTGTGGACGTCGCCGAGCGAGTCGTAGACGGTGGCCGAGGCGGTGAACTCGCTGCCGTCGTCGGCCTCCTGGGTCTCGACGAAGCCGAACGAGGTCTCCAGCGTCGGGTTGACCTCGCCCACCTCGCGGATGTCCACCTGCCCGAGGGCGTTGTCGATGCCGACCTCGCCGTTCATGACGATGCGGCCCTCGGAGTCCAGGCTGACCGGCGACGTGGAGATGCCCAGCGCGATCTGCAAGCCCGTCATCAGGTCGCCGAACGTCGTGGCGGCGTCCACCGACATGCTGTTCGACGGCGCCTGGTGCTCACCCACCGAGCCGCCGATCAGGATCGTGGTGCTCGGGTTCGTGGCCGACACGTTCAGGCCCAGCGACTGGCCGCGGCTGTTGTAGACGGCCGTGAGCAGGTCGTCGGTGGTCGCCGCCGCGCGGATCTGGCCGGCCGAGCGCGTCGCGTCGTAGGTCGTGCCGGAGCCGCCCGGCCCGATGCTGGGGCTGAAACGGAAGGACTGGTTGAAATCGAGGCGGCCCGGGATGGTCAGCTGCAGGTTCTGCAGCGCCGTGCCGGCGCTGGTGTTGTTCAGGGAGACCGAGCCGTCGGCGGCGATGCTAACCGCGACCTCGCCCGCCGCCAGATCGGGCAGCGACTCCAGCGAAGTCTGGATCCAGGCCACGATGTCGGCCAGCGTGGTGCCGTCGGTGCCGACCTCGAAGGCCGGAAGGTTCAGCGTGTTCGAGCCCGACGCGCCGGAGATCAGACCGGTCAGGGAGATCTGGTCGTTCGCCAGCAGGGACATGGCGCTGCCGCTCTGTCCGTAGAGTTCGGTCAGCAGGTCCGTGCCCGCGGCCGCCGCCATGAAATGCGACGACTCCATGATCGAGCCCTGCGCCTCGGCGTCGGAATTCAGATTGCCGAACAGCCGTACCTCGGTCGAGGACAGGGCCGGGACCGTGCGGCCGGGATCGAGGAACAGGTCCCCGTAGGCTCCCGGCTGCACGACGCCGTCGTCGTCGGCCATCAGGCCCTGCAGGTGCAGGCCGGTGCCGGGATCGACGAAGTAGTTGTTGGCGTCGAGGCCGAAGGCGCCCGACCGGGTGTAGTAGCGACCGGCCCCGTCACTCAGCACGAAGAAGCCGTCGCCCTGCAGGGCGAGGTCGTTGACCAGGCCCGTGTTCTCGAGGTGTCCCTGCGTGAAGCGCGAGTCGATGCTGGCCACCGATGCTCCGAGCCCGACCTGCTGGGCGTTGACGCCGCCGCGGCTGCCGGAGACCGGCCGCTGCGACGGTCGGATCGTCTGGGTCAGCATCTCGCGGAAGGTCACCCGCGACGACTTGTAGCCCACGGTGTTGGCGTTGGCGATGTTGTTGCCGATCACGTCCAGCGCGATCGAGTTGGCCGACAGGCCCGTGATGCCGGAATACAACGAACGCAGCATGTGTTCCTCCTTGTCGCGGTCGCCCGCAGGTTCAGATCCCCACGCGGGCGATCTCGGAAGCGTAATAGTCACGGCCTGCGATGTGCAGCAGCGCCAGGTTGTTCTCGAACCGGATGCTCTCGACCAGGCCCGACATGTAGACGACCGACTCGACGTCGGCGCCCTCGCCGTCGGCCACCTCGACGCTCAGCGTGTAGTCCCCGTCCGCCGCCGCCTGGCCGTCGGCGCCCAGGCCGTCCCAGGTCAACTCCGACCAGCCGGCCGCCACCGTCTGCGTGAACGTGCGGATCACGGCGCCGCTCTCGTCGCGGACGGTCACGGTCGCCACGCCGGCCGCCTCGGACTGGAGGTGGCTGGGCGTGGGCTCGCCGCCCGCCACGGCCACCTGGTCGCCCTCGACCACGGCCGTGCGGCCGACCAGACCCAGCATCATGGTGTTGTTCAACGACTGGGTGTACACCAGGTCCTGGGTCATCGAGTCGTTCATGGTCTGCAGCTGCTCCAGCGTGGACAGCTGGGCCAGCTGCGAAGTGAACTCGGCGTTGTCCAGGGGCTTCAGGGGGTCCTGGTTCTTGATCTGGGTGATCAACAGCTTCAGGAACTCGTTCTTGAGTTCCTCGGCGCTGCCTCGCTCCGCCGTCGAGGTGCTCGGGGTCGTGCTCACCGAATTGACGATCATGTGCGGGCTCCTTCCTCGCCGTCGCGTTCGTCACGATCGCGGCGGCCGTCCCGGCCGCGACGGTCGTCCCGTCCGTCGTCGTGCTTTTCGGGCTCCTCCCGCTCCACGTCGACTTTCACCCGGTCCCAGCCAGCCTGCTTATCCAGCAGGGCGGCGGTCAGTTCATGGGCCCCGTCGCGCAGCGCGCGGGCGGCTTCGGCCGTCTCGACGCGAAAGATCAGGTGCAGTTCCTGTCCGTGGCGTTCGAAGATGACCTCGACCTTGCCGAGTTGCGGGGGCGTGAGTTGCAGGCGCAGGGCGCCCTTGCCGCCCAGTCCCTGGAGTTCGCCGGCCAGGCGGGCCACGACCTGCCGCCGCACGCTCGCCGGTACGGACGCCTCGATCCCGTCGGCGACCGGAAGGCCACCGCCGGCGGCACCCGCCGTCCTGAGGGCGAGGCTCGCCGCGTCGAAGGCGTTGCCCGGCGCTGCGCCCGCCCGGACGGCCTGACCGGGGAGCGCGCTGTCGCCGCCCTGACCGGTGCCGCCCTGACTTGCGCTGCCGTCGGCAGTTCCGCCGTCGCCGGCGAGCGCCGTCAGCACCGCCGCCTGATCGGCCAGGGCGGCGGCGGCCTGCCGGCCGCCGGTCGCGGTCGCCGGGGCCGGCTGGGACGCCGGCGCATCCGCCGATTCGACCGCCTGGTCCGCGGCGCTTGGCTTGGGCGCCGGCGCGAGCGAGGCCGCCGATGTCGCAGACTCGGCGCTACCCGCCGCATTCTCGGCGGCGGGGGCGGATGCCAGATCGCCGCCTGAAGCGCCGGGGACGAGGGCCGCCGTCGCAGCGGCGGTCGAGCCCCCGGGAATAGCGGCCGCGGCGCCGGCGGCGGCGCGTACCGCCGCCGTTCCGGCTCCGGGCCGTGAGCTTGATGGGCCGAGGCGGCCGTCGGACGCGCCGTCGACGTTCGCAGCGTTTCGGGACGGGTCCTGGCGGCTCCCCTGTGCGCCACTCGTCCTGGGCTCCCGCTCCGCGGCGTCGCCCGTTCGGCCGCGGCCGCCCGCCGGTGCTGCGGCTTCGTGCGCCGACGCCGCGGGATGCCGTTCCTGGGCGGCCAGCGTCGAGGCGAAGGGGGAAGCCTCGGCGCCGTCGCGGCGTTCGTCGCGGCGAGGCCGGGCGACGGGCGCGTCCGCGCGCAGGGTGGCCGGCATGATCATGGTCACGATTGGCCTCCCGCGGGGCTCATGCGGGCGCTGATCTCGGCGGCGAGCGCCGGGGTCATGAAGGCGAGGATGCGGGCGGCCTGGCGGTCCTTCAGACGACTCATGATCTCCAGCACGATTTCCATGTCGAGGCTGGCGAGGATGGGGGCCGCGCTCGCCGGCTTCATGGCCTCGTAGACTTTCGCCAGCTTCGTGATCTCCGCGTCGTGGGAGGCGTCGAGGGCGCCCTGCGCCGTCCGGATTTCCGTGGCCAGGGCCTGCAACCGGGACTGGGCCTCGTCGAACGCCTTCTGCTCCACGTCGAGGGAGGACGAGCGCAGGGCCCACTCCTCTTGCTGGCGCTGCAGGGCGTCCCGTTCGAGCGCCAGGCGGCCGAGGGTCTCGTCGAGGACCTGGTCGCCCCCGCCGGTCATCGGAGCGAGCAGCTCGCCGAGCCGTCCCTTGACGACGTTCTCGAGCATGCCGCTGGTCATGATGATCGTGCCGAACAGCACCAGGAACGTCAGTGTCGAGACGATCAGGATGGTCTTCATGGCTCCGTCCCGTACCTGAGTGAGGCCACTTCATCCATGCGCTTGCGGTCCTCGCGGCGCTCCTGCTCGTGCCAGGCCGCCAATTGGTGCTCCCGCAGCTGCTCGAGCACTTTCTTGTCGCGTTGCGCCGCCAGCAGGATCCGACGCTGCTGCTCGGCTTCGACGCGGATACGCCGGACCCGCTCGGCGTTGCGGTGGATCTGCTGCCGCCGCCCGCCGGTGAAATCGCTGAGGCGCTTCATGCGGACCAGTTCGAAGCCGTGGGCGACTTCCCGCTGCGCGGCCGCCTCGCACTCCCGGCCGAGGCGCTCGTTCTCGCGTTCGAGCCGGAGGGCCGCGGACAGGATCCCTTGCAGTTTCCGTGCCTCGCGGTCGACGATGCGCTCGCGGTGGTGAAGGACTTTTTCAAGTCTGAAGCGAAACATTCATCACGTCCCGCTAGTCAATGCCATCAATGATGTTACGGTGTCATGCCATGAGGAGCGTTCGCCGACCTCCTGGCAGAGGAATCGCCGCACGGAGTCGCGCTTGGACAGCGCGGTATCGACCAGGGGATCGGAACCGGCCACGTAGGCGCCGATGTTGATCAGGTCGCGGTTGTCCTCGAGCGCCTTCAGCCAGCGCATGAGCTTCGTGCCGGCGGCACGCACCTCGGGGGTCACGACCTCGTTGCGCAGGCGCGAGATGCTGCCGAGCACGTCCACGGCCGGGTAGTGGCCCTCGCGGGCCAGGTCCCGGCTGAGCATGATGTGGCCGTCGAGGATGGAGCGGACGGCGTCGCCGATCGGGTCGTGGATGTCGTCGCCCTCGATCAGCACCGTGAAGAAGGCCGTGATGGCGGCGTCGGCGGAGCAGCCCGTGCGCTCGCACAGCTTGGGCAACATGGCGTAGACCGAGGGGGTGTAGCCCTTGGTCGTCGGTGGTTCGCCGGCGGCCAGTCCGATCTCGCGCAGGGCCATCGCGTAGCGGGTGACCGAGTCCATCAGGAACAGGACGTTGCGCCCCTTGTCCCGGAAAGCCTCGGCGATGGTCATGGCCGTCTCGGCGCCCTTGATCCTCAGCACGGCGTTCTCGTCGGAGGTGACCACCACGACCACGCTGCGGGCGAGACCCTCCGGTCCCAGATCACGCTCCAGGAACTCGCGCACCTCGCGACCCCGCTCCCCGATCAGGGCGCAGACGATCACGTCGGCGTCGGCGTTGCGGGCCAGCATGCCCAGCAGGACGCTCTTGCCCACGCCGCTGCCCGCGAAAATCCCCAGCCGCTGCCCCTTGGCCATCGTGACCAGGCCGTCGATCGAACGCACCCCGGTCGCCATGGCCTCGGTGATGCGCATCCGTTCCATGGCCCGCGGCGGATCGGCGCGCACCGTCCGCTCGCGCATGTGCACCAGGGGTTCGCCGGCGTCGATGGGCGTGCCGAGGCCGTCCAGGATGCGCCCCAGCAGGCGCTCGTCGGCGGGCACGGTCAGGGCGTTGGCGACGATCGTGGCTTTCTGGCCGGGCGCGATGCCGGCCATGGTGCGGTAGGGCATGGCGATGGCGCAGCCGTCGCGGAACCCCACGACCTCGGCCAGGATGGGTACGGCGGCGCGCCCCACGTCGATGCTGCACACCGTGCCCACCGCGGCGGTGAGGCCGAGGATCTCGACCGACAGGCCCTTGATGCCCGACACCGTGCCGTTGCCGCGCACCGAATCGGTGCGGCGCACCGTCTTGATGGTCTCGGCCCAGGGCAGGCTCACGTCTTGCCTCCCGGGAGCTCCTCGGGCGTCTCCAGCATGCTCTCGCGGACGACCTCCGACAGCCGCTCGAAGCGGCCGCCGACGGTGTAGTCCCACTCGCGCCCGCCGGCGTTGATCACACAGCCGCCGCGCTCGATGCGGCGGTCCGGATTGACGCTGACGATGTTCAGCTCGCGTAGCGTGTCGGCGTGGTCCTGGAGCGCCGCCACGTCCGCCGGGTTGGCGATGAGGTTGAAGCTGGTGCCGCGTTCCGCGCGGAAGATGATGGTCTCGACGGCCTTCAGCAGGACGTCGCGATCCAGGACGACGGCCCGGCGCAGGATCTGCTCGGCCATGGCGATGGACAGTTCCACGGCGTTGCGGGCGACGTCGTGCAATTCGTCCGCGACGCGCGCCTGCACGGCGACGGCCAGGCTGCGGATCGTCTCGTCGATGCCCTGACGCCACTGCTCGTTGTCGAGGCGCAACTGGCGGGAGACCCCGCCGCGCACCTCGGTCTCCACAAGCTTGAACAGGGTCTCGCGCTCCTGGGCGTCGAGGCGGTGCAGGAACCCGCCGAGCCCGTCGGCCGGGAAGTCCTCGACGAAGCTGAGGCCGCGCTCCAGTTCCAGCCGGCCGCCGGCCGCTCCCGGCGTGTCCAGCAGCGCGACGGCGGCCGAGGCCTCGGCGATGAGGTCGTCAGGAGACCATGGACGCACTGCCGCCGCCCTTTCCGAGCGTGATGACGCCCTCGTCCATCAGGCGCCGCACGACGGCCACCATCTTCGACTGCGCCTCCTCGACGTCGGTCAGCGGGACGGCCCCCATGTACTCCATGTCCTCCTTGATGCTCACGGTCGCGCGCTTGGACATGTTGCGGAAGATCTTCTCCTGGATGTTCTGCGGCGTCCCCTTCAGCGCGAGCGCCAGGTCCTTGCCCGGGACCTCCTTGAGCACGTCCTGGATGTAGCGGTCGTCCAGGTTGATCAGGTCCTCGAAGACGAACATCAGGTTCTTGATCTCGTTGGCGCACTCGTCGTCGATCTCGCGCATGTCGTCGATGATCTCGAGCCAGCTCTCCTGGTCGATCTCGTTCAGCAGCGCGGCCACCTGCTTGCGGCCGCCGAACTTCTTGGTGTCGATCGAGTACTCGCCCTGCACGGCGGCGCTCACGATGCTCTCCACGAGGCGCAGCGCCTCGCGGCTCGGTTTCTCCAGAATCGCCATGCGGTGGGCGATGCTGCCCTGCGTGGAGGGCGGCATCAACTTCATGATCGGCCCGCTGAAGCGGGGATCGACGTGGGACAGGACCAGGGCGATGGTCTGCGCGTTCTCGTTCTTGAGGTAGTTCATGACGGTCAGCGCGTCGACCTTCTTGAGGTTGTCGAAGCCGGCGAGTTCGCTGTAGCCGGTGGCGCGATTCATGACCGAGTCGGCCGAGCGCTTGCCCAGGGCCTCCTCGAGGATCTCCAGGGCCGAGTTCTCGCCGCCGAACTCCACGCCGGCCGCCTTGCGCCGCAGGTCGACGAAGTCCTCGATCGCCTGCGCCTTGTCCGCGGCGTCGACCATCTTGACCTCGGAGATCTCGGCCGTGATCCGGTCGATCATCTCTTCCGGCAATCGCTTCATGATCTGGCCCGCCACCTTGGGGCCCAGGGAGATCATGAGGATCGCGATCTCGCGCATCGTGGTCACGTCGGCACCTCTCTAGCCGCGCGGGGACGCCGTGGCGCCCTCGGCTTCGTGGACCCAGGCCTGGACGAGGTCGGCGATCTCCTGGGGGCTCGCGCCCGCGTAATCGCGGATCTCCTTCAACTTGTTCTCGGTGCTGGTCACGCTTTCGTCGGTGTCGAGCAGGTCCGATTTCGTGTCGGCGAACTCCTCGCGGGTCGCGCCCTGCGGGATCATCTGCTGGCCCATCATGTCGCCCAGGGCCTTCTTCAGGCGCAGCGCCATGAACAGGGCCAGTCCGAACAGCAGGACCTTGCCGATCACCTGCGGCAGCGAACCCGGGAGCGGCAGGGCGCCGAGGCCACCCTTCTCCTGCTCCTCCTCCTCCGGCGCGCGGAACTGCATGTTGACGACCTCGATCCGGTCGCCCCGCTCCGCGCTCAGGCCCACGGCGGTGGTCACCACGCGCTGGATCTGCTGCAGTTCCTCGTCGCTCAGCGGCGCGTAGACGGGCGCCGCGTCGCCCTCGGCCTCCTCGTAGCGGCCGTCGACGAAGACGGCCACCGACATGGATTTCACGTCGCCGACCTCGCCGACGACCGTCTCCATGACCTCGTTGATCTCGTAGTTGGTGGTCGACGTCTCGTTGGTGCCGTCCTGCGTGCCGCTGGCTTCGCTCCGCTCCTCGCTGCGCACCACGGTCTTCTCGGGATCGAAGCTGTGGCGCTGCTGCTCGAGGCGGTCGAAGTCCAGCGTGGCGTCGACCCGGACGATGGAGCGGCCGGGTCCCAGGACGCGGGCCAGCATGGTCTCGGCCTTCTCGGTCAGGTAGGCGTCGACCTCCTTCTTCAGGGCGAGCTGCCCCTCGGACGCGCCGTAACCCTCGCCATCGTAGCTCTCGGACAGCACGACGCCGTACTGGTCGAGCACCGCGACGTTCGGCAACTCCAGGCCCTCGACGCTGCCGGAGACCAGGCTCTGGATGCCGCGGATCTGGTTGGGGGACAGCACGCTGCTCTGGCCGAGCGTCAGCACGACCGAGGCCGTGGCCGGCGCCTGCATCTTCTTGAAGATCGACGGCTTGGGCATCACCAGGTGGACGCGGGCGGCGCGGATCCCCTGGATCGACTCGATGGTCTGGGTCAGCTCACCCTCGAGCGCGCGCTTGTAGTTGACGTTCTGCAGGAACTCGGTCATCCCGTACTGCTTGCCGTCGAAGATGCCCCACCCGACGGTGCCGCTCGAGGGGATCCCCTTGGCGGACAGGTCGACCCGCAGCTTGTGAACCAGGCCCTCGGGCACCAGGATGGTCGTGCCGCCGTCGGTGAGTTCGGACTCGACGTTCTTCTTGTTCAGTTCGGAGATCGCCAGCGACGCGTCCTCGGGCGAGAGGTTGGTGAACAGGACGGTCTTCTCCTCGTTCTTGAGCCACGCCCCGAACATGCCCACGCTCAGGACCCCGGCGGCGACGATCGCCAGCATCAGGATCTTCTGGTTGAACGTGAAGCGGTCCGTGAAGACCTTCAAGGAGTCCAGCAATTGCCTCATGACGCGTCCTCAACTCCTGCGTGAGCGCCGCCGCGGCGCGGTGACGTCGATCCGATCACATCTGCATCTGCATGACCTGCTGGTAGCTCTCGAGCAGGCGGTTGCGGACCTCGAGCATCAGTTCGAAGGCCAGCTGGGCCTCCTCGGCCGCGACCATGACGTCGTGGACCTCGCCCACCCGGCCGGTGACGGCGCCTTCGACCATGTCGTTGCGGTGCGTCTGGGCGCCGTCGACGGACTGGACCGCGCTCTTCAGCGCTTCGGCGAAGCTGGCGCCTCCGGTCGGCGGCGGGACCGCCGCCGTGGTCCCGTAGGCCAGGCGCGGGTCGATCGTTCCGGGCATCCTCACGCTGCTGATGGCCACTTCGTCCCCCCCTATCAGATGTCCAGGGCCTTGCCGAACATCTCCTTGGCGGTCTGCACCGCCGAGACGTTCGCTTCGTAGGCCCGGCTCGCCGTGATCATGTCCACCATTTCGGTGATGACGTTGACGTTGGGCATCAGCACGTAGCCGTCCTGGTCCGCGTCCGGATGCCCCGGGTCGTAGACGACCTTGAACTCCGAGGCGTCGGGCGACACCTCGACGCCGGTCTCGACCCCGCGCGGCATGAGCGCGCCGCCGGAGGCGCCGCCGCCGGCGAGGTGGCCGCGGTGGGTGCGGGACAGACCGCCCTGCCCCCGCTGCTCGGGAGCCGGCAGGGCCCGCGCGCCGAGGCGTTCGGCCAGGGTCTGCTCGAACACCACGCGCTCGCGCCGGTAGGGCGTCCCGTCGGCGGTCCGCGTGGTTTCGGCATTGGCAAGATTCTTGGCGACCGTGTCCATTTTCGTGCGCATGCCGGACAAGCCGGTGCCGCTGATGTGGATGGATCGGAACAGTCCGTCGCTCACGTCACTCTCCCCTCACGCTAGCGGACGCGGCCGCCGATGGCTTCGCGCAGCTGCGTGTACCTCATGCTCAGGATCCTGGTCGCCAGGCGGTACGACAGGTCGGTCGTCGCCA
>JANOEP010000030.1:0-18579 GCA_031441465.1 bacterium | reverse complement strand
AGCAGCGTGCCCGCCTTGTAGAAGATGTTGCCGCTCTCGATGTTGGGGAAGACCAGGATGTCCGCCGCGCCGCCCAGCGGCGAGACCAGGCCCTTGATGTCGCAGGCCTCGGGCGAGATGGCGACGTCCAGGGCCAGGGGCCCGTCGACCACGGCGTCGGGGAATTCCGCGGCGGCGGCCGCGGTGATCGCCGCCGCCTCGACGGTCGCCGGCATCTTCGGGCTGACCTTCTCGCTGGCGGCCAGCAGGGCGGCCAGGGGCCGCTCCAGCCCGAAGCTGTGGGCCGCGTCGATGCAGCAGCGCAGGATCTGCTTCTTCGTCGCGAGATCCGGCAACGGGATGACCGCCACGTCGCTGACGAACAGCAGCTTGCCGTGGCGGGCGCTGTGGGCGGGCAGTTCGAACACCGTCAGGTGGGTCAGCACCGCGCCCGCGGGCAGCAGGCCGCGCTCCTTGTCCAGGATCGACTTCATGTAGTCGGCGGTGGGGATCAGGCCCTTCATCAGCACGTCGGCGCGGCCCTCGCGCACCAGGTCGCGGGCGCGCAGCCCCGCGGTCGCGACGTCCGGCTCGTCGACCACGTCGAAGGCGCGCTCGTCGAGCCGCTGCGCGGCGCAGAGCGCGGCGATGCGGGCCGCGTCGCCCACCAGGGTCACCCGCGCGATCCCCTCGCGGACGGCGCGCGCCGCGGCCTCGATCGTGTTGGGGTCGTGGCCCGCGGCCACGGCCACGTGCCGGGCAGGCATCGAGCGCAGGGATGCGACCATCTCGTCCAGGGTGCGGATCGGGGTCACGACTCGGCCTCCGGGGCGTAGATGCGGGCCTCTTCCTTGCCGTTCAGGACGCGCAGGGCTCCCTGGACCAGGGCGGCCATCTCGTTCTCGCCGGGATAGACGACGACCCGGCCGCAGTGCGCCGGGACGTAGGAGCGGATCGCCGCGACCAGACCGGCGCTGCGGGCCATGCCTCCGGTCAGCAGGATGCCGTCGACGGGCTCGTCCTGGAAGGCGGGCAGCAGCATGGCGATGTGCTTGGCGATCTGGTAGGCCATGGCGTCGAAGACCAGGGTCGCCCACTCGTCGCCGTCGGCGACGCGCCGCTCCACTTCGCGCAGGTCCGCGGTGCCGAGCAGGTCGATCAGCCCGCCGCGTCCCTTGTTCAGCAGCTTGAGTTCGGCCTGGGTGAAGCGGCCCGAGAAGCACAGGTCGATGAGCTGTCCGGTGGGCACGGTGCCGGAGCGCTGCGGCGTGAAGGGGCCTTCGCCGTTGAGCCCGTTGTTGACGTCCAGGTAGCGGCCCCGGCGATGGGCGCCGACGGTGATGCCGCCGCCCATGTGGCAGACGATCACGTTGATGCGCTCGTAGAACGTCTCGTGCTCCTGCGCGAAGCGCTGCGCCGTGGCGATCTGATTCAGGGCGTGGCTGATCACCAGGCGGCGGACCGCCTTGAAGCCGGTGATCTTGGCCTTCTCCCAGACCTCGTCCACGACCACGGGGTCGACGATGTAGGCGGGCAGGTCGGTGCCGCGGCAGAGTTCGTCGGCGATGAGCGCCCCGAGGTTCGAGGCGTGCTCCCCGCCCACGGCGGCGCGCAGGTCGGCCAGCATCCGCTCGTTGACGGCGTAGGTGCCGTGGGGGATGGGCCGCACCAGACCGCCGCGCCCGGCGACGGCGTCGAGGTCGGCCGGCGTCAGGTCGTGCTCGGCCAGCGCGGCCAGCACGGCTTCCTTGCGGAAGCCCGCCTGCTCGGTGATGGGCCGCGAATCGTAGGGCGACAGCTCGGCGGCGCCGTGCTGCAGCTCCTTGGTGAAGCACTCGAGGTCGCCCTCGTAGACGCTGATCTTGGTGCTGGTCGAGCCGGGGTTGATCGCCAGGATGCGCGGGCGCGGGAAGAAGGTGTCCTTGGGGGTGCGGGTCCAGTGGCCGAACTTGTGGTGGCGCAGCAGGCTGGCCTTGACGGCGAGCATGACGTCCTGCGCCGAGGAGTCCATCGGCAGGTCCACGCCCTTGAAGCGCACGCCGAACATCACCGGGAACTTCTTCGCCTCCGGGTAGCGCGTGGCGTAGAGGTGGAACAGCAGGTTCCCCAGGTCGAGATTGGGCGCGATGATGACGTTGGTGCCCCCGGGCGCTCCCTCGGCCGGCTGGTAGTACATGGCCGAGCGCCGCGACAGGGCGGTGGAGATCTTGACCTCGCCCTCGATGTGGATCGTGCGATAGCGCTCGCCCAGGGCGATGCGCTCGGCGAGGATCTCGGGCACCAGGGCCGTGGCGCGACGGACCAGCTCGGGCGACGGGCCCTCGTCGGAGCCCTTGTGCGAGTAGCTGACGATGGCGCCGTTGATCGTCGGCAGCACGTCCTCCGGGAAGAGGTCGCGGGCCACGGCGCAGGTGCCCACCGCGATGCGGGCCAGCGTCTCGGGCGTCATCGTCGCGTTCACGCCCACGTCGCCGAAGATCACGATGTTGTGCGGGAAGATGCCCTCGGGGTGATCCGGGGGCAGCACGAAGATGCCCGCTTCGCACATGACCTTGTTGACGCGCAGCAGGCGCAGCATGGGCCGGAAGTACTGCCGCGGCTCGTGCGTGAGGCCGCCGACGACCGTGTCGGCGTGGCCGCAGCGCACGCACATGATGCCGAAGCGGGCGGGCTCGCTCAGCAGCAGGCGCGCCTCCTGCGGCAGGTCGGCCCGGCGCAGCTCCGCGGGCAGGGCCAGGTACTCGTCGACGAACTCGTCCAGCAGGTCGGAACGGGTCGCCGGGTCGATGAAGGCCGCGTTCTGGAAGGTGTACGCCACGCGGGTCGCGTCGAGGTGGGGCAACTGATCGCGCTGGACGGCCCGCACCGCCGCCTCGTCCGCCAGGAACACCAGCCGCGCGAAGCGTGAGAGGTGGCAGGCGGCCTCGACGGTGCGCGGATCCAACGCCTCGGTCAGCACCACCGTCGGGCGGTTCTGCATCACGGCCAGGATCTGATCGTCGAGGGCGCGGTCGATGTCGAACGGCAGCGCAGCGCCCCTGATCTCGGTCATGGCTCCTCCGCGGGCGGGGGGATCGGTGGTGGACGGGCGGTCCGGAAACCAACCATGGTCATCGGCCGCGCTGTTTTCAAATTCACAGTTGTTTGCAGTCGGCCGTTGCCCGGCGCGGCGGGCCGGTGTTACGGTCGCGCCGGGAGCATCCACCCGGGGGGCAGGTTCATGCAACGCGGCGGCAACGGCTTGATCGACAGCGAGATGCACCGCGACGCGCTCGCGAGCCTCCGGCGCGTCCTGGGGGAGGAGCCGCCGCGCTGGCTCCTGGTGAGCGTCGCCGACCAGTGCCTGGTCCTGGTCGAGGACGGGCGCGCGAGCCGCGTCTACGGCGTCTCGACGGCCACCGCCGGGATCAACGGGCGCGAGGGCTCCTTCGGCACCCCGCCGGGCGTGCACCGGATCGCGCGGCGCATCGGCGCCGGGCAGGAACTCGGCACCTGGTTCAGCAGCCGCGAGCCCGAGGGCGTGTGGCGACCGGGCGAGCCCGCGCCGCAGGACGACCTCATCCTGACGCGCATCCTCACCCTGCAGGGCTGCGAGGCGGGCGTGAACAGCGGCCCCGGCTGCGACTCGGAGGCGCGCTTCATCTACATCCACGGCACCAACCACGAGGACCGCATCGGCGAGCCCGTCTCCCAGGGGTGCATCCGCATGAGCAACACCGACGTGCTCAACCTGTTCGAGTGCGTCGACGAGGGGGATCCCGTTGTCGTCGTCTGAACGCCCGGCCGCCTACCACTTCATCGGGGTCGGCGGCAGCGGCATGTCCGCACTGGCCTTCTACCACGCCGCGCTGGGCGGGCGCGTCTCGGGCAGCGACCGCGCCTTCGACCGCGGCGGCAACGCCGAGCTGCGCACCGCGCTGACCGCGGCCGGGGTCGTGATCACGCCCCAGGACGGGTCCGGCGCGGCGGCCGGCTGCGACGCCGTGGTGATCTCGACCGCCGTGGAGGACGACAACGCCGACGTGCGCGCCGCGCGCGAGCGCGGGGTGCCCCTGCTGCACCGCAGCGAGCTGCTGGCCCGCTTCGTGAAGGCGCGGCGCACGATCGCCGTCACCGGCACCAGCGGCAAGTCGACGGTCGTGGCCATGACCTTCGCCGCCCTGCGCGGCGCCGGGTTGAAGCCGTCGGTGATCACCGGCGGCGCCCTGATCGAGCTGGAGGAGCGCGGCGTCTCCGGCAACGCCTGGGCCGACCCCGCCGGCGAGCTGCTGGTCGTCGAAGCCGACGAGAGCGACGGCAGCCTGGTGCGCTACGAGCCCTGGTGCGGCGTGGTGCTCAACCTGCAGCGCGACCACAAGGAGACCGCCGAGGTGGCGGCGATGTTCCGCGCCTTCCGCGACCGCGTGACCGGCCCGCTGATCTGCGGCGAGGACGCGAACCTCGACGAGCTGCGGCCCGACGTGCGCTTCGGGTTCGGCCCGCGCGCCGACCTGCGGGCCGAGGCGGTGGAACTGCTTCCCGACGGTTCTCGCTTCCGCGTCGGCGGCACCGAGTTCGCGTTGCCGACGCCCGGCCGCCACGACGTGCTCAACGCGCTGGCGGCGACCGCCGTGGCCGAGGCGTGCGGCGCCGCCCTGCCGCAGATCGCCGCCGCGCTGCGCGATTTCCGCGGCGTGGCGCGGCGCTTCCGCATCGTCGGCGCGGCGCGCGGCGTGACGGTCGTCGACGACTTCGCCCACAACCCGGACAAGCTGCGCGCCGCGCTGGCCGCGGCCCGCCTGCGCGGCGGCCGCATCCTCGCCGTCTTCCAGCCCCACGGTTTCGGACCCACGCGTTTCCTGCGCGACGACCTCGTCGCCGCCTTCGCCGAGGCGCTCGCGCCGTCCGACGTGCTCTGGCTGCCGGAGATCTTCTTCGCCGGGGGCACCGTGACCCGCGACATCTCCTCGCAGGACCTCGTGCGCGGGGTCCGGGCCGCCGGGCGCGACGCCCGCTTCGCGGCGGAACGCGCCGACCTGCCGCGACTGATCGCCGACGAAGCCCGCGCGAGCGATCTGGTGCTGGTGATGGGCGCGCGCGACCCCTCGCTCACCGATCTGGCGCGCGACGCCCTGGCCGCGGTGGCCGGGCGGGCCGAAGGAACATTGAAGTGAGCGGCTTCGTTCTGGTCGACGACGGTCAGGGCCGCCGACGCGGCGTCTTCCCCCATCTCGCCGCGCCTGGTCTGGTGCACACCGTGACCACGCGCGACGGCCCCGACCTCGGCGACGAGCCCTCCCACCACCCGTCGCACGCCGTGCCGGCCGGGGCGCTGGCCGCCTCGCTGGGCCTCGACGGCGCCGCCTGGGCGTTCCAGGTCCACGGCGACACGGTCCTGTACGCCGACGTCCCCGGCTACGCCGGCCCCGGCGACGCCCTGTGGACCGACCGTCCCGGCCTGGGCGTCATGGCCCGCAGCGCCGACTGCCCGTTGGTGCTGGTGGCCGGCGCGCGGCCCGACGGCGCGCCGATCTGGGGCGTGGCGCACGCGTCCTGGCGCTCGACCGTGCAGCGGATCACCGCGCGCCTGATCGCCGCGCTCGCACGGGCCGGGGTCGATCCCGCGGTCCTGCGTGCGGGCATCGCCCCCTCGGCCGGCCCCTGCTGCTACGAGGTGGGTGCAGAGGTGCGCGACCGCGCCCTGTCGGAACTCGGTTCCGGCGCCGTCGAATTCTTCCGCGCCCACGAGGACCGCCTCCACTTCGACCTCTGGGCCGCCAACCGCGCGCAGTTGCGCGAAGCCGGCCTGCCCGACACTTCCATCGTCACCTCCGGTTATTGCACCCTCTGCCGCAACGACCTCTTCTACAGCTACCGCCGCGAGGGCGCGGCTGCGGGCCGCTTCGCGGCGGTGATCGGCGCCGTGCGGTCAGGGCAGGTTTCCGGGCAGGGTTTCCACCGTTAGCGGCACGCCGGCCGCCGCGCAGGCGGCGCTGATCGCGTCGAAGTAGGGGCGCACGGCCGGGTACTCCGCCAGGGGCGCCGTGTGGTATGCCACCGACTCGACGTGCAACCCGCGCAGGAGCGCCGCCGCGTCGGCGGCCAGGGCAGCGACGTCGTCCGGCTGCAGGAGGTGGTCGTACCAGGGGATGGGCTCCTCGGCGCCGAGCAGGCCGTACTCGCCCGACAGGA
Source organism: bacterium (assembly GCA_031441465.1). Classification (GTDB taxonomy): domain Bacteria; phylum Krumholzibacteriota; class Krumholzibacteriia; order LZORAL124-64-63; family LZORAL124-64-63; genus PNOJ01. The sequence continues at coordinate 12,429 of JANOEP010000030.1, read as the reverse complement.
TGAACAGGGGCGTGCCCTGCGCGCGGCCCCGCAGCCACAGGACCCGCAGCCGCGCGCTGAGGTAGCGCTCGACGGCGGGCAGCAGGCCGTCGTCCTCGCGCTTCGTGGCGCTGCAGTAGGAACAGAGGATCTTCACGGCGCTCCCGGGCGCCCTTCGTCCAGCGCCGCCGCGAACCGGCGCACCACCTCGCCCGCCGGCAACACCTCAGCGATCCCCTCGACGCTGCGCCCGGCCTGCCACAGGTCCCGGTAGGCGCCTCCCCCGCGCGCGGCCGCGGGCAACCGGCGCAGCGAGCGCCCCAGGTACCAGGCGCGCATCCACTTCTTGGTGCGAGGGTGGCGCAGCAGGCGCTTGGCGAGGCCGCCGGCCTCCAGGCCGAGCCTGTCGATCGTCGGGGTGCGGATCACCGACACCGGCACGCCGGTGAGCTTCTCGGTCAGCACGATGTCCGCGGTGCGGGCCGCCAGGATGGCCGCCGTGTAGTCGGCGTGGGCCGTGCACTCGTCGGTGGCGATGAAGCGCGTGCCGCACTGGACCGCGGCGTAGCCCAGGTCCAGAGCCTCGCGGAACTCCGCGGGCGTGCCGACGCCGCCGGCGCAGACCAGGGGCAGCCCGTATCCGGCGAGTTCCTCGAACAGCCGTTCGCGCGTGCGCCGCCCGGCGTGGCCGCCGGCGCGGTCGTTGACGCAGATCAGCCCGTCGACCCCGGCGTCCACGGCCTTGACGGCGAAGCCCTTGCCCGTCACATCGTGGTAGACGAGCCCGCCCGCCTCGTGGATGCGGTCGACGATCAGGCGCGGGTGGCCCAGGGCGGTCAGGAAGAAGCGTACATCCTCCTCCAGCGCGATGTCGATCCACGCGTCCAACCGCCGCTGGTAGCGCCGGAAGCCGTGTTCGAGCAGGACGTTCAGCCCGACCGGGGCGCCGCCCGACAGCTCGCGGATCCGGCGTAGGCCATCGCGGAAGTCCCAGCCGTGCACCGACGTCAGGGACATCGGCTGCACCACGCCGAGACCGCCGGCCGCCGAGACGGCGGCCACCAGCTCGGGATTGCTGCAGGGGAACATCGGGCCGCAGATCAGGGGCGTGCGGACGCGGGCCGCCGCGGTGAATGCCGTCGCGTGGGTCATGGCCGCATCGTACGCGCCGCGCCTCGGCCGCGCCAGCGGAGACTGGATGCCGATCTAGATGCCGAAGCGCCGCGTGATCTTCACCATGACGATGTCGTCGCCCGGGGCCTCCAGCAGCGAGCGCACGTCGCGGCGCAGGTCCATGCTGCCCGGATCGTCGAAGTTCGCGCGGCCCTGGGTCCAGGCCAGGTAGAACGTGGAGCCTGGGTCGTACTCCCAGCGCAGCACGAAGTTCACCTGCAGCGACTTGAGGTTGAAATCCGGGTCCGCGACCGTGAAGGCGGGCGCCGGCCCGTCGCCGTCGGGATCGACGACGTAGGAGCCGTTCTCTCCGCGCTCCACCGTCGAGCCGCCGTGGCGGCCGTACACGGCGAAATCGTAGGTGCTCGGCCGCATGAACTCCTTGAGGTCCCGGTAGCGGCCCGTGGCGAACAGGGGCTGCAGGTAGGTCTGCAGCGTCAGGCGCGGCGTGAAGGTCCAGTCCACGCGCGTGGTCAGGGATAGCTGCTGCATGTCCATCCACGCGAAGACGTAGCGGGTGCCGTAGGTGGCGGTCATCAGGGGGTCGGCCACGCGCGTCACCCACTGCGTCGCCTCGTGCGTGGCGTTGTACGTCGGGGAGAACGTCAACAGCAGCGCGTCCGAGGGGCGCACCGCGACCTCGGACCACAGGCCCCAGTAGATGCTGCTGTCGCTGACCTCGCCGTAGCTGCCGCCGAGGCTCGCGGTGGTGGACCGGCGCGTGTCGGTGTAGAACGAGAAGTCGGCGCTGGCGTAGGTCGGCACGACCATGCGCGGTCCGCCGCGGGTGTAGTGGTTCGAATAGCGGTCCGGCGCGGCGAAGACCTGCGCGTCGAAGCCCCAGTAGTTGGCGAAGGTGCCGCCGGTGAAGACGCCGAAGCCCACGTCCTCGGGCCGGCCGCCGAAGTCCCAGGTCCGATATCCAGCCAGGGACACGGAGCGGCCGCGGAACAGGCGCGTCGGCTCGGACCAGCGGTAGCCCACCGCCAGGTGCGAGTTGACGCGGTCGGAGCGGGACAGCCAGCCCAGGTCGTTGATCTCGAAGCCGGGCGACACCGCACCGATGGAGGTGTTGAGCGTGAAGGACCCCTTCTCCTTGTTGAGCATGGCGCGGCCGATCCAACCCTCCAGGACGGTGCGCGTAGGATCGTAGCCGAGGTAGTCCGCGTCCGGACGCTGGAAGTACCGCCGTGCCGAGCGCTGGACCAAGTCCAGCGCCGGCGCCGCGCCGCTGATGTGCGAGCCCATCAGGTAGCCGCGCAGCGCCCAGGTGCCGCCGGTGTCGAGGCGCGTCCAGCCGTCCAGCCCCAGCGACCACGCCTGCGCGGCGAGCTGGTCGCGGGCTGCGGGATCATCGAGGCGGCGCAGCACGCCGGTGGCCATCAGGCCCAGACCGCGCCGGCCGCCGGCATAGGTCCGCTGCAGGCGCAGGGCGTTGTAGCTGGTTCGCGGTTCGACGAGCTGCTCGCCTGCGAAGCCGTCCGTCGACAGCCGGGCCCGTTCGTCCGAGGTCAACGCACTCATCGCCCCGATCCGCATTCCGCCCACAGTGCCGCCCAGGCGCACCGCGCCCAGGATGGTCGCCGTGCCGGGCACGTCGGCGTGATCGTGATCGCCCAGGCGCAGCTGCGGTGAGCGGCCGATGCGGCGGCTGTGCAACGGCGTCGGGTCGCTCCAGTTGAAGTTCCAGTTGTTGTTGGTGCCCTCGCGGCCGAAGCGGAAGGTCCCGGTATCTTCGACGAAGAAGGGACGCTTCTCGGGGTAGTAGGTTTCGGCGTCGGAAAGGTTGACCACAGCGGGATCGACCTCGACCTGACCGAAGTCGGGGTTGACCGTGGCCGAGACGGCCAGGTCGTTGGTGATTCGGTAGCGTAGGTCCAGACCGGCGTCGGCGTCGTACTCGCTCGTCGAGCGGAAGGGGTCGCCGGGGGCGATCTGTTCGAACCGGCCGCGGGCCGTGCCGTAGGCCAGCGCCTCGACTTCGCGCACCGGCTGCACGCCGGCGAGCCCCACTAGGTCGGGGAAGCGGCTCAGGTACCCGGACTCCTGGCGGGGCCGGTGGAACAGTTCCTCGCGGCCGTTGCAGCGCGAGTAGTAGCGCGTGAAGTTGATTCCCCAGACCTGCTGCGGCGCGTCGGAGAAGCGCAGTTGCGCGAACGGGATGCGCATCTCGAGGCTCCAGCCGCCCGCGTCCATCCGCGTGCCGCAAGCCCAGACGCCATCCCAGGTGCTGTCTTCAGCGCCATCGTTGTAGAGTTGTGCATCGCCGATCACGCCGGAAGGATTGACCGAGAAGGAAAAACCGGTGCGGTTGTCGTTGTAGGTATCGAAATCGAGGGATACGCTGTCCGACTTCAGCCACGAGTCACGCCGGCCCAGGCAGGTGCGGATCGATTCGGGGGCGCTCTCGTGCAGCCGTGCCGCTACGTACAGCGCCTCGTCGTCGTAGGCCACCCACCAATCAGTGGGCTGGCGCGGCAGCGCCCCGTTGTCGGGTTCGTTCTGGTACAGGGGATGGGCCGTCGGCCGTTGCCACGCCGCTTCGTCCAGGACACCGTCGATGCGGACGGGTTCTACGAGCTTCAACGCCTCGACGCGCCCCAGGCCCGCGCCTGGCCCGTCCTGCGCGCGCGCCCGCGAGACGGCCAGAGCCAATCCCAGCAGGGACGCCACCAGCAACAGGGTCATGCGGACGGCGGGCGGAATTCGGGGCGGTCGGGGCATCGTCGTTCTCCTGGTTTCGTGTCCGGAATCCGTCACGCAGCATTAGACACGCAGGAGCTCCCGAAAAGTTGACGCGCGGCTGAAAATAATCGGCCAGGACCGGGTCATGGTTCCCGTCGCGCACCGGCGACGGCGGCCAAGATCAGGGGCACGGCCCGGTCGACGTCTTCACGGGTGGTGAACCGACCCACCGAGAAGCGCAGCGTGCCGAGCGCCGCCTCGCGCGGCGCACCCATGGCCGCGAGCACGGCCGAGACGTCCGCGCCGCCGCTGTGGCAGGCCGCGCCCGCCGAGCAGGCCACGCCCTCCAGCCGGGCCAGGAGCCGGTCGGCGCGCGCGCCGGGGAAACCGAGGCTCAGGGTGTTGGGCAGGCGCTCGGCCGACCTGGCGTGGACCACGGCGCCGGGAACGCCTGCGCACAGGGCGGCCTCGAGGCGGTCGCGCAGCATGGTCAAGCGGGGCAACTCCGCGCCCAGTTCTTCGGCGGCGATCCGCGCCGCCTCGCCGAGGCCCGCGGCCAGCAGGACGCTCTCGGTGCCCGCACGGCGGCCCGACTCGTGGCCGGCGCCGTGGCTCAAGTTCTCGATCGTCACGCCGCTGCGCACGTAGAGCGCGCCGATGCCCTTCGGCCCATAGAGCTTGTGCCCGGCGAGCGACAGCAGGTCGACGTCCAGCTCGCCGACCCGCACCGCGACCTTGCCGGCGGACTGGGCGGCGTCGGCGTGCATCAGGGCTCCGGCCGCGCGGGCGACCCGGGCGATCTCCGCGATCGGCTGCAGCGTGCCCACCTCGTTGTTGGCGTGCATGACCGAGACCAGGGCGGTGTCCGGGCGCACCGCGCGCGCGACGTCCGCGGGGTCGACCCGGCCGTCGCTGTCCACCGGGACCGTCGTCGACTCCCAGCCCCGGGCCGCGAGCCAGGCCACCGGGCGGTGCACGGCGGGATGCTCCACCGCCGAGATCACGAGGTGCCGGCCGCGGTCCGCACGCGCCCAGGCCGCGCCCTTGATCGCGTGGTTGTTGGCCTCGGTGCCGCCGCTCGTGAACACGATTTCGGCGGGAGAGCAGCCGAGGAGCCCGGCCACCCGGGCGCGGGCGAGGTCGAGGGCCGCGCGGGCCTCCCGTCCGTAGAGATGGCCGCTGCTGGGGTTGCCGAACAACTCCATGGCGGCGCGCATGGTCTCGGCGACCCGCGGATCCAGCGGCGTCGTGGCGTTGACGTCCAGGTAGACGGGCCGCTCGCCGGTCACGACACGCCCTTCGGTTTCGTCGGCGGCTTCTTCTTCCCGGTCGCGCGCGCGGGCGCGGTCCCGGGCCGGCGCGAGCCCAGCGGCGGCGGCGCGCCGGTCAGCTTGGTCTTGGTCAGCTTGGCGAAAAGCGCCAGGGCCTCGCCGGTCCAGTTCTTCACGATGGTGCGGCGCAATTTCACCGCCTCGTTCTCGCGGCCGTGGATCATGCGGGCGCACTCGTAGGGACGCACGCCGTAGATCGAGCACTTGCCGTGGTCGAAGAAGATGCAGCGCCCGGGAACGGCCAGTTCGGGCAGAGTCCAAACGCCGCCCGGCTTCTTGTGGTCCCGCAGCTTGTGGGGCATCACCCCGTGGCGGGGCGAGCCGTCGGTGGTGTGGGTCACGCCGACGGCCAGGTACTTGTGGAAGGTTTCCTCGACCGTCAGGCCGAAATGCTTGGCCAGCCGGGGGACTTCGGCGGGTTGGAACCACCCCGGCGAGTTGAGGCAGGCGGCGCGGCAGTCCGCGCACTCGCAGCTGCTGACCTTGAAGACGGGTTTCTTCGGAGTCGGGGGGCGGACGGCCATGGGATCCTCCGGGACGCGGGTGTCCCTCGATGGTAACGAAACCGCGGCGCAACGCAAGTTGCTGGTGCGCAGTCGCCGCCGGGGCGCATTGCCCAGGATAGGCCCCTGTGCTATAACTTCCAGGAGTTTCGAAGATCGATGACCGTCCGGCCCCGCGAGCCGGGCGCTCCTTTCGTCTGCGAGGAACGTGCATGCCCCAAATTCAGCCCAACAAACCAGTCCAGCCCCACAAACCAGTCCAGCCCTACAAGCCGCAGCACCACGTGCGCATCGTCACCGCCGCCAGTCTCTACGACGGCCACGACGCCGCCATCAACATCATGCGGCGGCTGCTGCAGGCGGGCGGGGCCGAGGTGATCCACCTCGGGCACAACCGCTCGGTGCGCGAGATCGTGGACTGCGCGATCCAGGAGGACGCCCAGGGCGTGGCCATCACCTCGTACCAGGGCGGGCACCTCGAATTCTTCAAGTACATGCACGACCTGCTGCGCGAGCGCGGCGCGGCGACGCGCATCTACGGCGGCGGCGGCGGCACCATCCTGCCCGACGAGATCGCCGAGCTGCACGCCCACGGCATCGCCCGCATCTTCTCGCCCGACGACGGCCGGGCCATGGGCCTGCAGGGCATGATCGACGAGGTGCTCCGGGGCTGCGACTTCCCGACCGTGACGGCGGACGGCATCGAACTGGTCGCCGGCGTCGAGGCCCGCGACCCGCAGGCGATCGCGCGCGCGATCACGCTGGCCGAGAACCTGCCGGCGGCCTACGCCGGGATCGCGCCGCGGATCGCGGCGCTGGCCGAAGCGCGCCGCGCGCCCGTGCTGGGGGTCACCGGCACCGGCGGCTCCGGCAAGTCGTCGCTGGTGGACGAGCTGGTGCGCCGCTTCCTGCACGAGTTCCGCGACAAGACCGTCGCGGTGGTCAGCGTCGACCCGAGCAAGCGCAAATCGGGCGGCGCCCTGCTGGGCGACCGCATCCGCATGAACGCCATCGGCGACCCGCGCGCCTACATGCGCTCGCCGGCCACGCGCCAGGCCAATCTCGCGCTCAGCGGCCATGTGCGCGACGCCATCGCCGTCTGCCGCGCGGCCGGCTTCGACCTGGTGATCGTGGAGACCTCGGGCATCGGCCAGAGCGACACCGAGATCGTCGAGCACTCGGACGTCTCCCTGTACGTCATGACCGCCGAGTACGGCGCCGCGTCGCAGCTCGAGAAGATCGACATGCTCGACTTCGCCGACGTCGTCGCCCTGAACAAGTACGACCACCGCGGCTCGCAGGACGCCCTGCGCGACGTCCGCAAGCAGTACGCCCGCAACCACGGCCTGTTCGAGACCGCGCCCGGCGAACTGCCGATCTTCGCGACCATCGCCAGCCAGTTCCACGACCCGGGCCTGAGCGCGCTCTACGGCCACCTGATGCGTGTGATCGGCGCCAAAACGGGCGCGGACTTCCCCACGGCGGTGGGCGGGGATCCGGTCACCACCGAGCGCAACTTCGTGATCCCGCCGGCGCGCACGCGCTACCTGTCCGAGATCGTCGAGGCCAGCCGTCGCCACGACGCCTTCGTCGCCGAGCAGGGCGGGCTCGCGCGCCGGCTCTACCGGCTCCACGGCGCGCTCTGCGAGTTGCGCGGGGCGGCGCCCGACCCCGCCGAGGTGTTGCCCGCGCCGGAACCCCGCGCGGGCGACCCCGCCGGCTGCGCCGAGCTGCTGGCGGGCTACGCGGCGCTGCTGCGCCGCCTCGACGCCGGTTGCGCGGAACTGCTGCGCGCCTGGCCCGCGACCCGCCACCGCTACGCGCAGGACGCCTACAGCTTCCAGGTGCGCGACAAGACGGTGGCGCAGCCCCTGGTCTCGCTCTCGCCCAGCGGCACGCGCATCCCCCGCGTCGCGCTGCCGCGCTGGGACGACTGGGGCGAGGTGCTGCGCTGGCTGCTGACCGAAAACGTACCCGGCGAGTTCCCCTACGCCGCGGGCGTCTTCCCGCTGAAGCGCGAGGGGGAGGACCCCACGCGCATGTTCGCCGGCGAGGGCGGACCCGAGCGCACCAACCGCCGCTTCCACTACGTCTCGCTGGGCATGCCGGCGAAGCGGCTCTCGACCGCCTTCGACTCGGTGACCCTCTACGGCGAGGACCCCGACCGCCGCCCCGACATCTACGGCAAGGTCGGCAACTCGGGCGTGAGCGTCGCCACCCTCGACGACGCGGTGAAGCTCTACAGCGGTTTCGACCTGACCGACCCCCGCACCAGCGTCTCGATGACCATCAACGGCCCCGCGCCGATGATGCTGGCCTTCTTCCTGAACGCCGCCGTCGACCAGCAGTGCGAGAAGTGGCTGCGCAGCCAAGGCCGCGCCGACGAGGTCGCGGCGCGGATCGCGGGCGAATACGCCGCACTGGACCTGCCGCGTCCCGCCTACCAGGGCCCGTTGCCCCAGGGGCACGACGGCCTGGGCCTGCTGCTGCTCGGCTCCGGCGGCGACCGGGTGCTCGAGCCCGAGATCTACGAGCGGATCCGCCGCGAGACCCTGGCGAACGTGCGCGGCACCGTGCAGGCCGACATCCTCAAGGAGGACCAGGCCCAGAACACCTGCATCTTCTCCACCGAGTTCGCGCTGCGCATGATGGGCGACATGCAGCAGGCCTTCATCGACCGCGGCGTGCGTAATTTCTACTCGGTCTCGATCAGCGGCTACCACATCGCCGAGGCGGGCGCCAACCCGATCACCCAACTGGCGTTGACTCTCGCCAACGGCTTCACCTACGTCGAGTACTACCTGTCGCGCGGCATGCGCGTCGACGACTTCGCGCCCAACCTCTCGTTCTTCTTCAGCAACGGCATGGACCCCGAATACGCCGTGATGGGCCGCGTCGCGCGGCGCCTCTGGGCCAAGGCCCTGCGCAACCTCTACGGCGCCAACGAGCGCGCGCAGAAGCTCAAGTACCACATCCAGACCTCCGGGCGCTCGCTCCACGCCCAGGAGATCGGTTTCAACGACATCCGCACCACGCTGCAGGCGCTCTACGCGATCTACGACAACTGCAACAGCCTGCACACCAACGCCTACGACGAGGCGATCACCACCCCGACCGAGGAGTCGGTGCGCCGCGCGATGGCCATCCAGCTGATCATCAACCAGGAGCTGGGCCTGGCCCGCAACGAGAACCCCCTGCAGGGCGCGTTCATCGTCGACGAGCTGACCGACCTGGTGGAGGAGGCGGTGCTGGCGGAGTTCGAGCGCCTCAGCGAGCGCGGCGGCGTCCTGGGCGCCATGGAGCGCATGTACCAGCGCACCCGCATCCAGGAGGAATCCCTGCTCTACGAGTCGCGCAAGCACAGCGGCGAGCTGCCCATCATCGGCGTGAACACCTACCTCGACCCCAAGGGCTCCCCGACGGCAATCCCCGGCGAGGTCATCCGCTCGACGTCGCAGGAGAAGGAGTACGCCATCGTCTCGCTGGCCGACTACCAGCGGCGCAACGCCGGTCGCGCCCCCGAAGCGCTGCGCGCGATGCAGCGCCTCGCCGTCGCGCACGGCAACGTCTTCGAGGCGCTGCTCGACGCGTCGCGGGTGTGTTCGCTGGGGCAGATGAGCGCGGCGCTGTACGAGGTGGGTGGGCAGTACAGAAGGAACATGTGACGGGCGGCTATCCGCGTCCGCCGGTCCGACCTTGGAGGGCGTTCAGCATCCCGATCAGCCGTTCCGTCGCTTCCAGCCCGGCCGCCGCCGCCAGAGCCGCGTCCGCCCGCGCGACCGCCGCCGCCATCCCGGCCGCCACCAGTTCGCCCTTGGGCGTAGGCGCCAGGTGCAGGGCCCGCTGATCGTCCCCCCGCCGCGACCGCGTCAGCAGCCCCTTGGCCGACAGCCCCCTGATCAGCCGCGTCACGTCCCCCGGATGCACCCCCAGCCGCCGCGCCACGTCCGAAGGCCGGAACGCCGCCCCGTCGCACACCACCTTCAGCACCCAGAACTGGCTGAGCGTCACCGCCTCCCCCCCCAACGCCCGCTGATGGTGCACCTGCACCCCATGCGCCGTCCGCAGCAACTGAAAAGAAAAGCTGGCCTCGAGGTCGAGTTCATGGTCGTTCATGCCTCCACCATAAGATGAACTACTCAACCATTGCAACATAAAATATTGCCACCGCAATAACATGGCGGAGCATACGATTTCGTGCTTCGTGAAGAGATGCATCCAACAAGGAACGTACAGATCTGCCGGGACCGGGGTGTCTGAAAGGTCTCTGCGCCAGGAGGGCGCAGAGGCCTGAAAGCCAAGCGCTCCCGGGCACAGGAAGTGCCCGGGGCGCGTCCCCGGTCCCGGCAGATCTGTACGTTCCTTGTTGGACGCATCCACCGAGAGCCCCGAATTCGCATGTATCGCAGATAATTTGATCAAGGATGTTTGTTTATATGTTACAATGAGGGCTCCACGATACGCCACGACAAGGCGTTGTGCGGCCTGATCGCCCGTGCCGCTCACGGGCAGCATCCTTTTGAGGAGGAATCATGAAGAAAGTGTTTCTGCTGTCCGTGCTGCTGCTGGCCCTCGGCGCCGGCAACGCGGCCGCCGTCATGGGCTGGGGCGGTAACGTGTGGCCCAACAGCGGCGCGATCGTCGTGCCGACCGGACCCGTGAACGTCTACGCCCAGTGCTATAAGTTCGGCGCCACCGACGCCGGCGGGCAGGGCGCCGGCATCGAGGCCTTCTGCGACATGTCGGCCGACGGCGGCGCCGTGACCACCGTCCAGATGACGTTCCAGGGCGACGTCGGCAACAACGACGAGTACACGGTCCAGGTCCCGCAGACGATGCTCATGGGCGCGTCGTATGTCGACGTGCACGTGAAGTTCCACGACCTGACCGACGACACCTGGTACACCGACGTCAAGGACCAGGCCAACAACTCGCCCCCGCAGCGCTACAACGTGACCAACGTGCTGCCGGTCGACGTGAACGTGACCTTCACGCTGTGCATGAGCGGCGAGGCCACATCCGGCGCTCCTTGCGTCATCGGCGGCGCGCCCGAGATCGGCAACTGGGGCACGGGCGTGACGATGACCCAACTCAGCGGCGACCTGTACCAGGTCGTGGTGACCTTCCTGGCCGGCCACAACCCCTACTTCGAGTACAAGTTCAAGAAGGACGGCTGCAACACGTGGGAAGGCGCGGGCAACCGGCCCGTCATGCTGCCCACCGACGGCACGACCTCGGTGGTCCTGGGCGCCGACAGCTGGAACAACCTGCCCATCGGCTGCAACCTCGGCAACGTCCTGGACGCCGACCGCACGGTCTGCCTGCAGGTGTGCCTCGACGGCATCGACAACACCGGCGGCGTGTGCGCCATCGGCTCGGTGGCCCAGCTCTCGAACTGGGGCGCCGGCGTGCCGGCCGTCCAGGTCGGCCCGGGCCTGTACCAGATCTGCATCGTCTTCCCGCAGGGGATGCCGACCCCGCTGACGGTCGAGTACAAGTTCAAGAAGGACGACTGCGGCACGTGGGAGAGCGCGGCCAACCGCACCTTCGTGATCAGCAACGCCTCGCCGAGCGAGCAGACGCTGTCGTCCAACTGGGACGACAACACCAACGGCGCCTGCAACCCCGTGGGCAACGAGAACGCCGACTGGGGTTCCGTGAAGTCGATGTACCGGTAGAGACGGCGCGTTCTGACGGAGAGCGTGCAAGAGGGCGCCGCCCCGGCTTCGGCCGGGGCGGCGCTTTTTCAGGTGCGACAGCCGCGCAGCGAGAGGATCTCGCCGGAGATCTCCTCGATCGGTTTGCCGGTGACGTCCACGACCGCCCAGCCGGGATTGCGGGCGTAGAGCGCCAGCGCGTAGTCCAGCTCGCGCCGCACGTGGCGCAGGTCGTCGTAGTCGCCGAGGGCGTGGCCAAGGTGCTCGGCCCGCACGCGCCGCAGGGCGGCCAGGCGGTGCGGCTCGGTCGTGAGCGCGACGACGCGGTCGGGCGGGATCTCGAGCAGTTCCGCCGGCGGCGGGAGGTCCAGGATCAGGGGCACGTTGGCCACCAACCAGCCCTTGGTCGCCAGGTAGACGCTCAGCGGCGTCTTGAAGGTGCGCGACACGCCGACCAGGACGAAGTCGGCCCGGCCGAGACCCTCGGTGCGCTGGCCGTCGTCGTGGCGGATGGCGAAGTCCATCGCCTCGATCCGCCGGAAGTAGTCCTCGTTGAGCTGGCGGAACAGGCCAGGGAGCTCGGCCGGGGAGGCGGCCAGCTCGAGCGAGAGCCGCTCGAGCAGCGGTCCCATGAGGTCGAGTGTGGGGACGTCGTGATGGCGGCCCGCCCGCAGCATCTCGGCGCGCAGTTCGTGGGAGACGAGCGTGTGCACCACGACGGCGTGTTGCGCGGCCGCGTCGCGGACGATCTCCGCGACCTGGCCGGCGTCGTGGAGGTCGGAGCGGATCCGGATGTCGGTCGCCGCGTCGGGGAACTGCGTCAGGGCGGCGTCGAGGGCGCGGCGGGCCGTGCCGCCGGTGCCGTCCGAAACGACGAAGATCGTCTTCATGGTGCGCCTCCGGGAGTCGAGTGGCCGTGCCGGCCGAGCGTAGACGGCGGGGGCGGGCGTGTCAAACCCGTGAGTTCTGGCCGCAAGATTGTCCCTACCAGAGGCGAAGCCCCGCGGCCTCGCCTCTGCCGTCTCTTCAGAACGCGTACTTCAGCCGGTGCCGCCGGTTCACCGCCAGCGCCGTCGTCTCCACACTGCGCTGGTAGTACCG
>JANOEP010000029.1:0-62959 GCA_031441465.1 bacterium | reverse complement strand
GGGGCTCACCGCCCTGCTGCAGGCGCACGGCGCGGGCGAAACCGTCACCGTGACGGTCGTGCGCGACGGCGCGCCCCGGGAGTTCGCCGTCACGCTGCGCGTACGGCCCCGCTGACCGCGCTGCGGGTCAGATGTGCGCCGCTTCGCCGTACATCCCGTCGATGACGGCCGAATAGTGCTTCTGGATCACCCGGCGCCTCACCTTCAGGGTGGGCGTCAATTCGTCGTTCTCCAGGGTCAGCTCGTTCTCGAGCAGGGCGAACTTCTTGACGGTCCCGAAGCCGGGGAACTTGCTGTTGGTGCGGTCGAGCCCGCGCTGGTACTTCTCCAGCACGGCTGGCTCGCGCAGCAGCGCGGCCCGGTCGTCCGTCGCCAGCTTGTGCAGCGCGGCCCACGCCGCCAACTCCTCGAAGTTCGGCACGATCAGGCAGGTGAGGTAGGGCCGGTGGTCGCCCAGGACGACCACCTGGCTGATGAACTTGTTCTTCTTGAAGGCGTTTTCCAGCGGCTGCGGCGCGACGTTCTTGCCGCCGGCCGTGACGATCAGGTCCTTCTTGCGGTCGGTGATGTACAGGTAGCCGTCCTGGTCGAAGTGCCCGATGTCGCCGGTCAGCAGCCAGCCGTCCCCGGTCATCACCTCGCTGGTGGCGATCGGGTTGTTGTAGTAGCCGAGCATGACGTTGGGGCCGCGGGTGATGATCTCGCCGTCCTCGGCGATCCGCACCTCGACGCCGGGGACCACCTTGCCGACGCTGCCGACCCGGAAGTGCTCGAAGCTGTTCACCGAGATCACCGGCGAGGTCTCGGTCAGGCCGTAGCCCTCCAGGATGATCATGCCGGCGGCGTAGAAGAACTCGTTGATGTGAGGCGCCAGCGGCGCGCCGCCCGAGACGAAGAAGCGCAGGCGGTCGCCGGTGCGGGCACGCAGCTTCGAGAAGACCAGGCGGTCCGCGAGCCGCCGCTGGAACGCGAGGCCTGGGGAGACCTTCTCGCCCGCGCGCACGCGGCGGCCCCATTCCTGGCCCACGCCGCGGGCCCAATCGAAGATCAGGCGCTTGGCGTGGCCGCCGGACATGGCCGCCGCCGTGACCCGGGCGTAGATCTTTTCGTACAGCCGGGGCACGCTGATCATCACCGTCGGTTTCACCAAGCGCATGTCGTCGGCGACGGATTCCACGCTGCTCGCGTAGGCGATGCCCGTGCCGACCGCCATCATGATGTAGAACCCGGCCATCCGCTCCAGGACGTGGGACAGCGGCAGGAAGGACAGCACCTTGTCGCGCGGCCCGATGTCGATCAGCGAGGCGCTGGCCAATACGTTCGAGACGAAGTTGGCGTGCGACAACATCACGCCCTTGGGGTCGCCGGTGGTGCCGCTGGTGTAGATGATGCTGCAGAGGTCGTGCGGTTGCGCCGGCCCCTCGTCGTCGCCGGCGGCCGTCGGATCCCGTGCGAGCAGGTCGCGGCCCGCTTGTTCCAGGTCGGGCAGGTACGCCACGCCGGGCAGGCCCAGTTCGTCGTAGGCGAAGACGTGGGTGAGGAAGGGCAGCCGGCTCCGGATCCCCCGCACCTTCTCCGCCTGCTCCCGCGTCGAAACGAACATGGCGACGGGCTGGCAGTCCCGCAGGATGAACTCGATGGTGTCCGGCAGCAGGGTGGGGTAGATCGGCACGTCCACGGCGCCCAGGGAGAGCACGGCCAGGTCGGTCAGCGCCCACTCCAGCCTGTTCTCCGACAGGATCGCGACCCGGTCGCCGCGGCCGACGCCGAGCGAGAGCAGGCCGGCCCGCAGCGCGCGCACCCTCTGCAGGGCTTCGGCGCTCGAGACGTCGATGTACGCGCCGTCCGGACCCTTGTGGGAAAAGCAGTCGGGGCGCGGGTGTTCGGCCACGGCGGCCAGGAACAGCCCGGGGATGGTGTTCGCGGACATGCCCGCTCCTCATCGTCGGAGATAGCTGCATGGATTCGCAGTTGACAACCTGTAGCAGCGGCTCCAGCCTGTGTCAACGCCATTCGACCCGCAGCGACCCACAGGAGGCAGCATGCGAAGCCGTACCTCGTTCCTCGTCCTGACGTGCGCGCTGTGCAGCGCGCTCGCCTTCGTCACTCCTGCCACCGCCTCGGGCGACCTCGCGGCCGAGAAGGCCTCCCTCGCGGTCGCCGTGCAGGCGAATCCCGGCGACTACCCCGCGCAGTGGAACCTGGCGCGCGTCCTGATCGACCTCGGCAACCTGGAAGCGGACAGCGGCAGGAAGCAGGCCCTTTACGAGGAAGCGGTGACCCACGCCCGCGCCGCCGTCGCCCTCGAACCCGGCGACACCTGGGGTCACCACTACCTGGCGGCCTCGGTCGGCAAGCTGGCGCTGACGGTCGGCGGCAAGCAGAAGATCGAACTCTCGAAGGAAGTGCGGGCCGAGGCCGAGAAGGCCATCGCCTGCGACGCGAACAACGACCGATCCCACCACATCCTGGGTCGCTGGAACCGCGAGGTGGCGCACCTGAGCCCCGTGCTGAAGCTGGCGGCCAAGGTCGTCTACGGCGGTGTGCCGCAGGGCGCCAGCGACGAGAAGGCGGTGGCCGAGTTCAAGGAGGCCATCCGCATCAACCCCCAGCACGTGAACCACCATCTCGAACTCGGGATCACGTACATGGAGATGAAGCAGTTCGACGCGGCGATCGTCGAGTTCGAGTCGGCGCTGGCCCTCCCGGACACCGATCCGAACGACGCCCAGTACAAGGTCGAGGCCCGCGAGAACATCCGCATCTGCGAGAAGAAGGTTGACCGTCAGCACGAGAAGCGTCAGCACTGAGCGCGAGGCGGCGCCCCCCGCCGGGACGCTGCGTCGCGACCTCTTGGCTTGGTACGACCACGAACGACGGCCGCTTCCCTGGCGGGAGCGGCCGTCGGCCTACGGTATCTGGATCTCGGAGATCATGCTCCAGCAGACGACCGTCGCGACGGTCATGACGCGCTGGCGCGTGTTCGTCGAGCGTTTCCCCGATCAGGCCGTGCTGGCCGCCGCCCCGCTCGAAGACGTGCTGGCGGCCTGGAGCGGCTTGGGCTACTACCGGCGGGCGCGCGCTCTGCACGAGGCGGCGCGCGCGGTCATGGGGGAGGGCGGCGAACTCCCGCACGACGTCGCCGGTTGGCGGGCGCTGCCCGGCGTCGGCCCCTACACGGCCGGCGCCGTGGCGAGCATGGCCTACGGCCTGCGCGTGGCCGCCGTGGACACCAACGTCGCCCGCGTGCTCAGGCGCCTGCACTGCCGCGACGCCGCCGACGCCGGAGCCCTGACCGGTGCGGCGCTGGCCCGTCTCGCCGGGGACCTCGTGGACCCCGAGCGGCCGGGGGACTGGAACCAGGCGCTCATGGACCTCGGCGCCGCGGTCTGCACCCCGGCGGCGCCGTCCTGCGGCGTTTGCCCGCGCGCGGGCGGCGGCCGGGCGCGACGCGGCGGCGAACCGTCGGCGGGCGCCGGCCGACGCGCCGGACCGGGGACCACCGCGGTGGCCCTGTCGCTCCTCGTGGTCCGCTCAGGGCGGGGCTTGGTCGCCGTCCCCCCGGGGGTGGCGAACGACGTTCGCTGTCCCAGCTTGGGCGAGCCGGTTCGCGATGGGTTTGCCGGCCTCTACGAGGGACTCTGGGGATTGCCGTCGACTCCGTGGTACCCGGCGGGGGCGGTGCCTCCTCTCGAGGCCTTCGTCGCCGCCTGGCGTGGGACCCTGGGGGACGGGGTGGCCGAGCCGGAGTCCAGGGGGAGCGTGCGGCACGCGATCACCCGCTACCGCCTGCGCGTGGAGGTCTTCGCCGCGACGGTGGGGCCGGGGTGGTCCCCGCCCACACCCTGGGTCCGCTGCGGCCCGGAACGCCTGGCGGCGATTCCCTGGAGTTCGCTGGCGCACAAGGCCCTGCGCCGCGCCGGCGTCACGATTGAGATTTGACTTAACGTGTCCGCTTTTCCATCATTCTGACCAGCGGCGCTCCATGTCCCGGAGGGACGACCACGCAGCCGCAACCGCCGCACGACGCGCCAGAAGGGTGGACCGATCATGCTTCAGATCACACGCCAGACCGAATACGCCATCCGCGGCCTGATGGAACTGGCGGAGCGGGACAACGGCACCCCTGTCCGCCTCAAGGCGATCGCGGAAGCCTGCGAGGTGTCCGAGGCGTTCCTGGCCAAGATTTTCCAGATGCTGTCCCAGCACAACGTCGTCAAGTCGCACCGCGGCGTGAAGGGCGGTTTCTCGCTCGGCCGCGAGAAAGCGCAGATCAACCTGCGCGAGATCGTGGAGATCTGCGAGGGGGGCATCGCCCTGAACCACTGCCTGCGCAAGGTCGATCCCTGCTGTCGCACCGACGAGTGCAAGATGAACCGCGTCTGGGAAAAGGCCCAGACGGCGCTCACCGAGGCCCTCGAGAAGACGACGCTTGCCGACTTGGTCTGAGCCCGCGCTCCAGGCCCGAACTTTCGCGAAGCGAGCGCTCAGGACGCTTTCCCGGCGTGCTTTTCCCGCAACTGCCCGCAGGCGGCCGCGATGTCGTCGCCGCCGCTGATCCTGATGTACGCTTCCACTCTCGCCCGCCGCAGCACGTCCTGGAAACCCAACAACCGCGCCGCGTCCGGCGGGCCGAAGCGCTCGTCGATGCGGTTCATGGGAATCAGGTTGACCTTGAAGGGGCGATTGCGGACGAGCTTCGCCAGAGAGGCGGCCTCCTGGTCGCCGTCGTTCACGGCATCGATCAGCACATAGGCGATCGTTACGCGCCGCTGCCGGCGGCGGGCGTATTCCTGCGCGAGGTCGAGCACCTCGGGCAAGGGAGTGCGCCCGGGCACGGGCATCAGGCGACGGCGCAGCGAGGAGTCGGTGCTGTTGACCGAGACGGTGAGGCCCACGGCTTGGGGCAGTTCCAACAGCCGCCGCATCCCCTCGGCGTGACCCGAAGTCGAGACGGTGATCCGTCGCGGCGACATGCCCAGCCCCGCGGGCGACGTGAAGGTATCGATGGCCTGGGCGAGCGCGGCGAAGTTGTCCAGCGGTTCGCCCATCCCCATGAAAACCAGGTTGAAGGCCCGTTCGGCGCAACCGGGCACGGTCTCGCCAGCGGCGTCGCGGCGCAGGCGGAGCACTTGTTCGATGATCTCCCCCGCACCTAGGTTGCGCACCAGACCGCCGCGCGCCGTGGCGCAGAAGCTGCACGCCATCGCGCAACCCACCTGCGACGAAAGGCAGAACGTCAGGTGCTGTTCCATGGGGATGGTCACGCTTTCGATGGCGTGCCCGTCGCGCAGCGAGAACAGGTGCTTACGGGTGCCATCCTGCGAGACCTGACGGTCGCGCACGGCCAGACCGTCCAGGTCCCAGCGCGCAGCCAGTTCGTCCCTCAGGTCGACGGGCAGGTCGGTCATCTCGTTCCAGGCCGCGGCGTCTCGGGCGTAGAGCCAACCGGCGAGCTGGTCGCCCCGGTACGAAGGGGCGCCAAGTCCTTCCAGCAGGGCGCGCAGGCCGGCGACGGGGACGTCGCGGATCAGCGGTGGGAGTACGTGGTCCATGGCGCTCCTGCGTGGCGGTCGGCCGTGACCGGCGGACGATCCGGTCTTGACACCCGGTCGGGATCGCTCTCATCGTGTTAGGATCGAACCGAGTCCCAGAGTTACACCACCTGCGCGCCGGGCGCAAGCCGGCCGCCCGCGGAGGGCCACGTGAACACCGTCCTGGTCGTCGACGACGAGGCTGCCATCCGGTCGACCCTCGACCAGCTCCTGACCTACGAGCGGTACCGGGTGCTGACCGCCGGCGACGGTCTGGCCGCCCTGCGATTGCTCGGAGCCGAGAAGATCGACGCCATGTTCCTGGACGTCAAGATGCCGGACATGGATGGGTTCGAGGTGCTCGAACGCATGGCTGCCGAGGGGCACGACGTGCCGGTGATCGTCGTCTCGGGGCACGGCAACATCGAGACGGCGATCGAAGCCGTCCGCAAAGGCGCCTACGATTTTCTCGAGAAACCGCTGGACCGCGCACGGCTGCTGCTGACCCTGCGCAACAGCCTCGACCACCACCGTGCCCGGACCGAGAAGGAAGGGTTGCGTGTCCGTGCCGGCTTCTACACCCCGCTGATCGGGGAGTGCGCCGGAATGCGCGAGGTTCGGGACTTCGTCGCCCGCGTGGCGACGACCGACGCCACGGTGCTGATCACGGGTGAGAACGGCACCGGCAAGGAGCTGGTGGTCAGGGCGCTGCACGCCGCCAGCCCGCGCCGGAACAAGCCCCTGGTCGAGGTCAACTGCGCCGCCATCCCCCGCGAACTGGTCGAGAGCGAACTCTTCGGCCACGAGAAAGGCAGCTTCACCGGGGCCGACCGCCTGCGCATCGGCAAGTTCGAGCAGGCCGACGGCGGCACCCTCTTCCTGGACGAGATCGGGGACATGAGCGAGGAAGCCCAGGCCAAGGTCTTGAAGGCCGTCGAGGAGAGCCGTTTCGAACGTGTGGGCGGCCGCGAAGTCCGCCAGGTCGATGTGCGCATCGTCGCCGCCACCAACCGCGATCTGGCCAGCCCGGGCTCCGGGTTCCGTCAGGACCTGTTCTTCCGCCTGAACGTGCTGGCGATCCACCTGCCCCCCCTGCGGGAGCGCACCGGCGACGTGGACCTGCTCCTGGAGCACTTCATGTCCACGCTGTCCGCCCAGTCAGGCCGCCCGCCCAAACGCTTCGCCACCGATGCCTTGGCCGCGCTGCGGCGGCATACCTGGCCGGGCAACGTCCGCGAGCTGCGCAATCTGGTCGAACGGGTCCTGATCCTGGCCCCGGGTGAGGTCGTGGACGCTTCGGGCTTGCCGCCCCTGCTGGACGGCCGGACCGCGGCGCCGGACGGCGCCGCCTGGCTCGGGATCCCGGATTTCCAGGACTTCAAGGCCGCGACCGAGACGGCGTACCTCCAGGCGAAACTCAAGGATTTCGGCTACAATGTCAGCCGGACGGCCGAATCCCTGGGGATGCAGCGCAGCAATCTCTACAAGAAGATCGCCAAGTACGGCCTGCGCACCCAGGTGGCCGATCCGGGGACCATTGACACTGCCGAGGCCGATCTGTAAACTGTAGTCAAGGTTTGGGCCTGGACGCCGGTTGGCGCCGGCCCTGACGCACAGCGAATTCGAGTCTCCGGTCTGCCCGGTAGCGTTCGTTGCCGGACAACAGTGAAGTGGAGAGACCATGAAAAGGGCCATGCACTCGGTGGTGTTGTTGCTGATCCTCGTCTCGGCCTTGTCGGCCCAGGCGACATCTCAGTCCGGGACGATGGTGTCGACTTCCGGGACCGTCGTCGTGTTGGAAGCACCCACCACGCCACCTGCGAACGACCTGGTCCACCAGTATGGCGATCCCGACGACGCCATCACGGGGAATCGGGGCAACAGCGTCCTCACCGGGTCGCCGATCGTCACGCCGCCCGGATCGGTGCTGTCGCCGGCCGCATTGGCCTCTTGGTTGTTGGCGGTGTTCGCGACCGTCGTCCAGTAGAACCGACGCCGATCGCCTGGAGAGCGACCGGCGCCGCACCACGCAGGCGTGTGCAGTGAAGGGGTGAGGGGAGTCCAGTTCGAATAGCCCACTTTCTCGCCAGGGGACTCATTCGATGGATCGTGATTCCAGACATCGGCGCGAGGAACGCCGCCACGAGTCAGGCACCCACCGGAGTCCGGTACGGGGCGATTTCGTGCGTTTGGAAGAGATCGGCGATCTCCACTTCGAAGCCAGTGCCTACTCTTCAGCCCTCGAATACTATCAGCGCATCCTCGACGGCCACGCGCTCGACGGTCTCGATCTCGAGCACGCCGTCGCCCTCCAGCGCAAGACCGTCGACGCGGCCCTGAATCTGGGCGACCTCACCCTGGCTCAGGAACTCCTGAACCGGGCGCAGTCGCAGGTGCAGGATGCGGTCGGGTTGCCCGATTCGGCAAGACGCCTGCTCGCCGCCCCCTTGCTGGGCCGCGAAGCAAGCCTCCGTGTGCAACGGGGCGCCTACGCGGATGCGCTGCTGCTTTGCAAGCGGGCCTTCGCCGTCCTGGCCGTCACCGACAATCACACCGAAGTCGCCAACCTCCAGGTGACGATGGGGGTTTGCCACCATCGACTCGGCCGCCTGGACAAGGCGGAGGAGTTCTATACCGACGCGCTGGCGACCTTCCGCCGGGTCGGCGACGACCTCGGCATGGCCATCCTCTACAACAACTTGGCTCTACTGCAGAAGAACGCCTGCCGCTGGCACCGCGCCCTCGACTTCCAGCACCGGTCCCTCGAACTGGCCGCGGCGCACGGCGCCACCCATCTGATGGCGCGCCTCCACCTGAACGAAGGCATCGTCCTGCGCAAGTCCGAACGGCGCGGCGAGGCCCGCGCCAGCTTCGAGAAGTGCCTGCGCCTGGCGACGAGCCTCGGCGACCTCGATCGTCGGACCAAGGCCTGCCTCGCGCTCGGCCAGCTCGATCTGCTCGAGGGCCGCCTGTTGCGGGCCGAGGAACTGGTGATGGAGGGCCAGCACCTCGCCGAACAGGCCGGGTACTCGCGCGAGGCCGCGATCGCCGACGAATACATGGGCGACATCCAGGCACACCGCGGCGAGTGGGACCGCGCGCTCTACAATTACGAGCTGGGGCTGGCGAAGGCTCGCGGGATCGGCAAGTCCACCGATCTCGAGGGCGAGTTGCTGCGCCGGATCGCCGAGGCCCGGGCCGGTCAGCAGAACTGGCGCGAAGCCCTCGCGAGCGCCGAGGCGGCGCTGCAGATTTGCCTCACCTGCGGTGAGCTGTTCGAAATCGGCTTCTGCCATCAGGTTCTCGGCCAGGCGCTGACACGCCTCGGCGACGGGAAGGGCGGCTCCGAGCACTTCAGGCTCGCAGTACGCACGTTCCGAACCCAGCAGTTGCCGGTCCAAGCCGCGCGCGCCGTCCTGGCCCACCTCGGGGAAGGCGCCGGTGTCTTTCCCCGTGAGGAACTGGTCGCCCTGCGCCGCTCGCTCGGCGAGGCGGTCGAGTGCGACGCGGTGCGCGAGGACGAGCACCTCTACGGCCGCTTGTTGCAGGGTTTCGCCGAGGTCCTGTTGCTGCTCGGTGAACACGACGAGGTCCTGATCGCCCTGGGTGAGCTGGACCGGGTCCTGGCGGCGCTCGACGCGCCCGAACTGGCGGGGCAAGCCACGGCACTGCGTACCCGGCTGGAACGAGCCTTGGTGGGCGAACAGCCTCTCTTGGATCCGCAACGGCTCGCGATCCGCGGCGCCGGTGATCGTACCGAGGCGGTCCATGCCGCCCTGCGGGGACTGCTGGAAGCGGCCCTCGCTCGTACGGGCGCCAAGGAAGGGTTCGCTGCTCTGACGCCGTTGGCCGACTACCCGGTCTCAGATCAGGTCGTGACCAGCCGCGGCGTGCCGGCGGCGGTCGCCCGGAAACTCACCACCTGGTTCACCGACAAGCTCTACGGCGGCTCGCCGTCACCCCGCCTGATTTCGCGGCCCGAGCCAGGCACAGCCGTCGCGAAGATCCTCGCCGGGCTGCCCTGCGCCATGGACATCAGTTTGTTCGTGCCGATCGCCCTGCCCGACAAGCTCTACGGCCTGCTCTACCTCTCGGGTTGCCCGGGCAATCCCGGCACGGCTGTCTTCAGGCCGGCGTTGGAGTTCCTCTCCACGGCGTCAGGCTTCCTCGCGATGAACGTGGCCGAACTTGAACGCGACCGACCCGCTGCCGCCGCGTTGGCGACCCCGGAGCGGGAGAGTGCTCTGTCCGGCATCATCACCGGTCACCCGGACATGCTCCGACTCCTGGATGTGGTTCGCAAGGTCGCCGCCAGCGACCTGCTCGTGCTGCTTCAAGGCGAGACCGGCACCGGCAAGGGTCTGTTCGCGCGGGCGATCCACGACCTCAGCGGTCGTGCCGGCAGGAAGTACCTCGCCATCAATTGCGCCGCCATTCCCGAGGCGCTTCTCGAGAGCGAGTTGTTCGGCCACGTCAGGGGCAGTTTCACGGGCGCCTACGGCGACAAGAAAGGCCTCCTGGCCGAAGCCGCCGGCGGCACGGTGTTCCTCGACGAGATCGGCAAGCTCCCGCTCGGGATGCAGGGCAAGATCCTGCTGTTCCTGGATTCGATGACCATCCGGCCCGTCGGCGCCAACGTCGACCAGGTCATCGACGTGCGCATCATCTGCGCGACCAAGAGCGACCTGAAGGGCAAGGTCGCGCGGGGCGAGTTCCTCGAAGATCTTTACTACCGGCTGCTGGATTTTCCGCTCTCGGTGCCGCCGCTGCGCGAACGTCGCGAGGACATCGGCCTGCTCGTCCCGCACTTCATCGCCCGCTACGCCGCGGCGCGCGGCATCACGCCGCCCGGCTACACGGCGGCGTTCATGGACGCCCTGTCGTGTCATGCCTGGCCCGGAAACGTGCGGGAACTGGTCAAGGCCATCAACCGCGCCATCGTCCTGGCCCACGGCGAACCGATGCTGCGCCCGGACCACCTCCCGGCGGAGATCGTCCCCGCCAACGGCGATACCGTGGCGGCCCGCAACCCGTCGACCCTGCGCGAGGTGCTCGGGGCCGTCGAAGCCCGTGAGATCGCGCGCGCGCTGGTGGCGACCGGCGGCAACAAGGCGGCGGCCTCACGCTTGCTCGGCATCAGCTATCCCAATCTCTTGAAGAAAATTCGGATCTACGATCCCGAAGTCGACTGATGTCCGGCGGCTCGATGCTGCCGGTGTGTCAATGGATGTTCTTTCCAGCATCGTCGCTATTAAAGTTATTGCCATCGTAACAACTTATTTTACAACGGAATAGGAATTCGACGCGATGAGTGGGCAACGGACTTGCCTCCCGTGAGGCCTCCGGATGAGGAGCCGGATTCATAAATAATTATAACCTATTAAAATTCAGCAAGTTAATCACAAGGAAGTGCCTGCGGCCATCTGGCATGTCGACTGCAATCATCGAACTGAACGTGGGTGGGACCAGTTGCAGGGATGAACCTGGACCAACCCGTCAGTGAAGCCGAAACTTCGGAAGGGGAACTGGATCCACAGCTTTCAGCGCCTACCGGCGAGCTGGGAGTGTTTTTCAACGACTAGGCCCGTGGTGGTCGGCAAGGAATGTGGGGTTCCGAACCAGCCGGACAACGGGTGATGAAAAACGTGGTTCAGGTCCCCTCCGATCACCCGGCCCACTCCGAAAGACCAGAGAAAGAGCCAGCAGATCCCGCAGAGGCGAGACTCGGGATCCTCGGTCTACTCCAGGACCGCTGGCTCTTTTCTCTTTGGTTCTGGCCACATGATTGTCCCTGACGGGTGCGCGGCCCGGCGGCCTCGCCTCTGCCGTCTCCTCAGAACGCGTACTTCAGCCGGTGCCGCCGGTTCACCGCCAGCGCCGTCGTCTCCACGCTGCGCTCGTAGTACCGATTCCAGCTCGGCGGCAGTGCGATCCGCGTGCGGAACAGCCGCTCGCACAACACGTCCCGCACCGTCAACACCCGGCCTGTCGCCCCCCGCAGCATCGCCGGCGTCACCGAATGCCCGTTCTCCCACCGCCGCTTGATGTTGTTGCGCCACACCTGCAGCACCGCCAGCTTCTCCGCCGACGCCTGCCGCCGCTTCGCCTAGGCGATCGTCTCGCGCCTGTGCGCCGCTGTGCCGTGGCGGATCAGCAGGTTCACCTCCCACAGCGAGTTGTGCTGGTCGCGGTGCTCCTTCCCCGAGGTGATCCGGTGCTCGACCTCACATTCCAGGTGTGCCATGGCTCGCGGGTACGCCGGGTGATCATCGCTACGGACCACCACCTTGCCGGCACCCTGGGTCACCACCTCGAACAGCTCCGCCATGCCCTTGCGGACGGCCTTCGGGTCCGGGCGGCCCAGGGTCGCTTCCAGTTCGGCTCGGCGCTGCTTCTGGTGGTCGGTCATGCGCCCCTTGCGGCGCAGCGGGCTGTCGGTGTGGTAGAGGAAGTAGCCGGTCTCAGGGTCGACGGCCAGGTTGTGGTGGAAGGGGAAGTACTGGCTCCACTCGAAGGTCTCGAAGCCGTCGACGACGACCTCGGGGGTCGGGCCGAGCTGCTGTATCTGCTTGGCGTGGAACAGCAGGCAATGACGTCCGAGGCGGGAGGCCTGGTGCTGGATGGTTGCCGGGGCAACCCGATCGGCTCTGGCCGCTTGTCGGTTGCACATCGAGCCGACCAGCAGCATGAACAGCCGGGACATCAACTCGGGGCGTTTCTGCCAGTAGGAGGTGGAGAAGGTCTGTGTGCTGAAGTTGCGTCCGCAGTAGAGGCATGTGAACCGCTGGATACGGGTGGGTGTGCAGCGGCGGGAGAAGTAGCCCTTGCGTTTGAAGCGCCAGGCGGGGGTAACCTGTTGGTGGAACTGGCAGT
Organism: bacterium; assembly: GCA_031441465.1. Classification (GTDB taxonomy): domain Bacteria; phylum Krumholzibacteriota; class Krumholzibacteriia; order LZORAL124-64-63; family LZORAL124-64-63; genus PNOJ01. The sequence continues at coordinate 50,552 of JANOEP010000029.1, read as the reverse complement.
CCGGGTTGGGGCAGTGGGGCGGTTGCCAGCCGGGGGTGTTGGTGGTCATGTCCCTGGCGCGGCAACGACCGCGCCAGGGACAATTTCACAGCCAGAACCCGTCTCCTTTTGGGGATGCTATGGACTTTGCGGGGGACACTAAAGCCGCTCCCGCTCAGCAACCCATCCTCGCCCAGATTCTTCTTTCGTCTCTGTAACTGCATGCCTAATTGTAAAATACATTTCAAAACGCCGGAATCGGCCGTCGGGAAGTAGCGTGGCATGCCTCCTGCCTTGGAGAGCCTGCGGGTCGGCGTGACGCCGGCTCGAGGGAGGTGGGGCCATGAACCGGATACTTACCGAGAATCGACATCACTTGAACGTGGCGATGCAGGCCATCGCGACAGTTCTCGTCCTGGCGCTCCTGGTTCCTCTGCCGGGCTGCGACGACGACCCGGTCGACACTCAGGCCCCGGCGGTTCCGACCGGAGTTTTCACGGTCACCGGCGAGGGTGTCGTCTCCGTCTACTGGAACGACCTGGACCAGTCCGATCTCGCCGGCTATGCCGTCTACCGGCATGACGGGAACGACCCCCTGGACGGCCGCTACCACTGGTTGGGCGATGTCGCCTGGGACGAGAATTTCGACGAGGTCAGCCTACTCCACTGGTTCGACGACGAAGACCTCGTGGACGGGCAGACCTATTACTATGCGGTGCTTTCCTACGACACGAGCGGGAACGAAAGCTCCTTGAGTTGGGAGACGGTCGATGACACGCCGCGGCCCGAAGGCTACGAACTCCTGCTCTATGACCGTTACGGGGATCACCCCGAGCGCAGCGGCTTCGATTTCAGCCGTTTGGACAACGGGCGGATGGAATGGGACGACCCGACCGCCGACGTCTACCTGGCCTTCGTCGGGGGCGTGCCCTTCGTCTACTCGGCGAGGTTCGGCGTCGTCTACCTGCAGGATCTCGGGACCGTTGCCTTCGCCGCGGTCGACGAGGCCCCGACGTCCGGGTACTCCGCCATCGGCGTCGCGGAATTGATCGAGGGCCATACCTACGCCGTGGCGATCGTCGTGGATCCCGAGAACGACGTCCATTACGCGAAGTTCTACGTCTACGCGATCTCGGCGGGGATGGTCGAGATCGACTGGGCTTACCAGTTCGACGAGGGAAATCCGGAACTGAAGGTCGTCGCGGACGAGCGTGTCACCGGTGCGCCCCGCAGCGAACTGATCCGTTTCTAGTGGCGCTGACCCGAAAGGAGGTCCGGTCATGACTTACAAGACAAAGAACACGGGCGTGCGGACGGCGGCGCGACAGGACCGCGCCCATCGTTTGGCGGTCGGCTGGCTGCTCGGGGCGTTGGCGCTCGCACTCGGCTTCGCCACGGCCCGCGCTCAGCAACCGGCGGTCGCCGACGGCTGGCAGGGGTACGACCAGCAACCGCTGCGAGTGAACGTCTGGCACGACCGTCAGCAGGACGAGGTCTACAAGCGCGGCGAGTCGGTGCGCGTCCACTTCGAGACGAACCAGGACGCGTACGTCGTCGTCTACCGTATCGACACCGACGGCCTGGTTTCGATTCTCTGGCCGCGGAGCCGACTGGACGACGGTTTCGTGTTCGGCACCCATACCTACAACCTGCCGGGTCCGGGTTCGCCGCGGATCCTCGCGGCCGACGACGAAGGCGTCGAGTACGTCGAGGCTGTCGTCTCCGCCTACCCGTTCGATCTGCGCGATCTCGAAGTCGACTTCCATCACGAGTCGGAGCGCGCGCGGGACTTCGCGTACTACGTCGCCGGCGACCCCTTCCTGGCGATGAACGAGGTGAATTTCGCCGTCACGGGCCTGGAGAACCCCGAGGACTATGTCGCCACGAACTACATCAGCTGGTACGTCCACCGGCGCGTCGACCACCCGCGTTACCTCTGCAACCAGTGCCACGACGGCGGGCAGAGCTACGAGCCGTACCGGGACACCTGCGCGGTCACCATCCACCACGATTACCGCTGGGACAACGACTGGTACGTTCGTTACGGCTACTACCCGGCCTACTACTACCCCGTCTACTACTACGTCGATCCCTGGACCTCGAATCCCTGGATCAACTACTGGTACCGTCCCTGGTATTCGTGGCCCGAGCACCATGGCTGGGGCTGGGATCACGACTGCTACGTCTGGAACTATTCCCCCCGCGGGCGGGGCGACGTCTGGACGCGGTACAAGGACGGCGAGCGCCGATACCGGCCGCTCGGCAAGGACCAGCGCATGAAGCGGGGCGAGGGCGAGGACAGCCAGCATCACCCTGCCGGTCTGGTGAAGAATCCGCGGCCCGCCCGCGAGGTGAGCGACCGGATGGCCTCCCGCTCGGCGGCGGTGCGCGATGGCGACCGGGACCAGGAGCGGACTCGATTCCGCGACGTCCCGCAGGTGCAGCGCTCGTCCCAGACCTTCGCACCTCCGACTCGTGAAGATCGCACCCCCGGGATCCGTGTGCCGGGCCGTTCCGGCGTCACGGCGGGCAGCCGCGGGGAAGCTGTGACCAGGCCAGGAGCGTCGACGGGCGGCACGACCGGCACCCAAGTGCGGCCCCAGGCCGGGCGGAGCGGCCGCACGGCCGGTGAAGTCAGGCCGGCGCCTCCGGAGCGCGGCAAGGGTGGCGAAAGCGGCGACCGGGCGGTCCGGCCGGTGCCGCGTCGCGATCAGGGCGACTCCGGCCCGGGAACGGTTCGCCCGGTCGAGCCCCGCACGAAGGGACCGCGCCTGTGGAGCGGCGGCCGCAGCGAGGAGCACAAGGCACCCGATAGGCCGGCCTCCGCCGTCACGCCGCGATCGAGCGGGGGCCGGTCCGAGCCGCCACCGGCGGTCAAGGAGCGCCCGGCGGGCAAGAGCAATGAGGGTTCCCGCGACTCGGGCAGCGTGCAGTCGCGTTCCACTCGCGAAAGCCAAGACACTCGGTCTGGCACGCAGCAGAGCGGCGGCGACAACGGCTCGCGCAGCGGATCGTCGGGCCAGTCCGGGCAATCGAGCAAGTCTCGGAGCAAGGGGCGCTGACGCCCCATGATGTCGGAGGTGATCTGATCCCCCCATCGTGTTGGCGGACCGGCGAGGGCCTGATCCTTGAAGAGGTTGGCACCTGTCGGGGAACGGGAAGCCGAGCCGGTCAGCCGATGATCACCGACGTCGAACGGCGGGGCAGGGGTGAAGACGATGCCAATCAGGGGTGGCGGCGTTCGATCCCCGGCCCCGCCGTGTTTTCGGCGGGGCCGTTCGTTGACGATCGTGGGACGCGCACCTATACTCGTCGTTTCCGCCGGCGATGCCGGCTCCCGGAGCGAAACCGCATGCGAAAGCCGAACGACATGAACCAGGCCGCCGACCGCCTCGCCACCGCCGGCCCCTCGGGCCGTGTGTCCCGGGCGTTGCTGTGCGGTTGCCTGGCATGGCACGTCTTTGTCGGGGCCGGCAGCTTGTCGGTGTCGCCGGCTCGAGCAGCAGATGCAGGACCCCTGCCCACCGCCGTTCCGTCACGCGAGGCCGCGGCGGCGCGGATGGCCGGCCGGTCCGGTGTGGATCGACTTCTCGGCGACAAGGTGGCGCGGCTGGCCCGCGACGGCTCGCCGGCCCTGCAGGCCGCACGCCTGGCCGGCCGGGCGGCCCCGGACAGCTTGGTGGCTGCGATCCTGATGTGCGACTTCGCCGACAGCCTCTTCTACGGGCATGAACTGGAGGGCTTTCCGCTGCCACGACAGAGCGATCCCTACTACACGGCCCACGACTCGCTTTATTTCGCTCATCAGTTCGCCGACGTGCGGTCCTATTTCCGTGTGGCCAGCGGCGAGCGCTTCGAGTTCCGCTACCGGGTCCACCCCGAGGTGGCCAACCTGGCGTCCCCCATGGCCTGGTACGGGAACCACCCCGACGAGGGGGAGCAGAAGGTGTTGCTGGCGCGCGACGCCGTCGCGGCGCTGGATGCCGACGTCGACTTCTCGCGCTACGACACGGTGGTGATCGTCCACGCCGGCGCCGGCGAGGAGACCGACATCCTGGGCGATTCGCCCGAGCAGATCTACAGCGGCTATCTGGGACCCGAGGACTTCGCGCTCGCCGTCGAAGAGGGCCTCCTGCAGGAGCCGGGGTTGCTCACGGACGATCAGCTGCCCGGCGGGGGCTTCGCCCTGATCGACCACGTGCTCATCCTGCCGGAAAACGAGTTCCAGGATCCGATCGGGAGCTTCCTGGGCTATTTCGGCTCGCTCGGCGTCTACTGCTTCGAAGTGGGATTACGCCTGGGCATGCTCTCGCTGAGCGACTTCACGCCCGCCGGCCGACCGGACAGCCAAGGCGTCGGCGAGTTCTGCTTGATGGGTTACGGGCTGTTCACGGCCGCGGGCTACATCCCGGCGCTTCCCTGCGCGTTCAACAAGATGCTCATGGGCTGGCTCGAGCCGTACAGCGTGGACCCCGACGCGAGCGGCGTCCTGCGGCTGTATCCCGCCGAGCATCCGGCCGCGGATTCAACCCTGGCGCGCGTGGAGATCGCGCCCCAGGAGTATTGGCTGGTCGAATACCGCCGGCAGGATCCCGACGGCAACCGTAAATTCTCGTTTCCGGGCGACCTGAATGGCAACGGCGTCCCCGATTTCTACGACGCCGATTCCGATTCCCTCGACGGCACGCCCACGAGCTGGTTCGATCCCGCGACCGACCAGCGGGAGTGGCTCGACGGCGGCGAGTTCGATTTCTTCATGAGCGAGAACCAGGCCCGTGCACCAGGCGTCAAGGGCGCCGGCAGCGGGCTCTACGTCTGGCACATCGACGAGTCGGTGATTCGCGCCTCGGCGGGCGCCGAAGGCAACCTCTACAACGCGGACCCCGCCCACAAGTCCGTGGACCTCGAGGAGGCCGACGGCATCCAGGATCTCGATTCCGGCACGCCGAGCGCCTGGTTCCTGGGCGGCGATCACGACAGCTTCCGCGGCGAGGGTGCGGCGAGGTTCGGGCCGGACACACGGCCGGCGACCGTCACCGCGGCCGGCCAGCCGACCGGGATCGTGCTGGACGCCTTCAGCCACGTCGTCCTGGATTCCGCCTACGTGGCGCCCGGCGACACAGCGGCCGTGATCGTCTACGCGCCCTGGCTGGAGTTCAGCTGTTCGCGCGAGTCCCTCGGGGACGCCGAACCGGCGGCGGTACGCGAGTTGCCGGGCCGCGACCTGCGCGGCATGCACCTGATCGCCGCCGATCTGGACTGGCCCGCCGACGGCACGCTCGAGATCGTGACCGCCGCCGACGGCGGCCGCGTCCTGGCCTTCCGCAGCGACCTGTCGGACTTCCACGAGACCACCCTCGAGCCCGGCCTGCTCGCCGTCGGACGCAACGCCGACGGCACGACGGCCGCCTGGACGGGACCGCTGCTGGTGGCGGACGTCGATGACGACGGCCGGCCGGAGATCGTGCTCTCGGCGCCCACCGGCCTGTTCGTCTTCAACGGCGAGGACGGCACCGAAGCCGTCGATGGCGATGCGGATCCCGTCAGCTACGGGCTCGCGCTGGCGTTGACGGGTTGCGATTGGCCACCCGTCGTGGGAACCGCCGATGTCGTCGTTGTCGAAACCTGGGAGGACGGCGCCCGCAGCCGGCTGCGGGTCTGGCCGGGTGGCGCCGTCGTCGATCTGCCGCAGGAACAGTGCCGCGTGGTGGCGCCGCCGGTGCTGCACCTCGACGCGGCGAGTCTCGTCCTGCTGGTGCACAACCAGGTCGACGAGCGGTGGGAACAGGTGATCCGGCATGACGGTGGCGGGTTCGATCCCGTGCGCGTCCTGCCGGCGGAGCCGGCCGCGATCAGGCCGCAGATCTGGCAGATACCCGAAGTCGGCGCCGACTTCGTCGGTTTTGTGGATCGCGAGTACGCGCTGGCGGTCGCGACGAAGGACGGCGGCGCCATGATCCTGCCGGATTTCCAGGCTCCCGTGTTCTGGCCGGTGGGGGCGGCGGTGGCGACGCCCTTCGGACCCGACTTGGCTCACGGCACCCGCGACGGCGCGTTCGCCTGTACAGGCAGCACGGGTGCGCCCCGCGTCGGCTGGCCTCAGCGGCCGGCAACCGGCGCCGTGGCCGCCGCCCCCGGGACAGAACCGCAGCCATTGGCATTCGAAGTCGGCGCGTCCCGGCAGTACCTCTTCACACTCGCCGACGGTCGCATGTTCCTGTACGGCCAGGATGGCGTCCTGATTCCCGGCTGGCCGCTGGCCGGGGCGGGCGCGGCAGCCGGCACGCCCTTGCTGCTGGATCTCGACGCTGCGCCGGGCCTCGAACTGGTCGCCGCCGGCAGCTTCGAGCGGATCGCGGGCGTCGCGGTGGACGGAGGATTCGACGGCGAGCCAGTGTCCCGCCTGGCGGTCTGGAGCCTGCACGGCACCGCGGATGCCGTGCCGGTCTGGCCGATGTACGGCGGGAGCGCCGACGGCTCGTCGTGGCTCCCGGCGCCCCCCGCCGGTCCGACGGGCACGGGCCTGTTCGTCGCCGGCAGCCACGTCTGCTACCCGTCGCCGCTGACGGGCACGGTGCTGCGCGTGCGCGCCGACGTCTTGCGGGATTGCGGTGTCCGGGTCTTCCTGTACAATCTGGAGGGGGAGGTGGTGGCGGTCGCGGCCAGCACCGCCGCCCGCGCGGGCGAACCCGTGGAGGTCCGGCTGGACCTGCCGCAACTCGCTTCGGGTCTGTATGTCTGCCGACTGGTCGCCGAGGGAAGCGGCCGTTCCGAAACGAGCGTCGTGCCGGTGGCCGTCTCACGATGAGCCGCCGCGGTCGCCGTCCGCGGGTCTGGGCGCGCCGGTCGCGCCGGAAAGGATCGACATGATGTCTGCTCCGCCGCGCCGCCGCGCGCACGCCGCGCTCCTCGCCGTCCTGCTGCTCGCGGGAGCCGCCGCCGCCGGAACCCCGGGGACCTCGGGCTTCCTGTCCCTGCGCAACCCCGTGGGCGCGCGCGAGGCCGCCATGGGCGGTGCCGGCGTGGCTTCGGCCGACGGGGCGTCGGCCGTGTACTGGAACCCGGCGCGCCTCGCCTTCACGCAGGAAGGCACGGACCTGCTGCTCCAGCACCAGCGGCTGTGGGGGCTGTTCGACAAGGAGACGGCCGTCGTCGCCCACCGCACGCCGTACGGTACGCTGGGCTTCATCTTCTCCGGCCTCTATGCCGACGAGATCGAACGCTACGAGGAGGACGGCGTCGGCGTGCCGCTGGGCACGTTCCGCCCGTACGAGGTGGCGCTCGGCGTCAATTACGCGCGGATGATCGGCGAGGTCTTCGCGGTTGGCGTCGGCGTCAAGCTCCTGCACACCGAGATCGACGTGTACGGCGACACGGGGCTGGCCTACGACCTGTTCATCGCGCATCGCGCCGAGGTCCCCGGCTTGTGGTTCGGCGCTTCGCTCACCAACGTCGGGCCCGACCTCAACCTCAACGAGGAGCCCTTCGCCCTGCCGCAGGCCGGCAGGCTGGGCTTGGCCTACGATCCCCAGCAGGACTTCTTCTCGGGCAAGCTGACGCTGGCCGCGGACGTCCTGTTCCCGAACGACGGCAACGAGAAGGCGCACGTCGGCGGCGAATACCGGCTGGTGCCGGCCCTGGCCCTGCGCCTGGGCACGCGGATCAACTACGAGTCCCAGGGCTACACCTGGGGTGCCGGCTTCACCCGCGGCCCCTTGACCCTGGGGTACGCCTTCGAGCAGGCCACCAACGACCTGGGCGACTGGCACCGTTTCGCCTTGGAACTGGCGTTGGGTGGTTCCGGTTACTGAGTGATCCCGAATTGAGGGTTCCCGACCGGAGGACGGGGGTCGGCGGCGAAGTCGCGCAGCTCGAACCGGCCCCCCCGCACGATCGCGTAGCTCGCCTCACCCGCGAACCAGCTGCCCAGCGCCGCCATTTCCCGTCCACCCTGTGCGATGCGGAAGGCGTGGTGGACGTGCCCGATCAGCAGCAGGTCCCAATCGCCGCGCGCGCTGGCCAGATGCCGGCGCGCGCGCTTCTCGATCAGGTGGCGTTCGTCGCGCGAGGCCTGGCGGCTGGTGTGGCTCAGCCACTGCGAGAAGGCGTAGAGCAACTCCGGGTGGAGGGATTTCGCGAAGAGGACGCCGCCGCGTTGCCGCACGAGGCGGCGGAACGACGAGTAGATCCAGTCGCGGGCGAGTAGGCCGTCGCCGTGGACGAACCGGATGCGGAGGCCGTCCGCGTTCATGGTGAACGGATCCCCCTGCAGCGAGGTGCCGTAACGCTCGTGCAGGTAGCGTGCGGCCCAGATGTCGTGATTGCCGCCCACGAAGTGCAGCCGGACGCCGGCGTCGCGCACGCCGTCGAGGGCGGCGAGCAGCTCTTCGTAGCCCCGCAGTCGGAAGTGGGGGTAGTCGAACCAGAAATCGAAGACGTCGCCGAGCAGGACCAGTTCGTCGGCGCCCCGGGCCACCTCGAGGAAGGATAGGAAGAGGTCGCGGCGGCGGACCTCGGCGGGGTCGGGCCGCAGTTTGAAGTGCGTGTCGCCGGCGATCAGGATCGTGTGCTGGTCGTTCTTGAACATGGTCGGATGTTAGTATATGAATGGCGCGGTCGCGGCAAGGTGTTTTCGACCGCAGCACGGGAGAACGCGATGGGCCTCTGGGACGACCTCCGCAAGAGCATGGGCGCGTGGTACGATACCGCGGCCGAGAAGACCGGGGAGATGGCGCGGGTCGGGTCGCGCCGCTACGACATCTTCGGGATCGGCCGCGAAATCGAGCGCCACTACAGCGAGATCGGCAAACTCGTCCACGAGGGCATCCTGCAGGGCCGGACCGACTTCGGTGCGGACCCCGCGGTGCTGGACCTCGTCGGCCGGATTCAGAAGCTCGAGGCCGATCTGGAGGCGAAGCGGCTGGAGATCGAGGCGATCCGCGCCAGCGAAAGCCGGCGTCCGGGAGCCCTGGAGGCCGAGAGGCGCCGGAACCGCGAGGACCGCCGTGACGCTCCCGCCGGCCGGTACGACGACGACGAGGATCCCCGACCATATTGAGCAGTTGCGAAAACGCTTGACCGCGCCGATCCTGTTGCTCTAAGATCGGTTCATCCCTGCAACAGGCTGGTCGCTCGGCGACCGGCCGACCCTGGTCCCACCCAGCCGCTCCCCCCACGAAGCGACCGGCTCTGCCGCGTTCTGCGGTCCGCACCAGCGGCCCGCGGTGTCCTTGCAGCCCGGGAGCCCGCGTGTACGCCAACCGACACCCCAGAGTCCTGATCGGCGTCCTCGCCGGGGTGCTCCTGTCTTGCTTGCCGGTTTCACCGTGCGGCCGGGCGGCGGCGCAGGACCGCGCGCTGTCGCGCCTGGACGCCGGGCCGCCCCCGGACTCGCCGTTCACGGCCGTGGCGGACCGCGTGCGACCGTCGGTCGTCAACATCCGCGTCGAACGGGACCCCCGCGGCGGCCTGGACCTCGATCCGATGCAGGAGATGTACCGGGAGTTCTTCCCCGGCGGCCCGGGGGAGGGGACGCCCTTCGCGCCTCCCGGCAGCGGCACCGGCTTCGTCGTCAGCGAGGCGGGTCATATCCTGACCAACAACCACGTGATCGCCGGCGCCGATCTGGTGACCGTGCGGCTGAGCGGGGAGCAGCAGGCGGTCGTCGCGGAGGTTGTCGGGACCGATCCCGCAAGCGACCTCGCCGTGCTGAAGATCGGCCGCGCCGGTCTGACCCCGCTGGTCTTCGGCGACTCCGACCGCGTCCGCGTGGGCGACTGGGCGATCGCGGTGGGCAACCCCTTCGGCAACCTCGAGGGCAGCCTCACCGTGGGCGTCGTCAGCGCCAAAGGACGGCGGGATCTGGCCATCCACGGGGGGGCGCCCCGCTACCAGGACTTTCTGCAGACCGACGCCGCCATCAATTTCGGCAACAGCGGCGGGCCCCTGCTGGATCTCGCCGGGCGCGTGATCGGCGTCAACACGGCCATCAACAGCGCCGGCCAGGGGATCGGCTTCGCCATCCCGAGCAACTACGCCCGCCGCGTCTTCGAACAGATCGCCGCGCACGGCCGCGTCGTCCGCGGCTACCTCGGCGCGGTCACCAGCGATTTCGTCAGCGCTGGTCGGGTCCGGGGCGCGCTGGTCGAAGCGGTGCTGCCCGGCACTCCCGCCGCGGAAGCCGGCCTGCAGCCCGGCGACGTCGTCGTGGAGTTCGGCGGCCGGTCCGTGGCCGGCGACCGGGACCTGCAGTTCCTGGTGGGCGACGCCGCCGTCGGGCGCGCCGCCGCCTGCCTTGTCCAACGCGGCGGGCGGGAGATGGCGCTGTCGGTCACCCCGTCCGAGGAGAGCGCCGCCGCCCCCGGCGCCGGACCCGACGGCGGCGCGTGGCTCGGCATCGTCGCGGAGCCCGTCGACGGGGACGCCCCGCGGGTCGTCCGACTGCGGGACGCGCTGGGCGTCCCGGCCGGCAAGGGCATGATGATCGTCGTGGTCGAACCGGGGAGCGCCGCCGCCGAGGCGGGTCTGCACCCGGGCGACGTGGTCCTGGAGGTCGACGGGCAGCCAGCCGACGGCGCCGCGACGTGGCGCCGCCTGCAGCAGGAAGCCGCCGGCGGCGAGGGCCCCGTCATGCTGCTGATCGTCTCGGGCGGCGTGGAGAGCTACCGACTGATCGAACGGAAGCAGGAGTCGAGGGAAGGCTAGCCGACATCCCCGGCGGCGTCCCGGAACGGTCGATCGCAGGCACTGACTGGAGATGAGGAGGACGTCATGGCGAACAGACCATCGATCGTGCCCCCCATGCACGAAAAAAGCCTGGAAGTCTACTTCCGGGAGATCAACCGCTACGCCCTGCTGACGCGTGAGCAGGAGGCGGACTTCGCCCGGCGTAGCCGCGCCGGCGACCGCGACGCCCTCCAGAGCCTGGTCAACGCGAACCTGCGGTTCGTGGTGACGGTGGCCAAGCGCTACGTCCACCAGGGGCTGACGCTCGCGGACCTGATCAACGAGGGCAACCTCGGGCTGCTCAAGGCGGCCGACCGCTTCGACGAGACCCGGGGCTTCAAATTCATTTCCTACGCCGTGTGGTGGATCCGCCAGTCGATCCTGCAGGCGCTGCTCGATCACTCGCGTCTGGTGCGCCTGCCCCAGAACCAGACGGCGCAGCTGCTGAAGGTCAACCGGGCCCGCACGCAACTGCAAAGCGGTGGTCAGGAAAATCCCACGGCCGAACAGATCGGCACGGTTCTCGGGCTGGGCACCGATGACGTGCGCCGCAGCCTGGAACTCGGTGGCGCCGAAGTCGCCCTGGACGATGTCGAGGCGGGGGACCGTCCCCTGAGCGAGACGCTCACCGACGACGACCAGCCCCTGGCCGACGCCCGGCTCCTGGAACGCGTCATGCGCGAGGATGTCCGCCGCAGTCTGTCTGCGCTCACCGACCGCGAAGCGATGGTCATCGTGCTCTACTACGGGCTGGACGACGACGAGGCGCTCACGCTCGAAGTGATCGGGAACCGGCTGGGACTCACCCGCGAGCGCATCCGCCAGATCAAGGAGAAGGCCCTGCGCAAGATGCGCCAGTCGGCCGGCCGCGTGCTGCTGCGCGATTACGCCTGACCCCGGCCGATCCGGCCGGGTTCTCCTGTTGGCGCGTCCAGCGGCCTTGTGCTATGGTCCGCCCGCCCGTGATCCGTTATCCCGGGAAGAGGAGCGCGCACCCGGCATGAGGCCCAATTCCGAAGTCAACGCCCGGCCGCGAGGCGCCGCCGCGGCGCGGCTCGTCGTGTTCCTGCTCCTGGGGATCGTTCCGGCCGCGCGCGCGGGTGTCGTGATCGATCAGGTCCGGTTCTGGACTGCGCCCGACCATACCCGCATCGTCCTGGACCTGTCGGGATCCGCCGACTACGACCTGCGCCGCGTGACCGGCCCCGACCGGATCTCGGTCAACATCGCCGCGGCCCGATTCCGCGATATGGCCACGCTCGAGGTCGGCGACGGCACCCTGCTGCGCGTGCGCAAGAACGCCCTGTCGGGACGAGCCCAGATCGTGCTGGACCTGGCCGGCGATCTGAAGTTCCGGCATTTCGCGCTGAAGGCCGCCGGCGACCGGCCCGATCGCATCGTGATCGACGTCTTCCGCGCGGCCGGCGCCGCGCCCGCCAAGGTGACGCTCGCCGAAGCGATGCCCGTCGATGGGGCGCGCACCGAAGCGATGCACGCCGAACAGACACCCATCGAGACGCCCGCGGTCGATCCCGGCGACAAACCGACCGGGACGACTGTCGATTCCTTGCCGGCCGTGCCGGCGGACGCGGGCGCCGGCCAGCGCTCCCCGCAGGACCGGTCCGCGTCGCGTCCGGTGACCGTCGTGATCGACGCCGGCCACGGGGGCATGGACCCCGGCGCGATCCGCAAGGGTTTGCGGGAGAAGGACGCGGTGCTGGCGATCTCGCTGGAGTTGGCCCGGCTCATCGATGCGCGCGACGGCTACCGCGCCGTGCTGACGCGCAAGGGCGACTACTTCGTCAGCCTCGCCGACCGCGTGAGCATCGCCAAGGATTCCGGCGGCGATCTGTTCGTCTCGGTCCATGCGAACACGCACCGCAACAGCGGGATCAACGGCATGGAGGTCTACCTGCTCTCACAGCAGAAGGCGACCGACCGCGAGGCGCGTGAACTGGCGAACAAGGAAAACGCCGCCGACCTGGTGGGGCTGGCGCCTCAGGAACGCGACGACGACGACGTGCTGACCATCCTGATGGACCTGCGGCTCAGCCAGGTGCTGACCCAGTCGAACCGGCTCGCCGAGCACCTGCTGCAGGAGGCGCGACGGTCGCGCGTGGTCGCGGCCAAAAAGGTCAAGCAGGCGGGTTTCCAGGTGCTGCGCACGCTCGCGATGCCCTCGGTCCTGGTCGAGGTGGCCTACCTCTCGAACCGGACCGACCGCGAGCTGCTCGAGTCGGCCGAGGGGCGGCGCAAACTGGCCCGAATCCTGTGCGACGGCATCTTCGCGTGGCGCGGCGAGCGGCCGCTGGCTCCCGTCGTGAAGGCCGCCGACTGGCAGACCCGCTACGTGGTGCGGCGGGGCGACTCGCTCTCGGCGCTGGCGCTGCGGCACCGCACGACGATCAAGGCGATCAAGGACCGCAACCGGCTCAAGACCGACCGGGTGCTGGTCGGCCAGAAGCTGCTGCTGCCCTGACCCGGCATCGTCAAGTCTCGAAAGGCGAGCGCGTCATGAACCGGCACCTGCTGAAGATCTTCTGCCTGGCCGTCTCGATCCTGCTGTGGATCCAGGTCGCCGCCAACCGCCAGGTCACCCGCGAGGTGGAAGTGCCGCTGCGCGTGACCGGTCTGGCCCGCGGCTGCACGCTCGCGGGCAACCAGGTGCCGGACGTGGTGCGGGTCCAGGCTGGGGGCACGAAATTGAATTTCTTCCTGAACCGGTACTTCGGGCGCGACCTCGGCGAGGCGGTGGTCGATCTCGGCGGGGCGGAGCCCGGCAGCGTGGTCGAGCGGGACGTGGTGGTCGACGGCCGGGGCGGCATGCTGGTGGACATCCTCGTGACGGCTCCCGCGCGGCTCGAGTTCTACGTGGACCGGGTCGATTCGGTCACCGTCCCGGTCGAGGTGCCGGTCGCCGGGAGCGCGTCCGCAGACCACGTGCTGACCGCGCCGCCGTCCGCCTCGCCGGCCACCGTCCAGTTGGTCGGACCGTCCCGCTTCCTGCCGGGAGCGGGCAGGCCCCGCACGGACCCGGTCGCGGTCGGCCGGGCGACGGGGCGCCTCGAGATCATGCGGGCCGTGCACTCGCCGCGGCCGCAGCTCTGGACCGTGCCGCGGGAGGTGCGCGTCACGGCGGTCGTGGCCGAAGCGGGCCGGCGGCTCTTCGCGCGCGTCCCGCTGGTGCCCCGGCTTGACAGCGGGGGCCTTCGCGTCGAGGTTTTTCCCCCCGTGGCGGACGTCGAGGTTCGCGGGCCCGCCGTGGCGCTCGCCGCCTTGGCGGACGACGCCGTCGCCCTGACGGTCGCCGCCGAGGGGTTCGGCCCGGGCGCCCACACCGTGCGGCCCGACGTGCGGCTCCCCGCAGCCTGCAGCCTCGTGGCGCTCTCGCCGCCGGAGGTCATGATCGTGGTCGGCGGACGCGCCAGGCGGCCCTGACCGCCGGGATCCCGGACCGAGGAGCGGAGGAAGCGCATGGAGATCAAGTACAGGCGACCCCGGGGCACCCGGGACGTCCTGCTCGAGGAGATGGAGCGCTGGCGCTGGTGCGAGGAGCGCTGGCGCGAGGTGCTGGAGCGCTACGGCTTCGGCGAGATCCGCACGCCGCTGATCGAGTCGACGGAGCTGTTCACGCGCGCGGTGGGTTCGGGGACCGACATCGTCGACAAGGAGATGTACTCCTTCGAGACCAAGGGCGGGGAGCCGATCTCCCTGAGACCCGAGGCGACCGCGTCGGTCGTCAGGGCCTACCTGGAGAACGGCCTGACCCGGCAGCCGGGCACCATGAAGTTCTATTACCTCGGGCCCATGTTCCGCTACGACCGGCCGCAGGCGGGGCGGTACCGCCAGTTCCATCAGGTGGGGGTCGAGGCCATCGGTTCGCCGTCGCCGGTCCTGGACGCCGAGGTGATCCGCACCGCCCTGGCGCTGTTCGAGGCCGTCGACGCCGAGGGGTTGTCCGTCCAGATCAACACGATCGGCTGCCCGGAGTGCCGGCCCGGTTACGTGGCGGAGTTGCAGGCCTGGGCGCGCGAACGCGCGGAGGGCTTCTGCGAAAACTGTCGGTCGCGCCTCGAAGTGAACCCGCTGCGTCTCTTCGACTGCAAGGTCGAGTCCTGCCGCGAGCTGCTCGGCGGCATGCGGCCGATCAGCGACGCGGTTTGCGGGGCCTGCCGCGACCATCACGCCGCGTTGCGGACATCCCTGACCGCCATGGACGTGGCCGTCACGGAGGACCCGTCGCTGGTCCGCGGCCTCGACTACTACACCCGCACGACGTTCGAGATCTCCGCGCGCCAGGACCTGCGTCAGAGCGCGCTGTGCGGCGGCGGGCGGTACGACGGTCTGGTGGAGGAGTGCGGCGGACCGCCGACGCCGGCCGTGGGCTTCTCGCTGGGCATCGAGCGGACGATGCGGCACCTGTACCCCGAGGAGTTCGACCCGCAGCTCAGCCGCCAGTCGCCGGTGGACGTCTACATGGCCTGCCTCGGCCAACCGGCGCAGATCCATGCCCTGGCCCACGCCGAACTCCTGCGCGGCGTGTGCCGCGTCGAGGTGGACACGACCGGCCGCGGGATCAAGACCCAGATGAAGGGCGCCCACTCGCGGGGCGCGAGGCTCGTGCTGATCGCCGGGGACGAGGAACTCGCCGCCGGGAATTTCCAGATGAAGGACCTGAACGACGGGCACCAGCGCGAGGTGGCGGGCGACGGCCTGCTCGCGGCGGTGCGGGAGGTGCTTGGCTTGTGAGCGACGTGAAACTGATCCGGACCCACCGTTGCTGCGACATCGACACCGCGCGCGTGGGGGAGACCGTCCGGATGGCGGGCTGGGCCGCGAAGATCCGCGACATGGGCGGCGTCACCTTCATCGACCTGCGGGACCGCTACGGCACCGTCCAGGTGGTCTGCGAGGACGGCGACCTGCCCGCACGCGGCGGTCTGGTGAAGCTCGAATCGGTGATCGCGGTGTCCGGGCGCGTCCGCCCCCGGCCCGAGGGCATGGTCAACCCGACGATGGCCACCGGCGCCGTCGAAGTGGCGGTGGCGGAGCTCGAGGTGCTGAACCCCAGCAAGCCGTTGCCCTTCCAGCTCGACCAGGCGGCCCAGGCCGCGGACGAGCTGCGCTTGAAGTACCGCTACGTCGACCTGCGCCGCCCCGAGATGATGAACAACCTCATGGTGCGCCACCGGGCCGCGCAGGCGGTGCGGCGCTACCTCGGGGAGCGCGACTTCCTGGAGGTCGAGACGCCGCTGCTCATCAAGACGACGCCCGAGGGCGCGCGCGACTACGTCGTGCCCAGCCGCATCCACCCGGGGCGTTTCTACGCGCTGCCGCAGTCGCCCCAGCTGTACAAGCAGATCCTGATGGTCTCGGGCGTGGACCGCTACTACCAACTGCCGCGCTGCCTGCGGGACGAGGACCTGCGCAAGGACCGTCAGCCCGAGCATACCCAGATCGACCTCGAGATGAGCTTCGTGACCGAACCGGAGATCTTCGAGCTCGTGGAGGGGATGGTGGCGACGCTGTTCCGCGAGGCCGCCGGCATCGAACTGCCCACGCCGTTCCCCCGGCTCTCCTACGCCGAGGCCATGGACCTCTACGGGTCCGACAAGCCCGACCTGCGCTTCGGCTGCCCGATCCGCGACGTGAGCGACCTGGCGGCGGACAGCGGGTTCGGCGTCTTCACGACGGCTGTCGACGAGGGGGGCGTCGTGCGCTGCCTCGCCGCCGAGGGCTGCGCCGGCTACAGCCGCAAGCAGATCACCGACCTCGAAGAGGTCGCCCGCAAGCGCGGCGCCCGCGGCATGGCCTTCGTGAAGGCGACCGCCGACGGGTTCGACGGCGGGATCGCGAAGTTCATGTCGGCGCCCTTCCAGTCGGCGCTGCGCGAACGGCTCGCGCTGCGCGAAGGCGACCTGGTCCTGTTCGGCGCCGGACCGGCGGCGACCGTCGGCGCGGCGCTGGGCGCCGTGCGATTGGAACTGGCCGCGCAGCGGGCCTGGATCCCCGAGGGCGCCTGGGCCTTCGCCTGGGTGCGCAACTTCCCCCTGTTCGAGCGCGACGAGAAGACGGGCGGCTGGTCGGCCTGCCACCACATGTTCACCATGCCCGACGCCGCGAGCGAGCCCGTGATCGAGAGCGACCCCGGCGCGTGCCATGGCCAGCTCTACGACCTGGTCTGCAACGGGGTCGAGCTGGGCTCGGGCAGCATCCGCATCCACCGCCGCGCGCTCCAGGAGGCGGTCTTCCGGGTGGTCGGCATGACCGAGCAGGAATCGCGCGACAAGTTCGGCTTCTTCCTGGATGCCCTGGAGTACGGCGCGCCGCCCCACGGCGGCATCGCCCTGGGCCTGGACCGGATCGCGATGCTGCTGACCGGCAGCTCCTCGCTGCGCGACGTGATCGCGTTCCCGAAGACCTACCTGGCCTCCTCGCCCCTGGACGATTCGCCGGGCGACATCAGCCCCGCCCAGCTGGCGGAGCTGCACATCAGGGTCGTGGCCGAAGAGGAGCGCGGATGAGCGGCACCGTCGACAGGTTGAGCACGGCGGCGCCGGGCGAGGCGGCGATCGACCTCGCGGGCATCGACCAGTTCGCCCTGCTGGGCTGGCACGACGCCAACCTGCGCGTTCTGGAGGAGCACTACGGGGGCAGCATCTCGGTGCGCGGAGACGCCGTGGTCCTGCGCGGCGAACCCGCCGAGACCGAGACGATGGCGCGGGTGGTCTGCCGGCTGATCGAACTGCTGGAGCGGGAGAAGGCCCTCGACACCGTGAGCGTCCACTACGTGCTCGAGCAGCACCTGCGGCCGCAGGACGGCGAACCCGAGCCGGTGGGCGAGACGCTGCTGGTGGCCGGGAACCGCCGCGCCATCCGCGTCAAGACCGCGGGACAGCAGTCCTATATCGAAGCCATCCGCGCCCACGACGTGGTCTTCGCCATCGGGCCGGCCGGCACCGGCAAGACGTACCTGGCCGTGGTCATGGCGATGGACTACCTCAAGCGCGGCCTGGTCGAGCGCATCATCCTGGTGCGGCCGGCGGTCGAGGCCGGCGAGCAGCTGGGATTCCTGCCCGGGGACCTGCAGGAGAAGATCGATCCCTACCTGCGGCCGCTCCACGACGCGTTGGGCGACACGGTGGGTCCCGGCCGCATCCAGCGCTACATGAGCAGCGGGGTGATCGAGGCCGCGCCGCTGGCCTACATGCGCGGGCGCACCCTCAACCAGGCCTTCGTCATCCTGGACGAAGCCCAGAACACGACGCTCGGCCAGATGAAGATGTTCCTGACCAGGCTGGGCCACCAGTCGAAGGCCGTCATCACGGGCGACGTCACGCAGATCGACCTGGCGCCGGGCAAGGATTCCGGCCTGGTGCGCGTCCGCGACATCCTGGCCGCGACCGAAGGCATCGCCTTCGTGGAACTGACCCAGCGGGACGTCGTGCGGCACCCGCTGGTGCGGCGCATCGTGGAGGCGTTCCGCGAAGCGGAGGAACGCGGCGGGGGAAAGAAGTGACGACGTGAGGGGGACGGCGTGATCAGGTGGCCGGGCATCGGCTGGATGAAGGCGCCCCGCGAGGGGGGCCGCTCGTCCCGTCTCGCTGCGGGCAGCCGCCGGTTGCTGCGGCGGGCCCCCGTTTCCGGCTGGCGCCGGTGGGCCTGGCCCGCGGCGACGGCGGCGGCGCTGGTGTTGCTGCAGGCGCAGTTGATGCCCGTGGTGCCGCGCATCGACGCCGATTTTCCGGACGCCGGCGCGATCGCCGACCGCGACATCCTCGCGCCGCTGCCCTTCTCCGCGCCGATGCTCGCCCAGGACATCGAGATGCGCCAGATGCAGGCCATGATGGCCGAACCGCCGGTTCTGCGGCGGCTGGGCAACCCGCGCCGGGGCGCGCTCGACCGGCTCGCGTCCTGGCGCGACGCGATCGTGCGGCGGGCCGGGCAGACGGAGATCTCGCTGGAGCAGCGCGCGGACCTCGTGGGCCTGCTCTTCCCCGAACTCGCGGCGCAGGACGCGGCGCGGGCCCTGGCCCTGCCCGACCCGATCGGTTTCTTCGCCGCGGCGGAGAACGCGTTGCGGCTCGTCCTGGACGACGGTGTGGTGGACGTCCTGCCGCCGGGCACCTACCGCCAGGTCCGGATCGTCGGCGCCGCCGGCGAGACGGTGGCCGACGCCTCGACGCTGACGGCGCAGGACGACGTGGCGGCACGACTCCAGCAGGCCTTGTCCGCCGCGGGTCTCGACCCCGAGCCGGCAGCCTGGGGGGGGCTGCTGCTGCGCCCACTAGTGTTGCCCAACCTGGTCTACAGCGACGAGGACACGCGGGTGCGGCGCCTCGCCGCCCGCCAGGCCGTGCCGGTCGAGCGCGCGTTCCTCGCGGGCGAGCGCGTGGTCGAGAAGGGCGTGCGCCTGACCGCGCAGGACGCGCTCGACCTCGACGCGCTCCAGGCCCACCTCACGACCCGGGGCGAGCCGGGAGGCGGATCGCGGTTCTGGCGGCAGACCGCGCGGTCGGCGCTGGTCCTGGGGCTGCTGCTGCTGTTCGGCTGGGTCGCCTCGTTGTACTTCCCGCAGCTGCTGCGCGCGCCGCGGCGGCTCGTCACCGCGGCCCTGCTGCTGGGCGTGGTGCTGGTCGCCGGCGCGGTCTGTCTCGCGCGTCCCGAACTGGGGCCGTACGCGGTGCCGTTCACCCTGCTCGGCATGCTGGCCACGGTGCTGTTCCGCGACCGCGTGGGCTACGCGATGACGCTGCTGGCGGCCGGACTGCTTTCCTTCCACACGGCCGCCGCAGGGGCCGCGACGGTGGTGTGGCTGGTCATGGGGTTGCTGGCGGTGACCTTCATGCGGCGCATCCGCCAGCGGGGCCAGTTCTACCAGGCGATCGCGATCCTCGCCGCGGCGGGGGTGCTGCTGGTCGGGCTGGAACGCGCCGCCGGCGGGGCGCAGGCTGTGGGCTTCCTGCACGAAGCGCTGGTGGCCGCCCTTTCGCCCGTGGCTTCGGTGGCGCTCGGCCTGTTCCTGCTGCCGATCGTCGAGCCGCGGGTCGGCGTGTGCAGTGACCTGACGCTGATCGAGTTGTCGGACCTCAACCATCCCTTGCTCAAGCGGATGGCGCTGGAGTCCCAGGGCACCTTCCACCACAGCCAGGTCGTGGCCCAGCTGGCCGAGAACGCGGCCCGGGCGGTGGGCGCGAACTCCCTGCTCACGCGCGTCGGCGCGCTGTTCCACGACATCGGCAAGCTGAACAAGCCGGAGTACTTCGTCGAGAACCAGGGGGGCGGCCCGAACAAGCACGACGAGCTGAGCCCGAGCCTCAGCGCCCTGGTGGTCGCCTCCCACGTGAAGGACGGCATCGCGCTGGCGCGGCAGTGGCGGCTGCCGGAAGCCGTGGTCTCCTTCATCCCCGAGCACCACGGCACGCACGTGATGAAGTTCTTCTACCACAAGGCCCTGCAGAACGAGAGCAACGAGACGGTCAAGGTCGACGACTTCCGTTATCCCGGCCCCAAACCGCAGAGCCGCGAGACGGCGATCCTGATGCTCGCCGACGCCGTGGAAGCCGCCACACGCGCGCTGGCCAAGCCCACTCCGGGGCGCATCCGCGAGGTGGTCAAGCAGATCGCCGACGAGCGCATGCTCTGCGGCGAACTCGACCACTGCGGCCTGACGCTGAAGGACATCACCGCCGTGCGCGAGGCTTTCGTGCCGCTGCTGTCGGGGATCCACCACGCCCGCATCCCCTACCCGGGCCACCGCGAGCACGCCGAGACGCTCCACGGCCGGGACTGGACATGAAGCTGCTGACGGTGATGCGGCTCGCCGACGGCGCGGCGCCCGACCTCGCGGCGCGGCGCGAGCTGGCGGCCCTGGCCGAGCCCGTCGGACTGGACGGCTGGACCGCCGAGCAGGTCTGGGTCGACGACACGGAGATGGCCCGTCTGAACGGGCTCTACCGGGACAAGCCGGAGCCGACCGACGTGCTGTCGTTCGGGAACCTGGTCGCCGAAGGCGGCGGCCCCCCCGCCGTGCGCGCGGGCGAGGGTCACGCCCGGTGCGACCTTTGGTGGGACGGCGTCGGCGGCGACGCGGACAACGGGCTGGGCGATGCGGGCGCGATCGTGATCGCACCGGGTTTCGTGCGACGACGCTGCGAGCTCCACGGCTGGGACGTCGCGACGGAATTCGCGCTGCTGACGGTCCACGGCGCCCTGCACTTGTTGGGTTGGGATCACGTGACGCCGCCCGAGGCGACGGCCATGCGCGCCCGGGAGCAGGATCTGCTGGCCCGGCGCGGCTGGCCGCATCCGCTGACGGGGAAGGAGACGGACGATGTTAGCCGGTGAAGGCGGTCTGGCGGAGGTGCTGGTCTTCGCGGTCGCCTATGCGTTCGCCATGCTGATGGTGGGCCTGCTCGCGGCCTACTCGCGCGTGGTCGGTCTCTACCGCAACGGGCTGCTGGCGCCGGAATCGCTGGGACCGGGCCTGCAGCGCAGCCTGGAAGTGCCCCAGCGGCTGGCCGCCACCGCGGGCACGCTGCACCTGGCGGCGACCGCCGTGGGCTGCCTCGCGGCCGGCCGTTGGGCGGCCGCGTCCTGGCCCGACCTGACCGGCGCCCGCTACTACGCGACGGTCGCGCTGGTCGTGGCCGTCGTCTGGTCCCTGGGCGCCGCCGTGGCCCGCTGGGCGGCCCGGGGCGCCGGCGTGGCGGCCGCGCGGCTGCAGGTGAGGGTCATGGCGCCGGCGGTCTGGCTGCTGCGCCCGTGGACGTCGCTGCTGATGGTGCTGGGCTCCCGTCCCGAGGACACGCTGCCCGGGGCCGACGCCGGCTCCCAGCTGAGCGCCGGCGAGATCCGCAGCCTGATCGACGACCAGCAGGACGGGGTCAGTCTCGAGCACGACGAGCGCGAGATGATCCAGAGCATTTTCGACTTCCGGGAGACGGCGGTGCGGGAGATCATGGTCCCGCGCATCGACATGGTCGCCCTGGACGCCGGCTGCCCGGTCCGCGAGGCCGTGCGCGCGATCGAGGAGTGCCGCCACTCGCGCATCCCCCTCTACGAGGGCGGCATCGACCGCGTCGTCGGGCTGCTCTACGCCAAGGACCTGCTGTCGCTGGTCGACGACGCCGGCATGCGCGACGGCGACCGCAAGGTCGGCGGTCTGGCGCGACCCGCCTATTTCATCCCCGAGAGCAAGCGGCTCGACGAGGTGCTGGCGGAATTCCGTTCCCAGCGCATCCACATGGCCGTGGTCATCGACGAGTACGGCGGCACCGCCGGGCTCGTGACGCTCGAGGACGTGCTCGAGGAGATCGTGGGCGAGATCGAGGACGAGTTCGACGAGGAGGAGTCGCTCTTCACCTGGCTCGACGACCGTTCGCTGCGCGTCGATCCCAAGATCAACCTGGAGGACCTGCAGGACGTGCTCGGGATCGAGCTGCCCCTGGGCGAGGGCAGCGAGACGCTGGCGGGCCTGATCTACGAAGCCGCGGGCCGGGTGCCCGCGCAGGGCGACCGCGTGGCCATCGCCGGGCTCGACATCGAGGTCGAGCGGGTCGAGGACCGGCGCATCATGCAGGTCCGCCTGGCGTCGACGGCCCCGTTGCCGGGCCGCCACCCGCCAGAGGCGCCGGAATGACGGGGCGCGCGGCCGGCCCCGCCGAGGCGCGGTGCCGCGGGGAAGGAGGCGAGGCGCCATGAGCGACCCGACGCTCGAACCAGGAGCCGAAACGGCCGAGGGCGAGGAGACCCTGCTCGACGCCAGCAAGCTCGAGGAGCAGTGGCACGCCTACGCCGAACTGTTCGAGCGGTTGCTGCGCGACGGCCACCAGGACGAGTTGCGCCGCACGGCCGCCGCCCTCTCTCCCGGCGATCTTTCGGAGAGCCTGCGCTACCTCAGCGTCGACGACACCGCGCGCCTGCTGCAGTTGCTGCCCCACGACCTCGCCGCCGACGTGCTGGCCGAGATCGACCAGTACAGCGTCTCGGCCCTGCTGCAGCTGCTGGACATCGAGGCCATCGCCGATCTCATCGAAGAGATGCCCTCGGACGAGGCGGCCGACATCGTCGGCGAGCTGGAGGACGACCAGGCCCGCGAGATCCTCGCGGCGATGGAGCCCGCCGAGCGCGAGGACGTCACCGACCTGCTCCGCTACGAGACGGACACCGCCGGCGGCCTGATGGCCAAGGAGTTCATCGCGGTGCTGCAGGACGCCACGATCATGCAGGCGGTCGACGCGGTGCGCGCCGTCGAGGAGGACGACCGCGAGGGGCTGCACTTCGTGTTCGTGGTCGACGGCGACGGCTGCCCCACCGGCCGCATCCCGCTGGTGACGATGCTGCTGCAGCCCTGGTCCACGCCGGTCGACGCGATCATGGAACGGGACCCCCTGCGCGTCTCGGTGGACCTCGACCAGGAGGACGTGGCCCTCTACGTGCAGACGCACGACCTGGTCACCCTGCCGGTGGTCGACGCCGACGGCCGGCTGGTGGGCGTGATCCAGGCCGACGACGTCATCGACGTCCTGGAGGAGGAGGCCACCGAGGACTACTCCCGGCTCGCGGGCACCAGCGAGGAGCTGGGCGAGACCTCGCCCGTGCGCGTCGCCCGCGCCCGCCTGCCCTGGCTGCTGGGCGCCCTGGCCGGCGAGATGGCGACCATGCAGATCATGAGGCACTACCAGGCGACCATCACCACGACCGTCGCGCTGACCTTCTTCCTGCCGGCGATCATGGCCATGGGCGGCAACACCGGCATCCAGACCTCTTCGGTGGTGGTGCGCGGGCTGGCCACCGGCGAGGTCAGCATCTACCGCATCGGACGCTACCTGCTGCGCGAACTGGGGACGGCCCTGCTGACCGGCGGCCTGATCTCGATCTGCGTCATGATCGCCGCCCGGTTGCTGCTGGGGGACATGGAAGTGGCGATCGTGCTGACGATCGCCATGATGACCGTGATCCTCAGCGCGGCCATGATCGGCACGACCATGCCGCTGCTGCTCTACCGGGCCGGCGCGGACCCGGCCATCGCCACCGGGCCGTTCATCACCATGTCGAACGACTTCATCGCCGTGATGATCTATCTGGGCATGGCGTCCCTGCTCATCCGCTGACAGGGGGGGAAGTGACGGTCCTGCCGCAACCCGTCGTCTCCACCCGCGCCGTGGTGCTGAGGGCCTGGCCCAGCGGCGAGACCAGCGTGGTCGCCTCGCTGCTGACCGAGGCGCGGGGTTACGTGCGGGTCATCGGCAAGGGGGCGCGCAACGGGCTGTCCCGCCTGCAGCCCCTGGTCGGGCCGGGGCGGCTCGTCGAGGTGGAGTTCGGCTGGAGCCCGGACCGCGACCTGCAGTACCTCAAGGGCGGCAGCCTCCTGCTGGATCCCCTGCTCGACGGCAACAGTCTCGAACGCACCGCCTACACGCTCGCGGCGCTGGAACTGGCCGACCGCTGCCGGCCCAGCGGCGTTCGCGAGGCGGGCCTGTTTGGACTTTGCCGCCGCTACCTGGAGATGCTATCATCGGTCGCGGCGGGGGACGAGGCCCCGCTTTTTTACGCCTTCGAGACGGCGCTGCTGGAATTGCAGGGGATCGCACCGGAACTGTCGGCCTGCGCCGCCTGCGGCGGCGGTCTGGCGGCGCCCGGTTGCCGTTTCAGCCCCGCCGCCGGCGGGGCGGTCTGCGAGGCGTGCGCTGAGACGGCCGACCGGCCGCTCGCGCCCGAGACGCTGGCGGCTCTGCGGACGCTGGGCGGCGCGACGCCGGCCCGGTCCTCGCGGCGGACCTCCCGGGAGACGGGGATCCTGCTGCACCGCTTCCTGATCTATCACCTGCCGGAGTACCGCCTGCCCGCGGGCCTGGACCTGCTCCGCGCGGCGCGGAGCGCCGACGCCGCGGCCGCGGCCGCAAAGGACGACGAGCCATGCTGAGCTACCAGGAGATGATCGCCGGGCTGCAGAGGTTCTGGATGGATCAGGGCTGCGTCATTATCCAGCCCTACAACTCCGAGGTGGGCGCCGGCACCTTCAACCCGGCCACCTTCCTGCGCTGCCTCGGACCGGAACCATGGAAGGTCGCCTACGTCGAGCCGAGCCGGCGCCCCAAGGACGGCCGCTACCTGGAAAATCCGAACCGCGTCCAGCAGTTCCTGCAGTACCAGGTCGTCCTGAAGCCGAATCCCGCGGACTCGCAGGGGCTGTACCTGGAATCGCTGCGGGCCATCGGGATCGAGCCGCGCGAGCACGACATCCGCTTCGTGGAGGACGACTGGGAGTCGCCCACCCTCGGCGCCAGCGGGCTGGGGTGGGAGGTCTGGATCGACGGCATGGAGATCTCGCAGTTCACATACTTCCAGCAGGTGGGCGGGCTGCGCCTCAACCCGGTGTCGGTCGAGTTGACCTACGGGCTGCTGCGGTTGGCCATGTACATCCAGGGCGTCGGCCACGTGAAGGAGCTGCTGTGGGGCGGGGGCCTCACCTGGGGCGACGTCCAGGGGCAGTTCGAGCAGGAGTTCTCCGCCTTCAACTTCGAGCACGCCAACGTCGAGATGTACCGCCGCCATTTCGACGACCGTGAAGCCGAGGCGCTGCGACTGGTCGACGCCGGCCTGGTCTACCCCGCCTACGACTCGGTGATCAAGTGCAGCCACCTCTTCAACCTGCTCGAAGCGCGCGGCGCCATCTCGGTCACCGAGCGGACCGGTTTCATCAAGCGCGTGCGCGTCCTGTCGCGCCGCGTCGCGCAGGCCTACCTGGAGAAGCGGGAGGCCATGGGCTTCCCCCTGCTGCACCGCGAGGAGGGGACCCGATGACCGGGATGCGCCCGTTCCTGTTCGAGATCGGCACCGACGAGCTGCCCGCCCGCTTCCTGCCCGTCGAACGGCAGCACGTGGCCGGGGGCTTCGCGGCCCTGCTCGCCGAGTTGTCGCTGGAGCACCGCGGGTTGCGCGTGCTCGCCACGCCGCGACGACTCGCCGTGCTGGTCGAGGCCCTCGCCGAGCGCCAGGCCGACCGCACCGTCGAGGTCAAGGGTCCGCCGTTGACGGCGGCGCGCGGGCCCGACGGTGCGCCCTCGCCGGCCGCGCTGGGTTTCGCCCGCAAGAACAACGTCGGGATCGAGGACTGCCTGGAGTTGAACGACGGCAAGGGCGGTGCGTTCCTGGGCGTGCGCAAGACGCTCGCGGGTCGGCCCGCCGCGGAACTGCTGGCCGAACGCCTGCCGGGGCTGCTGCAGTCGATCCCCTTCCCCAAGACGATGCACTGGGGGGCTTCCGACTTCGAGTACGCGCGGCCGATCCAGTGGCTCGTGGCCCTCCTCGGCGATGAGGTGCTGCCCCTGGAGATGGCCGGCCTGCGCGCGGGACGCGTCTCGCGGGGCCACCGCACCCTGGCCGAAGGCGCTCCGGTCGAGATCCCCGAACCCGGCGCGTACCTCGCGTCGATGCGCGCCCACGGCGTCGAGCCCGACCAGGACGAACGCCGGCGCGTGGTGCGCGAAGGTGCGACCCAGCTGGCGAGCGCGGCCGGCGGCCGGATCGTCGAGGACGAGGAACTGCTGCAGGAGGTCACCGACCTCCTGGAGCATCCCACACCCTTCCTCGGCGCCATCCCCGAGTCCTACTTCGCCCTGCCGGACGAGGTGATCATCACGGCGCTCAAGTCGCACCAGCGCTACTTCGCGGTGCGGCGCGCCGACGGCGGCGGCCTGCTGCCGGTCTTCTTCGCCGTCCGCGACGGCGACCGCCACGCGCTGGACAAGGTGATCCGCGGCAACGAGAAGGTGCTCAACGCGCGGCTCAACGACGCCCTGTTCTACTGGCGCTGCGACCTGCGGCTCTCGCCGGACCAGCACACCGCCCGCCTCGCCGACGTGACCTGGCTCGAGGGCTACGGTTCGGTGCTGGACAAAGTCGACCGCATGGGCCGTCTGGTGGATCGCCTCTGGGCCGCGGGCCTGGGCGACGGCGGCGCGCCGCCGCCGGAACTGGTGCGAGCCGCGCGGATCTGCAAGTTCGACCTCGTCACCGAGATGATCCGCGACGGCAAGGAGTTCACGAAGCTCGAAGGGACCATCGGCGCGCGCTACGCCGCGGCGGCGGGGGAGTCCCCGGCCGTGTGCTCGCTGCTCGAGGAATACTATCGCCCCCGTTCCGCCGCGGACGGGTTGCCCGCCGGCGCGGCCGCCGCCACGCTGGCTGCGGCCGACCGCCTGGACTCCCTGGCGGGCTGCTGGCTGGCCGGCTTCGTCCCGACCGGCGCCAAGGATCCCTACGCATTGCGTCGCCACACCCTGGCCGTGCTGCGCATCCTGATCGACCGCGGCGCGCGCCTGGACCTCGCCGCCGTCGTGGCGGGGGCCCTCGACGGCTACGCGGCGCTGGCCGACGAGGCCCGCCGAGCCCTGGCGCTCGGCGAGATCCTCGCCTTCGCCCGCACCCGGCTGGAAGGGCTCCTGGTCGCCGCCGGCGTCTCGCAAGAGGCGGTCCGGGCGGTCCTGCCCGCGCACGGGAACGACCCGACCGATGCGGCCGCTTGGGCCCGCGCCCTGGACGGCTTCCGGGAGCAGGCGGATTTCCTGTTGCTCGCCAAGGGATTCAAGCGCTGCCGCAACATCCTGGAGGGCCGCACGCTCGAGGCGGAGGCACTCGCCGGCTGCGCGGCCCGCTGGCGGGAGGGTGGCGGCACCCCCGAGGGTCGCGGGTTCGACGGGCTGCCCGAACCGGCCGAGGTCGCCCTGGCCGGTGCGGTGGCCGCCGCCGTGCCGGGCCTGCTCGCGCTCAGGGACGCGGGGGACTATACCGGCGTCTTCCGCGCGCTTTCGAGCCTGGGGCCGGCCATCGATGGGTTCTTCGAGTCGGTCCGGGTCAACGCCGACCAGGCCGAGCTGCGGGAACTGCGCCACGCCTTCCTGCGCGAGGTCTACGGCCTGTTCGCCCAGTTCGCCGACTTCAGCGAGGTGGCGCCCCTGGAATCGACGACCTGACCCTGGATTCGGCATTTCCCGACCGGGAGCCTCGCGGGGGGCTCCCGGTCTTTTTGACATATGCTATTGACTTGGCAGGGGGCCTTGGGTATGCTCACGCGTGCGACTCAAGGGCAAAAGCCTTTTCCGACGTGACGTTGCGCCCGACTCCACTCCAAGTAAGTCCCTATTAACTTGACACGCTTGCTTGATTCGCGAGTCGAACTGTCACGGTCACAGAGGAAAAGACCCCTTCACAGCAAGCCCCCTGAGGCCAGTGACTGGAAGAGCTTTTGCCTGCACTGCTGGAGCCTTCGATCTTCCTTCGGGAACTCGAAGGTAATGCCTTTCACCTGCACCATTTGTTGACTTGTTCAACGATGGGGGGAAAGTATGAGGAAACTCACTCTCGTGTGCTTGGCCCTGCTTTTGACGGCTGGCTCCGCCTTCGCCGTCGGCAGCTCCCAGCGCTTCGCCGACTACAACCTGGTCGACGTCACCAATACCATGGAACTGACGGCCGGCGGCTCGACCGCCAAGCAGGATACCATTTACCTGCTCGGCGGCCCCGTCCGCAACGACGGCAAGTTCCAGAACAACGTGAACCCCAACCTTCCCGACGCGGAAGGCTGGGTCGGCATGGACCTGACCGCGCCGGCGTTCTCCCGTTGGAATGTTTCCACCTACAACAGCCCGACCGGCACACCCGCGGTCTGGGCCGGTGAGAACTTCCCCAACGACTGCGGCACCGGCGACTTCAGCGGCTACTCGAACAGCTTCCTCGAGTACCTGGACTGGGTCGGCACCGTGGCCAACCCGCTCGCCGACACGACCGTCAGGGTCACGGCGATCATCAGCCAGGACTCCGAGCCCGGGTACGACTTCTTGTCGCTGCGCTACGATACCCCCGCGGGTATGGTGGAGCAGTGGGCGTTCTCCGGCTCCCAGGTCGCCGTCGCCTTCGACCAGACGTTCACCGTGACTGCCGCTGATTACGTCAACGGCAATCAGGTCCACCTGCGCTGGCAGGCGGACGCCGACGGCGCCTGGTCCGACAGCGACTGCCTGTACCCGTCCGTGGGTCACAGCCAGATCGACAACATCAGCGTGTACTTCGGCGGCGTCCTGCAGACGTTCGACAACTTCCAGGCGGGCATGGGCCCGAACTGGTTCACCGTGGTGCCCCAGGGCTACGGCGACTTCTCGAAGGTCTGGCCGCTGCTCGAGGATCTCGATCCTTGCGTGACCAACGAGACCCCGCAGTTCGGCTTCATCGATGACGGCCTCGTCGTCCCCGGCGTCGGCCCGTCCTCGAACACCCTGTACACCTACGGCCCCAGCGGTTACTCCCGTAACTGCACCGGCGGCGCCCTGGGCGCGAACATCGACGACAACGTTCTCGGCAACGAGATCTGGTCGCCGCCCCTCGCCTGGCCCGCCGGCAACTACGTCGCGGCCGCGCTGACGTTCGGCGCGTACATCCACTCGCCTTACGGCACGCCGACCTTCGACGGCGTCTTCCAGGTCTGGCACGTCCGCTGCTCGACCGACGGCGGCAACACCTGGTACGGCTGGGCAGATCGCAACACGATCTACTACAGCGCCCAGGGCCTGTACGGCCGCAACACGTTCGTGGTCACGGACCTGCTCGAGCCCGGCACGACGCACGTCCAGGTCGCGCTGGGTCTGATGGAAGACGCGCGCTACAACATCGGGACCGACGGCACGCCCGCGTCGTACTTCGATAACGTGGCGTTCTACGTCTACGGCTTCGGTGGCCCGGCGATCTCCATCAGCGGCGCCTGGGACCTGCCCAACGACCAGTTCGCGAAGAACCTGGACCTGGGCAACCTGGCCAGCAACGCCCTGCGCTTCGACATGTGCCAGGACCTGCTGGACACCACGAGCCCGAACATCGTGCACGGCGACTCGATCGTGCTCAATGTGCAGCCCGTGCGCCCCGGCGCCGAGCTGACGGCTCTGCCGCGGATGCACTACAAGATCAAGTGCAACCCGCTGTTCAACGGCGTGCGCAACGTGGCGCCGGTGGGCGGCTTCATCGAGGGCGACGTCGACGCGGACAGCGTCTACACGTCCTCCGGCATCCTGGTCCAGTGGCGTTGGGCGTTCGACCTGGACGACAACGGCCTGCTGTTCCCGGGTGACCAGATGCACTGGTACATCACCGCGACCGACCGCGTGAACGGCGACCCCGGCACCGACGGCACCACGACCTACCCGCGGCTTCTCGACGGGTTCGGCGTGTTCCCGGGCGATCTCGGTTACGTCGAGTTCCAGTGGCCGTTCGAGTGGATCTGGCGCGGACTGCCGTCGGTGACCGATGTCGCCGGCACGCAGCCCGACATCCTGTTCTGGCACGACTTCGGCGCCTTCGGCGGCGGCTACAACGAGTGGAAGCTCTCTCTCGCTCAGTTGGGCCTCGTCGAGAACGTCGATTACGACATCTACTTCACGCAGGCTCCGTCCTCGAACGTCGGCAACGGCCTGGGCGCCAACGCGTCCGCGGTCGCCCTGGCCGGCTACGAGACGATCCTGTACGGCGCCGGCACCCTGGCCGGCTCGCCGCTCACCGGCCCCGCCATCGCCCCGGGCAACTCGGGCGACAAGGGTGACGACGTCGGTCGTCTGTCGGCTTGGCTGGGCACCGGCAAGAACCTGCTCGTGACTGGCGACCGCGTGCCCGTCGCGACCGGTTCCAGCACTGTCGCCGGCGGCGCGGCGTTCGTTCAGAACTGGCTGGGCTGCACCCGGCTGGCCACGGACGTGCGCGCGCTCATCGGCGGCCAGGCTGCTCCGCTGGTCGTCCCGGTTGCCGGCAACGTGGTCGGCTTCAACACGCCGTTCGTTGCTTACGGCTCGTGCCCGACCTTCCGCGTGTTCAACGGCATCGGCGTGTACGCCTCGCCGTTCGGATACTCGACCAAGGTCGGCTCGTTCACGGCTGCGGGTACCACGACTCCGGCATACCCGACCTACGCGGCGATGGTCTCCAACCACCGCACGGACGTCGGGTCGAAGATCGTGACTTCCGCGACCGACTTCGGCGTCTGGTACACCCCGTACGCGTCGGCCAAGGACGATCCCGCTCCTTTCGCCGCCCGTACTCAGGTCCTCGGCGAGATCCTGGTGTGGTTCGGCTACACGCCGAGCTTCGGCACCACGCCGACCCCGAGCAGCGGTGTGTTCTTCGCGAAGAACTTCCCGAACCCCTTCAACCCCGTCACGAAGATTGAGTGGTCGATCCCGCGCGCCGGCGATCTGTCCATCAAGGTCTTCAACGTGAAGGGCGAGCTGGTCCGCACCCTGCACGACGGCTTCTCTGCTGCGCAGAGCGGCGTCGCGGAGTGGAACGGCACCACCGACAGCGGCCGCGACGTGGCCTCCGGCGTGTACTTCTACGAAGTGCGCTCCGGCGACAACGTGACGGTCAACAAGATGGCGCTCGTGAAGTAACTCGAAGTCACTTCACGGGTCGGCGTCCGAGGGAGGGCGGTCCGCAAGGGCCGCCCTCCTGCTTGGGGTAGCCGGGACCCGGGCGAACCGCGCCGTCCCGGAGTACGGCGTGCGGAACCGCAATGCCGGTAGGGAGTTCGGGGCGGCGGCGGGGAAACTAGAAGTTGACACTTCCGTGTGGTGATCCCTATATTTCCCAAGCAGCTCGCAACCGCTCCTCGGCGCGGAAACGGCGTGTTTCCGCGTTGTTCTGGCCGGTCTGTCGCCCATGGACAAACGGCCGTGCCCGCCCGGTCCTTGGTGCCGTGCTGGAAAGGCGAGACCCATCATGCGAGTCCTCCGACAAGTCCGGATCTGGGTGCCGGCGCTGCTATCGGCGGCGCTGCTCGTGCTGTTCGGCTGCCGCGCCTTCGAGCCGGAGACCGTCATCGTCAACCATGCGCCCGAGACCTACGTGACCGGCGGGCCGCAGGGCGGGGGGGGCGGGCAGTTCCACCACCACCTGTTCTGGTACGGAGCCGACAGCGACGGCCGCGTCGATCGGTACATCTGGGCGTTGACCGCCGGCACGGTCCAGGATCCGGAAACCGACGACGACGAGGAAGACCTCCGCTTCAACCCGGCCGAGAACATCACCACGCTGCAGATCGGGCACTACACGACCCGGACCGACTCGATCTTCGATTTCCAGATCAACGAGGGATCGACCACCTCGGCGGACTTGACGTTCCACATCGTGGCCGTGGACGACCGGGGGGACTACGACCGCACGCCGGCCCGGCTCTATTTCCTCAGCAACGCCCTGGGGCAGCCCGCCATCCAGTTCTATCTCGGCGACGAGCAGACCGCGGCGTCGCAGTTCGCCGACTTCGACACGATCGCCTACGCTCTGCCCTTCCGGTTCACCTGGCGGGGGACCACGCCGAACATCCACTCCTTCACCCCCGAACTCCTGGCCGACCGCGATACCGTGCCGCCTCTGGACGGCCTGTTCGGTTTCAAGTACCGCATGCCGCTGGACGTCGACTGCGACGCGACGAGCGAGGATTGCTGGAATCCGCGGCGCTTCGACCCGGCCACGAACCGGCTGGCTTCCTACTTCAGCGACGTCAACAGCCTCGAGTTCAGCAACGACGCCTCGGGCGAGGACGTCTCTCGGCGACTGCTGACCCAGGGAGTCCACACCCTGCTGGTCAACGCCATCGACGTGGCGGGCGTCGAGATCCAGGCCGACAGCCAGGACCTCAACTTCGTCCACAACTACGACCCGGAGACGATGATCCTGGGCCACGCCAAGCCGCACGATGTGGACGGCGACGGCACGGTCGAGCCCGGCGAGCAGCTCTCGTACGTCAGCGACCCCTTCTACCCCGGGGACACCAACGATTACCCCTATTTCGAGGTGTACCGCCCGGACGGCACCGTCACGACGAGCGCCTTCACGGAGGGCGCCCGCGTGCCCCAGCGGGCCGTCGTCCACTTCAAGGCCATCGGCTGGGACGACCACCGCGACACGCGGCTGCGCGACATACCGGGGCAGACGCCGCCCGGCTACGGGCTGCGCTTCCAGGGCAAGTTCGACGCCGTGGGCCGCTTCCTCGGCGGCGAGAACTCGCTGTTCCGCTTCGCGACCCAGTACAGCAGCCTCCAGAACAGCGTCTGGGATGATTTCGACAACACGGCCATCGGCAGTTCCGACACGATCAGCTTCGTGGTCGGTTCCTTCGACTACCGGGTCAGCATGCGCGCCCTGGACGAGCACGAGCGCCGCGACGGCACCCCGGACGTCTTCGCATTCTTCGGGAACTTCCATCCGGAAGTCCAGTGCGTGGAAGTTGTTACGAACAACGCCCCTAGCGGGTATCCCGAAGGCAGCTGCAGCGACGAGTTGAAGACCTACTACTGCGCCTTGACCGGTTCCGTCGCTCCCAACCCCACCTGGACGCGGCTGCAGCAGGTCTACGCCGTGCCGCGCACCGTCTACTTCAACCCGGCGACCAACTCGGTCTGGTACGAGGAACCGGCGGACATCACCGGCCTGGCCTCCGTCCAGGGATACTTCTACGAGTACACGCTGCTGCTGTACGCGGAGGATCAGGAAGACGAGCGTCTGTTCCTGCCCCGGCAGAGCCCGCTCGACCCGATGACCTACGGCGACCCGATCGACCGCGCCATGTCGTGGCGCTACAAGATCGTCTCGCATCGGGACTCGCTGGCCAACGTCATCCGCGAGGGCGGGGGTTCGGACGACCTGACCCAGGTGTCCTACACCTTCAACGAACCCGACTCCTACAACCTGAACTACGACGACAACGGCGTCTGGCGCCTGCGGGTCGAGGTGTTCGTGCCGCAGCTGCTGCTGAACGCCGGCGACGCGGTCTACCGCGGCTTCCTGGCTTCGCAGCACCCGGACTGGACCCCGAGCACCGTCGACCGCGCCATCGACCTGACGACCCGCCAGCTCGGCCTGAACACAGCGCGGGTCGTGGTCCGCGACGCGAGCAGCAGCGTCTACCGCCCCGAGCGCTGCGCCTACGCCTACTACAGCGGCCTGCGCGTGCCGACCCCCCACAACGAGGGTTGCGACGTCGTCCCGGGCGACGGCGTGGCGGCGCGCCTGAGATTCAACGATTTCTGCCTCGAGAGCGAGACGTTCACGAAGCAGTACTTGGTCAAGGCCTACACCCAGACGGGGAGCGCCTACCCGCCCGGATACTAACCGAGGCGGCTGCGGATCGAGGCAGCGGACCGGGAGGTCGAACGTGCTGAAAATCACCAAGACGGCGGCGCTGGCGCTGGCGATGGCCCCCGTCCTGCTGCTGGCGGTCGTGAACGGCTGCGGTCCGGATTCGGAACTCGGGGGCGTGCAACTCATCAACGCCCTGCCGGACACCCGCATCACCGGCACGCCGCCGTACCTGCGCGACACCGATTACACCGTGCAGTTCTACTGGACCGGCAGCGACCCCGACGGGCGGGTCCGCGGTTACCAGTGGAAGATGACGTCCAACGGCGACGACGGCATCAGCATCCGCGACACCCTGACCGTCGACCCGGCCACCGGCGACACCATCAACCCGTGGCGGTTCACGACGGCCAGCGACTCGACCTTCGTCGTGACGGCCGACCGCCAGGGATTCGACGACGACGTCATCCTGCCCGAACCCATGCAGCGCTTCTACCAGCCGCACACGCTGATCGTGAGGGCGTTGGACGATCACGGCGGCGTCGACCCCACGCCGGCGATGATCACGTTCACGGCGACGACCCTGTCGCCGAGCATCCGCCTGACGTCGCCCCCGACGCTGCTCGGCAGCCGCACCGAGGCCCAGACCGTGCCGCCCCGATTCATCGTCGGCTGGACGGGCACCGACCCGGATTACGAACTCGGGAATCCCACGCGTGTCCGCTATCTGTTCAAGACGTCCGAGGTCGCCAACACTTCGGGTGTGGGCAGCCACTACGTCTACACGAAGTACGAGTACGA
This sequence comes from bacterium, assembly GCA_031441465.1. Classification (GTDB taxonomy): domain Bacteria; phylum Krumholzibacteriota; class Krumholzibacteriia; order LZORAL124-64-63; family LZORAL124-64-63; genus PNOJ01. The sequence continues at coordinate 15,929 of JANOEP010000029.1, read as the reverse complement.
CCAGGTTGTGGATTCCCTGGTCACCTTCGACGATCCCCAGTGGAGCGATTGGATCCCTTACGAACTCAGTCCTGCGTCGCGGCGTCAGATTTTCGAGGGGAGCAAGCGCGACGCGAACAACAACATCATCTATTATCTGTTCGCGCTCCAGGCGCAGGACATCGCCGGCGCGGTCAGCCTCGACCGCGGGTACTTCACTTCCGTCGCCAACTTCCGCGTCGACGACTCGCAGACGCCCCTGTTGATCCTGCGCGAGCGGTACCTGGGGACCGACATCGGCACCGGGATCGCCCGGTTGGAGAAGTACATCGCCCAGGACCAGCCGCTCCAGTTCGAGTGGTTCGGCAGCGCCGCCGACTACGGCGGCGAGATCACGGCCTACCGGTACGGCTGGGACGTGCAGGACCTCGCCGATGACAACGATCCCGGCTGGGTGGTCCAGTTCGGCCTCTCGGAGGCGAACCTCTCTTCCGAAGTGCGCTCCTTCCCCCAGGGCCTGCACGTCTTCACCGTCGAGTGTGTAGACAACAGTGGCCTGCTGACGCGCATCCAGTACTTCCTCTCGGTCGTGCCCGTCCCCGAAGAGGTCGACCGCCTGCCGCTGGTCCTGATCGACGACGTGCCCGACCGCACGAGCAACGGCTGGCCGAACAGCTCCGGATCGGTCAGCTATGACGAAGACATCCAGCGGGATGCGTTCTGGGACGATGTCCTGGCCTCCAGCGGCGGCGTGTCGCGCTTCAGCAGCGACCGCGACGTGATCGACAACGAGCGGCTCATCGGCAACTGGGGCTACCGCGACATCGTGCGCTACAAGAGCCTGATCTGGTCCGCTCGCCGCAATTCGCTCAGTTACCTCGCCTCGTCCTTCCAGCCGAGCCTCTTCACCCCGCAGGGTTCGGACCGGCGGATCCCGACCGAGGCCTACGTCTGGCTCGAGGCCTACCAGCGGAACGTCGGCAACGTCCTGCTGGCGGGTTCCGGCATCGTGCAGAATTTCCACTTCGTGTACAACAACGTCCCGTGGCTCTACCCGATCATCTACAACAACGACGACGAATCCTTCCAGTGCAGCGGCGAGGAAAAGGGCATGAGCTTCGGCGTCCGCGAGGAGGAAGACGGCACCCAGACCGTGTTCGGCACGCTGCAGTACCCCTACCGGGGGCTGGGCCTCGCCGTGTCGTCGATGTTCACGCCGGCGAGCTTCTACTACTCGCCGACCCTCTGCGGCAGCGGCACCACGCACCGCAAGCAGAACTGCGTGGGGACCAAGGCGATCATGCTCGACCCCGACTTCAAGGCCGAGTACGTCCAGACCGGCTCCTTCGCGGACACCATCTTCGTCTGGGACCAGATCGCCTGGAGCGACGCCGCGACCATCGCGGGCGGCGGCATCCCCGCCCCCGGCTCGCCGTTCAGCTTCAGCCAGAGCGACGAGTACTACGACCACAACGAGACCGCCCGCCGCGCGGTCTGGTCGCCCCAGACCCTGCCCGACGGGCGCCCCGCCGTCGAAACCATGTGGCGCGCCTTGCCCCGCTACGACTGGATCCTGGACCTGCACCTGGCCAACGGCGACGATGATTTCGTCTACCCGTTGAACAATCCCTGCGGGCTCTACGCGCGCAATTCGGCGACGGGCCGCACCGTCCTGAACGGCGTGCCCATCGGCATGTTCAGCTACCAGACCGTCGCCACCAAGCCGGGCGGACGGGCCGACGTCGTCTGGGGCTTCGACCCGCACCTGTACGACCACACGCAGATGAAGCGGGCCATCCGCTGGGTGCTCGACGACCACTTCGGCCTGGCCATGACGCCCTGAACCGGGACAGCGTCGTGACGGGGGCGCCGGACGGCTGGTCCCGCACGATGCGCAGCACGGAGACGATGATGACCATGAGGGCATTTCTGGCGAGTGCGGTCCTATCGCTGCTGATCGGCGCGTCGCCCGCGGCGGCCGTGACGCCCAACGACGTCTGCGCCCTGGACTCGCTCCGGCTGGTTTCGCCGGAATCCCTCGAGATCGCGCTGTCGTCGACGGGCAGGTTCGGGGCCGAGATCTCCTGGCCCGCCCTCGACGACGTCGTCTCGACGTGCGCGGTCCCGGTCGATACTGCCGGCCTCGGTTTCCAGGTGACCCTGGACGGTGCCTACAAGGACGACTTCGATCGCGAACTGCTCTGCAACAGCCTTTTCGGCGGCGAAGTCGGCTCGGCCACCGAGAACAACGTCCTGATCGCCTGGTCCAACCTCAACCAGTCGGTCACGGGCCGGATCCTCGGGGAAATCAACCTCAGCAACAACGGCGGCATCCTGGCCATGGGGGAGGACGGCGCTTGGGCGCAGGTCAACGGCGGGCTGCCCCCCTACCTCTCCAAGGTCGACGTGAACGTCCTGGCGGAAGCGCCGACCGCGCCGGGGACGTTGCTGGCCGCCCTCAGCGATCGCCTGAACCGCGGCCTGTGGTACAAGCCGGGAGACGGCAACAACTGGCGGCGGCTCGCCCCCGCCCTCTTCCCGGACAGCGCGCTCAACGAATCCGCAGTCTCCGCCCTGGTGTTCGCGCCGGACGACGCCCTGACCTTCGTCGTGGGCACGACCAAGAACGGCGTGTACCTCACGCGCGACGGCGGGCTGACCTTCACGCAGCAGCAGGCGGAATTCTCGCCCACGGGCACCTGGAGCCTGCGGCGGGTGACCGACCTCGTCTGGAACCGCCCGGACGCCCTCTACGTCGCCGTCGGCAGCCTCGACCTGTTCGTCTCCACCGATCGTGGCACGTCCTACACGGCCCTGTCGACGCTCCGCGTGCCGCAGAACTTCCCGACCGGCGGCGGCACCACGACGCCGACCATCAACCGGATCGTCGACCAGGGGGGGCGCCTGTTCGTGGGCGTGAACACCTTCGGGCTCTACGCCAGCGACGACGGCGGCGTTTCCTGGGACTGGATCTGGGACGAGTTGCTCGATCCCGGGGCGCTGCCGATCGCCGTGACGGATTTCGCCGTCGATCCGAGTGACCCTCAGCAGATCATGGCCGGCACGACGGACGCCGGCCTCTGGTGGTCGGGCAACGGCGGCCGCGTCTGGAACCAGGTCGGGGCGTCCGTCGCCTGGCCCGATCCCGCGTCGCGCCCCGCCATCAGTTCGCTCGTGTTGGACACGGTGCGCAGCACCTACCTGGCGACCGCCGACGGCTTCGGCCTGTTGACCTGCGCCCAGGACGACACGGTCTGGACGCTGGACGGGTCGGCCCAGCCCGCCAACCGGTCCCTCATGCGTCTGATCAACGCCGCCCAAACCGGCGTGCGCTACTGGTTGGCCACCTACGGCGGCGGGATCTACGTCCCCGGCACCCCGCTGCGCCTGTCCGACACCATCAAGAAGGCCCAGACGGATCTCGAATACCAGGATCTCGACTTCGGGCTCACGATCTCCTTCGGCGCCGGCTCCGTGGCCGACTCGACGAGCTTCTCACTCCTGGCGCAGGACTTCCAGGGCTACGCGGTGTGGCGCAGCGAGGGCAGCGACCCCGACGAGATGCAGCTGATCGGCTTCTACGACAAGTCCAACCCCGAAACCTGCATCGAAGGCTACTGCGGCGACACCAGCTACAGCTATGAGCCGAACTGTTACGCCGACAAGCGGGCCGCCTGCTTCGATTTCTCCGACCCCCTGACCGTGACCTTCTTCGACGACACGGTCTACGAGGGGTTCGACTACCAATACGCCGTCACCACCTTCGATTACGGCAACATCGCCACAGCGTCGCCGTCCTCGCTGACTTCCGAGCGGCTGTATTCGACCCGTTACCCGGGAGACGAACTGTCGCTGTTCGGCGGCGACGGCAACCGGCGACGCTTCTTCGTGGCCCAGCCGGCGACGGACGCCGTGGACGGCCCGGAGATCTTCGCCTACCCCAACCCCCTGCGCCAGGCGTCGGGCTTCAGCGGTTCGGAAGGGGAGAAGGTCACCTTCAAGAACCTGCCGCCGGGCAGCCGCGTGCTGGTCTTCACGCTCGACGGCGATCAGGTGGCCGACCTCGGGCCCGAATCGCAGATCGACAACCTGATGCCCTGGGTCACCCGCAACGGCCAGGGCGACCTGCTCGCCTCCGACGTGTACATCTACAAGGTGGAGATGCCCGCGCGCGAGGATTTCTACGGCAAGGTCGTGATCATCCGCTGACGTCGACCCGCGAGGGGGCGTCGCTGGATCCTTCTCTCTGGCCCGGCGCCGCCGCCGGGCCATTTCACCGCAGACCAACGGGGTCCCTCGCCGGGCGCCCGGATCGCAGACACAGGGAGGCAAGCACGATGGCAGGGAAACGCGTCTATTTCTTCGGCAACCACGAGGCGGAGGGCGACGGCGCCCAGAAGGAACTGCTCGGCGGCAAGGGCGCCAACCTGGCCGAGATGGACCGCATCGGCATCCCGGTGCCGCCGGGATTCACCATCACCACCGCCTGCTGCATCGACTACCTCGCCGACCCGACGATCCCGGCCGAGCTGCGCACCGAGGTCGACGCGGCGATCGCCCGCATCGAGAAGGTGATGGGCAAGAAGTATGCGGACCCGTCCGACCCCCTGCTGTTCTCGTGCCGCTCGGGCGCCAAGGTCTCGATGCCGGGCATGATGGACACGGTCCTGAACATCGGGCTCAACGACGAGACGGTCCGCGGGTTGATCGCCCGCAGCGGCAACGAGCGCTTCGCTTACGACAGCTACCGTCGTCTGTTGCAGATGTACGGCGACGTGGTCATGGGCGTGGACGGGGAGCATTTCGAGCACGCCATCGACGCCCTGAAGGAGAAGCGCGGTGTGAAGCTCGACACCGAGCTGGGCGTGGCGGACCTGCAGGGCCTGATCGCGGAATTCAAGGCCATCGTCCGGAAGTCCGCCGGACGCGACTTCCCCGCCGACCCGCGCGAGCAGCTGTGGGGCAGCGTCGAGGCGGTCTTCCGCAGCTGGAACACGGCGCGCGCGATCAGCTACCGGAACCTCAACCGCCTGCCGCACGACATGGGTACGGCCGTGAACGTGCAGACCATGGTCTTCGGCAACATGGGCGCCAATTCCGCCACCGGCGTCGCCTTCACCCGCGACCCCTCCGACGGCGAGAACTTCTTCTACGGGGAGTTCCTGGTCGACGCCCAGGGCGAGGACGTCGTGGCGGGCACGCGCACGCCGCAGGCGCTGAACCTCCAGGGCCGCGACCGTCTGCCCTTGGGCAATCCGGTGCGCGACCTGCCCACGCTCGAAGAAGCCATGCCGGTGGCCTACGGGACACTCTGCGGCATCCGCGAGAAGCTGGAGCAGCACTACCGGAACATGCAGGACATCGAGTTCACGATCCAGGACGGCAAGCTCTGGATGCTCCAGACCCGCAACGGGAAGCGGACCGGGCGCGCCGCCGTGCGCATCGCCGCCGAGATGCAGACCGAGGGCCTGATGACGACGGACCAGGCGTTGCTGGCGGTCGAACCCGGACACCTCGATCAGCTGCTGCACGACCAGATCGATCCCGCGGCCAGCGTCGAGGTGCTGGGCAAGGGGCTGCCCGCGTCGCCGGGCGCCGCGCAGGGTGAGATCGTGTTCTCGGCCGAGGACGCCGTGGCCGTTGCCAATTCCGGACGTAAGGTGCTGCTGGTGCGCCGCGAGACCAGCCCCGAGGACATCGAGGGCATGAACAGCGCCCAGGGCATCCTCACCGCCCGCGGCGGCATGACGAGCCACGCGGCCGTCGTCGCCCGCGGCATGGGCAAGCCCTGCGTCGCCGGCTGCGGCGACCTGGTCGTGGACTACAAGACCGGCTCGATGGCCATCGGCGGCAAGACCTTCAAGGCCGGCGACCTGCTGACCATCGACGGCACGACCGGTCAGGTGATCGGCGGCCTGGTGCCGCTGGTCGCCCCCAGTCTCGACGACCCCCACCTGAACCGGATCATGGCCTGGGCCGACGCGCGCCGCACCCTCGGCGTGCGCACCAACGCCGACACGCCGCACGACGCGCGGCAGGCGCGCACCTTCGGCGCCGCGGGCATCGGCCTGTGCCGCACCGAGCACATGTTCTTCGGCGAGGACCGCATCAAGAAGATGCGCGAGATGATCCTGGCCGACAGCGAAGCCGGGCGCCGCAGGGCCCTGGTGAAGATCCTGCCGCTGCAGCAGTCCGACTTCGAGGGGATCTTCGAGGCCATGGACGGTTACCCCGTCACGGTGCGCCTGCTGGACCCGCCGCTGCACGAGTTCCTGCCCACGGCCGACCAGCAGGACGAGATCGCGGAACTCGCCGGGGAATTGGGCGCCACCGTCGCGGCCGTCAAGCACCGCATCGAGGCGCTGCACGAGATGAACCCCATGCTCGGCCACCGCGGTTGCCGGCTGGGTCTGACCTACCCGGAGATCTACGAGGTCCAGGTCGAGGCGATCATCCGCGCCGCGCTGGCGGTCAAGGCCCGCGGCGTGGACGTCCGGCCGGAGATCATGATCCCCCTAGTCGGCACGGTGCGCGAGCTGAAGGACATGCGCGAGATGTCCGTCACGATCGCCGACCGGGTGATGAAGGAAGTCGGCGCCAAGGTCGACTACCTGATCGGCACGATGATCGAGATCCCGCGCGCGGCGCTGCTGGCGGACAAGATCGCGCTGTACGCCGACTTCTTCAGCTTCGGGACCAACGACCTGACCCAGATGACCTTCGGCTACAGCCGCGACGACGCCGGCGTCTTCCTCCCGGACTACGTGCGGATGGGCGTGTTGCCCTCGGACCCGTTCCAGCAGCTCGACCAGGAGGGCGTCGGCCAGCTCGTCGAGATGGCGGTCGAGCGGGGACGCTCCGCCGGCAAACACCTGCACCTGGGCATCTGCGGCGAGCACGGCGGCGACCCCAGCTCGGTGGACTTCTGCCACCGGGTCGGGCTGGATTACGTGAGCTGCTCGCCGTTCCGCGTGCCGATCGCGCGCCTGGCGGCGGCCCACGCCGCCATCAGGAACGGTTGAGGTGAACCTGTCCTGGGCCCTCCCGGCGGCCTGGCTGCCGCTGCTGGCCCTGATCGCGGTGGCGGCGGCCCTCTGGGTCCGCCGCCACTACCGTTCCACCGAGCCCCTCGCGCCGCGCGGCGTGCGCCGCCTCCTGGCGGGATTGCGCACGGCCGCCGTCCTGCTGCTGCTCGTCGCGATCGCCGGTCCGCGTTGGCAGCGGTCCGGCGACGTCGCGCAGCCGCCCGAGGCGGTGATCATCGTCGAGGACTCCGCCAGCATGGGCCTGCACGATGCGCCCGGAGAACCCGACCGCTGGGCGCAGGCGCAGGCGTGGGCGGCCCAGGTCGAGTCCCTCCTGGCGCGGCGCGAGCCGCCGGTCAGGACGACGGTCCTGCGCGGGAACGGCCTGGAAGCGAGCCGAGCCCTGGACGGCGACGCGCCGCCCGCGGCCGTGGGCACGGACCTCGGCCGTCTCGCCGCCGAAACCGCGCGCGCCTGGTCCGCCCGGAACCTGCGGGCCCTGTTCGTCGTCACCGACGGTCAGGAGACGCAGGCCTCCGTCGAGGGAGCCGTCACGCCGACCGACGGCGCCCTGCCGGTGCTGATCGGCGTCGGCGACCCCGCCGGCCCCGCCGACCTCGAACTCATGGACGTGCGCTACCCGGAGACGGCCTTCGCCGGCGACCAGGTCGTGGTCGAAGCCGTCGTGGGCCTGCGCGGCCTGCCGCGCCGGGACGGCCTGCGCCTGCGCCTCTCGCTGGTCCAGGGCGCCGACACGCTGGCGGCGGTCACGGCGACCGCCGGGCCCGACGATGCGACCCTGCGCGCCGACCTCGCCTTCGTTCCCCGCGTGGCGGGTCTCCAGGTGGCGCGCCTGCTGGTCGCCCCCCTGGTCAACGAGCGGTACCTCGCCAACAACGAAGTGTCCCTGGCCGTGGCCGTCCGGCAGGACCGGGAGAAACTGCTGCTGATCGCGGGCCGGCCCGACTGGAACGTCCGCATGTTCGCCCAGGCGGCCGCGCTCGAGCGCCGCCTGACGCTCGACGTGGTCCACCCGGGCGCGCGGGGGCCGCTGCTGGGCGGCGCGCCCTGGACACCTCCGCGCGGTGCGGCGGGATGGCTGGCCTGGGACGGTGTGATCCTCGTCGGGGGAGCGCCGCCACCGGACGTCGTGGACGCCGTCGGGCTGGCCGCAGCGGTCACCGACGGCCTGGGGCTGCTGGTGGTCGGATCACTTGAGGGTGGCCTGCCACAGGTTCTGGCTGATCTGCTCCCGGTCGTCGGCGACGGCGTTCACGGGAGCGTGGGCGGGGCCCTGCAGGTCCGGCGTGAAGAGGCCGGTCATTCCCTGCTGTCCGGCCTGCCGGCCGACGCCGCGTCCTGGGCGTGGCTGCCGCCCCTGGGCCCGAGCGTGCCGGCAAGGGCGCGCCCCGAGGCGAAGGTGTTGCTGACGGTTCCCGGTCGCGACGGCGCCGACCGGGCGCCCTTGCTCGCCATCGGCGCCGCCGGCGAGGGGACGGTCGCTTGGCTGGGCACGGACGACCTGTGGTCCCTGGCGTTCTGGCAGCCGCCCGCCAGCGCCGGGGAGATGCCCGAGCATCCCGTGCGGCGTCTGGTCCGCAACCTGCTCGTGTGGACGGCGGCCGGGGATGAACTCGGCGGCGTGACGATCGCCGGTCACCGCACGCTCTACCGCGAGGGCGAAACCATCCGGATGGAGACCCAGGTGCGCGGGCTGCGCGGGGAAGGGGCGCCGGGCGCGATCGCGCTCGAACTGCGGGACGAGTCGCCGGCCGCGGTCCCGCGGTCGTTCACGCCGGCCGCGGTGCCGGGCGAGGTCGGCCGCGGCCGCGTGACGCTGCCTCCCCAGGCGCCGGGACGCTACCGCATCCGGCCCGTCGCCGCCGGCACGGATTCGGCGCTCGGGCCGGCACGCGAATTCGTCGTGGTCGCCGCACGGCCCGAGGAGGCGCAGGTGCGCCAGGACCGGCGTCGTCTGCGCGCCCTGGCCGCCGCCTGGGGCGGGCACTATGTGGACGGGCACGCCCCGGGCGCCGACCGCGCCTTGACCGCCGTGCTGGACACCGCGGACTGGACACCGGCCACCGTCGCGCGCAGGACCGAGGTCCGTCTCGTTCACGGCTGGTACCTGATCGCGGCCGCGACGCTGCTGCTGGGGGCGGAATGGGCCGTCCGTCGTTCGCGCGGCATGCTCTAGATTCGGCCTGAGCCTCCCGGCTTTCCTCCCGGAAGCGGGATCGTCCCCTGACACAGATGCCTGCCCACCCGCCCACGTCGGTCCTGGCCGTCGTGACGTTCGCCTCGTTGCTCGCCGCCCGACCCGGAATCGCCGATCCGCTCCTCAACGAGGTCCTCTACGACCCGCCGGGCGCGGACGGCGGCGCGGAATTCGTAGAACTGTTGAACACCGGCGCCGTGACGCTGGATCTGGCCGGCCTGAGGTTGGAGTTCGCCAACGGGGCAGCGGCGCCCGTCTGGGAGCGGCGCTGGGAGGGGGCAGTGGGCGACAGCTTGGCGCCCGGCGCCCGCTGGTTGATCGCGGATTCGGGTTGGACGGGAACGATCGTCCCCAACGTGTTGATTTCACTCCGCCTGCAGAATGGTCCCGACTCGGTGCGACTGCGGCGCGGCAACACCGTGCTCGACCTGCTCGGGTACGGCGACCTCACGGATCCGTCCGTGTTCGAGACCGCGCCGCATCCAGGAGCCGCCGCCGCGTCCCTCGGCCGTCGTCCCGACGGGGTGGACTCCGACCGCAACGATCGCGATTGGGTCGTCTGCGCCGAACCCACGCCGGGCCGACCCAACTTCCCGACCTACGGTCTGCAGGTCCTCTCCGTCACGGTGGAACCGCCCAGCCTCCCGGCGCCCGGCGTCGAGGTCGCGTTCGTCGTTTCCCTGCGCAACACGGGCCTCGCCGCAATCCCGACCGGATCCGCCACGCTGACCGATGCGGGAGGGGCGCCGCTCGCGACCTCGGACTGGCCACACCTCGCTCCGCAGTCCGACGCCGCCCTGGGTTTTCTCCTGATACCACAGTTCTTAGGGAACATGAATCTCAGCTTGGAACTCGATGTGCCCGATGTCGATCTGCAGACTTTGGCGCTCGGGAGTTTCCACGTCGGCCCGTCGTCGCTGTCGGTCTGGGAGGTGATGGCCAACCCCGACGGCAGCAGCGGCGAGTGGCTGGAACTGGCCGCCGGCCCCGACGGCCCCGTCGAACTCGCCGACTTTTTCCTGTCCGAGGCGGGCGGTGCGCTCCTGAGGCTGCCCTCCTGGCAACTGCTTCCGGGGGAACGGCTGGTGCTGGCCCAGGACGCCGCCGCCTTCCGCGATTGGTGGGTGGACCGGTTGGATTCCGGCGCGCCGCCACCCTGCCCCGGCCTGCCCGCGGTGCCCCCGCTCGCCGAATTGCCAGGCACCTGGCCCGCGCTGAACAACTCGCCCGGGGACGGCCGGCCGTATGCCGAGCGTTTGCTGCTGCACGGCGCGGACGGGATGGTGCGGGACCATGCGACGCTCGGTGCCCGCGGGACGGTCGTGACCCGCGGGCGAAGCCTCGAGCGCCGGGCCGGCGCCGCCGCGGGCGACCCGGCCGATCTCTGGGGCACCTGCCTGGCCGCGGCCGGCGCGACGCCCGGCTGCCGCAACAGCCTCGAATCACCGTGGCAGGTTTCGTCCGCCGCTCTGGCGGCCTCGCCCGGCACCTTCATCGCCGGCGGCGAAGGGGTCAGTTTCACGTTGAACCTCACCGCGCCGGCGGCGGCCTGGCGGCTCTCGGTGTGGGACCTCTGGGGTCGTCGGGTGCGGGATCTCGGCGGTGACGACCTCGGTGCGGGCCGCCGCCACGTGGCTTGGGACGGCAGGGACGATCACGGCGAGGTCGTGCCGCCCGGTCCCTACGTCGCGGTGCTGGGCGGGCTGGATCCGGACGGCAGTCGGTGCGACCGCCAGCGCCTGTTGCTCGTGGCGGCGCCTCAGGATGAGCGATGAAGGCGCCCCGCGGCGCGATGGTGGCCGGTCTGGTCGCGACCCTGGGCCTCGGCGGCGCGCCCACGCCGGCGACGGCGGGTATCCGCGACTTCGACGACGGCTGGTGCCTCGAACCGGCGGCGGCGGCCGAACTGCTGGACGGCGCTGCGCACGACGGTGTCTGGATGGCTTGTGGCGTCTCCCGGCTTTACGGACTGACCGAACTGCCGCTGCGGCGGCTGGCGGCGGGACGGCGTGCGGCGTCCTGGTCGGCCGCGCTGTCGTGGCAAATGCTGGGAGGGGGCGTCTGGCGGGAGGACCAGGTGGACCTGCGCACCACCTTCACCGCCGCTTCGTCGGCGGTGCGCGGGGGCCACGGTTCCGGTCCGGGCGCGAGCCGCGCCTGGTGCGGATTGGCGACGCGCTGGCGGCGGCCGAGCTACGCGTCCGTCCCCGGGCGCGACGCCCTGGAGGTCGCACCGGTCGCCGGGATCGCCCGCGGGGGGCTCGTGGGCGCGATCCAGGTCGTGCCCCTGATCCTGCGACGCGGGGCGGAAGCCGCCGGCCCACGCCCCTGGCTGTCCGCCGGCTGGCACGCCGGCGCCTGGAGCGCCGCTGGTGAACTGAGGCGCGCCGATCACGGCGTTTCCAGCTGGCGGGCGGAGGGCGTCCTGAAGTTGGGGGCGGTGTTCAGCTGGGGCCTCGTCGCCGACGGCGCCAGCGGCGCGGTCGGCGTGACCACCGCCTGGCGGCGCGGGCGTCTGCTGGTGCGGTCCTCGCACCTGGTCCATCCCGTGTTGGGGCCGACCCACCGCTGGGACCTGCTCGCGCTCCCCCCGGGTGGATCATGAACGGGCCGCTGCGCGTTCTCCTGGGGTCGCTGGCGGCGGCGGCGTGCATCCTGCCGCCGGCGAGCGGGCAGGCCGCGCCCGACGACCCGTCCGGCGTGCAGGAGCAGCCGGCCGACAGCCTCGTCGCCGCCATCGACCGCCTGGAACCGGCCGACCTGACAGCGGCGTTGGCCTGGCTGGACACCGATGCCAACGGCGGCGGGTTTCTCGGCGGTGGGGCCGGGCGCTGGCGAGGCGCCGCACGTCTGACCGCGACGGGAGGGCGCTGGGACCTCGGTCGTCGGGACGGGCACAGCGAAGTCCGCCTGCGCGGCGGCGACCGAACGGCGATGTCCGGCGGCGCCTCGCTGGAGGCAGGAGGCGCCCGTGTCCTGGTCGGCGACGTCGGTCTGCACGCGGGGTACGGTCTGCTTCTTTCGGGCGCCGGTCGCTGGGCCGGTCTGTCGTCTCCCGGCGGGGGCCAAGGCGGGATCCAGGCCGGGCTGCACGCCGGTGCCGCCGAGCGCCGGGCCCTGCGCGGGGTCGTCGCGGCGCTGAACGCGGGGCCGGGCGAGATCATCGCTTGGCGGGGGCGCGCCCGTGACGCGGGGACGGGGGTGCGCACGGGTGTGGCCCTGGCTCATGCCGGCGCACGGGGGCACACCGCACTGGCCTTCATGACGGAGGCGGCCGGCCGCGGCGGTTCGCTGTCCGCCGTTTGGACGGGCGGCGCCGATGCGGGTGGTGACCATGCGGGCGGCGCGTTGGCCTTGTCGGGGGAGAGTTCGGTCTGGAGCGAGCGGGCGGGCGGGCCTCGCCGCACGGCCTGGGCCGTCTCGGGCCGCTGGCGGGCCGGTCGGCGCGCCTCGGCGGAAGTGCAGGTCGCCGTCGCCCAACCGGGCTCTGCTCCCCGTTCGGCGCAACGTCCGGCGGCACTCACGGCCGACGTCGGTCGCGGCTGGCTCATCCGGTTGCAGAGGCGCCGCGAGTCCCTGTCGTTGGTCGCCGCCTACGGCGTGGCCGAGCAAGACGGATGGTCCGAGGGGGCGCCCCGCCTGACCGCCGTGCGGCGCTGGTCGCTGGACGCCGACGGCGGTGACGCGCGCCGCCGATGGGGGGCGAGCCTGAGCGGACGGTCCGTCGTGCAACGGGGCTGGGCCGGGCGCATGCCCTGGTTGCCGTCGGCTGGGGAGTCGGCGCAAGACACCTGGCGCGCGGCATCCTGGGTCGAGGCCGGGTCCGGTCCGTGGCAGAGCCGGCTCGTCTGGCGGACGGTGCGGACCGTCGTCCACGACGGGACGGTTGCGGGCGATGACGACCGTTCGGCCGTGTCGCTGTCGCTGGGCGCCGCGCCGCCGGTCGGGTGGGGCTGGCGCTTCGTCCAGGTCTGGGCCTGGGGCGGGGGCGCCGATCTGGTGAGCGTCGAGGCCCCGGCGCCGGGCCTGCTGCTGCCCCGGCATTGGGGGCGCTGGCGGGACGAGCGCACCCTCGGCGTCCACTGGCGGCGTGCGGGAGCCCAGGCGTCGGTCTGCGCCGCCTACCGGCGCCCGCAGCTGCCGGGCGAGGCCGCCGACTACGAGTTCCGGGCGGCCGCCGTCCTGGGTTGGCAGGGGTGGTGACCGGCGTGGTTTTGACATCCTTTCCCTGTCCGCATACACTTTCCGTCCGTGGGCGGTCGCCCCCCGCCGCCGCGTCGTGATACCCGAGGCAAGGGAGCCATCATGCTGGCGAAACGCATGCAGAGACTCGGTACCGAGACGGCCTTCGTCGTCCTTGCCCGCGCCAAGGCGCTCGAGGCGCAGGGCCGCGACATCGTCCATCTCGAAATCGGTGAGCCCGACTTCGACACTCCGCCCAACATCGTGGCGAAGGCCGTGGCGGCGCTGCAGGGCGGCGAGACCCACTACGGCCCGGCGGCCGGCAAGCCCGAAGTCCGCAAGGCGTTCGCCGAGTACATCGCCCGCGATCGCGGCCTGGATGTCGGCCCCGAGAACATCGTCGTTACACCCGGCGGCAAGCCCATCATGTACTTCGTGATGACGGCCCTGGTCGACGAAGGCGACGAGGTGGTCTACCCCAACCCGGGGTTCCCGATCTACGAGTCGGTCATCAACTTCCTGGGCGCCAAAGCGGTGCCCCTGCAGCTGTCCGAGTCGAAGGACTTCTCCTTCGACATCGCCGACCTCGAGCGCCTGGTCGGCGACCGCACGAAGCTGCTGATCATCAACTCGCCCCAGAACCCCACCGGCGGCGTGCTGTCGGGCGCGGACCTCGACGCCATCGCCCGTCTGGCGGTGAAGCACGACTTCTGGGTGCTGAGCGACGAGATCTACAGCAAGATCATCTACGAGGGTGCGCACGAGTCCATCGCCACCCGCCCCGGCATGCTCGAGCGCACGATCATCCTGGACGGCCACTCCAAGACCTACGCCATGACCGGCTGGCGGCTGGGCTACGGCGTCATGCCCAGGGAACTGGCCGACGCCGTCGCCATGCTGCAGACCAACTGCAACAGCTGCACGGCCTCGTTCACGCAGCTCGCGGGCGTCGAGGCGCTGACCGGTCCCCAGGACGCGGCCTTGGCGATGGTCGCGGAGTTCCGCGCGCGGCGCGACCTGCTCGTCGACGGGCTGAACGCGATCCCCGGCATCACCTGCCGCAAGCCGCACGGCGCCTTCTACGTGTTCCCGAACGTCTCGCAATTCGGGCGCAAGAGCGCGGAGATCGCGACGCTGCTGCTGGACAAGTACGGCGTGGCGGCCCTGAGCGGGACGGCCTTCGGCAGTTTCGGCGAGGGTTACCTGCGCTTCAGCTACGCCAACAGCCAGCCGCAGATCCGAAAGGCCCTGGAACGCGTGCGCGCGATGAGCGCGGACCTGTTGGGCTGATCTTCACGGTGTTCCGCGGCACCGCGCTCGCCGTCCGGGCGCGGTGCCCCTTTGACCGCCCGCGACGGCGGAGGTGCCACATGGATCGACGCAGGATGGTCATCGCGCTCGGCGGCAACGCCATCATCCCGGTGGGGACCAAGGGGACCTACCTCGAGCAGTACCAGATCACCAAGGGCACGATGGCCCAGGTGGCCGAGCTGTCGGCCGCGGGGCACCAGATCGTGATCACCCACGGCAACGGCCCGGTGGTCGGGAACATCTTCCTGCGCAACGACGCGGGTTACCAGCTGCACGGCATCGTGCCGATGCCCCTGTTCGTGTGCGGGGCGGACTCGCAGGGCGGGCTGGGCTACATGATCCAGCAGAACCTCCAGAACGCGATGTTCCTGCGCGGGATCGACACGCCGGTGGCCACCGTCGTCACCCAGGTGCTCGTGGACCGCGACGACCCCGCGTTCGCCAAGCCCACCAAGCCCATCGGCCCCTATTACACCGAGGAGCAGGCCCGCAAGGTCGCCCAGGAGTTCGGCTGGTCGGTCCGGGAGGATGCCGGCCGCGGCTGGCGGCGCGTCGTGCCCAGCCCCCTGCCGCGCAAGGTGATCGAGTTCGAGGTGATCCGCCGCATGCTCGACGCGGGCGTGCTGGTGGTCGCGGTGGGCGGCGGCGGCGTGCCGGTCGTCACCTGCGAGGAGGACCGCATCGAGGGCATCGACGCGGTAAAAGATTTTTCACCAAAAACAGTAAAATCATACCGTTTATAAAAATCGATGGCTTTGATATTATCTACATTAACACCAAGCCAAATCCATAAATAATTATTATCCTTTGCAAATTGCAAGCTTTGGTCCATAAGTGCTTTGCCCGCCTTTTTATCCTGCCACTCTTTTACAACATAAATTCGCTCTAATTCCAGAGCCTTTTCATTTTTAAATTCTTCGTAAAAGCGGTCGCTCCGTAGTTTTACATAACCGATAGCATCTTTTCCAAAAAAAGCCAGTAAGAATGTATTGATTCCGTAAGCTTCTATATCCATCTTAATTTTTAAAGGATTGAAATCATCTTTAATATATTTTTGCATATCCTCTTCTGTATTCACCGGCCTCCAGGTATCATAAAAAGTCTTACTGCCAAGTTCGGATATCAGCATAAAATCGGAAGGACACTTAGATTAGCCCGGCTCTGGGTTTGCAAATAGTGATTAATGCTATTAAAATTCTGGGTCGTTATCAATA
>JANOEP010000028.1:0-24222 GCA_031441465.1 bacterium | reverse complement strand
GGCGGCCCCACGGCCCCCCCCCTGGGCCCCCGCCCCCCCGGGGGGCGGGCGGCCCCCCCCCGCCCGGCCCGCCCGCCGCAGCGATCCCGCCCCTCGTCTAGATCTTCACCAGTTCCACGCGCCGGTTGTTCGCGCGACCCTCGGCCGTGTCGTTGGTGCCGAGCGGTTTGGTTTCGCCCAGGCCCTTGACCGCGAGGCGATCGGCCGCGATGCCGAAGGCGCTCACGAGGTAGCTGCGCACCGACTCGGCCCGCTGCAGCGAGAGGGCGAGGTTCGCGTCGTCGGCGCCCGCGTTGTCGGTGTGACCCTCGATGGACAGGCGCAGGCCGGGGTCGCCCTTCAGCAGTTCGCCGAGGTCGGCGAGCGTCTTGTAGGACTCCGCCTTGATCACGGCGGACCCGGAGTCGAACAGGATGCCGTGGGTGACGATGCGGCCGTCCTGGGCGAGCTGGTCGCGCAGGGTCTTGCCGCCCGCGGCGAAGCGGAAGCCCGACATGAGCATCGGGTTGCCCTCCTGGTCCCAACGGTCCAGGGCGACCTTGATCCCGTCGGGCGCGACGCCCTCGACCTTCGGCACGTTCCCCACGCGCTCGTTGTCGATATAGCACTTGAACGTGGTCGCCGTCGCCATGATCCGCATGGTGTGGCGGCCCTTGGCCACCCGGCGCTCGAGCGACTTGTCGGACTTCGTCACGCCGCCGACGGTGACCCGCGTGTTCTGGCTGTCGCCGAAGAAGAAGACGATCGCCTCGGCTTCGCCCTCCATCAGCTTGATCGTGTACCAGTGGCCGCTGTGGGGCTCGCCGTTGTCGTAGACGTCCATCTCGATGGTGTACTTCTCGGGGAACGCCGCCGCGGGCAGTTTGGGGCTGAGGTTGCCGGTGTCCGAGCAGAGGATCCAGCCCGCCTCGCCCTTGCGGGCGACCTCGAAGACGCCGTCGACCAGGTTCCAGCGGCTCGGGAACTCGCCGACCTCCTCGCGGTCGAGGTCGTCGATGAAGATCGTCCGGTCGCCCGGCACGAAGTCGCAGCGGGTGTAGAGGGCCATGTCCTCGGCCGACTTCGCCGCGGCGCGGCCGGCGGAGGCGCCGCCGGCGGCGGCGGCCGTCTGCAGGGGCGCGTCGTCGTCGCCGCCCGCGGCTTTTCCGGCCGAGCCGGCCGCCGGCGCCGCGGCAGCGCCGCCGCTCGCCGCGTATTCCTGCGTGTACTGTCCGTCGCCGGTGTAGCGGTAGTATTCCTCGGGCACGTCCTTGGCGACGCGCTCGACGGCCTTGGCCAGGACGGTGCGCAGGGCCTTCTCCATGGGCTGGTTGGAGTAGCTGCCGAGCGCGCCGCCCAGCGCGACGTCCTCGACCCAGCCCCTGCCGGTCAGGTCGGTCGACCAGCTCTTGGACTTGCCCTCGACGCTGAAGGCCTTGATCACGCGCCGCGTGCGGATGTCGACGAGCTTGAGGTCGAGGGTGCACTCGGCCGTGTTGCTGCTGACGCCGACCGAACCGCCGAGCCGGCTCTTGGCCGCGCCGAGCAGGCCGCCGCCGCCGCTGGCCTCGGGCTCGAAGCTGGTGACCGCGCCGGTGACCATGACGTCGGCGCCCTCCATCAGGCCGCGTTCGGCGCCGCGGCCCGCCTCGACCAGACCCGACTCGCTCAATTCGATCTCCCCGGCCAGCTCGGCGACCTCTTCCTGGCTGGCCAGCACGATGAAGCGGTCCTCGTTGGCCAAGGCCGTCGACAGCATCTGGCCGATCGCCGCGGCCATGCTCCAGTCGCACTGGTCGGCGTTGGACTTGATCTGACCGACGACGATGCGGCACTTGTTGTTCTGCTCGGTCAGCCTGTCCTTGGCGCCGGCTGCGACGGTCCCGGCAGCCAGCAGGCAAAGGAGGGCCGTCGCGGCGGCGAGGCAACCCACGGTTCGACGGTTCATCGTTCACCCTCCGGTAACGGTTCGCCGGTGGTCCGGCACGCGAGGTTCGGATGAAGACGATACCGCGGATCGACGGAACATGACAATTCAATGTTGATTGCGGGCGTCTGCCGACTGCAGTGACCCGAAGCGAAAAGGGCGCCTCCCGGGCGCCCTCGACACGAATGCCTTGTCCTAGCTGGCTCAGCCGAACCCGCCGTGGCTGCCGTGGCCGCAGCCGCCGCCACCGCCGTCGCCCCCTCCGCCGCTGCCGTCCTTGCTGGCGAACGTCGAGAGCTTGCGCTCGGATTTGCGGGCGCCGCACGCGGGGCAGGCGACCTTCCCGGCCGCCGCCTCGGCCGCCGTGCAGAGATCCTCGTACTCGGCGCCGCAGGCGCGGCAGGTGAATTCGTACATGGGCACGTCACTCACCTCCGGTCGGTGGTTGGTCGTCCTTCGATTTCGGGGCCCGATCGCCGATCGAGCAGGTAGGGGCGCCTCAGGTGGGCACGCCCAGGCGCGGGAAGACCCAGCGCACCAGGGCGAGGTAGATCGCGAGGATGATCAGGATCTTCGTCACGGCGGTTCCCATCCCTTCCTTATATTCCAAGTACATTGACTGCTAATATAAGAGCGCGCCGCCGAACGTCAAGACCGACGGTCAGAACGTGCCTTTCACCCAGCCGCCGTCGCAGGCGACGCACTGGCCGGTGACGTACGACGCCCCCGCCGACATCAGGAACAGCACCAGCGCCGCCAGTTCCTCGGGGCGCCCCAGCCGCCCCGCCGGGATCTCCCGTTCCCAGGCCGCCAGCACCTCCTCGCGCGTGGCGACGGCGCCGTCGGCCAGCTTGCGCGCGATCAGCCGCTCCACCGCGCTGGTGAGGTGGAAGCCCGGCGCGACGGAGTTGACGGTCACGCCGCGGGGCGCCGCCAGCCGGGACAGGTCCTTCACCAGCGCGTGCACCGCCGGGCGGATCACGTTCGAGAGCGTCAGGTTGTCGAGCGGCTGGCGGACCGTCACCGAGGTGACCGCGACGATGCGCCCGTAACCGCGCTCCATCATGCCCGGCAGCACGCGCCGGCACGAGCGCACGGCGCTCTCGAGGTTCAGGCGGTACGCCGACTCCCAGGCCGCGAGGTCCGCTTCGAAGAAGCCGACCGCCGGCGGCCCGCCGGCGTTGACCAGCAGCAGATCGACCGGGCCGAACCCGTGCTCGATCTCGGTGACGAAGTCCGCCAGTGCGTCGCCGTCGGCCACGTCGACCTGCGCGGCCAGCACGCGGCCGTCGCCGGCCGCGGCCACCGCCGCCGCGGCCGCGGCCAGATCGTCGGCGCCGCGGGCGCACAGCGCGACGCGCGCGCCTTCGCGGGCCAGCCCCTCGGCCACGGCGTGGCCGAAACCGCGCGAACCCGCCGTCACCAGCGCTACCCGGCCCTTCATGCCCAGATCCAACGCCGACCTCCCCGTACCGGATGGTTCCTTGCGGGGCCGCCGCCCCATCGCTTAAGGTTGCCCGGATCATAAGGCCTGCGCGCCCCGGAAGCGACCCCAGCGGAGGATCCGTGAGCAATTTCCAGCGAACTCTCGTCACCGCCGCCCTGCCCTACGCCAACGGCGAGATCCACCTCGGGCACCTCGCGGGCGCCTACCTGCCGGCCGACGTCTACGCACGCTACCTGCGTCTGCGCGGGCGGGACGTGCTGTTCATCTGCGGCACCGACGAGTACGGCGTGCCGATCACCCTGACCGCCGAGAAGCAGGGGATCACGCCCCAGGAGCTGGTCGACCGCAACCACGCCTCGATCAAGACCTCGTTCGAGGGCTTCGGCATGACCTTCGACAACTTCTCGCAGACCAGCCGCGCCATCCACACCGAGACGAGCCAGGCCTTCTTCCTGGACCTGCACCGCCGCGGCGTGCTGGTGCAGAAGTCGAGCGAGCAGTTCTACAGCCCAACCCAGGGCCGCTTCCTGGCCGACCGTTACATCGAGGGCACCTGCCCCCAGTGCCACAGCCCCGGTGCCCGCGGCGACCAGTGCGAGAAGTGCGGTTCGTCGCTCAATCCCGACGAGCTGATCGAGCCGCGCAGCGTGCTGGACAACTCGCCGCTGGAGAAGCGCGCCACGGTCCACTGGTACCTGCCGCTAGACGCCTGGCAGCCGGAGCTGGAGGCCTGGCTGGCCACGCACCCGGAGTGGAAGGAAAACGTCCTGAACTACTGCCGCGGCTGGTTCCAGGACGGACTGCAGCCGCGCGCCGCCACCCGCGACCTGCACTGGGGCGTGCCGGTGCCCTTGCCGGACCACGAGGGCAAGGTCTTCTACGTCTGGTTCGACGCACCCATCGGCTACATCTCCGCGACGCGCGAGTGGGCGCAGCAGCGGGGCGAGCCCGAGGCGTGGCGCCTGTGGTGGCAGGACCCGGGCTCGCGCCTGGTCCACTTCATCGGCAAGGACAACATCGTCTTCCACGCGATCATGTTCCCCGGCATGCTCATGCACCACTCCGAGCCCTGGGTGCTGCCGGACAACGTCCCGGCCAACGAGTTCCTGAACCTCGAGGGCAACAAGCTGTCCACCAGCCGCGGCTACGCGGTCTGGCTGCCCGACTTCCTACAGCGGTTCTCCGCGGACACGCTGCGCTACACACTGGCGCGCACGCTGCCGGAAACGAAGGACACGAACTTCACCTGGGAGGGCCTGCAGTCGCGCTCCGACAACGAGCTGGGCAACAACTTCGGCAACCTCATCAATCGCGTGTTCACCTTCGCGCACCGGTACTTCGAAGGGCGCGTGCCCGCCTGGACCGAGGCCGACCTGACCGACCTGGACCGCGCCGCGCTGGACGAGGTGGCCGCCTGCCGCGGGCGCTGGGCCGAGCGCCTGGAGCGCTTCGAGATCCGCGCCGCCCTGGACGAGGCCTTCGCCGCCGGCCAGGCCGGCAACCGCTACTTCGACGAGTCGGCGCCGTTCCGCAGCCGCAAGGACGACCTGGCGCGCTGCGGCGTCTCGATCGCGGTGACGCTGCAGATCGTGCGGCAGATCGTGGTGATGCTGGCGCCGGTGGTGCCGTTCAGCATGACGAAGGTGTGGGGGTGGCTGGGGATGGAGACGGACCTGCACCGCGGGGGGTGGGCGGAGGGGTTGGAGGCGTTGCCTGCCGGGAGGGTGCTGGGAACGCCGGAGATCCTGTTTCCGCGGTTGGATCCCGAGGTGATCGAGGCGGAGGTGGGGAGGTTGCGGGCGTTGACGGACGGGCTGGCCTGAGCCTCGTTCGGCCCCGACTACGTTGGTTGAACTGGTCCGAGCTCGGGGCAAGTGTCGTGGCGCGTTCCAGGATCCTCGCTGAAGTGGGGCCGGATCATTTTCCGCCGGTGGTGCCCCGCTGCTTCAATTCGGCAAACCAGTTCAGCACCAGTTCGAATTGCGTGATCGCCCGCTCCGGCTCGGCGCTCTGAATGCGCAGGAAGCGCTTGCCGTCCGGGGTGATGCTCCAGCTGGTGTTGCCATTGGACTGCTTGCAGTAGCGGCCTTCGTGCACGAGGCGCGGGATGCTCGCGGAGAACGCGGCGCCGGGCGTGACGGTGACGGCCATCAGCTTCGTGCCGCTCTGGAAAAACAGCTCGCTGCCGTCGCGCGACCACAGCGGCTCGGTCCCGCCGCCGGTCGAAACCTGGCGTCTCGCTCCCGGCCCGGAAAAAGGCGCCACGTAGATCTCCTTGCGCGACGACACGGACGCCTCGTACGCGACCCACTTGCCGTCCGGCGAGATCTGCCCATCCAACTCGCCGGCCGGTTCCTGGAAGAAGGGCCGAAGCGTCCGCTCGCCATCGAGCTGCATCAACCAGATCCCGTTCCCGCCCGGCTGGTCCGACCCGACTTCGTTGAACATGAGCCAGCGGCCGTCCGCAGAAGCGGAGGTCGGCGTCTGGATCACGCCGGGTTTATCGGTGAGCCGTTCTTCGTCGCCGGAGCCGTCCGCCGCTCGCCAGTAGAGGTTCCGGGTCCCCCGGCGCGTGCCGCGGTAGATCACGCGCGAGCCGTCGGTGGTCCACAACGGCGCCTGGCTGCTGCCGGCGCTCTTGCCGAGCGGCGTCAACGTGGCGCGACCGATTTCGTACGTCCATAGTGCGGTGACGCCTTCGTTGATCTGCACGATCGCCCGCAGGCCGTCGGGCGAGATCACGACGTTCTCGTAGTTGTGCTCGGAAATCGGCGCGAACTCGGACTTGCCGGACCGGTCGATCCACACCAGTCGCTCGGCCCAGCGCGTCCGCCCGCCCGCGAGGTAGGCGAGCGTGCCGTTGTCCGAGACGGCATAATTGCCACAGCCTTCGTTGCCGGCGGCGTCGTCGGGGTTCTCGGGCGTGGCCACCGGCACGGCCTTGCCGAGATCCGTCTGCGTCGGCCGCCACCGGACCGCGAGCAGTTCGCCCATGTGCGTGTAGAGCAGCGATCCGATCTTCGCCGCGTAGCGCGGCGCGTCGCCGCCCCTCACGAACACGTGGTGCTCCGCTGCGCCGATGGTCTGCATCGCGATGTGGTGCTCGTCGTCACCCGGCCCCGTCCACACGGAGAACAGGAGCGTGTTCGTATCGCCGGCCAGGCGCGGCCAACGATGGCTGATCTCGTCCTTCTCGGGCTTCTTGCGCGTGACCTCGGTGGCCGCGCCACCCTCTTCCGGCACCCGCCAGATCCCGCCGATGTTCGTCGGCGCAAAGTAGATGAATCCGTCGCGACCCCAATCGCCGCCGCGGTGGGTGGGCGCGTCGGCGAGGGTCTGGAGCGCGGCGCCGCCCACGGCGATCTTCCGGAGTGTCGAGCCGGCGAAGAAGGCGATCCACTGGCCGTCGGGAGAGAAGAAGGGGCCGTCGCCACCCTCGGTCCCTTCGAGCATCTTCGCCTCCGGCTCGTTCAGGGCGCGGACGTAGATCCTGTTCTTTCCGTCGTCATCCCCGACGAAAGCGACCCGCGTGCCGTCCCGGGAGATCGCCACCGGCATCAGCTGGGGTGAGCCCAGCTCGACACCGCCAGACAGGACGATGCTGGCGTGCACGACGGCGTCTTCAACGGCGCCTCCCGCGGGCGCCAGCCGGCGCGTCACGCCGAACGTCGCGGCCACCGCGAGCAGGGCCGTGGCGACGACCAGCGGCGCGATCCGCCGGCGCAACGGCCGCGGCAGTGCGGCCGCTGCCGCCGCGGCCGGAGCCAAGGCGCCGGACAGCGACCCGGCGGCGTCACTCAACAGGAAACGCACGACCGACATGTCGAGGAGGCGCAGGTCGCGGTCCTTGACCAGGCAGCGCTCGATCAGGACGCGCACGGCGGGCGGGAGGCCTGCGGGCAGGCAGGTCCAGTCCGGCTCGCCACGGACGACCGCGGCGAGCGTTTCGGTGATGTCGTCCCCCGCGAACGCCTTGCCGCCGGTGAGCATTTCGTAGAGCACGCAGCCGAACGCCCAGACGTCGGTGCGCCGGTCGACGGGCTTCCCGCGCGCCTGCTCGGGGCTCATGTAGGCCCCGGTGCCCAGGATCATCCCGGCCATCGTCGCGGCGTGCGTCAGCGTGGGCGCGCTGCCGGGATCGAGCCCGCCCGGGGTCGAAGCGTCGCCCGCGGCGGCCTTCGCCAGGCCGAAGTCGAGCACCTTCACCTTGCTGTCGGGCGTCAGCTTCACGTTCGCGGGCTTGAGGTCCCGATGAACGATCCCCTTGTCGTGAGCCGCCGCCAGGGCGTCCGCGATCTGCTTCGCGATCGCGAGCACGTCGTCGACCGGCATCCGGCCGCGCGTCAGGTGCTCGGCGAGGTCCTCCCCTTCGACGAGCTCCAGGACCAGGAACTGCACGTCGTCCGCGTCCTCGAGCCCGTAGATCGCCGCGATGTTCGGGTGATTGAGGGAGGCCAGCACCTGCGCTTCCCGCTTGAAACGGGCGAGGCGATCCGCGTCCTGCGCGACGGCGGCCGGCAGCACCTTGATGGCCACCTCACGCCCGAGCTTGGTGTCGTGCGCGCGGTAGACCTCACCCATGCCGCCGGCGCCGATGGGTTCGGCGATGCGGTACTGGCGCAGGCTGGTGCCGGGTATGATCTGCATGGTGCCGGTCATGGTAGCGACAGTAGGGGAAAACACCAACTGGAATCATCGGGTTTGCCGGCGGGTGGCTGCTGCCGGGCGGTTCCCGCACCTGCAGCGCACCAATCCGCAACCGGCTTTCAAAACCCCGCCACGGCTGAGACGAACTCACTTCACGCGCACGATGCGCGTCGAACCGCGCCGCTCACCCGCAGAGATCACCGCCCAGTACACTCCGGACGCGACGCGCTCGCCGTTCCCGGCACGACCGTCCCAGAAGATCGCGTGCTCGCCGGCGGCCAGCTCGCCCTGCGGCAGGGAAGCCACAAGACGGCCGCGGAGATCCACGATGCTCACGCGCACCTCGCCCCGCTCGGGCAACGAGAACGCGATCCGCGACTGCCCCGAGGATGGGTTGGGACTGGAGGCCGCCGTTTCGATCACGGCGAGCACCGGCTGCGCCGGGGCCACATCCGTCGTCATGTCGAACCACATGGCGATGCGCAGCGACTGCCTCCCGCCCGCCGCGGAGAACATGCCGCCCACCCAGACGTTCGAACCGTCCACGAAGATCGCCCTGACCGCTCCGTTGGTGCCGCTGCCGAGCGGGTGCCAGCTGCCGTCCCAGCGCGCGATGTTGCTGAAGCCGGGCGTCGATCCGATCTGGTCGAACCCGCCGCCCATCCAGAGGCTGCCCGCCCCGCTGCCGAGCGCGTGCGCGGCCCAGTTCGACGACACCGCGCCGCCGACCGGCACCCACTGCGTGCCGGTCCAGCGGGCGATCCCCTGCACCGGGCTCGTCCCGGACATCCAGAACTCGCCGCTCGCGTACAGCTCGTCGTTGTCGACGATCAGGTTGGACACGGCGGCGTTGAGCCCGGCGCCCAGCGCGCTCCAGCTCGTGCCGTCCCATTGCGCCACGCAGTTCGCCGGCACGCCAGCCACGCTGGAGAAGACGCCGCCGAGGATCAGTTTGCCGTTCCAGACGACGAGCGAAAACCCGACGCCCACGTCGTTCGCCTGCGACTGCCAGTTCGTCCCGGTCCACTTCCAGATCTCGCCGGTGGTGTGGCCCTGCAGCTCCTCGTACCCGCCGGCCACCCAGAGCTGGCCCTGGTAGACGGCGCTGCGGTAGGTCTCGCTCCCGAACCCGCCGCCGAAGGTGCTCCAGGCGGAGCCGTCCCAGCGCGCGATGTTGTGCGCCGCCTCGCCGCCGGCCCCGGAGAACTGACCGGTCACCACCAGGTCGTTGTCGTAGGTGTCGAGACCGTTCACCCGGAGTTGGAACCAGCCACTCGTCTGCAGGCCGCCGGCCAGCGACTCCCACCGCGTCCCGGTCCAGCGCGCGATGCCGTTCAGGTCGCCATCCTTGAAGCTGCGGCTGAAACCGCCGCCCACATGGATCGACCCGTTCCACTTGCCGATCGACTGCACCTCGGAGTTCAGCCCGTTCCCTTCGCCCAGGCTGGCGTACTCGCTGCCGTCCCACTCGAAGACGTTGTTGCCGTAGGTCGAAGGGGCGACCTGGGTGAGCACCCCGCCCACGTAGAGCCGCGTGGCCGAGGTGGCGATGGTGTTGACGTGGTCCCCGCCGTACCAGCCGACGCCGCCGACCCCGCCCGGGTACTCGAAGTTGTAGCCGTCCCAGGTCCCGAGGTGGAAGATCGGGTTCATGAACGAGCCGCCGATGGCGAGCTTGCCATCCCACTCGCCGAGGGCCTGCACCGGCCCGTCCAGACCGGACTGCAGGGCGCTCCATTGCGAACCGTCCCAGCAGGCGATGTTGTTGAGCTGCGTGCCTTCCACGACCGAGTCGAACGTGCCGCCGACGTAGAGCTGGCCCCCGTGGGAGGCGACAGCATTGACGATGCTGACGGCGGAGCCGTCGGGAAAGCCACCGCCCACCCCTTCCCAGAAGCCGCCGTTGAACAGCGCAACGTGCGACGAGAAGTCGCCGGCGGCCACGACCTGGCCCGCGTGCAGCGCGAGCCCATAGACGGCCGCGTTGAGGCCGTCGCCCAGGCCGCTCCAGGACGTGCCGTTCCAGCGGGCGACATTGCGGGCGCCCGGCACGGCGTACGAGTTGTCGAACTCACCGGCCGCAACGAGTCCGGCCGGGGTGGCCAGCAGCGCGTAGATCGCACCGCCGGCGCCGCCGCCCACGTCCTGCCAGGCGCTGCCGTCCCAGCGGGCGATCCCGTTGAGCGGCGTGTCCCCGCTGCTCGTGAACCAGCCGCCGGCGTACAGGTCGCCCTCCCACACCACGAGGGCGCGGGCGGCGTATTCGAGCCCCGCGCCCATCGCCGACCACTGGGCGCCGTCCCAGAGGGCGACCCCCGCCACGGCCGCGGTCCCCGCAACGCCGAAATTGCCGGCAACCACGAGGTTCCCGTTCCAGACGGTCGAGCTGAGCACCTCCCCGTCGGTGCCGGCGTAGCCGAAGATCGAGTACCAGCTCGCGTCCGTCTGGGCGCCGGCCGACGGCGCGGAGGACATGGTCAGCAGGAGCGCTGCAGCCGCGATGCCGGCGAGCCGCAGGGATCGTCGGACAACGGGATGGTTCATCATAGCCTCCGAGGGCAGTGCTGCCGGGGTGAGGTGCTCTGGACCCGCACATCAACAAAGGCGCAAGGAGCGCGGGGCGGGGATCATCCGATTCCGGTCAATCCCACGCCGCCGGGGCACATTCCGCTGAACCGGCCTCCCGTGCGGTGGTATAATGCCAGGCGGTTGTCAGAATGGTGCGGCGCCCCCGGAGGCGCGGCCACGGCGCGTCCGCCGCGGCCGCGTTCCCGTGCCGGCGGCCATGCCGGGGGGCCATCCATGCTTTCGAATTCATCATCCGCCTCGGGCGTCCCCCACCTGTTGCGCGCCGCGCGCGACGGGGACCTGACCGCGCACGAGCAGTTGTCGCAGACCGTCTACGCCGAACTGCACGCCATCGCACGGCGGCACATGAGCCACGAGCGGTCGGGGCACACGCTCGAGCCTGCCGGACTGGTGAACGAAGCGATGTTGCGGTTGCTGGACCACGAGGTCTTGTCCATCGAGGATCGCCAGCAGTTCCTGCGGGCCGTCTCCCTGGTGATGCGCAGGGTGCTGGTCGATCACGCGCGCGCCCGCAACGCGGTCAAGCGGGGGGCCGGCCTGCAGGTCACGCTGCACGACGAGATCGCCGGCCCCGCCCGGTCGCCGCTGGACGCGCTGGAACTGGACCGCGCCCTGACCCGGCTCGCCGCCGCGGAACCCCGCTGGGCGCAGGTTGCGGAGTTTCGTTTCCTGCTCGGGCTCGAAGTCGTCGAAGTCGCCGCGATGCTCGGGGTCTCCACCGCCACGGTGAAGCGCGACTGGCGCTTCGCGAAGGCGTGGCTGGCCCGGGAACTGGGCGACGGGACGACGGAGGACCGCCGTGACGGATGAGACCGACCGGCTGCGGCGGCTGCGCGAGCTGTTCGACGCCGTGATCGACCTGCCGCCCGCCGAACGCCGCGCGGCGCTGGAGTCGCACGCCGCCGGCGACGCCGGGCTCGTCCGCGAGGTCGCCGACCTGATCGGCGAAGCGGAACGCACGGTGCCGGCCCTGGCCACCGGCAGCGGCGGGCCCGATGCGTCCGCGCCGGGCGACGCCGCGGCCCTGGTCGGCCAGCGCCTCGGCCCCTACGACGTGGTGCGTCTCGTCGGTCTCGGCGGCATGGGGGCGGTCTACGAGGCGCGGCGCCGGGAGGACCAGTACGACCGGCGCGTGGCGATCAAGCTGGTCCGCCTCGAACTCAGCCAGCCCCCCACACTGGCCCGATTCCGGCGCGAGCGCCGGATCCTGGCGCGCCTGCAGCACCGCAACATCGCCACCCTGCTCGACGGCGGGGTCAGCCCCGACGGCCGGCCGTTCCTCGTCATGGAATACGTCGAGGGCGAGCCCATCACCACGTGGTGTGACCGCCGCGCGCTGACGGTGCCGCAGCGCCTGTCGCTGTTCCGGCAGGTGTGCGCCGCGGTGCAGCACGCCCACCGCAACCTCGTCATCCATCGCGACCTCAAGCCGGGGAACATCCTGGTGACCGAGGACGGCGACGTGAAGCTGCTCGACTTCGGAGTGGCCAAGCTGCTGGACCCGCAGGTCGAGGAGGAGATGCCGCCGACGCGCGGCGGCGTGCGGGCCTACACGCCGGAGTACGCGAGCCCCGAGCAGATCCTCGGCGAGACCCTCACCACGGCCTCCGACGTGTACTCGCTGGGGACCGTGCTCTACGAGCTGCTGACCGGACGCCGCCCGCACGCCGGCAGCGGGTCGGTGGCGGCCCTCGAACGCGCGGTCCTCCAGGAGCCGGCTGCGCGGCCCAGCGCAGCGGCCACCGAGGAGGCGGCGCAGCGGTGCGGCGAGCGGAACGTCGCGCGCCTGCGGCGACGGTTGTCCGGAGACCTCGACCACATCGTGCTGCTGGCGCTGCGGCCCGAGCCGGAGTTGCGCTACCCTTCTGTCGCGGCGATCGCGGACGACCTGCAGCGCTGGCTCGAGGGCCGGCCGGTGCAGGCGCAGCACGGCTGGGTCGGCTACCGTCTGCGCAAGTTCCTCCTGCGCAACCGCGCGGCGACCGCGGCCACGGCCCTGCTCGTGCTGTCGCTGGCGACCGGGATGATCGCCACCGGCGTCGAGGCGCGCTACGCGCGTCGAGCGCAGCTGCAGGCGGAGCGGATCAGCGGCTTCCTCGAGGTCCTGCTGCAGTCGGTGCGCCCCGCGAGCGGCCGGCGCGACGTCATGGTCTCCGAAGTGCTCGACGAGGCCGCGCAGCGGCTCGGGACGGAGATGGCCGCCGAGCCGGAGGTGCGCGCCCGTCTGGAAGAGGTGATCGGCAAGAGCGAGGCGGCCATCGGCCGGCTCGACGAGGCGCAGCGGCACCTGAACGAGGCTGCACGCCTGCAGGAACAGCTGACGGGGCGCCGCAGCACCCCGTACGTCATGATCTTGACGCACGTGGCCTACGCCTACCTCGCGAGCGGCGAGCTGGCGCTCGCGGATTCGATCATCGGCGTCGGCCTGGACATCGAGCGTTCCCTCACGGCCCGGCCCGACACCCTGTACGCCTCGCTGCTCGGGATGCGGGGCAGCATCGCCAATGCGCGCGGTGAGTCGGCGGCGGCGGCGCGGGCGCACCGCGAGGTGCTGGACATCCGGCTGCGCCTGCTGGACGGGAACTCCGACCTGGTCGGCAGCTCGCTGAACAACCTGGCCGTGGCTCTGGGCACCCAGGGGCGCTGGGCGGCCGCCGAGTCGCTGCAGCGGGCGTCGCTGGCCATCGCGACGGCCAACCACCCGCCGCCGAGCCTCGAAGTGACCAACATCGAGAACAGCCTGGCCACCGCCCTGGATCTGCAGGGGAAGTACGACGAGGCGGAAGCCCTGTACGCCGACGTCCTGGCGCAGCGCGAACGCCTGCTGGGACGCGAGCATCCCGACTACGCGTCCACGCTGATGAACTACGCCGGCTTCGAATTCGATCGCGGCCGCTACGAACTGGCGGCGGACCTCAGCCGGCAGCTGCTCTCGCTGCGCGGCGGAACGCTGCCGGACAGCCACCAGGCCGTCGCCTCGGCCCTGCAGACGCTGGGGCGCTGCCTGGACGGCCTGGGCCGGCACGACGAGGCCGGGCGCGCCCTCGGGGAGAGCCTCGAGCTGCGACAACGCTACCTGGGAGACGACAGCTGGCTCGTGGGCAGTTCCAAGGGATTGCTCGGCGAGCACTACACGCTGGCCCGCGATTTTCCGCGGGCCGAGGGTCTGCTGCTGGAGGCCGACGCGATCCTCGGCGGAGCCCTGGGGCCGGAGCACGCCCGCACGGTGCAGAACCTGCGCCGGCTGGTGGCGCTCTACGAGGCCTGGCCGCGTCCCGACCGGGCGGCGCAGGTGCGCGCTCTTCTCCCCGCGACAACACCGTGATCCCTGGGGCCGGCCGCTTGCGCCTTTGATGGCGTGGGAGGTACGGTCCATGGATACGGGCACCCTGCAAATCGTTTTTTGTCATCTCACGGGCTCGCGCGCGACCCACGTGGACGTGGTGCCGCCGGGCGAGCGCCGTGAACTGATCCACGGCTGCGCGCGTTCGGCCGCCGTACGCTTCGCTCCCCGGCTCGAGTTCCTGTTGGAGTACGTGCCGTTGCCTGCTGCCACCGCGTGAGTGGCCGGGCCGCCCTTCTGGATACCGAACTGTCCAACGATCTGGATCCAATTCTTCAATGCAACAGGGGGTCAATCATGATTCACCGGAGTTCGAATCGGGCACGATCCGCGGTCCTGCTGACCGCTGCGGTCCTGCTCCAGTCACTGACGGCGAACGCCGCCGACTTGACATCGCACTGGAACAGCGCCGGCGGCGGCGCCTGGGAGACCGCCGCCAACTGGTCGCCGGTCGGCGTGCCGAACAACGGCGCCAACCGGTATGTCGCCGTCCTGGATCACCCCGGGCCCATCACGGCCTTCATCGCGAGCACCGTGACCATCGATTCGCTCTACGTGGACGCCGAAGACGAAGTGCAGGTCGGCAACTACTACCGCTTGCAGCTCTCGAACTCCCAGGGTCGCCACGGCATCGAGAACCGCGGCGTCATCAGGCTCAATTCCCTCTCCTCCTGGACCACCTTGACCGTCCAGAACGGACCGGTCAGGTTGACCGGGGGCGGCGAACTGATCGGTGGCGGCACCACCAGCATCTACAACGTGGTCTCCGGCTCCGGCGGCGGTTCGCTGATCAACGTGGACAACACGATCCGCGGCGCCATGTACCTGGGCTACAACTCGATGGCCATCAACAACCAGGGGACCATCATCGCCGACAACCCGCTCTACCATATGCAGCTGGACCCCAGCATCAACGGCATGGCCAATTCGGGTCTGATCCGCGCCGAGAACGGCGCCGTGATGGAGTTGAATGCCGGCGACTACGACAACACCGGCGGCGTGTTCGAGGCCGTCGACGACGGGACGGTCCTGCTGTCGGGCACCGCCGCCCTCACGGGCGGCACGTTGCAGACGTCCACCGGCGGCGAGTTCCTGGTCAACACCTATGCCGCGCGCTTCATCGACTTGACCAGCCTGGGTCGCGTGCGCGTGGGCAACGGCTACAGCCTCGTCCTGGATGGGACCATCGCCAACCAGGACACCCTCCATCTCGACTCCACCAGCACCTGGGCCTACCTGAACATGGCCAACGGCCCCGTCACGCTGACCGGCGGCGGCGTGGTCAGTGGCCACGGAGGATCGCGCTACGCCATCATCAACAGCAACGACTCCAGCCGCCTCATCAACCAGGACAACACCATCAGGGGCGCCATGTACCTGGGCAACAACCAGATTGGCGTCACCAACCACGGGACGCTGCTCGCGGACCACCCTGCTTGGCCGATGATGATCGACCCGAGCGCCGACGGCTTGATCAACACGTCCCTGATGCGCGCCGAGAACGGCGCCGTGATGGAGCTGTATGCCGGCGACTACGACAATACCGGCGGCGTGATCGAGGCCGTCGACGACGCGACGGTCAAGTTGTTGGGCGCCACCGCCATCACGGGCGGCACGTTGCGGACGTCCACCGGCGGCGAATTCCAGGTCGACACCTATGGCGCGCGCTTCATCAACTTGACCAGCCTGGGCTGCGTGCGCGTGGGCAACGGGTACAGCCTTGTCCTGGCAGGGACCATCGCCAACCAGGACACCATCCATCTCGACTCCACCAGCACCTGGTCCTACCTGAATACGGCCAACGGCCCCGTCACGCTGACCGGCGGCGGCGTGGTCGACGGCTACGGGGGATCGCGCTACGCCATCATCTACAGCTCCGATTCCAGCCGCCTCATCAACCAGGACAACACCATCAGAGGCGCCATGTACGTGGGCAACGGCCAGCTCGGCATCACCAACCACGGCACGCTGCTCGCGGATCACGCTCTGTGGCCGATGATCCTCGACGTCAACGGCGACGGCTTCCTGAACACGGGCACGGTCAGCGTGACCGGCGCCGGGGGCCTGCAGATACTGGCGGGGCCCTTCACGCAGCGGGGCGTCTTCGAGGTTGAGTCCGGCTCACGGGCCGACCACGACGACGATTTCATCCAGACCGCCGGCACCACCACCGTCGACGGCACCCTCGACATGGGCTACGGCGACACGGTCGAATTGCAGGGCGGCGTCTTCGGCGGCGAGGGCCGGGTCGTGGGCGACTTCCACAACACCGGCGGCACCGTCTCGCCCGGCGGCGCGCCCGGCACCCTGACCATCGACGGCGACTACACCCAGAGCCCCGGCAGCACACTGGCCATCGACATCGACGGCACGACCCCCGGCTCCGGCTACGACGTTCTGGAGATCACGGGCGACGCCGTGGTGGCCGGCGAGGTGTCATTGAACTTCCTGGCCGGTTACACGCTGGCCGTGGACGACACCTTCGTGGTGCTGACCGCCGACACCGTGGTCGGCGAACTGACGATCGCGCCGGGCGGCGACTTCGAACCCGGCATCATGCCCTGGGTCGCCGTGCGCGGCAACGATGTGGTCGTGACCATCGAGCAGATCAGCATCACCGACGCGGAAGATTCCGAAGACGTGCTGCCCCTGGTGCGTCCCTTGACGGTTTCACCCAATCCGAGCTCAGGCGGGCGGGTGACCATCGACTACGCGCTGGCGGACAAGAGCGCCAACGAGACCGTCGCCATCTACGACATCGCCGGCCGCCGTGTCCGCACGCTGAGCAGCGGGCTGAAGAGCGGCGGCGGCCAGATACAGTGGAACGGACAGAGCGACGACGGACGACCTGTCGCCGCCGGGATCTACTTCGTGCGCCTGCAGGCCCGGGGCGGCTACGAGGAGGTCAAGCGGGTGACCGTGGTTCGGTAAGGCCTCGGCATGACGTGTGAGGGCCGGGCGTCTCGGCGCCCGGCCCTTTGTCGTACCGTCGAGCCGCCTGAAGTCGGTGCGTCCCGCGAGCGGTCGGCGCGGATGCGCGCCCTTCTTCCCGCGACGAAACCGTGATCCCCGGGACCCGCCGCTTGCGCTCTCCTTGGTGAAGGAGGCGCGCACCATGGAAGTCGGCGTCGTGCAGGTGATCTTTCGCCATCTCACAGGCTCGCGCTCGGCCCAGGTGGACGTGGTGCCGCTGGGCGCGCACCGTGAACTGATCCTCGGCCGCGCCCGTTCGGCCGCCGTGCGGTTCGCTCCCCGGCTCGACGACGCCGTGGGCCGCTACCACGCGCGCATCGAGCCCGACACCGAACCGGGGCGCTTCCTGGTCACGGACCTCGGCAGCCGCAACGGGACCCTGCTCAACGGCCGCCCGGTGGTGGGGCCGACCGCCCTGCGCTCGGGCGACGTCCTGCAACTCGGCGCGGGCGGTCCCCGGCTCGAGTTCCTGGTGGAGTTCGTGCCGGTACCCACCGCCTCCGTGTGAGCGACCGCCGCCCGCTTGCCGGGAACCAGCGCCTCAGTCCAAGCTCCCTTGCACCCGCTCCAGCCCGACCTCCGCCACCATGCGGTCGCGGCGCGCGCGGGCGAGGTTGCCCTCGGCGCTCATCAGGTTGAGCTGCGCGTCCTCGACGTCCAGCAGGGTCTTGACCCCCAGCGTGAACCCGTCCTCGGCCATGCGCAGCAGGCGGCGGGCCTCCCCGGCCGTGCCCGCCAGCGCGACTTCGATCCCGCGCGCCTCCTCCACGGCGTTGACCGCGGTCCGCACTTCCAGCGTGATGCGATCGCGCAGCTGGGCTTCGTCGACCTCGGAGATCCGCAGATCGCTGCGGGCCTGGGCGACCCGGCCGCGCGTGCGCAGCCCGTCGAAGATGGGGAACGACATGGTCAAGCCCGCGCTCCAGTAGGGGCCGTCCACGGCCAGGCCTTCGATCTCGTACCGGCGCTGACCCCAGGCCGCCGCGAGGTCCACGCGCGGCTTGTCCGCCGCACTGTAGATTTTCACCAGGTCGTGCTGGATGGCGCGCTGGTGGGCGGCCGCCGCCAGATCGGGACGCCGGGCGAGCGCCGTGGCGAGCGCCGTCGCGTAGTCCGGCGGCGGCGACAGGGTGTCTCCGGGGGCCAGTTCGCCGACGACGTCTACCTCGCGATCGCACGCTAGCACGAAGCGCAGCCGCTCGCGGGCGGTGCGGATCAGGTTGGCGGTGCGGATGGCGTCGGGGCGGGCGTTCTGCACCGCCACGCGGGCGGCCAGGACCTCGTAGTCCGTGGCCGTCCCCTCGTCGTACTTGCGCTGCGCCTGCTCGAAATGGCTCTGCTTCAGGACGAGGTTGCGCGCGGCGAGCGCCGCCAGTTCGCGCGCCAGCAGGAGGTCGCAGTAGGCCTCCGTCGCCGACATGACGGCGTCCTGCCGCGCGCCGTCGAGCCGGTCGTCGGCCTGCGCCATCCCTTCCTTCGCCGCGTGGACGGCCGCACCGACCTGACCCCAGGTGAAGATCGCCTGGGATAGGGCCGCCTGGCCGTAGAACACGTCCTGCTGGGGCGGGAACAGACCGCCCGTCAGGGCCGTCTGGCTCTCGTCGCGCTGGCGCGACGCTCCGGCGCCGAGCTCGAGTTCCGGCAGCGCGCCCGCGCGCTCCTCGACGTACTTCCCGTGCACCCAGGCCTGGTACTCGCGCGCCCGCGTCACGTCGCGGCTGCGCTCGCGCGCCATCCTCTGGGCCGCGGGCAGGTCGAGGACCAGCGTATCGGCGGTCGCGGCGCCCTGGGCCCGGACCGCACCCGGCACCAGCGCGGACACCGCCAGCAGGATCAGCAGCAGGACGGCGCCGGTCGCCGCGGGGGACGTCGCCGCGCGCGGCGCCGACTTGCGGCGCCGGCGCGCGACCAGGTCGTCCAGCAGCGAGTAGACGACGGGCACCACGATCAGCGTCAGCAGGGTCGAGGTGATCAGGCCGCCGATCACGGCGCGGCCCATCGGCGCGCGCATCTCGGCGCCCGCGCCCAGCGCCAGCGCGGTGGGCAGCATGCCGAAGATCATCGCCAGGGTCGTCATCATGATCGGGCGCAGGCGCGTGCG
Organism: bacterium; assembly: GCA_031441465.1. Classification (GTDB taxonomy): domain Bacteria; phylum Krumholzibacteriota; class Krumholzibacteriia; order LZORAL124-64-63; family LZORAL124-64-63; genus PNOJ01. Next base: position 5,216 of record JANOEP010000028.1, on the reverse strand, counting down.
GCCGGCCTCGATCAGGGCCGCGCGGCGTTCCAGACCGCGGTCGCGCAGCGTCTTGGTGTAGTCCACCAGCAGGATCGCGTTCTTGGTCACCAGGCCCATCAGCATGATCAGGCCGATCAGCGAGATGATGCTCAGGAAGTCGCCCGTCAGCAGCAGCGTGGCCGCCATGCCGACCAGGGCCAGTGGCAGCGAGAGCATGATCGACAGCGGGTCGACGAACGACTCGAACTGCGCCGCCAGGATCAGGTAGACCATGATCACCGCCAGCAGCAGCGCCTCGCCCATGTAGCCGAACGACTCCTCCATGTGCTCGGCGTCGCCCGACAGCACGACCCGGTATCCCGGCGCCATCTGCAGTCCGGCGGCGGCGTCGCGCGCGACGGTCGCCGCCGTGCCCAGGGGCAGGCCGTCGAGTCCCGCCGAGACCGTCACTTCGCGCGAGAGGTCCTGGCGCACGATCTGCGACGGTGTGGAACTGACCTCGTGGCGCATCAGATCGCCGAGCGGCACCAGACCGCCGTCCTCCGTCGAGAGCCGCAGCGCCTCGACCTGCGCGACGTCGCCGCGCAGGGCCACCGGCAGGCGCACCCGCACCGGCACGGCGTCGCCGTCGCTCTCCTCGAAGGTGGTCACGGCCTGGCCGCCGACCAGGACCGAGACCGCCTGGACGATGTCGCCGGAGCCCAGCCCCACGTCCGCGGCGCGGTTGCGGTCGACAACGAGCCGGTACTCCGGCGAGTCGGTCTCCAGGGACGACTCGAGGTCCACGATGCCCGGGACGCCGTACAGGGCGTCCTTCAGCTGCGCCGCGTACTGCTTGAGCAGGCCGAGATCCTCGCCCCGGATGCCGATCTGCAGGGGCTTCTGCTGGTTCATCATCTCGACGCCCGTGATCGACGGCACGATGCCCGGGACCGCCTGCAGCCTGAGCCGCACATCGCGCACGATCTCCTCCTGCGAGCGGTCGCGTTTCCCGCGCTCGACCAGCTTCGCGAACACGCCGCCGTCGCGGACGGTGCCGTCGTCGCCGGCGCCGACGGTGCCGTAGGTCCGCTCGATCTCCGGGACGTCCTCGAGCACCTGCAGCACGGCTCGCAGCCGCGACTCGGTCTCGGCGAGCGAAGCGTCGGGCGCGGCGAGGAAGCCGATGCGGAACTCGCCCTGGTCGTAGCCGGGCATGAACTCCGAGCGCAGCAGGCCCATCACGGCCAGGCCGCCCACGAAGGTCGCCACCGCCAGGGCGACGACCGTGCGGCGGTGGTCGAGCGCCCAGCCGATCATGCCGCGGTAACGGTCCGCCATGCGGTCGAACCAGGCGTTGAAGCGGTCCAGGACGCGCGCCACGAGGTGCCGGCGGCCGGTGCGCGCCACGTCGGGGTCGACCCAGCGCGACGAGAGCATCGGATCGAGCGTGAACGAGACGAAGAGCGAGACCATCACCGCGAAGGCCACCGTGATGCCGAAATCGCGGAAGAAGCGGCCGACGATGCCCTTCATGAACGCCACCGGCACGAAGACCGCGATGATCGACAGCGTGGTGGCGAGCACGGCCATGCCGATCTCGGCCGTGCCGTCGCGGGCGGCGTCGTGGTGGCCCTTCCCCCGCTCGAGGTGCCGGACGATGTTCTCGCGCACGACGATGGCGTCGTCGATCAGCAGGCCGATCGACAGCGACAGCGCCATGAGCGTCATCGTGTTCAGGGACATGCCGGCGAAGTTCATGACGATGAACGACGAGATCACCGAGATCGGCAGGGTCAGGCCTGTGATCACGGTGGAGCGCCAGGAGTTGAGGAAGCAGAAGACGATCAGCACGGTCAGCAGGGCGCCGATGACCAGGGTCTCCTGCACGTCGCGCACCGAGTCGCGGATGGCGGTGGAACCGTCGCGCACCAGCTCGACGGTCGTGCCCGCGGGCAGGTCCCGCTGCAGCGCCGCGATCTCCCGCTTCACGGCCTCGACCACGGCCACGGTGTTGGCGCCGCTCTGCTTGATCACGTCCAGGGCGACGGCGGGCTCGCCGTCCACCAGGGCCAGCGTGCGCCGCTCCTCGACGCCGTCCACCACGCGCGCCACGTCGCCCAGGGCGACCGGCAGGCCGTCGAGGTCGGCGATCACGAGGTCGGCGTACTGCGCGACCTCGGTCGGCTTGCCGGAGACCCGCAGGGGGTACTCGGCGCCGCCGCGGTTGACGCGGCCGACCGGCACGTCGACGTTCTCGGCGCGCAGGCCGTCGATCACGTCGTCGACGCCGAGGGCCAACGCCTCCAACCGCTGGGGCAGCACCTCGATCCCGACCTCGCGGAACGAGGTGCCGACGAGGTCCACCTTGCCGACGCCGGGCAGGTTCTCCACGCGGCGCTGCACGGTCTTGTCCGCCAGGTCGGTCAGCTCGCGCGGCGACAGGGTCTGCGACCGGACGGCCAGCGACACGATCGGCAGCGACGAGAAGTCGATCTTCTCAACCACGGGCTCGGCGATGTCGTCGGGCAGGTCGTCGCGGATGGCGCTGACCTTGACGCGCGCCTCCTGCACGGCCTCGGCGACGTCGACCTCCAGCTCGAACTCGATCCACACCGTGGAGACGCCCTCACGCGACACCGAGCCCACGTGCTTGACGCCGGAGATGGGGTTGACCGCCTCCTCGATGCGCTTGCTGACCTCACGCTCGACGGTCCCAGGCGCCGCGCCCGGGTAGACGGTGATGACCGTGACGTAGGGGATCTCGACGTCCGGCCACATGTCGATGGCCAGGCGCCGGTAGGAGAACAGGCCCATGGTCACCAGCACGAGCATCATCACCGCGGCGAAGACCGGCCGCTTGATCGACAGGTTGGAGAGGAACATCGCTCACGCCTCCCCGCCGGCGACCACGCGCACGCGATCGCCGTCCCGCAGGTTGAAGGCCCCACGCACCACGAGCCGTTCGCCGGCCGCCAGCCCGTCCAGGACCTCGACCCGGCCGCCGACCGCCCCCCCCACGCGCACCTGCCGCCGCTGCGCCGTCTCGCCGTTCACGACGAAGACCTCGGCCCTGCCCGACGCCACGTCCCAGGTCAGCAGCGCCTCGCGCGGCACCATCAGCACGGCGTCGCGCCGGCCCGTCTCGATGCTGCCGCTGACGAAGAGCCCGCCGCGCAGCTCGCCGCCCTCGTTGGGCACCTCGGCGACGACCTTGAGCGTGCGGCTCGCCTCGTCGAAGGCGGGGTTGACGTGCGCCACGACGCCGACGAACACGCGGTCCGGCAGCGCCTCGGTGGCGAAGGTCAGGCGCTGGCCGACGGCGACCTGCGCGCTGCGCGCCGCCGGCACGGTCACCGTCAGGTCGAGCAGCCGGTTGTCCACGATCCTGAACAGGGGCGGCGCGCCCATGTTCTCCACGTAGTCGCCCACATGGGCGCCCCGGTACGCCACGACCCCGTCGATGGGAGCGCGCAGCACGGCCTTGTCGGCACGGCTCTGTGCGTAGGCGAGCTGCGCGCCGGCCGCAGCGGTCGACGCCTGCGCCGCCTCGTGCTCGGTGTGCGCGTCGTCCAGCGACTGCTGGGTCGCCAGACCCGCCGCCTTCAGCCGCTCGCCGCGCTCCAGTTCGCGCGCCGCGCGCGTCTCGGCCGCCTGCGCTCGGGCCAGGTCGGCCCGCGCTGCGGCCAGAGCGGCGTCGGTCTCGCGCGAATCGAGCCGCGCCAGCACGTCCCCGCGCCGGACCGCGACCCACTCGGTGACCGGGACGGCGGTCACGGTCCCGGAGATTTCCGACCGCACGTCGGCCTCGCGCTTGGGCGCGAGCGACCCCACGACATCCACCGACTCGGCCAGGGTGTCCGCACGCGCCTCGGCGACCTCCACCGCGACCGGCGGCTTGCCGACGTCGGTGGCGTCGCCCTCGCGACCGCACCCCGCCATCACCGCCGCACCCGCGATCAGGACCAGACACCGGAGAACCGAACTCAACTTGCCCGTCATCGCTGTTCCTCCTCGACCTCGCGCCCACCGACGCACATTCCCTTCAACACGACCGAAACAACCCCTCGTACGTCCAACGCCCCCGGCGCCGCATGACAGCCATGCGCCTGATGATCCTCCATGGCGACCGTCGCCTTGCAGATCAGGAACGCGCCCAGCAGCGCGTGGTGCATCGCCTCGACGTCGCCGCGGAACTCGCCCGACTCAGCGCCCTCCTCGACGAGGGCGCGGAGGTTGCGGTCGAATTCGCCGTACAGCTCGTCGAAATCGACGGCCGGCGCGCCCTCGCGCGGCCCGTAGTAGACGGAGTCCAGGGTCCTGACGAAGTCGACGTTCTCGGCCGCCAGCGCCATCACCCGCTCGCACAGGAGCTGGACACGGTCGGAGACCGTGCCGCCGGTGGCCCGCACTTCCTCCAGCACCCCCCGATGGACTGCGACGGCGTCATCCATGAGCTGCCGGAACACGCCTTCCTTGCTGCGGAACCAGTAGTAGAGCACCGGCTTGGTGACCCCGGCGGCCTCCACGATCTCCCGCACCGAGGTCGCGTGGTACCCCTTGCGGGCGAAGAGCGAGATCGCGGCCTCCAGGAGGCGGTCCCGAACCGCGATTTCGGTAATCGGAGTCTGTTCCATGAGTTAAGCCTCCTACCTACCGGAAGATAAGCACTACCGGTAGGTATAATGATACAGAAAGAACCATCCGTCAAGGCGAGACGGCAAGATTTTCATGGGTGGGGCATCCCGAAGGACGGACACAATCTCGACGGCACAAGATACGAAGAGCCCCCGGCCGGGAGGTGTCCCGGCCGAGGGTCTACTGAACCCGAGCTTCGGAAACCTACCTGAAGAGCGCCTTCACCTGGGACCAGGTGGCCGACTGCGTCGCCACGACGTCCTCCGAGTTGAAGGCCACCTCGCGGATCTCCAACCGCTGGTTGGGATTGAGCGTGAGCACGACCAGGTCCACGCGCTTCACGTCCGACACCGGACTGGCGAAGGTGTAGACCATCGGCGCCGACATCCCGAGCGGGCCCACCAGGACCGACGTGCTGCCCAAGGGGGCGTCCGAGGCGTCGAAGAAGTCCAGGCGAAAGTTCTGGATGCCCTCGGCTGTCATCTTTCGCCCTATAGTAGACCACGTTCTCGCCTCATAGGGTACCAGGCCGTTTTCGCCCGATAGGTTGCCACCCCGTTTTCGCGCGATAGGGTACCACCCTGTCCCGCCACGGGATCGACCACAGCGACGCCCCC
>JANOEP010000027.1:0-77571 GCA_031441465.1 bacterium | reverse complement strand
GCATATGCACAGTATAGCCCAGACCGTCGCGAGTCAACCCGCAATACCCGCCTGCGCCCCATCGAGACGAGCGTGACAGGGGTGTCCTGGAGGCTCCGCAGCCAGGATGGCGGAGGAGCCGGAAGGCCAAGCGCTCCGGGCACACGAGGTGCCCGGAGCGCGTCCCCTGTCACGCTCGTCTCGATGGAGCTACTTGAGGATGAGGATGGAGTTCTGCCCACCGAACCCGTCGTCCCGCCCCGTCGGGTTGCTGGGATCCTGCTCCCAGCGCATGCCCCAGTCGACGGCGTACTTGTACTCGTAGCGGCCGGGTTCGAGGTGGATCTGGATCTCCCAGATGCCGTCGCCGTCGTCGTCGTGCATGGCGCCGATCTCGTGGTCGAAGCGGCCGGTGCCGCGGGTGCTGCACCAGTCGTTCTCGTCCCAGTTGCCGCACAGGTTCACGTGCTTGGCCTGGGGCGCCTCGTAAAAGAAACGGACCAGGCCGTCGTCCAGGCGCTTCGGCGGCGGGACGCGGGTGCGGATCACGCGCATGTAGCCGCAGCCGCCGAGCAGCAGCAGGGCGGCCAAGCCCAGGATCATCGGGCGCAGGACGGTCGGGCGCAGCGGTCGCGGACGTCGGTGCTTGCTCATCACTCTCCCGTTCCTAGAAGCGCATGTTGGCGCGGATGCCCAGGGCCTGGACGTCGGCGAGCGACTGCTCGGCGTCCAGTTCCGTCGTGCCCGCGTGGTCCAGGACGTACTGCCGGCGGTACCGCCAGCGCCCGACCTCGCGGCCGTCGTAGTCGATGCCGAAGTCCAGCGGGTCCACGCCGTAGAAGAAGGTCACGTCCAGGCGCGGGCTGGGCTGGTACTGCAGGCCGAGCCAGGGCGCGAAGAACTCGTCGTCGCCGCCCGCGAGGCCGTCGAGCCGGTAGCCGATCCAGCGCAGGTTCAACAAGGCGTGCATGCGGCGCGAGACCTGCCGGTCGGCCCGCAGGATCCACTCCAGGCTGTGGCCGTGGGCGGGAGTCACGTGGTCGTTCAGGTCCGACCAGGCGCCCTCGAGGTCCCAGTGCCCGTAGCGGTCGCCGGGAGTGCCTAGGACATGGCGGGTCGCCACCGACCAGATCGTCGCGTCGGCGGTCGTCCCGCCGTCAGGGGCCGCGAGGCCGGCCGCGGCGTAGTCCGCCGCAACGGCGTAGCGCTGCACCCACAGCAGGTGGCTGCGGTCCTCCGCCTCCTCGGTCCAGGTCAGCTCGGTGTACTCGGTCGTCATTGCGGGCCGAGCCGGGCCGAAGGCGATGTAGACGCGATTGCTGGCGCTGGCCTGGTCGAGGAACACGAAGTTCGTGGAAGCCTCGCCGGGCTGGGCGCCGCTCTCGGTCACGGTGGTGTGCTCGACGTTCACCCGGCGGCCCGGGCGCAGCGTCTGCTCGAGTGAGGCGTGCCAGATGCGGCGGGCGCGCGTGGAGAGGTCGATGTCGGTCGGGCCGTTGGTGTTGTTGAAGCCGGTGCGGCTGCCGGTGACGAAACGCTCGTCGGCCGCCGCGTACAACCACTCCAGCTGCGCGCGGCCGCGGCCGTCCGACAGCTCGCGGGTGAGGTCGAAGCCCAGGCGCAGGTCGAAGCGGTCCAGCTCGAACCAGTCGCTGGAGTCGCCGGTGAGGTCCAGGTAGCGGTCCAGGGCCGCGATGCCGGTACCGTCGGGCTGGCCCAGCAGGCTGGTCATTTCGACCCAGACCAGCTCGCGCTGCAGGTACAAGGGCACGCCGAAGGTCAGGCCCAGCGCCTGGTGGGAGAGGCGCGAGCCGAAGATGTCGCGGCCGGTGTTGTCGTAGAGGTTGATGTCGTTGTAGTAGTTCGCGTCGTGCACGTCGGCGAAGAACCCCTCGTACATCAGGCCGAAGGGCGAGCCGGCGACCACGACGCCGGCGGTGCCCTTGCCCGCCTTGAGGTGGTCGTCCAGGATCGTGCCGGGTAGATCGACATCGCCGCCGCTGCTCAGCGGATCGCCCAGTTGCAGGGTTTCCATGTCCCAGTAGCCCAGGACCCGGTAGGGGCCGGGGTGGACGTCGATCGCGCCCTCGTCGAGCTGGGCGTGGATGTTGTTCAGCACGACGTTGGTCGTGTTGTCCAGGCGCAGCCTGGTGTAGGCGTCGACGACGTCGCTCACCTTGGTGTTGAAGTTGAGATCGACGTTCTGCTCGGGGCGCTCCATGCGGAAGCGGGGATCGCCGTCGCGGTCCTTCCAGGCCAGATAGCGCCCGAGGTAGCGGCCGCTGTACGTCAGCTTCGGGTTGAGCGTCGTGGCGGGAGCCGCCTTCGTCGCGGAGGCGGCCACGGCGACCAGCTTGCCGTCGTCGCCCACCTGGATCGCCGAGTTGGTGCCGCCGTAGGAGTCCGGTGTGGAGTCCGGGTTCTCCGCGTCGGCGAACCAGGCCCCGTCCACGACGAACTTGTAGTCGTATTTGCCCGGTTTGAGCGCCATCACGATCGACCAGACGCCCCCGCCCTCGTCGGTCAGGGGATGGCGCTGGGCGTCCCAGCCGTTGAACGAGCCGGCCAGGTTCACCTTGCCCGCGCCGGGCGCCTGGTGGGTGAACTTCACGCCGACGGGCACGCTCTTGACGGCCGCGGCCGCCGGCGCAGCGGCGAGCAGCAGGGTCCCGAGCAGCAGGGCGGCGGCCAGGAGGATCGGATCGTGCTTGCGCATCGTTTGCTCCCTATCGGGTCTCGCCGGCGGCGCCGGCGGGGACAGGCGGCCCGCGGGCCGCGCGGCGTCGGTCAGAACCAGGTCCGGAAGGACATCGCCAGGCGGTCCTTGAACAACCGGCTGTTGGGCGTGCGGCTGGCGTCCGGATCCACGAAGCCGATGAACCAGTCCGTCCAGACGATGTTGTCGGACTGGCCGGGGTCGCCGTACTCGAAGTAGAACTCGGCGCCGTAGCCGAGGTCGTACTTCAGCTGGGCGAAGGCCGTCTGGCGCGATTCGACGCTGTCGCGGGCGTCGAGCATGCGCAGGTAGCCCTTCACCTTGTCGGTGATGTTGACGTTCATGTCGAAGCCGTAGGCGCTCGACTCGCGGAAGGTGTCGAAGTCGTGCAGGCGGAACTGCAGGCGGATCTTCGCCAGGAAGTTCTCGACCGACAGCTCGGCGAACAGGTCGGGGTAGGTGGCGTAGGCGTTGACGTCGGAATCGGCGTCGAAGCCGTGCCAGCGCTTGTAGATGGTCTTGCCCTTGAACCCCTTGATGAACTCGACGTAGACCTCGCCGTACCAGGTCTCGGACGGGCGCAGCCCGAAGCCGATCTCGTCCGGGACCCGCAGCCGCTCCTTGTCGTAGGCGACCTTGGCGGTGATCGCCTTGCGGGGCACGAAGAAGATGCCCTCGGCGTGCTGGGTGATCCGGTTGTACTTGCGCTCGTCGTCCCAGCGCCCGGAGAGGAAGTCGCGGAAGTTCTCGCCGGCGTCGTGGTACCAGCCGTGCAGGATGAGGTTGCCGACGTGGATGTCGCGCACCTCGGCGCCGAAGAGGCGGTTCAAATCGGTGGGGTGGCCGCTGATGTGCTCCTGGTAGGGCACGCGGCTCAGCGCGTATTCGAGTGTCCAGCGCGACTGTTCCAGGTCCAGCGGGCCGAGGTGCAGACCGTCGGCGACCAGGTCGTGGGGGAAGAAGGCCAGGTCGGCTTCGTAGACCTGGTTGTTCATCAGGCCGAGCCGCGACGTGGCCAGCGGCGCACCGGTGTCGGTCCAGTCCTTGCGCAGGAACATCAGGCCGCCCACCAGGCGGTCGCCCCAGGAGCGGTTGCGCACGCGCACGATCCAGGAGTCGACGCCGTCGCGCACGTCGCCCTGCCCCCAGTTGTGGGTGCCGCCGTCGTCGCTGTAGATGGCGACGGCGCCCCACGTGCCCAGCCCGGGCAGCCGGTGGTTGAAAAGCTCGAAGCGCACGCCCTGGGACTGCGGACCGTAGCTGTCGTTCTTCAGCTTGCCGTCGCTGACGAGGTTGAACAGGGGCTCGTCGTTGATCCAGAAGTGGTTCTGGCGCGAGAACAGGATCGTCTCGGTGGCCTTGCTGCGGAACTTGATGTGCCCCTCCGCCGCGATCCAGGGCGGCGTGTAGTACTCGACGAACGAGGTGCGGTCGTCGTCGCTGTTGGCGTTGACGCGCAGCTTGACGAAGCTCTCGACGCCCTCGCTGGCGTTGTTGAGGAACTTCAGCTCCGCGTAGTGGGAGGGCATCCCGAAATGCCAGTTGCGGTCGGTGCGGTCGGCGGCGGACCAGATCGAGTAGTACCCCTCGAGCTTCGTCGCCGCCGCGGCGGTCGCCGCGGAGCCGGCCGTCAGGGCCGCGGTCAGCAGCAGGAGCGCACTGCGTCGCCAGCTAGACTTCACGTCAGTCCCTCACCGTGAAAGAGAGCATGTACACGTTGCCGACGCGTTCGAAGGATTCCAGGGCCACGTCGAGCTGCCAGCGCACGTCCTGCAGGCCGAAGCCCATCGTGACCTGGCCGGCGGCGAGGCCGGCCCGCAGGGCCAGCGCGTCGAAGAACCAGATCTCGGCGCCGCCGTGCAGCGTCGTGTCGCCGAAGCCGCCCTCGCGGCTGCGCACGTCGCCGCTGACCCGCAGTGTCTCGCGGAAGAGGTAGCTGCCGCCCACGGCGAAGGTGCTGAACACCGGATCGGGGTCCACGGTCGTCTCCAGCAGCTGCAGGTAGGGCTCGTTCAGGTTCTGCACCACGCCGCCCAGGGTCCAGGCCCGGCCGCTGTCGTAGAGGAAGCCCAGGTCCACGGCGAAGCCCATGTCGCCGCCGTTGTAGGCGGGGTCGCCGTAGCTCTCGTAGCCGGGCGCCTCCAGGCGGAAGACCTTGCCCGTCACCCCGAGCGAGAGCCCCTCCAGCCACGGTGCGCGCACGGCGCCGGCCAGGGCGTAGGTGTCCTCGTACAGCAGGTCCTCGATGCCTACGCGGATGACGCCCAGGCCCACCCGCAGACCGCACAGGTCGGGCGAGGTCACGATCAGGTCGTCGGTGCCCAGGCCTTCCGCCGAGTATTGCCAGGCCCGGCTGAGCGTGAGCGAGAGCCGGTCGTCGCGCGACAGGCCGGCGGGGTTCCAGAACACGGCGTTGGGGTCGTCGCTCAACGCCGTGAAGGCCGAGCCCAGGGCCCGCGGCCGCGCACCCAGACGGGCGTGGCGGAAGTCGGCCCGGGCCGACTGGGCGGCGCCGAGCACCAGCAGGAGGGCGAGCAGGACCCGCCTCGTCGTGGTTCTTGTCATCGGATCACCGCCACGGGATGGTTGCTGCCGATCGTGCGGTTGCCGCCGCCCACCTGGTAGGTGGCCAGCAGGCGCAGCACGTACACGCCGTAAGGGACGAGGTCGCCGTTCCCGTCGGTGCCGTCCCAGATCAAGCCGGCGATGCGGCGAGGTCGGCCCTGGGCGTCGTCGTCGCCGGTGTAGGAGACGGTCTCCTGCAGCCGCGCCTTGAGCTTGCCGTCGATGTTGTAGACCTCGAGCGTGATCGAAGCCTCGCGGTCGAGGTAGAAGCTGATCGTGGTCTGGTCGTAGAGCCCGTCGCCGTTGGGGGAGAACGGGTTCGGCGAGATCGTGACGCCGGAGACGACCTCACCCGTGTCGTAGCCGAGGTCGCGGGCCCAGAACAGGCCGTAGGTCCCGGCGTGGTCGGTGTTGATGGTGACCTCGTTGCCGTCGGGATTGACGTTGCCGCCGACCAGGACCCAGCGGTTCGCCGCGGCGTGGTACTCGAAGACCGCGACCTGGTCCTCGTCGGCGCCGGGCGGCAGGTCCGACTGCATGTAGTGCAGCGTGAGCGACAGTGGACCCGGGAGGCGGTCATCGAGCGGCACCAGGCGACTCGACGTCGCGGCGAGGTCCAGCCGCACCTCGCGGGTCACCCCCAGTGGACGGGCGTCCGTGGCGGCGGGGGCGCTGCGCACGCTGTCCGGGACCCGGCGCAGATCCCAACCGAGTTCCAGCACGATCGCCAGGCTGTCGGCCGTCAGGGTCGAGCCTGTCCAGTCGCGGTAGTACTCGACCAGCCGGCCGCGCAGGGCGTCGTCCAGGACCAGCGTCGAGCCCTCCACTTGGCGCAGCCGCACTTCGCCCGCAACCATGGCTGCGGTCAGTCGCAGGCTCTCGGCCGTCTCCTCGATCTGCATGGTGGTCACCGGCGAGACGGTGGTCTTGTGCTCGGCGCTGGCGTCGACGGCCTCGACCTGGAACTCCAGGTAGCGCGTGCCGTCGACGGGGGAGCGCACCAGGTTCTCGTCCAGCCACGCGGCGGGGATGTCGACGCTCCAGAGGTCGTTGCCCACGTAGCCCATGGGCGATTCCGCCGACCAGGCGCCGGCGGCGCTGCTGGGCCGGTAGCGGAAGGTTGCGTGGTCGACGGCGTAGTCGTCGCTGATCTCCAGGGTGAAGGCGATCGGCGCGTCGCGCAGCGGCGTGCGGCGCACGACCTCACCGTAGTCCTTGACGATGCGGATCACCGGCGGGCCGGTGTCCTCGAAAGCGGAGATCTCCAGGGCGCAGGCGGCCAGGCCCTGCGCCAGGCGGTCGCGCGCTTCGGGCCGGTCGTAGTCCAGGATCTGCTCCTGGGGCAGGCCGGCGCTGCGGCCGGCGCCCGGAGAGAGCAGCAGATCCATGACGTTGGCGTCGCGGTCGGTGTAGTGGCCGCCGCCGAAGTTCCACTCGCTGCGCGCCTCGTTGACCCAGCGCACGCCGCCCAGGACCTCTTCGCCGCCGAAGTCGTGGCTCGAGATCAGCACGGCGATGTTCCAGTTGCGCACGTCGTCGGCGGTCGGGTTGCCCAGGGCCGCCTTGGAGACCAGGGCGGTGATCGTGTTGCGGTCGAAGTCCCCGGAGAACTGCATGTCGACGTCGTTGCGCAGGGCGTTCTCGCGCCAGGCGTCCAGCGAGTTCAGGCCCAACGAAGGGACCAGCGCCTTGTACCAGCCGTCCATGATCACGGCGTACTCCCAGGCGTTCCAGGGCTGCAGGTCCAGGCGGCGGTTGGGCAGGCCGGTGGTCGCCCCGCCCGGCGCGCTGTCGATCAGCAGGTCCAGTTTCTGGATGTTCATCTCGCCGTAGGTGGGGTTCCAGTCGGCCATGCCGGGATCGGCGGGGTTGGGGAAGTCGCCGACGCCGATCTCGAAGGCCAGCATGACGACCGGCCGGCCGGCCACCACGGCCGTGGTCTCGTACACGTTCAGCGAGCGCAGGTCGAAGGCGTTCGGCACGAAGACGGCGTTGGTCGGGTAGGTGTAGTACTTGAGGGCCTCGCTCGGCTGGTTCGGGCCGTGGTCGTCGCCCTCGGCGTCGGTGGTGCTGCGGAGGATCTCGACCTGCGCGGCGACCTGCACCAGCGCCGTGTCGCGCGCGGCGACGCGGTTGGCGGCGTCGTAGGCCAGGACCACCAGCGGTTGCTCGCCGCCGGGGCTGCCCAGGGGCACCAACGCGCGCAGGCTGAAGACGCCGTCGCCCGCGAAGGCGTCGCCGTGGGCCGTCTCGCCGTCGTCGTGCATCCGCGCCAGCGCGGCGCCCGCCGTCGACGAGAGGTCGGCCAGCACGTCGCCGACGCCGTCGCCCGCGTCCAGGACCCGGGCGGTCAGGACGTAGGGCGTGCCGGCCGTCAGTTCGACGGGCGCGGCGGCGGCTTCGGTCACCGCCGGCGGCGTCGGGAAGTCGGTCTTGATCCGGTAGGTGCGGCCCCAGTTGGCGAGCGTGGTCGGCAGCACCGTCGACTCCCAGTCGCCCGTCTGCGGGTCGAGGTAGTCGAAGTCCAGGTCGAGGGTGGCGTCGGGCGGGACCGAGTCGAAGGCCGAGCGCTTCTGGCCCCCGTCCTCCTGCGTGGCGTAGACCTCGCAGCGCAGCGAATCGGGCGCGCCCCCGAGGGCCGCGAACGGGATGGCGATGCGGACCGCGTCGGCCGTGATCTCGACCCAGCTGTCCTGGATGTTGTTCGTGCCGGGGGAGTCTTCGAAGGTCGCCGTCGCGGTGCTCCAGAACTGCCAGCCCGCGCCGGACGCCTTGCGGAAGTCGCCGTAGTCGTTGGCGGAATACTTCGAGGTCAGGGCGTAGTCGGGCCGCAGCGCGTGGCCGTAGTTGACGGGCATGACGAAGGGGTCGCTCGCGGCGCCGCCCGCGTCGGCGTTGGTCTCCAGCAGCACGTGCAGCTGGACGCCGGCCCAGTCGGTGGTGAAGGGGATCTCCAGCAGCAACGTGTCGGGCGTGTTGTCCAGCACGACGGCGGTCAGGTCGATCGTGTCGAAGCTGTTGTGGTCTGCGGGCTCGTTCTGCCAGTCGGGGTCGGTCTCGACGGCCACGTCGCGCAGTTGCAGCAGGACCGGCTCCACGGGATACGCGGACGAGACGGCGTCGAGGGTCACCACACCGGCCAGGCCGGCGGGCTGGAAGACGGCCGTGGCCCGGCCGTCGGCGCCGCTCTGGGTCGCCGGGACGGTGAACGAGCCGAGCGTCGCGGGCGCCGCGACGAACGTCAGCGGCACGCCCGCGTCCGCGGTGGGGTTGCCGTAGGCGTCGACCAGCTGCGCGACGATGGTCGCCGGCAAGGCGATGCCGGCGGTGCCCGCCGCGGCGGCGATCCGCCAGGAGACCGTGACCCCGGGGATGACGGTCACCGGCAGGCGGCCGACGGGCCCGTCCGGCCCACCGGTGCGGACTTCCAGGACCGCGCCGTCGATGGACACGGACGCGTCGATCTGCAGCACGCCGGTGCCGGTGGCGGTCAGCTCGGCCACGGCGAAGCCGTCGGCGTTGGTGGTCACCGTGGGGACGGTGAAGGCGCCCTCGCCGGTCGAGGACGGGGCGACGGAGAAGGTGACCGCGATATCGGGCAGGAGGCTCGCGTTGCCGGCGGAGTCGTAGAGCTGGGCCGAGACCAGCACGGCGTCCTGGCCGTCGGTGCGCAGCGTGTCGCGTTCGGCCGCGAGCACGACGACGGCCGGGCGGGGGTCGTTGAAGCCGACCATGAAGCGGGCCGTGGGGGACTCGGGTCCCTGCTTGAGGTGGTCGGGAACGTCGGGTCCAACGTAGAGGCGCAGCACTTCGACCGCGTCGTCGGCGATCCAGAGCCGGATCAGGCCGCTGTCGGCGCTGGCGGTGGTGACGACGTCCGCGAAGTCCTCGCTCGCGAGGAAGCGCGCGGCCCCGCTCGGCGGCGACACGTCGTCGAGCTTGCGCGCGGTCAGGGGTAGGTCCGCCAGCTTGGCGTCGAGGTCAAACAGGTCGCGCCGCCCTGCGGCGTCGACCGCCTCGAGCCGCAGCGGCGCGTAGGAGTAGAAGCCGTCCGCGGGGACCGAGACCGTGGCCGACACGCTCACCGTCGGCAGGCCCTGGTCGTCCAGCAGGCGCAGGCGGTCGGCCCGCACCGCCAGCAGCGAGAACACGCCCGCGTCCACTGTCTGGTCGGGCGCGTCGGCCACGGCCAGTTCGCGGGTCTGCGGAACGTAGCCGTCGGCCTCGGCCGTGAGCAGGTAGCTCCCGGCGGGCACGAAGAAGGGCGCCAGCTCGCCGGAGCCTTCGGCGAACGTGCCGCCGTCCGCGGGGAAGTCCAGCGTGTCGGGATCGGCGGCGCCGCCGGAGAGGATCAGCCGGCCTGCGTGTCCGGGCCCGTCGGCGAAGCCGATCGAGCCGGCGAGCTGCGGCAGGCGGTGTAGCGGCAGCGCGAGCCCGTTCAGGTCCTGGCCCGCGACGACGTTGACGTTCAGCACGACGGGGGCGTAGGTGCCGGCGGTGGCTCGCAGGGTCAAGGCCCCGAGCCGCGGCGCGTAGTACGAGAACGCGGTCGCGCCGGGTCCGATCACCGTGGTCGCCAGGACGGTGTCGCCGGCCGCGTTGCCGATCGTCACGGTGCCGGCCGCGCCGGGGCCGCTGGCGAACGAGGCGGCGCCGGCGATCAGGGGCGCCCGCGGCAGCTGCAGGACGAGGTTCGCGACATCGACGCCCGCGACCACGGGGATGGTGAAGGTCCGGCGCAGGTGGTTGGCGGCGAAGGCTTCCAGCTCGTAGTCGCCGCTCTCCTGCACGTAGAACGTGAAGTGGTACGGGAACTGGTTGGGCAGCAGCAGCGGCTGCTCCGCCAGGACCGCGCCGTCCGGGGCCCGGAACACGAAACCGCCGCGCGAGCCGGCCAACTCGAGCGCGAGCGTGCCGGTGATCGTGGTCGCCTTCTCCAGCGTGACGTTGGCGCCGGTCAGCTCCTGTCCGGCCGCTACCGTGACCTCGATCGTGTTGGGGAAGTAGCCCGGCGCCGAGAACTGCAGCGTGTAGGTGCCGGCGGCCAAGCGGCCGAGACGGTAGTCGTGGGCGCCGGCGGCGGTGCGGACCGCGGCGATCGGACCGCCGAGCGGCGCGCCGCTCCAGTCGGTCAGCGTGGCCGTCGCGGTGATCGCCGCGTTGCCCGGATCCTGCTGCAGGGTGACCGTGCCGCTGGCGCCGGCGTCGAGGGGGTCGACCTCGCCGTCGCCGTCCTGATCGAGGATCGAGGCGTGCATCTGGGCGATCCGGATCGGACCCGCGACGCCTTCGAGCCGGCCGAGCCCGGGCATGAGGTCGTCGGCGCCGGCGCCGTCGGCGCCGGGGGTGACGGCCACGGCGGCGCGCAGCACCGCGTGTGCGGGTGGGCCGTCGGGGTAGACCACGCTCCAGGGGATGGCGATCTCGTTGCGGAACCAGAAGATGCTGGCGCCGGGGAAGGTGTTGTCCACGCCGTAGGTCTGGGCGTTCTGCGTCGAGGTGGTGATCTCGGTCAGCGCGCCGGTTGCGTCGGTGACGCGCCAGGCCTGCAGCGTGCCGAGGTTGGTGAACCCGGTGTGGTGCTGCGCGAGCAGCAGGTCGATGTGCCGACCCGCGGGCAGCACGAGGGCGCGGGGGAACTGGTCGAGCAGCGACGCGTCGGTGGGTCCCGTGCCCAGCCCCGCGTCGAGGTAGACCACGACCGTGC
This sequence comes from bacterium, assembly GCA_031441465.1. GTDB lineage: Bacteria > Krumholzibacteriota > Krumholzibacteriia > LZORAL124-64-63 > LZORAL124-64-63 > PNOJ01. The sequence continues at coordinate 66,604 of JANOEP010000027.1, read as the reverse complement.
GGTCCAGCGCCTGGTAGTTCAGGCCGAGGTAGAGATTGTTCTGGTCCCAGGTGAGCCACAGGTGACGGGTGTTGCCCGAGCGCTGGTTGCCGTCGTCGTCGAAGTCGTCGAGCACGCGGTCGGGCGTCTCCCAGTCGACGCCGTCGCCGGCGATGAGGCCGTTGACGGTCGGCGTGTGGAAGGGTTCGGCCGCGGCGCCCGCGGCGCCCAGCAGGACGAGCAACGCGGCCAGGGCCGCGCGGGTTCGCAGGAGTTGGCTGGCTCGCATGGGATCGCCCCGCTCCGGTCGGTGGACGTGGTCGCGTTCCGGGAGCCGGCATTATACGGGGCGCGGCGGTCGCGCCGCCACCACATTCCGATTGCACGGGACCATTCGGGCGGGTAGCCTCATCGGACCATGAACCGCCCGTGCCCCCACCGCATTGCGCCGTTCGTCGCCTGCCTGTCGCTGCTGGCGACCGCCGGCGGCTGCGGTCGGGTCGACCGCGCCGACCAGGTCGTCATCTGGGAGCAGATGGATCCCCGCGAGCGCACCCTGCTCGAGCGGCACATCGGCGAGTTCCAGGCCGCCCACCCCGAGTACGCCGACATCCGCATCTCCCGCGCCAACTACAACACCGAGGACCTGCGCACCCAGTTCCAGACCGCAGCCATGGCCATGGGCGGACCCAACCTGGTCTACGGCCCCTCGGACCAGGTCGGTCCCTTCGTGATCATGGACCTGATCCTGCCGCTGGACGAGCTGCTGCCGCCCGAGGTGCTGGCGCGCTTCGACCCCTCCGGCCTGCCGACCCTCGAGGGGCACGTCTGGGGCCTGCCCGACCAGGTCGGCAACCACCTCACCCTGGTGGCCAACCGCGCGCACGTGGACGCGATCCCGGAGGACGCCGACGCCTGGGTCGCGCAGCTGCGCCGGCTCACCGTCGACCGCGACGGCGACGGCAAGCCCGAGATCTACGGCGTGGTCTTCGACCGCATCGAGCCCTTCTTCCTGGTGCCGTGGTTGGGCGGCTTCGGCGGCTGGGTGATGGACGCGCAGGCGAACCCGACCCTCGACTCCCAGGGCATGATCGACGCCCTGACCTTCCTCAAGGGCCTAGTGGAAGCCGGCGTGATGCCGCGCGAGTGCGACTACCAGCTGGCCGACACGTTGTTCAAGGAGGGGCGCGCCGCCTACATCGTCAACGGACCCTGGTCGTGGGACGGCTACCGGCAGGCCGGCGTGGACATCGAACTGGGCCTGCTGCCGCGTATCCCCGCCACCGGGCTGTGGCCCTCGCCGATGACCGCGGCCAAGTGCTACTCGGTGAACCGCTACACGCACCCCAAGAGCCTGCCGGCCACCCTGGCTCTGCTGCGCTGGTTGACCTCGCCCGAGGTGCAGACGGATCTGGCGCGCGAACTGGCGGTGTTGCCCGGCGACATCGAAGTGCGCGCCGACCCCCAACTCGTGGCCGACCCGCTGCTGGCCGCCTCGCGTCGCCAGGTCGACCACGGGCGCATCATGCCCATCGTCAGCGAGATGCGGGCCATCTGGGACGCCATGCGCCCCGCCTACCAGGCCTGCCTCAGCGGCGAGCTGACGCCGGAGGCGGCCGCCGCCCGCATGCAGGAGCGGGCCGTGCGCCTGATCGCGGAGATGCGGGAATGAACGGTGGGCGCCGACGCGTGGACCTCGAATCCCGGGGCGGCCGGATGGCTCTCTGGTTCCTGGCGCCCACCGCCGCGGTGCTGCTGCTGGTCGTGGCGTACCCGTTCTTCTACAACGTCGGGATGTCGTTCACCAACTGGAACATGTTCCACTTCCGCGACCCGGCGTTCAACGGACTGACCAACTACGCCAAGCTCGTGCGCGAGCCGGAATTCCTGCGCGTCTTTCTCAGGACGTTCCTGTGGACGGGTGTCAACCTCGTCTTCCACGTGACCCTCGGGGTGGGCGCGGCACTGCTGCTGAACCGCCGCTTGCCGGGCCGGCCGCTGTACCGCGCCCTGCTGATCCTGCCCTGGGCCATGCCGCAGTACATCTCAGCCCTGACCTGGCGCGGCATGTTCAACCTGGAGTACGGTTCGGTGAACCTGCTGCTGGGCAAGCTGGGGCTCGGGGCGGTGGGCTGGCTGAGCGGCGAGTGGACGGCCTTCGCCGCCGCGACGATCACGAACATCTGGCTCGGCTTCCCGTTCATCATGGTCGTGGCCCTGGGCGGCCTGCAGAGCATCCCCGAAGAACTCTACGAGGCGGCCCGCATCGACGGGGCCGGCGCCTGGCGCCGCTTCACCGCGATCACCCTGCCGATGCTCAGGCCGGTGCTGACGCCCGCGATCGTGCTGGGCACGATCTGGACCTTCAACAACCTCAACGTGATCTGGCTGGTCACCAAGCAGGGCGAGCCCGGCGACAAGAGCCACATCCTGGTGACCTACGTCTACAAGGCCGCCTTCACCTACTACCGCTACGGCTACGCGGCCGCCTTCTCGGTCTTCATCTTCCTGACCCTGTTCGGGATCGTGAAGATCTACCAGCGCGCCGCCGACCGGGAGGCATTCTGATGCGTGCGCGTCCGGCGGCCCGTCTCTGGAGCCACGTGTGGGTGCACGCGCTGGTGTGGTTGTTCGTGCTGTTCTCGGTCTACCCGATCCTGCAGGTCGTCAACATCTCGCTGCGGCCCGGCGACCAGCTCTACACCACGGACCTGCGGCTGATCCCGCAGGGCGCGACGCTGGCGGCCTACCGCGCCATCCTCTTCGACAAGCCGTTCCCGACCTGGCTGCGCAACAGCCTGCTGGTGTCGGTGAGCACGGCGCTGATCGGCGTCTCGCTGGCCAGCCTGGCGGGCTACGCTTTTTCGCGGTCGCGCTTCCGCGGGCGCGGCGCCGCCCTGCAGGGGATCCTCGTGACGCAGATGTTCCCCGCGACGATGCTCCTGCTGCCCCTCTACATGATCATGCGCAAGGTCCAGCTGGTGGACACCCTGATCGGGGTGGTGATCGCCTACGTGGCCACGGCGCTCCCGTTCTGCGTGTGGACCATGAAGGGCTACTACGACACGATCCCCGTCGACCTCGAGGAGGCGGCGCTGATCGACGGCGCCAGCCGCTTCGAGGCCTTCCGCCGCGTCACGCTGCCGCTGAGCGCGCCGGCCCTGGTGATCACCGCGCTGTTCTCCTTCATGACCGGCTGGAGCGAGTTCATCGTGGCCCGCGTCATGTTGCCGAGCGCCGAACTGCACACCCTGCCGCTGGGTCTCGAGTCGCTGGCCTCCACCTACCAGACCGAGTGGGCCAACTACGCCGCCGGTTCGGTCCTGGTCTGCATCCCGGTCGTGGTCCTGTTCCTGCTGCTCAGCCGGTACCTGATCTCCGGCCTCACCCTGGGCGGCGTGAAGGGCTGATCCGCTCCGCGCCGGCCGATGCCACTTGCAATACCCCCACAAGATTTGATACAATCTCCTATGGAATCCTGCGTGCCGGGCGGCCCCGAAACGACCCGACGCGCCCTTTTTGACGTGGATCGTGGCGGGCGCCGGTGCAGCCGACGCCCGGGGGGATGCCATGCGCCGCTTGTTCCGAGGCCGGTTGACGGTCGGAATCCTGGTGATCGGGACCGCGAGCGTCCTGGCGACCGGCTCCGCCCGGGCCGCCGGGGCTCCCGCTCCGGTGGGAACGGTGACCGTCCTGGGTGTCGACGGCGTGGGGCACTTGCCCGGCCTGCCTCCCTGCGCCGACGTGCTGGCGGTGACGCGGCACCGCGGCGACGGCGTCGACCGGCTGCGCATCAGCTTCCTCAGCCTCGAAGCGCGCCCGGCGGGTCTGTTCCCCGGCAGCGAACTGACAGCGGGCCCCGCCGCCGTGCCGTTGAAGGTGACCGTCGCCACCGCCGGCGCCGCGGCGAGGGTCCTGTTCGAGGATCGGCTCGAAATCTCCGGCGGTGCCTACGTCGCGGCGGGGGCCGGCAGGCGGGCGGGCGATCCCGACGCGGTCTGGCTGGACCTGCCGGCGGACCTCGCGGCGGGCCCCTTGACGATGACGGTCAGCACCCTGGCGGGCGAGGAGGTCGTCGTCCACGATCCTCCCGACAAGCTCTACGCCGCCAACTGCGCCCTGGTGCTGCACGGCAACCAGGGCCTCGGCTACAGCGACGTCTTCCACGGCCGCAGCGCCGACCTCGAGGGCAGCGGTTTCGACGAGGCGCTCCAGGTGCACCAGGCGACCGGCGTGCCCGGCAACTTCCACCTCTCGGGCCCGCTGCAGACCGCCGCCGAGTGGGCCCACAACAGCGGCGACCCGCAGGACTTCAACGCCTGGCTCGCCGACGGCGCAGCCGCGGGCTGGGCCGGCATGCTCACCTCCGCCTACGCGCAGCACATCATGCCCTTCGTCCGCGACGAGATGAACGACTGGGCGGTCTCGATCGAGACCGACATGGTCGCCACGCGCTACGGCTACGAGCCGCGCGTCGCCTGGATCCCCGAGCGCGTCTGGCTCAACACCTCGGGCTACCCGTCCAGCGGCGTCAACGACTGGCTCGGCGACGATTTCCAGCCGCACGGCGTCTGGGGCGTCATCCTGGACGACGACGTCCACCTGCAGGGCCACGACAACCACCGGATCCACTTCCTGGCGGCCAACGGCCTGCGCCTGATTCCGCGCGACCGCAGCTTCACCGGCAACATCGTTGGCGGCAACGGCCAGGGTTCCCTGGACATCCTGGCGGGTCTGGCAGCGTCGGGTGTCGGCGAGTACCGCCTCGCGACCGCGGGCGAGGACTGGGAGGCGATCGCCGAGATGGGCGGCTGGGCCTCGGCCACCCCGAACGCCAAGGAGACCTACGACTGGTTCGTCAACAAGTGCAGCCAGGAGAGCGCCTGGCTCGCCACCTGGAAGCTGGCCGACGCCCTGAGCAACCCGAACTTCAACGGCGACACCTTCTCGCCCGTGCCCGGCACCTACAACGAGATCGGCGGCACCGGCGGCTACGGCGGCGGCGACAACGGTTGGTACGGCCACTGGGCCGGCTGGGTGCCCTGGGCCAACGGCGGCGACGGCGGCGGCGCCTGCGCCGGCGCGGGCGGCAACTGCAAGAACTACGGCGCCCTGTGGAACGACGCCTACAACGCGCTGATGGCCGCTCCGGACAACCACATCTCGCAGGCCGGCTGGTACGTGCTGATGACCAACCTCTACGAGACGGCCTGGCACGAGGGCCTCGTGGGGCCGATCCCCGGCTGGGAGCACAACTACTCCGCGCACGTGAAGCAGGCGATGATCTACGCCGAGGCCTCGCGCTGGGCCGCGGGCCTGTACCTCCAGACGACGGCCGCCTACGCGGTCGACCTCGACAACGACGGCCACGACGAGGTCGTCCTGCACAACGACCACCTGTTCGCGGTCTTCGAAGCCGCCGGCGGCCGCCTGGTCAACCTCTTCGTCAAGGGGCCGGGTCTCGGCGACACGGCCATCGGCTGCGACAACGCCTCGTGGAACGGCGAGGCCGACTACAACGACGCCAACCACGTCGGCGCCTTCAGCGACGTGAGCCCGGACCACCAGCACGAGACCTACGACCTGCAGGTCGTCCAGGGCGCGGGCCCGACGGTGACGCTGCGGGCGGTGCGCGGGGAGACGTCCAAGGAGATCAGCCTGACCGAGGGCGACAGCTTCCTGGAGGCCGTCTACCGCGTGGGTGCGGGCACCCACTGGATCCGCAGCGGCTTTTCGCCGTCCCTGGTCGATCTGATCTGGAACGCGCAGATGGACCGGGTCTGGGTCGCCGACGCCGCCTACATGGGCCAGCGCAACCCCTGGACCGGCGTGACGGCGGCCTGGGTGCTGGGCACGGCCGGCGCGTCCCATCAGGGCGAGTTCGCGGGCACGCTCATGAAGGGCGACGAGATCAAGGGTGCGGGAGCCTTCGCGGTGCGGCTGTTCGCCGGCGTGACGAGCGCGCCCGGCGCCGGCGGCGAGATCGCTGAGTTGCGCGCGCTGGCGACGACCCTGACCGACGACCTGGGCCCACTGCCCGTGGCGGCGGACTACTACCCGACGTCGCGCCGGCTGGCGGTCTCGTTCGACCAGGCGGCCGCCCCGGCCACGCTGGACCCGACGGGATTCGGCATCGACGCGGACGCCGACGGCACGGCCGAACTCACGTTGGGCGCCGCGACCACCGTGGTCGAGACCCTCGCGGGCGACGCGCTCACCCTGCAGCTGGACGCCGCCGACGGCGCGGCGCTGTCGGCCCTGGACCCCGCCGACCTGCGGCTGCTGCTGACGGCGGACTCGGTGCGCGACCCCGGCGGCGCCGGCAACGCGCCGGTGACCGCGGCCGACGACGTCACGGTCGCGGTGCGCGCCCCGACGCTGGTGGCCGTCGACGGGCGCCTCGAGGCGGGCGAGTGGGACGGGTACCTGGAGTTGTCGGACCCGAACGACTCGTCGTGGTCCTCCAGCAACGAGATCGACGGCCTGCACGCCAGCTGGGACGACGCCTACCTCTACCTGGCCGTCGACGGCCGGGTCAGCGGCAACTCCTGGCTCCTGTACCTGGACACCGATCCCGGAGGGCCGGCGGGCCAGATCAACCTCGCGGCGATCGACGTCTGGGAGCGCGGCGCGATCTTCACGGCCCCCGGCTTCCGCGCCGACTACCAGTACGGCTGCTACCAGCACCAGTCCGTCTGGGACTCCGACTCCTTCTGGAGGATCCTCTCGCCGACGACGACCGCCGACCTCACCGGCGAGATCGTCTCGGCTTTCGATTCCCAGCACTTGAACGGCGACCTCGGCGGCAGCGAGCTCGCCATTCCCTGGGACACCCTGTTCGGGCTGGGCGCCGGGCGGGTGCCCGCCGGCGCCACGCTCTCGGTGGTGGCGTCGCTCTGCTGGGACCCCGAGCCCGGCGGTGTGCTCGGGGGCGACTCGGCGCCCAGCAACGCGGCGGCCGCCCTGCCGACGATCGACACCGTCTGGACCTTCACCGTCGACGACGACGGGGACGGGCGGCCCGACGCCTGGTCGGCGACCGCGACCCCGCCGGCGCCGGCGGTTCTGGCGTTGTCGCCGCCCTATCCCAACCCCTTCAATCCCCGGACCGAGATCCGTTTCGAGTTGCCCGGCGACGAGGCGGCGCCCGTCAACCTGGCTGTCTTCAACCTGAAGGGGGAACGCGTGGCCGTGCTGGTCGACGGTCCGCTGGCCCCCGGTTCCCACGCGGTGGCGTGGCGCGGCGTCGGCCTCGACGGCCGCGTGTTGGCCGCCGGCACCTACGTCTGCAAGCTCGTTCACGGCGGCCGGGTCGCGACCCGGACGCTCACCCTGGTGAAATGAGGAGGATGTCCATGCGCACGACTCGAACCCCGGCCCGCGCCGCGCTGCTGGTTGTGATCGCCCTGGCCTTGCCGGCGGCGCTCGCGGCCCAGGTGCCGCAGACCATCGTCATCGATGGCGTCAACGACTTCAACCCGGCCAACCTGCTGGACGCCGACGGCGGCGACACCCAGTTCGCGCAGATCGACATCGGCGATTTCTACGTGACCAACGACGCCGTGAAGCTCTACGTCGGCTTCGAGCAGGACAACGGCAACTTCGGCACGGTCCAGCTGGGCATCGCCATCGACGTGGGCACCGCCGCCGGCGGCACCCTCGACCCGTGGGGCCGGCAGCTGGAGTGGAGCCTGGCCGCCAACAAGCCCGACTTCATGTTCTACGTGAACCTCGACAACAACTGGCAGGGCGGCCTGTACTGGAACGGCACCGCCTGGGCCAACCTCTCCGCGCCCGGCAACGGCGCGCTTGGCTGGATCGCCGGCAACGGCTTCTGCGAGCTGGGGGTGCTGCTGGGCTCGCTGGGCGTCGCGCCGGGAGCGGCCGTCAACGTCGAGGCCTGGGTCACCCAGGACAGCCCGACCAAGGGCCCCCTGGACGCCGCCGCCAACGACGCCAGCCAGCTGTCGACCCCGGGCTCGACGACCTGGGACACGCCGATCGACATCCCGATGTTCGATTACCTGGCGTTCACCGTCATGAACGCCGCCGACAACGACGCGCCGACCCTGTCCGGCGCGCAGCACCTGACCACGAGCGTCGTCGACGTCACCTTCAGCGAGCCGGTCGGCGCCGCCACCGCGCAGGTGCCCGGCAACTACCTGGTCACCGGGGCGACGGTCAGCGCCGCCGCGCGCAACGCCCTCAACCTGAACGTCGTCCACCTGACCCTGAACGCCGACATCGGGGCCAGCCCCACGATGTACACGGTCACCGTGAACAACGTGAAGGACCTCGCGGGCAACCCCATCGTCGCGGGCAGCACGACCTGCTTCGCCATCAAGAACGTCGTGTTCCGCGGCCGCATGAGCCAGTTCCTGACCGGCCAGACGCAGCCCTACGGCGACTTCACCGTCGAGGGCGGCACTCTGCCGCTGACCTGGTCGCTGTGCGACGGCATGACCGGCGTGGACCAGGGCGGCGGCGTCTACGAAGTCGCCTCCGACTTCTGCCTGCCCGGCAACTGCGGCGCCGGCACCGCCACGGCCAACCTGGAGTGGAAGTGGGTCTACAACTGCGCGACCTACGAGCCGATCGCCGGCAACCGCAACCACGTGATGGACCTCGCCACCGGCGCCCAGGACGTCCTGGACGTGTGGTGGAACAACGCCGACCCGACCCAGTTCACCGCCCACGCCATCGACGTGCTGCTGTACGTGGACCTGAACGTCTACGGCTTCGCGCCCGGCGACGTGGTGGCGGTCAACGGCTCCGACGCGCCGCTGGACTACACCGTCCCCTCGATCAACCTGCTGGCCGACGACGGCGTCGCCCCGGACGCCGCGGCCGGTGACGGCATCTACTCGAAGCGCGTCACCTTCCCGGCCGGCTCGCGCAAGAACGTGACCTACAAGTTCCTGCTCAACGACGCGTACGAGTGCTTCGCGCAGGGCGACCGCGGCGTCTTCCTGAACGACGAACTCTACGACACCGTCGGCGGCGCGCTGGGCCCGCTGGCCATGCCCGTGGTCCACTTCGACCGCTGCACCACCACCTGGCGGCCGGTCAGGGTCGTCTTCCGCGTGGACACGAACGTCGGCCAGACGCCGGTCGTCCCGGGCGACGTGGTGTCGGTCAACGGCACCGCGAGCAACGTCGCGCCCCCGAGCTTCAGCTGGGACGTGCCTTCGCTCAACGTCATGCTCGACAACGGCATCACGCCGGACGCGACGGCCGGCGACGGGATCTACTCGAAGTCGGTCGTGTTCGCCGACTCGAGCCAGATCTTCACCGATTACAAGTACATGGTGAACGACGTCTACGAGTGCACGGGCCAGGCCAACCGCTCGTTCACCGTCGACGCCGACAACTACAGCACCGCCAGTCCCCAGGTCCTGCAGCTCGACGTGCTGCACCACTGCGAGACCACGGCGGCTCCCGACCTGACGCCGTCGCGGATGGCGCTCGAGCAGAACCGTCCGAACCCCTTCAACCCGCAGACCGAGATCAGCTTCACGGTCAACCGGGCCGGCCCGGCCTCGCTGCGGGTCTACGACCTGAAGGGCGGGCTCGTGCGCTCCCTGCACGAAGGACGTCTGGAGACCGGCGCCCACGCGATGACGTGGGACGGCCGCGACGCCACCGGACAGCTGTCGCCGGCCGGCGTCTACTTCTACCGCCTCGAGATCAACGGCGAGGTGGGCGTGCGCAAGATGATGCTCGTGAAGTAGCTTCACGGGCCGTGTCAACGAGAGAGGGCCCCGGTCCGCGGACCGGGGCCCTCGTCCATATCCGGAAGCCCGGACGGATTCAGCGGGCCAGCGTGACGCGACGGCTCGTCGCGACACCGCCGTCTTCCATGCGGACGAGGTACGAGCCCGAGGGCGCGGCGCGCCCGTCCGGGCCGTCCCCGTCCCAGCGCAGGACGTGCGTGCCGGCGGGCACGGCGCCCCGCCAAAGGTCGGCCACCAGCCGGCCGCGCAGGTCGAAGATCCCGACCTTCAGGTCCCGGGATTCCGCCACCTCGCACTCGACCAGCAGCGACGGGTTGAAGGGGTTCGGCGAGACGCGCAGGTCGGCCAGGGACGTCGGCGCGGGCGGTGCGGCGGTGGCGGGATCGGCCTGGCGCAGCGTGTCGACGTGGGCCAGGGCGTAGGGCGCCTCGTTGCCGGCGCCTTCGGTGTGGGGCTGCCGCCAGGTGTCCACGACCACGGCGCCGCTGGCCCGGACGTGGACGATCAGGAACGTGCTCAGGCCGTTGAAGCTCGTGTTGACCGGCCCGCGGGCATGGCCCTGGTCCAGTTGCCAGACGCCCTGGAAATTCACGACGCTCGTGGTGTGGGTGTGCCCGCACCCGTAGGCCGTCACCTGGTGCCGGGTCAGGATGTCCCAGAGCGCGTCGCGGTAGACCCCGCCGCCGTAGGCGTTGAACGCCGTGTCGTTGGCGTGATTCCAGAGGCCGCTGTCGCGATCGGGACGGGGCCAGGCCGGGAAGTGGCCGAACACGAAGATCAGCGGTTGTGTCGTGGCCGCGAGGTCGGCCTCGAGCCAGGCATCCAACGCCGGGTTCCAGTTGCCGTAGATGGCGCCCGTGTCGTCGACGCCGTCGAAGCACTCGTTGAGCATCACGAAATGGGCGTGCGCGTAGTCCCACGAAAAGGTGGTTTCCTCGCTGCCGGGCGGTCCCGGGTTGACCGCGAGGCCCGGTCCGCCCAGGTCGAAGCCGCGGAGCCACTGCATGGTCGGGGCGTGCTCCGCATCGTGGTTGCCGACGCCCGGGAAGAAGGGATACCCGGGTCCGATCTCGGATTCGACCGTGGCTGAGACGATGCTCGCGGGGTTGGTGGTCCCCTGCTGATCCAAATCGCCCGGAGAGACCAGGAAGGCGCCCGGGCCGGCCGCGGCGATCGCCGCGCAGGCCTGATCCCAGCCGTGGATGCCGTCGACGACGATGTAGCGGCGCATGTCGCCGGCCAGGACGAAGTCGAAGTCCTCGCGCGCCGCTCCCCGGGCCGTGGCGGCGAGGCTGAGCAGTGCGGGCAGCAAGAGCGCGCAGCGGCGCGCCGAGGTGATCCGGATCATGGGTCGACTCCTGTCGTTGCGGATGCCAGACCATGGTAGTCTCGAAAGCCCGAGACGGCAGGGCACGCTCCCCGCAGTTGGCACTCGCCGCGGCGGGGGGTATCCTGGCGCTCCCTGCGGGAAGGAGATCCGATGCGACCGTATAGCTTGATGTTCCTGCTGCTGCTGACGTTGCCCGCCCAGGTCGTCGCCGGAGTGCTCGAGGACCTGGCGGTCCCGGTCACCCCCGACCACCCTCGCGAGTTCATCTTCACCGACAAAGGCGCGGCTCACCTCGCGGGTTGCGCCGTCGGGGAGGACACCCGAAGCTACCACGGCTTCACCATAGCCATGCACGAGCTGCTCGACGGCTGGTCGCTGCGCCTGGAGGACGGGCGCGAGCTGGCGGCCGCGACCGCCGACTCGGCCGCCGTGCTGCCGGACCGGCTGCTGCGCTTCCACCGGCTCGCCGAGGGTGTCGTCGTGGAGACCGTCACCCTGCTGGACCGCAGCGACGGCTTCCAGGTCGTCTACGCGGGTGTGCCGGTCGGCGGCTTCGCCTTCGTGCCGAGGGTCGACATGCGCTTCCTGTGGAAGGTCGTGCGGCCCGACTACCTGACCGTCTGGGAGGGCGGCGTGCTGTGCGTCGGGCGCGCCGACCGCACCGCGGCCGCCGCCGGGGAACGCAACCCGCCCTGGCTGGCCGTCGCGGTCGCCGGCGCAGCCGACTTCGCGCCGACCGGGCGCTACCTGCCGCGGCGTTACCCCGTCGACGCAGCACGCAAGGCCATGGAGTCGGCCACGCCCTGGGAGGCCGGCGAGATTCGCGGGCGCATCCCGTCGCAGGTGCCGTCGGGCCGCGTGGAAGTGGTGATCGCTGCCGACGCGACGTCGTCGGCGGCGGCGGAGCGCGCCCGGCGGCTGCTGGCCGACGCGCCCGCACTGGCGGCCGCGCGGGCCGCCCGGCTGTCCGACCTCGCCGATCCGGCGCGCCTGTCCACGGGCGTTGCCCGCGACGACCGCGCCCTGGGCTGGGCCCGCGTCTCGCTGGACAACCTGGTGATGGAGCAGCGCGGCGTCGGCGTCTACGCCGGCTTCTACTGGTTCACCACCTACTGGGGCCGCGACACCTTCATCGTGCTGCCCGGGGCGCTGGCCGCGGGCCTCGACTTCGCCACGGCGCGGGAGATCCTGCGCTCCTTCGCCGCCTACCAGGACCGCAACCCCGCGAGCCCGCGCTTCGGCCGCGTGCCCAACTTCGTCACCGTGGACCAGGTGCAGTACGCCAGCATCGACGGCACCTGGTGGTTCGTGCGCGCCCTGGACGAGTACTGGCGGCGCTCGGGGGATGACGCCTTCGTCCGCGAGATGACGCCCGTGGTGCTGCGCGCCTGCGAGGGGGCGCTGGCTCACGCCGTCGACGGCGAAGGTTTCCTGACGCACGGTGAGGGCGAGACCTGGATGGACGGCGGCGGCGAGCAGCATCCCTACTCGCCGCGCGGGAACCGAGCCGTCGAGGCCCAGGCGCTCTTCCACCGCGGCCTGCAGACGGCGGCGCGTCTGGCCGTCCGCTGCGGCGGCGAAGCCGCCGGTCTGCAGGGCGACGCACTGGCCCGCCGGTACACGACCGCCGCCCTGCGGCTGGAGAACGCCTTCCAGCAGCGATTCGTGGCCGGGGGGAGGATCGCCGACCATCTCGACCCCGACGGTTCACCGGACACGCAGCACCGCCCCAACGGGCTGCTCGCCCTGCTGGTCTCCCCGCACCTGTTCAACGAGGACCAGCGCCGCCTGATCGTCGCGGAGAACCGCGAACACACGGTCACGCCCTGGGGCGTGCGCTCCCTCGACGCGGCCGACCCGAACTACCACCCGCGCCACCTTTGGCTCGACCGCTACTACTACGACGAGGCCTACCACAACGGCGACGTCTGGCTCTGGCTCTCCGGGCCGTACGTGTCGGCGCTGCCGGCGCCGCGCGACGGCTTCGGGCAGACGCGCATGCTGCTGGACGAGATCCTGGACGAAGGCGCCGTCGGCACCCTGCAGGAGATCCGCGACGGCGACCGCGCCGCCAGCAACGACGAGTTCGGCGGCGCCACCAGCCAGGCCTGGTCGCTGAGCGAATTGCTGCGCAACGTGGGGGAGGACTACCTGGGCGTGAAGGCCGACCTCGCGGCCGACCCGCCGCGCGTGACGATCGCGCCGTCGCTGCCGGAGGCCTGGCCGCGCCTGTCCGGGTTGGTGGCCGTGGGGGATGCGGTGCTGCGAGTCACGGTGACCCGCGGCGCCGATGGGCGGGAGGTCGTGGACTGGGATCTGGAAGGGCCGGGAGCCGAGCGGATCCGGTCGGCGGTGGAGATCCGCGTTCCGCCCCGTCGTTGACGGGCGGCGGTCCCGAATCAGGAGCCCAGCGCGACGCCGCTGCCGGCGTCGAACAGATGCAGGTGCCCCGCGCGCGGCAGCAGCCGCAACGGCCCGCCGACGACGGCGTCGACCCGGCCCGGGCCGCGGACGGTGACGGGCGCGCCGCCGATCTCGGTGTACAGCAGGGTCTCGTTGCCCAGCGGCTCGAGGACCTGCACCGTGACGGCGAGGCCGCCGTCGGCGACGAGGTCCAGGTGCTCGGGCCGCACGCCCAGCACGACGTCGCGGCCCAGCACCGCGGCGGGCGGCTCCCAGCCGGCGGGCAGGGGCAGCACGGCGCCGTCCTTCAGCGCGAAGCGCAGAACCCCGTCGCGCACCAGCCGCCCGTCGAGGAAGTTCATCGCCGGCGAGCCGATGAAGCCCGCCACGAAGCGGTTGGCCGGGCGCTCGTACAGGTCCAGGGGCGCGTCCACCTGCTGCACGCGGCCCTGGTGCATGACCACGATGCGCTGGCCCATGGTCATCGCCTCGACCTGGTCGTGCGTGACGTACAGCATCGTGGCGCCCAGGCTGTGGTGCAGGCGGGAGATCTCGGTGCGCATCTGCACGCGCATCTTGGCGTCGAGGTTGCTCAGCGGCTCGTCGAAGAGGAAAACATCCGGGTCGCGCACCAGGGCCCGCCCCAGCGCCACGCGCTGGCGCTGGCCGCCGGACAGGGCCCGGGGCTTGCGGTCGAGCAGCTCGACGATGCCCAGGACGTCGGCCGCCGCGCCCACCTTCCGCGCGGTCTCCTCTTTGGACGCGCCGCGCAGCTTCAGGCCGAAGGCCAGGTTGTCGCGCACCGTCATGTGGGGGTAGAGGGCGTAGCTCTGGAACACCATGGCGATGTTGCGGTCCTTGGGCTCAACGTCGTTGACGACGCGCCCGCCGATGCTGACCGTGCCGGTGGTGATCGATTCCAGGCCGGCGACCATGCGCAGGGTCGTGGACTTGCCGCACCCCGACGGGCCGACCAGCACGACGAATTCGCCGTCGGCGACGTCGAGGTTCACGTTTTCGACGGCCATCACGCCGCCGGGATAGGTCTTGCCCACGCCTTGCAGTTCCACGCGCGCCATGCCGTCGCTCCTCAGGGTTCGGGACGGGGGCGATCTTAGTCGATCCGGGTGCGCTGCTCCAAGGGGGATTCCTGAACGAGGCATAAAACGGCGGGAGCGGGTCGCCCCGCTCCCGCCGCTGCACGCTTGACTCGCTCTGCTCTCGCCTCTGGGGAATGACTCTCGGATTCGGTACTGAGTTTCGGGCTCGGATCTGAATTTCGGGGTCGGTCCTGAGTTGCTTGTCCGATCCGATGTTGTATTCTACGCAGGGTCCGCGGCCGAGGTTCCAGGCCGCCCATGTTTTTTTTCGAGGGAGCGCCATGACCCCCCAGCCCCTGTCTGTCGCCGTCCTGTGGCACATGCACCAGCCCGACTACACCGACGCCGCGCTGGGCCGGCCGCGCATGCCCTGGGTTCGCCTGCACGCGCTGCTAAGCTATTACGATATGGTCCGTTACGTGCGGGAGCAGCCCGGCGCCCGCGCCGTGTTCAACGTCGTGCCCTCGTTGTTGCGGCAGATCGAGGCGGCGGCCGCGGGCGTGCCGGACGACCACCTGCTGCTGGCCCGGGCCGCCCCCGCCGACCTGGACCCGGCCGACCGCGCGCGGATCGTGCGGGATTTCTTCGCCTTCCACCACGCGCGCCGTTTCGCCGAGTTCCCCCGCCTGCGCGCCCTGTGGGAACAGCGGGGAGAGGGCGTCGAGGTGCCGGCGGGCCGCGCCGAACGCTTCACGGATCAGGATCTGCTCGACCTGCAGGTGCTCTTCCACCTCGCCTGGTGCGGGCGCACGCTGCGCGAGGATCCGTCGGTCGCGCGCCTGATCGCGCGCGGGGACGGGTTCTCGGCCGCGGACAAGGCGGAACTCCTCGAGCGCCAGCACGCGTTCCTGCAGGGCGTGCTGCCGGCCTACCGCGAGGCGGCCGACCGCGGTTGCATCGAGATCTCCTGCACGCCGCTGAACCATCCCATCCTGCCGCTGCTCTGCGACACCGAGGCCGCCCACGAAGCCCTGCCGCACCTGCCCTTGCCGGCGGCCCGTTTCCGCTACCCCGGCGACGCCTGGTACCACGTGAAGACGGCGCTGGACGAGACCGCGCGCGTGCTCGGAGTGCGGCCGCGCGGCATGTGGCCGGCCGAGGGTTCCATCAGTGAGGCCGCGTTGCGCGTGCTGCAGACCGAGGGGATCCTCTGGGCGGCGACCGACCAGGGCGTGCTGGCGCGCTCCCTGGCGCGAAGCGGTCAGACCGCCCCCGCACGGCGCCACTTCCAGGCCTGGCGCTGGGGCGGCGCCGACGCGCCGGCGCTGTTCTTCCGCGACACGGGCCTGAGCGACGCGCTGGGTTTCCGCTACCAGTCGTGGCGGGCGCAGGACGCGGTCGCCGACCTGCTGGGCCACCTGCGGTCGATCCGCGCGGAGCTGGCCGCGGATTCGTCCGACCAGGGCGCGGGCTGCGTCGTGCCGATCATCCTGGACGGGGAGAACCCCTGGGAGTTCTACGAGCGCAACGGGCAGGATTTCCTGCAGGCCATGTACCGGGCCGTCGCCGAGGCGCCCGACCTGCGGTGGACGACCTTCGACGAGCATCTGGTCGCGGGCGGCCGTGTCGGCGAACTCGGGCGCGTCTGCGCCGGTTCGTGGATCCGGGCCGACTTCACGACCTGGGTCGGCCACGCCGAGAAGAACCGCGGATGGGAGTACCTGACGCGCGTGCGCGACCGCTTCCAGGAGCGGCTGGCCGCCGCCGGCGCGTTGCGCCGGGTCGGCTTGGCCGGCGGCGTCGAGGTGGAGGCTCCCGACCCCGCGCTGATCGGCCCCGGCTGCGTGGGGCCGCTCGCGGCGGCGATGACGGCCATGGCCAATGCCGAGAGCAGCGACTGGTTCTGGTGGTACGGGGACGACAACCCCACCGACTACGCGCACGAATTCGACACCACGTTCCGCCGCCACCTGCAGCAGGCCCTGGACCTGGCTGGCGCCGAGGCGGATCCCGGACTCGACATCCCCGTGCTGCTCTCAGGAGGTCAGGCGTGAAGCTCGTCGTCGGCATCCACAACCACCAGCCCGTCGGCAACTTCGATCACGTGATCGAGGACATCTACCGCAGCAGCTACCTGCCGTTCCTGGAGCGGGTCGAGCGCCACGAGCGTTTCCGCTTCAGCCTGCACGTGAGCGGACCCCTGCTGGAATGGCTGCAGCGCCACCACCCGGAGTGGCTCGAGCGCGCGGCCTTCCTGGTGCGCGCGGGGCGCGTGGAGATGCTCGGCGGCGGCTTCTACGAGCCGATCCTCGCCGCCATCCCGGAGCGCGACCGCGTCGGCCAGCTGCGGATGATGTGCGACTGGGTGCGCCAGCACCTCGGCGCCGACTGCCGCGGCGTCTGGATGGCCGAGCGCGTCTGGGAGCCGCACCTGGCCGGCTCGCTGGCCCGCGCCGGCGTGGAGTTCGCCCTGCTCGACGACTACCACTTCGTCCAGGCCGGCGTGCCGCCGGAGCGCCTGACCCACGGCCCGCTGCTGACCGACGACCTCGGCCACGAGGTGGCCCTGCTGCCCATCAGCGAGCAGCTGCGCTACCTGATCCCGTTCCGCGACCCGTCCGAAACCGTGGCCGCTTGCCGCGCCCTGCACGAGCGCGACCCCGAGGGCGTCCTGGTCATGATCGACGACGGCGAGAAGTTCGGCGCCTGGCCCGGCACCCACGACCTCGTCTACGGCCGCGGCTGGCTGGACCGCTTCTGTACGGCCCTGGACGCCGAGTCGGACTGGCTCGAGCTGGCGCACCCGTCCGAGGTGCTGCGGGCCCGCCCGCCGCGCGAGCGCGTCTACCTGCCGCCCGGCAGCTACTTCGAGATGTCGGAATGGTCGTTGCCGATGCCCGCCGCCGAGATCTTCGCCGACGCGGTGCACGCCTACCGCGACCAGGACCGCTGGGACGAGATGCGCCCCTTCTTCAGGGGCGGTTTCTGGCGCCAGTTCTTCCAGAAGTACGAGGAGAGCCTGCTGATGCAGCGGCGCTCCCTGCTGCTGCACGAGGAGATCGCCGCCGCCGAGGCCACCGGCGCCGACGAGCAGCGCGTCGACGAGGCCCGCGACCACTTGTGGCGGGCCCAGTGCAACTGCGCCTACTGGCACGGCGTCTTCGGCGGTCTCTACCTGCCGCACCTGCGTCACGCGATCTACCGGCACCTGATCCTGGGCACCGAGATCATCCAGACCGTGGCGCCGCCCCCGCGCGCCCAGATGGTGTCGCTGGTCGGCCGGACGGGCACCGACGTGCGGCTGGGCAACGACGCGATCGAACTTTACCTCTCGCCGGACCGCGGCGGCGCGCTGATCGGTCTCGAAGACCGCCGCGAGGACTGGAATCTCCAGAACACCCTGCGCCGCCGGCGCGAGGCCTACCACACCAAGATCGAGCGCGCGCCGCTCACCGGGGCGGGCGGCGACGCCGCCGGCGCCGATCAGGGCGTGTCGATCCACGACCTGGTCACCCGCGTGTCGCCGGAAATCAAGCGGGCGCTGGCCGTGGACCCCCAGCCCCGCTATTCCCTGCTCGAGCGCTTCCTGCACCCGGACGCCGGGTTCCCCAACGTGCTGCCGGACATGGCCGGCCAGGACGGCGGCGATTTCGCCGCCGCGCCGGCGGCGATGACGTCGCCCCGCTTTGGCCAGACGGGCAGCCTCGAGGACGATCGCTTCCAGACCCGCCGCGAAGGCTGCTACCGCGACCGCGGGGGCCGCGCCTTCCCGCTGCAGGTGGAGAAGACGGTGGCGCTGCACCGCAACGGCGCGGCGTTCGACGTCGCCTGGACGGTGCGCAACATCGGCACGGAACGCGTGCGCTGCCGTTTCGCGCCGGAGTGGAACCTGGCCCTGTACGACGGCGGCGCCTACGCTCCGGACGGCGACGAGCCGGCGACGCCGCTGGACTCGGTCCGCCTCGACCGTCGCCGCGAACTGACCGTGCTGGTGCCCCTGCACCGCGCCGCGCTGCGCTGGGAGCTGGGCAACGAGGCGGAGGTGTGGATCCACGCCGTGCGCACGGCGACGCAGGCCGAGGACGGTTTCCGGCTGACCTACCAGGGGCACCTGCTGCTGTTCGTCTGGGACCTCGACCTCGATCCCGGCGTCACGCAGACCTTCCGGCAGTCGTTCGCGATCGAGCACGGGGTCGCCGCGCCGCGGGAGGTCTGAGATGAAGATCCTGATGATCACCGCCGAGTACGCGCCGCTGGCCAAGGCCGGCGGCCTGGGCGACATGGTGGCGGCGCTCGCGGGCGCCCTGGCCGCGCGCGGGCACGAGGTGAAGGTCGTGCTGCCGCTCTACGGCGACATCGACCGGGAACTGCACGCGCTGACGCCCTGCCCGGAACTGCCGTTCTTCGCGGTGCGCCGCGGCGGCGCGGTGCGGCGCTGCCGGTTTTGGCGCGCGCAGGCCGCCGAGGGTCCCGACGTGCTGCTGCTCGAGAACGCAGCTCTGTACTTTCGCCCCGGCATCTACGGCTACGCGCAAACGAGCGAGTTCGCGGACACGTTGCCGCGCCTGGCCCTGCTGGCGCAGGGAGCGTTGGAGGCGGCGGTGATGCTGGACTGGGCGCCCGACGTGGTCCATCTCCACGACGCGGCGAGCGCATTGGCGGCCGTCGACCTGGCTTGCTGGTCGCGGGCGGGCACGCCGCTGGCCAAGTCCCGCACGCTGCTGACGATCCACAACCTCGCCCACCAATCGCTCCATCCGCGCTGGGAGTTCCCGGGCCTCGACCTGCCGGCGCGCTTGGCCTGGCACCCCGGCGAGATGGAATTTCACGGCGGCCTGAACCTGATGAAGGCCGGCATCCTGCTGTCCGACCGGGTCAACACGGTCAGCCCGACCTACGCGCACGAGGTGACCGCCGACGAGGACCTGGGTTGCGGCCTGGCCGGCGTGCTGCGCGATCGGGGCGCGGACTTCTCGGGAATCCTCAACGGCATGGACCGGGAGGCGTGGAACCCGGCCACCGACCCCTGCCTGCCCGCGACTTACACGGCGCGTGCGCCGGTCGGCAAGATCGCCTGCCGCACCGCCCTGCTGAGGGAACTGGGGCTCGAGGACGGCGGACCGGTGCTCGCCTCGGTCGGCCGCCTGGCGCAGCAGAAGGGGATCGACCTGCTGTTGCCGCTGGTCGGCACGCTCGTCGACGACGGCTGGCGGCTGGCCGTGCTCGGCACCGGCGAACCCGCCCTGGAACTGGCCCTGAGCGCGGCCGCGGCGGCTCATCCGGGCCGGATCGCCTTCGCCGCGCGCTTCGACGAGGCCCTCTCGCGCCGCTTCTACGCCGGCGCCGACGCCTTCGTGATGCCGTCGCGCTTCGAACCCTGCGGCCTGGCCCAGCTGTACGCCCTGCGCTACGGCACGCCGCCGGTGGTGCGGCGCACCGGCGGGCTGGCCGACACCGTGACCGACGCCGCCGACCCCGCCGGGGACGGCTTCGTCTTCGACGAGGCGACGCCGGCGGCGCTCGGCGCCGCGCTCGCCCGCACGATCGAAGCTTGGCGCGAGCCGGGCCGATGGAGTAGTCTCGTGCGGCGGGGGATGGACGCGGATTACGGCTGGGCGGCGCCGGCGGCCGCCTACGAGGATCTCTACTGCAGCCTGGAGGGAACATGAGCGTCGGCAGCAAGACGGACTCGCCCGTGAAGATCCTCGACCTGCCGCGCCACACCCTGACGATGATCATGGCCGGCGGGCGCGGCGAACGGCTGCGGCCCCTGACCGACGAGCGGTCCAAGCCCGGCGTGCCGTTCGGCGCCAACTACCGCATCATCGACTTCACGCTCAGCAACATCTGGAATTCGGGCCTGCGCCGCATCTACGTGCTGACGCAGTACAAGTCCTACTCGCTGGACAAGCACCTGTTGAAGGGTTGGCAGATCTTCAACCACGAGGCCGGGGAGTTCCTCTACGGCATCCCGCCGCAGCATCGCGTCGGCGAGATGTGGTACCGCGGCACCGCGGACGCCATCTACCAGAACATCTACCTCATCGACCGCGAGCAGCCCGATTTCGTGCTGATCCTCTCCGGCGACCACATCTACCGCATGGACTACTCCACGCTGATGGTCCTGCACTCCCGCCGCAAGGCGCGCCTGACCCTGGCCGCGGTCGTGGTGCCGCGCAGCGAGGCCCACGAGTTCGGCATCCTGGAGGTCGACGAGAAGGGCTGGGTGATCGGGTTCCAGGAGAAGCCGTCGGACCCCAAGACGATCCCCGGCAAGCCCGACTGGTGCCTGGTCAACATGGGGGTCTACGTCTTCAACCGCGAGGACCTCGTCAGCGAATTGCAGAAGGACGCGGGCGACCCGAGATCGGCCCACGACTTCGGCAAGAACGTCATCCCGGCCATGGTGCGCGAAGGCGGGGTGTTGGCTTATCCCTTCCTCGACCACGAGACCGACCAGCCGCGCTACTGGCGCGATATCGGCACGCTCGACACCTACTACGCCGCCTCGATGGACCTGATCCGTCCGGTGCCTCCGTTCAGCCTCTACGACCGCGACTGGCCGATCCGCACCTGGATGGCGCCGGCCCCGCCCGCCAAGACGGTCCACAACCACTTCGACGGCGCCAGCCCGATCGGGCAGTTGATCGGCTCGATCGTCGGCGGCGGCACCATCATCTCCGGCGGCACCGCCGAGCGCTCGATCCTGGGTCGCAACGTCTACCTCGACGCCGGCTGCCACGTGGTCGATTCGGTGATCATGGACAACGCCCGCATCGGCAAGCGCGCGGCGGTCCACCGCGCCATCGTCGACAAGGGCGCCGAGATCCCCGACGGCATGCACATCGGCTGGGACCGCGAGGCCGACCACCGCCTGTTCAAGGTGACCGAGGCCGGCGTGGTCGTGGTGCCGAAGGACTGGCGGGCCGGCGCCGAGGCCATAGCCTAGCCGTCCGTGTACTGATCCGGCCGGCGATCCTCCCACACATCGTTGCGCGGCGTCAGGCGCGGGTCGGCGTCGGCGAGGTCGATCACGGCCGCGGCGACGCCCGCGACGTCGCCGCCGAGGCGCACCAGGGGCGCACCGCCGGGGCCGCAGACCTGGCTGCGGCCGATGAATTCGAGCCGCCGGCCCTCGACCCGCTCCTCGCCGCCCACCCGGTTCGCCGTCACCGCGAAGCAGCGGTTCTCCAGGCAGCGCGTCACCATCGCGTCGGGGCAGTGGGGCAGCACCAGATTGCTGGGGTGGGCGATGAGTTTCGCGCCGCGCCGCGCCAGGGTGCGGGCCGCCTCCGGAAAGATCCAGTCGAAGCAGATCATCATGCCCACCGACGTGCCGCAGGCCGGGATGACGGGAAAGCCGAGGTCGCCCGGCGCGAAGACGAGCTTCTCGTCCCAGAAGAGGTGGACCTTGCGGTAGAACGCCGTGGTGCCGTCGGGCCGCACCAGCAGGCTGCTGTTGTAGAGCTGATCACCGTCGCGCTCGGCGAAGCCCGCCACCAGGGTGGTGCCGGTCGCGGCGGCCCACGCCGCCAGGCGCCGCGACGTCGGGCCGTCGGCCGTCTCGGCCAGGCCCAGCGCTTCCTCGCGATCGCGGAACTGGTAACCGGTCGTGCAGAGTTCGGGCAGGACGGCCAGGTCGAGGCCGGGCGGCACCAGGGCCAGGGCCGTCTCGAGGTTGTGGGCGGGCTCGCCGAACACCGGCGAGGTCTGGATCGCGGCCACGCGCAGCCTGGTCACGGCGTCTCCTCTTGCCGCAGCGGGGGCCGCAGCAGGCCCTCGAGCCGGGTCAGCATCGCGGCCCGGTCGAAGCGTGTGCGGATGTGCCCGGCCGCGGCCGCGCCGAGGCGACGGCGCAGACCGGGATCGTTCAGCAACCTCAGGATCGCGGCGGCCAGGGCGTCCGGGTCGCCCGGGGGCACCAGCAGACCTGTCTCGCCGTCGCGCACCACCTCGGGCAGGGAGCTGGTCCGTGTCGCGACGACGGGCCGGCCGCAGGCTCCGGCCTCGGCGGCGGCGAGCCCGAACCCCTCGTACCGCGACGGGACCGCCAGCAGCGCGAGCGCGCCGTGGAACGCCGGCATGTCCTGGACCCAACCCGACAACTCGACGCTGCCGGGATCGTGCAAACCCGCGCGCCAGGCCGCCAGCGCCGGCCGCAGCGGGCCGTCGCCGGCGAGGCGCAGCACGGGGGAGGCGCCGCCGCTCGCGGCGAGCACCCTCGACCAGGCCGCCATCAGCAGCGGCACGCCCTTGCGCTCGTCCAGGCTGCCGGCGAAGCCCACCGCGAGGCGGCCCGGCGATTCCGGCTGCACACCGAAGCGCTCGCCGTCGATGCCCTTGTACAGCAGGTGGACCCGTTCGGGCCGCAGCCAGGGCGCGCTGCTCATGGTCGTGCGCAACGTGGCCTGCGAGTTGACGAGCACGCCGGTGGCCACCCGGTCGTAGTACCAGCGGTAATGCGGGCGCCGGCGCAGGGGATGGTCGCTCTCGCGGCTCTTCAGGACGACCCCGACCCCGGCCAGCCGCGCCGCGACGCCCGCGGCCTTGAGGTCCTTGAGGCGGTTGCAGAGGACCGCCGTCGTGCCGTGGGAGCGGAACAACCGGCCGAGTCGGGCCACGGTCCAAGGCGCCCCGTCGCAGCGGATCGGCACGCCGGCCACCTCGAGTCCCGACGCCGACGCTCGGCGCAGCAGTTCCGAACCGGGTTGGCCGACCACCAGAACGCGGTGCCCGCGGTCCCGCAGACCGTGGGCCACGTCCAGGTGCCAGAGTTCGGCGCCGCCGAGGCTCCTCATGCCGTTGACCAGGGCCAGATTGATCCGGGAGTTCGCCGTCACCATCTCTCTGGACGCTCCGGTCAGGGTGAAGTCATCAGTTTCGTTGAAAAATAAAGAATTACCAGCAGGATTCCTCCTCCAGAAGGCCGGGCGGCCCTGCCCCCACCTGCGTGTATTTGATAATTTCACATTTTTATTGTTGAATTAGGATATTTGCATGATGTATGATTCTTCCGTGGCGCAGGGCCACACCCCTAAATCAACCAACAACATAGCTTGTACGTAGGAGGGAAGTCGATGATGTCCAAGAAGATGAACGTTTTGTTGCTGGCGTTGCTGGTGGCGGGCCTGGCGACCTCCGCCCAGGCCACCCGCTGGGACGCCTTCAGCGCCACGGCGGATTGCGAAGGCTGGTCGATGGAAGGTCTGGTCAAGATCGGGACCAGCCACCCCTACGTCGACGTGGAATATGCTGTCGCGGCGACCCGTGACGGCGCGGTGCTCGAGGAGCACACCGGCACGGTCCGGCTCGAGATGGACGCCGACGCCGTCCCCATGGAAGCGGCGGGCGAGTGGTCGCTGGACCTCACGGGCAACGTCACGGTGATCGGGACCTTCTTCCTGCCCTTCGTCACCAGCGGCGACACGATCAAGACTTTCGAGCAAGTCCTGGACTGCGGCGGCAACACCACGGTCGTCTGCGCCCACCGCCCGGCCTGGTGGAAGCGCCATTGCAACGAATGGCCCGTGAATCAGCTGCGGATCGGCAACCACCTGCGCAACAAGCAGGAACTGCTGTGCGTGCTGCGCCTGCCCGCGATCACCCTGCAGATGCGGTTGGCCCGCCAGCTGATCGCCGCCAAGCTGAACGTCGCCGCCGGCGTCGAGGACACCGCCGCGTCGTCGATCGCCGCCGCCGACACGTTCCTGGGCTCGCGTCCCTGGTACGGATGCCTGTCGCACTCGGCCCGGAGCGAGGCGCGGCGCCTGATCCGTGAGCTGCGCGACTTCAACCGCGGCGACTGCGGTTGCGGCAACAAGACGCTGGCCGGTTCGCTGGACACCGCCGCCGACGAGGAAGACGACGCCGAGGACGTCGACGACCTGTACGGCTGGGGCGAAGTGAAGTCGATGTACAAGTAGTCGCGGACCCCAAACCCGCGCACGGGCCGCCTCCCGACGGGGGCGGCCCGTTTCCCGTCGGCGACCGGCCTTTCAGCCACGGGCATCCCTGCTATATTGGAGGCGCCGCCACGCCGGATCGCCAACCGATCGGAGCGCCTTGTTCGACCGCAAGCCCGTCCGCATCGACCCCCGCACGCCCTGGTTCGCCGGCGTGCGCACCGCCCTGTCGCCCATGGCCGGCGTGACCGACCGGGCGTTCCGGGACATCTGCCGCGAGCACGGCGCGGGGATCGCCTTCTGCGAGTTCACCGCCGCCAAGGGCCTGACCTACGACATCCCCCAGGCGTGGCGGCTCGTGGACACCGAGGGCGAGCGGGGGCTGGTCGGGGTGCAGATCTTCGGCAACGAGCCCGCCGCGATGGCCGGCGCGGCCCGCCTGATGGCGAACCGGCGGCTCGATGTGCTGGACATCAACTTCGGCTGTCCGGCCAAGAAGGTCGTGGCGAAATGCGGGGGCAGCGCGCTGCTCGCCGACGTGCCGCTGCTGACGGAGATCACGGCAGCGGTCGTCGCGGCGAGCCCGGCGCCGGTCAGCGCCAAGATCCGCACCGGCTGGGACGAGGCCTCGGTCAACTATCGCGAGGTGGGCCTGGCGTTGCAGGAGGCGGGCTGCGCCTGGGTCACGCTGCACGGCCGCACCCGCGCTCAGAAATTCTCCGGCGAGGCCGACTGGGAGCGCATCGCGGACCTGGTGGCGACCCTCGACATCCCGGTGATCGGCAACGGCGACGTCGTGGACGGGGACTCGTACGCCCGCATGGTGCGCACGACCCGCTGCCACGCGGTCATGGTGGGGCGGGCCGCCACCGGCGACCCGTGGCTCTTCGCGGCGATGGACGCCGCCGAGGGCCTGCGGGAATTCGCGCCGCCGACTCTGGCCGAGATCTTCGCCACCGTCGACCGGCACATCGTCGAGGAATGCCGTCTGAAGGGGGAGCGCATCGGCTCGCACGTGGTGCGCAAGCACGTCGTGCGCTACTTCCGGGGTTTCCCGGGCGCGGCGGCCATCCGCCGCCGCCTGTTCGCCACCGAGACCGGCGAGCAGATGCTCGCCGTCCTGGCCGAGGTCAAGAGCGAGGCGGACCTGCAGCTGTGTGCGGACCGGGAAGTCTAGCGGCGGCCCGGTCCGGGGACGGACCGGCCCGGAGGTGGCTCTTGCGCCCGCGCCGGCGATCTGCTAGATTCGCCCCGAGACAGTAGCGGCTGTCCTTTTAATGCGGCCCCGCGAGGCCCAAAAGGAGGCGGAACCGGAACCAGGCTGGCACGGGTGCGTTCAGGCCCTGCCTTTTTTTGTGTCCGGCGACGCCCCCGGGAGGGGTGAAGAGATGTCCTTCGTCGAGAAGACCACCATCATGAACGGCAGCGAGGTCGGCCGCGCGCTGACCCGCATCGCCCACGAGATCATCGAGGCGAACAAGGGGACGACGGACCTGGTGCTGCTGGGCGTGCAGCGCCGCGGCGTGCCGCTGGCGGCGTTGATCGGCGAGGCGATCCGCAAGGTGGAGGGGGTCGAGGTGCCGCTCGGCGCCATCGACATCACGTTCTACCGCGACGACCTGTCGACGATCGGTCCGGCGCCGCGGATCAACGAGACCACCGTGCCGATGGACGTCACCGACAAGAACGTCATCCTGATCGACGACGTGCTGTACACCGGCCGCACGGTGCGCGCCGCGCTCGACGTGATCATGGACTGGGGCCGGCCGCGCGCGATCCGTCTGGCGGTGCTCATCGACCGCGGGCACCGCGAGCTGCCCATCCGACCGGACTTCGTGGGCAAGAACGTCCCCACCTCCCAGAAGGAGATCATCAAGGTCAAGGTGAAGGAGTACGACGATCGCCAGGAAGTCGTCGTCGGGGAGGTGCAGGAGGGATGATCCTGCGCAGCAAGGACCTGATCGGGTTGGAGGACCTGTCCCGCGAGGAGATCCTGACCATCCTCGAGGCCGCCGAGGCCTTCCGGTCGATCTTCGACCGGCCGATCCGCAAAGTGCCGATCATGCGCGGCCGGACGGTGGTCAACTTCTTCGTCGAGCCCAGCACGCGCACCCGCATCAGCTTCGAACTGGCCGAGAAGCGCCTGTCCGCCGACATCGTCAACTTCGACGCCTCGACCTCCTCGCTCAAGAAGGGCGAGACGCTGCGGGACACGGCCGAGAACATCCAGGCGATGAAGATCGACATGATCGTCGTGCGCCACTCCTCGCCCGGAGCGGCGGCCTACCTGGGCCGCGTGCTGAAGGCCAGCGTCATCAACGCCGGCGACGGCGCCCACGAGCACCCGACCCAGGGCCTGCTCGACATGATGACCATGCGGCAACGCCTCGGCAATCTCGAGGGCCGCAAGGTCACGATCATCGGCGACATCGCGCAGTCGCGCGTGGCCCGCTCGAACATCTACGGGTTGACGAAGCTGGGCGCCGAGGTGACGGTCTGCGGGCCGCCGACGATGGTGCCGGACGCCATCGCCCGCCTCGGCGTCAAGGTCGAGCACGACCTGCGGCGCGCGGTGGCCGACGCCGACGTGCTGAACGTCCTGCGCATCCAGCTCGAACGTCACAGCCAGATGGTGTTCCCCGGCAACCGGGAGTACCACCTGATGTTCGGCGTCACCGAAGAGGTGCTGCGCCACACCAAGCCCGCCTGCTTCGTCATGCACCCCGGCCCGATGAACCGCGATGTGGAGATCAGCTCCGAAGTCGCCGACGGGCCGCGCCAGGTCATCCTCGAACAGGTGACCAACGGCGTGGCCGTGCGCATGGCCGTGATCTATCTGCTGTCGGGGGGCGACCCGCGCCGGCTCGGTGGCGGCGCCCGTTCAGCCGGGCGCGGGGAGGACTGACCATGGAGTGGAACTGGAAGCGGATCCCCGCCGAGTACCTGGTCGCGAACGTGCGCCTGTGCCGCGACGGGACGCTGTCCGAGCGGCCGGGCTTCCTGCACGTGCAGAAGGGCCGCGTCGAGGCGCTGGGCCTGGGCGCGCCGTCGCGCGAGGACCTGCCCGTGCTCGACGGCGGCGGCCTGGTCTGCGCGCCCGGCCTCGTCGACGTCCACGTGCACTTCCGCGAGCCCGGCCAGGAGGAGAAGGAGACGATCGCCACCGGCTCGCGCGCGGCGGCGGCGGGCGGCTTCACGGCCGTGGTGACCATGCCGAACACCCGCCCGCCGGTGGACGACGCGCCGATGGTGCGCTACATCCTGGACCGCGCCGAGGAGACCGGCCTCTGCCGGGTCTTCCCCACCGCGGCGATCAGCAAGGGGCAGGAGGGCGAGTCGCTCACCGAGTTCGGCGACCTCGTCAAGGCCGGGGCCGTCGGCTTTACCGACGACGGGCAGCCGGTCATGCACGGCAAACTCATGCAGTACGCCC
Organism: bacterium; assembly: GCA_031441465.1. Classification (GTDB taxonomy): domain Bacteria; phylum Krumholzibacteriota; class Krumholzibacteriia; order LZORAL124-64-63; family LZORAL124-64-63; genus PNOJ01. The sequence continues at coordinate 38,783 of JANOEP010000027.1, read as the reverse complement.
TGCAGTACGCGCGGATGCTGGGCGTACCCGTGACCTCGCACGCCGAGGACGCGACCCTGGCCGGCAAGGGCGTCATGCACGCCGGCTACTGGTCGACGAAACTGGGTCTGGCCGGGCTGCCGCGGCTGGCCGAGGACGTGATGGTCTTCCGCGACGTCGAGCTGGCCCGCACCACCGGCGGCCACCTGCACGTCGCCCACGTTTCGACCCGGGGCACCGTCGAGATCATCCGCCGCGCGCGGGAACAGGGCGTCCACGTCACCGCCGAGGTGACGCCCCACCACTTGTCCCTGGACCACTCGTGCTGCCGGGACTTCTCGCCGCTGTTCAAGATGAACCCGCCGCTGCGCGAGCAGGAGGACATCGAGGCCGTGACCCAGGGGCTCGTCGACGGCGTGCTGGACTGCATCGCCAGCGACCACGCGCCGCACACGGCGATGGAGAAGGAACTGATGTTCGACCAGGCGCCCTTCGGCGTGGTCGGACTGGAGACCGCGCTCGCGGTCTGCCATACTCACCTGGTCCGGACCGGCAAGCTGGGCCTCGGCCAGCTGGTGGAGCGGATGAGCGCGCGCGCCGCGGCGACCTACGGGCTGCCGTGCGGACGGCTCGAGGAGGGCGGGGAGGCCGACTTCCTGCTCTTCGACCCGGAAGAGGAGTGGACCGTGCAGCCCGAGGCGCTGCGGTCCAAGAGCAAGAACACCCCGTACGGCGGTCAGAAGCTGATCGGGCGCGTCAAGGCGACCTTCCTGCGCGGCCGGTCGACCTACCGCGACGGGGACTGAGAGCGTACCGATCCAGTTCTGTGACGACCCCTGGGAATGGATGATCGCGATGTGGTACCGGCATCGGAAACCGACCGCCGCCCTGCTCGTCCTGGCGTTGCTGGCCTGCGGCGCGGGTTGCGCCCGCTTCAACACCTTCTACAATGCCAAGAAGGCCTTCACGACCGCCGAACTGGTGCGCGGCGACCGCATCAAGCAGGGCCTGGACCCCGCCACACCCACGTCGCAACAGGCCCTGGAATACCAGCGCTGCATCAAGAAGTGCCAGATCATCCTGGACGAATACCCGGGCCACGCCCTCACCGACGACGCCCTGTTCCTGATGGCGAAGGCGTACCACCGCCTCGAGTCCCACCGCATGGCCATCACCCAGCTGGAACTGCTGGTCTCGAACTTCCCGGCCACGCCTCATTTGGAGGAGGCCCTGTACCTCCAGGCCGTGAGCCACCTGCTGGTGGGCGATGTCGGCGGCAGCAGCAACTACCTCGCCCAGCTCGAGCAGGCCTTCCCCGAGTCGGAATTCCAGGCCGAAGCGCTGCGCGTCGGCGGCGAAAACGCCCTGGCGATGGAGGCCTGGGCGGACGCCCGCGACCGCTTCCGCGATTATCTCGACCGGCACGCCGACCGGGGCGAAGCGGCAGCCGTCGGCACCAAGCTGGCCCGTTGCTACTGGGAGCTGGGGGAGTACGACGAGGCCCGCGGCCGGCTGGAGGCCGTCGCCGCCGTCGGCGGGGACAAGGGCGAGCTGTTCGACGCGCGCCTGCTGCAGGCCCGCTGCCTGGCGCGGCTCGGGCGCCACGACGAGGCCGCGGATCTGGTCACCCAGTTGAAGCAGGAGGCCGAACTCTACGGGAAGGACGGCGTGGTGGCCCTGGCTCAGGCCGAGGTCCTGATCGCCCGCGGGAAGTCCGAGGAAGCGGCCCCGTTGCTGGAGAACCTCCCCGTGGAGTGGCGCGCCGGCGAGGTGCCGGCGCGGCTGGCCGAGATGCTCGGGGAGATCTACCTGAAGCAGTGGAAGATCGAGGAGGCCCGGCAGCAGTTCCGCGACGCCCTGCGCAACGCGAACGTCCTGGAGGACGAGCAGCGCTGCCGCCGGCTCGACGCCGAACTCAACCGCTACCTGGCCGCCGAGCAACGGCTCGGCACCGCCGGCGAGGACCAGAAGCCCGCCTTGCGTTTGAGCATGGCCAACGTCCTGCTGTTCGCACTCGACCGGCCGCGGCTCGCGTTGGACGCCTACCTCGAAGTGGCCGCGGCGGCGGCGCAGGACAGCGCCGCCGCCGTGCGCGGCCTCTACGGCGCCGCCTTGATCTACCGCGACCATCTGGCCTTGCCGGATTCCGCGGCGGTGCAGACCGCGCGGCTGCAGGCCGAGTTCCCGGAGTCGCCCCAGGCCTTCGTGGTGCGGGAAGGGCCCGAGGGCGATCTCTACGGCTACCTGACCGGGCTCGAGGCACGCCGGCGCGAACTCGAATTGGCAGCCGGCGCGCCGCCGGAAATCGGCGATGACGGCCCCGAGGCGGCCGGTCCGGTGAGCGAACGGCCCTTGACTTCTCCGGTCCCGGGCGGGCGCCGGTCGCACTGGCGCGACCGCAAGCTGCAGGGACGAGGCTGACGGGAAACCGGGCCGCGGCCCAGGAGAACGCCACGTGACCATGCCCGCCGCCGCGCCCCCACCGTCCGCCCGCCGTCTGCGTGGGACGATCGCCGCGGATGTCCCCGTCTCCTCGTCCATGCGGCGGCTGGAACTCGAGCTGGAGGAAGCCGTCCCGTTCCAACCGGGCCAGTTCTGCATGCTCAACCTCACGGGCGACCTCGCCCTGGTCTTCGGCCGGCCCTTCTCCCTGCTGGCGAAGACCGGACAACGTCTCTCGCTGCTCTACAAGGTTGTCGGCCGCGGCACCGCCCGGCTGCGCGACGCCGGTGTCGGGGCCCCGGTCACCTGCCTCGTCCCCCTGGGCCGCCCGTTCCCCGCACCCGACCCCAGGCCGCGCCTCTTGCTGGCCGGCGGGGTGGGGCTGCCGCCCCTGCTCGCCTGGGCGGAACGCTGGGACCGGCCGCAGGATCTCCGCTGTGCCGGTGGCCGTGACGGCGACGACCTGCCCTGGGGCCTGCTGAGCCCCGCCTGGCGCGTCAGCCTGGACCGGCCCGGCGCGGTTCCGGCCGGTCGACTCGCCTTCGGCGGGAATGTCGTGGAACTGGCGCGCTCGCTGCTGCCCGCCGGGTCGCCGGCGCACGTGGTGCTGGCCTGCGGGCCGCTGCCCCTGCTGCGCGCGGCGGCGGTGCTGGCCGCCGAGCGCGGTTGGGATTGCTCGGTCTCGGTGGAGGAACGCATGGGCTGCGGGTACGGCGTGTGCCGGGGCTGCGTGGTTCCGCGCGCGCAGGACGGCGGCTACGCCACGGCCTGCAAGGACGGGCCCGTCTTCGACGCGCGTGGACTGGACTGGGCGCGGTTCGGCGAGGGGAGCGGTGTGTGATGATGCTGCCGGGCTGGCTCGCCTTCGATCCCCGCGGACCTCTGCGGCTCGGCCCGCGCGAGTTTCCCGGTCGGATCTGGACCGCATCGGGTTGCTTCGGTTACGGCCTGGACGGGGCCGATCTCGTCGCTCCCGGCTACGGGTCGCCCTTCGCCGGTCTCGGGGCGGTGGTCACCAAGACGGTCACGCCCGAGGCCCGCCCCGGCAACCCGCCGCCCCGGCTGTGGGAGACCGCGCACGGCGCCTTGAATTCCATCGGGCTGGAGAACGTCGGCCTCGCGCGCTTCGTGGACGAGATCGTGCCGGTCCTCGAAGCGCGCGGGGTGCCCTTCGTCGCCAGCCTCGCGGCCACCCGGCCCGGGGAGTTCGGGGATCTGGCCCGCCGGCTGGCCGCGGCGGCCGCCGGGTCGGCTCACTGGCACGGCGTCGAGCTGAACCTGAGTTGCCCGAACGTGGCCGAGGGCGGGGTCGACTTCGGCCGCGATCCCGTGATGGTGGAGCGCTGTGTCGCCGCGGCGCGCGAGCACCTGCCGGAGCGCGCCTTGCTGGCCAAGCTCACGCCCAACGTCGGCAGCATCGCCCGGCTCGCCGCCGCGGCGGCGCGCGGCGGTGCCGACGGGGTGACCGCCATCAACACCCTGATCGGCATGGACGTGGACCTGCGCACGGGTTTGCCGGTCCTGCCGCGCCGGCGGGGCGGTTACAGCGGCCCCGCCCTGCTGCCGGTCGCGTTGGCCCGGGTCGACGAGATCGTGCAGGAGACGGGTCTGCCCGTAGTGGGTGTCGGTGGGATCACGACCCTCGAGGATGCGTTGAAGTTCTTCGCGGTGGGAGCGGTCGCCGTGCAGATCGGCACGGCCCAAATGAGCGACCCGTTCGCCGCCGCTGCCGTGGCGGCCGGCTTGGCGGCCGCAGGCGATCCGGAAACGTCGGCAGGACAGGGCCGGTCGTCGCCCTCGGGTCAGTAGTCGTCGCGCGGCTCCACGAAATCGTCGTCGTAGGGATCGTCCCCGCCGCCCTTGAAATCCTCGCCGAGCTCTTCCGGCAGGTTTTCCTCGTGGATGCCGTCGGCTTCCTGCGGCGCCGCCGCGCCCTCCTCGAGTTCCACGGGCAGACCCTCGGGAAAATCGGCTTCCAGCAGGTCGATCAGCGAGGCCGTGTTGAGCAGGAGCTGCTCGGCCAGCCGCACGCCCAGCGCCGCCGCCTCGATCGAGGGCCCGCGCAGGACGGCCTGGTTCATGGAGTGGCCGTGCATGGAGCCCACGGCGCCGGTGATGATCAGGCTGTCTTCGCCGGCCTGGGCCAGCACGCCGAGAGGGCAGTCCTGGTCCGAGCAGATCCTCTCGCGGAAGGCCAGCTCGGCCGTCATCTCCGCGCGGGACTGGGGGGAGTCCATGGCCGCCACCATGCCGAGCACCTCGGCGTCGCCGGCCCGCGCGATGATGGCGATGAGGCCCTGTCCGGCTCCGGGCAGGGTGATCTCCGGGAAGAAGATCTCCGTCACGATGTCTTGGACGCCCAGGCGCTCGGCGATGGCCGCGGGCAGGACCAGGCAGTCCACGGCCTCGTCCTGCAGGTACGCGTCCAGTGCCTCGACGGCGCCGCCGTAGAGCAGCTTCGGTTTGAGCTGGGGCCAGAGCTGGTGGATCTGGGCCATCGAGCGGCGGCTCAGGACGCCGACGCGCGTGCCGTCCTCGAGGTCGTCCGCGATGCAGCCGCCCTTGTGCAGCAGGGCGTCGAAGGGCGTGTTGCGCTCGGGCACCGCCGCGACGACCAGCCCGCTCGGCAGCGGCCGCACGATATCCTCAGCGGCGATGTCGAGCAGCTGGAACTCCCCGGCGAGCAGGTGCGACAGCAGCATCTCGATCTCCGCCGCCGAGTGGGCGCAGTACAGCTCCGACGCGCTCTGCCGGTTGGTGCGGGGGTCCGAGATGGTGACCATGTCGAAGATGGCCCGCGGGTGCGCCGCGCGCAGCCGTTCGATGACCAGCAAGGTCTGGGCGCGGTTGAGGCGCCCGTCCAGGGTTCCCAGGGTGTAGGTGCCGCTGCTCATCGCTCGTACTCTCCCGTGGTCGCGGTCCGCACCGATGTCAGGCCGTCCGCGCGAGGTGTTCCTGCACCAGTTCCCCGATCCGGCGGGCGTCCCGTTCGGGCAACGCCTGGTGGATCGGCAGGGCCAGCACTTCCCGTCCTGCGGCTTCGGCGTGCGTCATCGCGCCGTGGATCCGGCAGTACTCGGCCAGCTCGTGACGGTGCAGCGGCGGCGCGTAGTAGATGCCGAAGTCGACGCCGGCCTCCCGGAGGCGGGCCTCCAGTCTGGCACGATCCGGTACGCGAATCCAGTACTGATGATGGGTGACGCGGACGCCGGAGCCGGGCCGGGGCGCGGCGAGCCGGTTGGCTTCGGGAATGAGATCGTTGTAGACGGCGGCGGCGCGGTCGCGGTCGGCCTGCTCGTCGGCGAAGCGGGCCAGGCGGACGCGGATCACCAGGGCCTGGATCTCGTCGAGTCGGCTGTTCCAGCCCGAGAGCAGGCGGTCCCCGACGCGGACCGTCTCGTGGCCGCGCAGGCGGCGCAGCCGGGCGGCGTCGTCGTCGTCGCGGCAGAGGATCATCCCGCCGTCGCCGATGCCGGGCAGGTTCTTGGTCGGGTAGAAGCTCAGGCAGGCCATGCGGCCGAAGGACCCGCAGGGACGGCCCCGGTAGAGGGAACCGTAGGCCTGGCACATGTCCTCCACGACGTCCAGACCGTGCTGCGCCGCGGTCCGGGCGAGGGGTTCCATCTCGCAGGGCATGCCGAAGATGTGCACCGGCAGCAGGACGCGGGTGCGCGGGGTGACGGCCGCGGCGGCGAGGTCGGGGTCCAGGTTGAGCGTGCGCGGGTCGAGGTCCACGAACACGGGCGTGCCGCCCAGGCGGATGATCGCCTCGATGGTCGCGACGAAGGTGTAGGGAGTGGTCACGACCTCGACGCCGGGCCCGACACCGGCGATCTGCAGCGCCAAGTACAGGGCCGCGGAGCCGGAGGCGACGCCGACGGCGTCGGCGACCTCGCAGGCCGCGGCCATCTCGCTTTCGAGGGCGTGCACTTCCCGGCCCAGGATGTACTCCCCGGTCGACAGCAGGCGGTCGACGCCGGCCAGGATCTCCTGCTTGCAGGGCAGCATCGGCGTCACCAGGTCGTAGCGGGCGACGCGGCGGCCGTCCTTCTCGTGCATGTCGTCCTTTCCCGTCCGGCCGCGGCCGGTCGCAGGGCCGCTAGGCGCGGGGGCGCCCGAAGCACCGGTAGGCGAAGCCTTGCTCGCCCAGCAGGGCGCTGTTGTAGACGTTACGGCAGTCCAGGAAGCGGCGCCCGCGCATGGCGGCGCCTAGCCGCGCCAGGTCGAGCTGCCGGTATTCGTTCCACTCGGTGACCAGCAGCACGAGGTCGGCGCCGGCCGCGGCGTCGTACGGGCCCTCGCAGTAGTGCAGGGAGGGGTGGACGGCGCGGAAGTTGTCCATGGCCACCGGGTCGTGCACGCGCAGCGTGGCGCCCGCCGTCTGCAGGGCGGCGACCAGCGCGCGGCTGGGCGCGTCGCGGATGTCGTCGGTGTTCGGCTTGAAGCTCAGGCCGAGCAGGGCCACGACCGCGCCCTTCAGTTCGGGCAGCAGTTCGCGGGCCTTCGCCATGGCGAGGTCGGGCAGGCGCTCGTTCACGCCGATCGCCGCGCGCACGATGCTCATGTCCGTGCCGGCCTGTTCGGCGATGTGGACGATGGCGTTGGTGTCCTTGGGCAGGCACGAACCGCCGAAGCCCAGTCCGGCGTGCAGGAATTTCGGCCCGATGCGCTTGTCGAGGCCCATGGCCTTGGCCACCAGCGAGACGTCGGCGCCCACGCGGTCGGCCAGCGCGGAGATCTCGTTGATGTAGGAGATCTTGACCGCCAGGAAGGCGTTGCTGGCGTACTTGATCAGCTCCGCGGATTCGATGTCGCAGACGAGGATCGGGGTTTCCAGCAGGTAGAGCGGCCGGTAGATCTCGCGCATGACCTTCTCGCCGCGGGCCGAATCGGTGCCGACCACGACGCGGTCCGGGCGCATGAAGTCCTCGATGCTCGACCCCTCGCGCAGGAATTCCGGGTTGCTGGCCAGATCGAAGTCCACCGGCAGTTTCTGGGATTCCAGGATGGCCGCCTTGACCTTGCGCGACGTGCCCACCGGGACGGTGCTCTTGGTCACGATGACGCTGGGCCGCGTCATCAACTGCCCGATCTCGCGCGCGACGTTGAGCACGTAGGTCAGGTCGGCCTCGCCGCCGTCGGACATGGGCGTCTGCACGGCGATGAAGATCACGTCGGTCTTGCCCATCGCCTCGGCCAGCGAGGTGGTGAAGAAGAGGCGGCCGCCGGCGACGTTCTTGGCGACGAGACGGTCGAGGCCGGGCTCGTAGATCGGCATCACGCCGCGGTGCAGGTCGGCGATGCGCTCGTCGTTGATGTCGACGCACCAGACCTCGTGCCCGAAGTCGGCCAGGCAGGCTCCCGAAACGAGGCCCACGTATCCGGTTCCGATCATGCAGATGCGGCTCATGGCTGCTCCCTCATCCACTGCAGCAGGTCGCGCAGTGCGGTTTCCAGGTCCAGTTTCGGCACCCAGCCCGTGGCGGCGCGCAGCTTGGCGGCGTCGCCCACCAGGTGGGGGATGTCGGCGGGTCGCAAACGGTCCGGATCGGTCCGGACTCGGACGCCAAGTTCCGACGCCCGGCACAAGATGTCCAGAGCGTTCTGCAGGGTGGTCCCGGCGCCGGAGGCCACGTTGTAGACCTGGCCCGGCAGTCCCCGTTCCGCCAGCAGGCGGTAGGCCCGCACGACGTCGCGGACGTGGAGGTAGTCCCGGTGCGGGCGCAGGTCCCCGACCAGGATCTCGGCCACGCCGCCCGTCCTCGCCGCGGTCGCGAGCTGCCGCGCCCACGAGGGGAAAGCGAAGTTCACCGACTGGCCCGGCCCGGTGTGGCTGAACGGTCGCGCGACGATCACCGGCAGGCCGTGGGCCGCGTGGTACTGCCGGCACAGCAGCGTGGCGGCCGCCTTGCTCGACCCGTAGGGCGACAGCGGCCGCAGCGGTGCGCGCTCGGTCAGGGGCAGGGGCTGTTCCGGCGCGCCGTACTCGTCGGCCGAACCCACGACCAGCAGGCGCGGCCGTGCCGCCGCGGGCAGGGCGCGGATCGCCTCGAGCAGGTTGAGCGTACCGCCGACGTTCACGGCGAAGGTGCCGTGGGGGTCCTGGAAGGAGAGCCCGGCGGAGCTCTGCGCCGCCAGGTGGTAGACCGTGGCGGGCCGCAGCGCGGCGAGCGCCCTGGCGACCGCCGCGCCGTCGGTCACGTCCAGGGGCGAGAAATGCCAGACGCCGGCCTGGCAGCGGTAGCGGGCCTCGCCTTCACGGACGTGACGACTCAAACGGGGAGAGCTCCCGTCGGCGGCCGGCAAACCGGTCCCCGCGACAGCGGCGCCGTTCTCGAGCAGTTCCTCCAGGAGCCACTGGCCGACGAAGCCCGTGGCGCCGGTGACTAGGACCAGGTCCGAGGCGGGGTTGCGGCCGGCCATCAGGCGCCCGCGCCGATCCGGGTACGCCAGTAGTCGAGCAGGTCGGCGAGGGTCCGCTCGAAGGGGATGACCGGCTCCCAGCCCGTGCGGTCGCGGAAGCGGGCCGCCGACCCGGCCAGGACCAGCACGTCGGACGGGCGCATGCGGGCGGGATCCTGTTCCACGCGGACCGAGACGCGTGACATCGCCAACAACCGGTCCAGCAGTTCGCGGATGGTCACCGCGACGCCCGAGCAGACGTTGTACACGGCGCCGGATTCGCCCAGCTCGAGGGCGAGACGGTAGGCGCGCACCATGTCGCGCACGTCGGTGAAGTCGCGGCTGGCTTCGAGGTTGCCGACGTGGATCACGGGTGCGCGCCGGCCCGCTTCGATCAGCGCGATCTGTCGGGCGAAATCGCTGCTGACGAAGACTTCGCCGCGCCGCGGGCCGGTGTGGTTGAAGCCGCGGGTGCGCACCACGTCCAGCCCGTGGCTGCGGTGGTACTGCCAAGCCAGCAGGTCCTGGGTCACCTTGCTCACCGCGTACGGGCTGAGCGGGCGCAACGGGTTGTCCTCGGTGATGGGCAGCTCGCCGGGGTGGACCAGGCCGTATTCCTCGCTGCTGCCGGCGATCTGGATCCTGCAGGGCCGGCCCGCCTGCAGCACGGCCTCGAACAGGTTCAGCTGCCCGCGCACGTTGGTCGTCAGCGTGGAGTCCGGCTCCCGCCAGCTCGCCGGCACGTAGGACTGGGCCGCGAGGTGGTAGACCTGGTCGGGGGCGACGGCGGCCACCACCTCGCGCAGGCTGCGCGCGTCGGTGATGTCGCCGTCGTGCAGGACGAGCCGGTCCTCGAAATGGGCGATGTTGTCCAGCCGGCTCCGCCAGCGTTTCAGGCCGTGAACCTCGTGGCCGCCCTCGGCGAGCAGGTGCTCCGCCAGATGGGAGCCGACGAACCCGGTCACGCCCGTGATCAGCACTTTCTTCATCGAGGCACCTCCGCGATCCCTCCCGGCCTGGACTCAAGCGTTGGCCAGGCGCAGCCATTCCTTGTAGATGCAACGGTTCGCGACGACCACGAGTCCCGCGGCGATCGCCTTGCGGGACGCCTCGGCGTGGACCACGCCCTCCTGCAGCCAGACGGCGCGCGCGCCGGCGGCGATGGCCTCGTCCACGATGGAGGGGACGGCTTCGCTGCGGCGGAAGACGTCGACCACGTCGATCGTCCCGGGCACGTCGGCCAGCGAGAGGTAGACGGGCACGCCCAGCACTTCCCGCAGTTGGGGGTTGACGCCCACGACCTCGAGACCCTTGCCGATCAGGAAGCGGGCGATGCCGTGGCTGGCCCGCTCGGGATTCTCGGAGATGCCGACCACGGCCACCCGGCGCATGCCGAGCAGGAGCTTCCGGACGGCGTCGTCACCGGGAGTGGGGTCGAAGTCGTCGGTGCGGTTGTGGTCCATGGACGTCCCTCCGGATATGCCGGAATCCGCAGTCGAAAACGCGGATCCCGCCAGGAAAACCGGGACTCGCTCCCGGCGCCCCAACGACGTCGTCGCGGAACCCGCAGAATGTACCGAGGACCGTCCCCGGTGTCCACCCCCAGGGTGGCGGGCGCGCTTGCGGATTTCGATACCCCGACCCGACCGCGGTTGCTATCTTCGCCGCGACGTCACGAATCCCGATCCGCGAGGACGGCCATGAACCCCGTACTGACTTTCGTGCTGCTGTTGGCGGCGCTGGCCATGTTCGCGAACACCATCGCGGACCGGGCCTGGCTGCTGCGGGCCGCCGCGCCCGACAACCGCCGCGACCGCGTTGGCGAGCGCCTGCGGCGTCTGTTCGCCATCGGCTTCGGCCAACGGCGGCTGCTCTACGAGCGGGGCGCGGGCTGGATGCACGTGGGCATCTTTTCGGGCTTCCTGGTGGTGTCCCTGCGCACGATCACGCTGTGCGGCCGCGGTTTCAGCCCCGACTTCCAGTTGCCGGGCTTCGACGGCCCGCTCGGCGGGGCCTACGCGGCGTTGAAGGACGTGTTCGAGTTGGTGGTGCTGGCCGCCGTGGGCTTCGCGGCCTGGCGCCGGCTGGTGCTGCGGCCCCGGCGCCTGCACTTCAGCGCCGAGGGCGTGCTGATCCTGGCCTGGATCGCCGCGCTGATGGTCACCGACCTGCTCGGCGACGCGGTCCTGTTCGCCCTGCGGCCGGACCACCCCGAGGCCGGTTGGTCCTTCGTGGGCACCGCGCTGTCGGGTCTGTTCGCGGGCGTCCCGGCGTCGGACGCGCGGGCGTGGCTGGACTGGCTGTTCTGGTCGCACCTGGTCCTGGTGCTGGCGTTCCTGAATTTTCTGCCCTTTGGCAAGCACTTCCACGTGCTGACGGCCCTGCCCAACGTGTTCACGATGAAACTGGGGCCACCGGGCGCGCCGGCGCGCCTGGACTTCGAGGGCCGCGAGGTCTTCGGCGTCGGGAAGCTGGAAGACTACTCCTGGCGGCGCCTGCTGGACATGTACTCCTGCACCGAGTGCGGGCGCTGCACGGAGCACTGCCCCACGGCCACCACCGGCAAGCCGCTGCGCCCGCGGGAACTCATCACCGACCAGCGCGACCACCTGCTGGCCGTCGCCGACGGCCTGCGCCAGGTCGGCAAGCTGAAGCACCAGGGACGCGACGCGGAGGCGGCCGCCGTTTCGGCCGCGCTCGATCGTCCGGCTCTCGCCGGCGTCGTGATCCCCGACGACGTGCTGTGGGGCTGCACCACCTGCGGCTACTGCCAGACGGTCTGCCCGGTCGCCATCGAGCACGTCGACCACATCGTGGACCTGCGCCGCCACCGCATGATGATGGACTCGGCCATGCCGCCGGAGTTCCAGTCGGCGCTGCGCGGCCTCGAAAACAATTCGAACCCCTGGAACGTCGGCGCCGCCGCCCGAGAGGACTGGATCGGCGACCTGCCGGTGCCGCGTCTGCGCGACCGGGGCCGCGCCGATTACCTGCTCTTCGTGGGATGCGCCGGCGCCTACGACGAGCGCAACAAGGACGTCCTGCGCGCCGTGTGCCGTCTGCTGAACCGCGCCGGCGTGGACTACGCCGTGCTGGGCACCGAAGAGGGCTGCTGCGGCGATCCGGCCCGCCGCGCCGGTCACGAGTATCTTTTCCAGGCGCAGGCGCGGCGCAACATCGAGACGTTCGCCCGCTACGACGTCGGCGCTGTGGTCACGGCCTGCCCGCACTGCTTCAACATGATCCGCAACGAGTACCCCCAGTTCGACTGGTCCGCGTCGCGTGTGCTGCACCATTCCGAGCTGCTGCAGGACCTCGTGACGCAGGGGCGGCTGCGGCTGAAGGAGGGGGGGCGCGCGCGGGTCACCTACCACGACTCCTGCTACCTCGGCCGGCACAACGACGTCTACGACGCGCCTCGCGACCTCGTCGACGCCCTGGGCCTCGAACGCGTCGAGATGGCCCGCAGCCGCCGCGACGGCTTCTGCTGCGGCGCCGGCGGGGCCCGGATGTTCATGGAGGAGTCCCTGGGCACGCGCATCAACCAGAACCGGGTCGACGAGGCGGCCGGCACCGGGGCCGCGGAGGTCTGCACCGCCTGCCCGTTCTGCCTGACGATGATCGACGACGGTATCAAGGAGACCGGACGCGAGGAGACCCTGCGCGCCCTGGACCTGGCCGAAATGATCGAACGCCAGCTGGAGGATTGAGCCGGACGGGCCCGCCGCCCTCGTCGGACCGCGCTCGCCGACGTCGGAACTTGCCAAACCAGACATGTGCGGTAAGATATCGTTGACGTCGGCTGCCCCGGACCGCCGGGACGCCGACGCGGATTCCCGAGCGATGGAGGCGACGATGGCCGGCTACGATCCCGTGCGCACGACTCCCCTACTGGACCGTCTTTGGCGACGCGGCGCCGACTTTTTCGGCTCCCACGTGCCGATCATGTGCGGCGCCATGACCTGGATCTCCGACCCGCACCTCGTCGCGACGTTCAGCAACCTGGGCGGTTTCGCCTCGCTCGCCGGCGGCAACATGCCTCCCGAACTCTTCGCGGCCTCGATCGACGGCACCCGCGCCCTGACCGACCGGCCCTTCGGCGCCAACATCATCGTCATCGCGCCGAACTACCGGGCCCACCTGGACATCTGCTGCGAGAAGAATCTCAGCCACATCTTCTTCGCCGGTTCGATCCCGCGCCAGAGCGAGGTCGAACAGGCCCGCGCGAGCGGCGCGAAGGTGATCTGCTTCGCCTCGGCGGGCTCCATCGCCGAACGCATGATCGACTACGGGGCCGACGCGCTCATCCTGGAGGGCAGCGAGGCGGGCGGCCACATCGGTCACGTTTCGACCTCGGTGCTGTTGCAGGAGGTCCTGTTCCCGTTCGCGGATCGGTTGCCGATCTTCGTCGCCGGCGGCATCGCGGACGGCCGCATGATCGGGCACCTCTGCCTGATGGGCGCGGCCGGCGCCCAGCTCGGCACCCGCTTCGTCGTCGCCGACGAGTGCCTCGCACACCCGGCGTTCAAGCAGGCCTTCATCAAGGCCCGCTCCCGCGAGGCGATCGCCACGCCCCAGTACTCGTCGAAGCTGCCGGTGGTCGCGGTGCGCGCCCTGAACAATTCGGCGATGCAGCGATTCGGCGAGCTGCAGCTCGACCTGCTGCGCCAGGTGGAAGCGGGGGAAATGACCCGCCAGGACGCCCAATTCGAGGTGGAGAAGTACTGGGTCGGTTCCCTGCGCGAGGGCGCGGTGGACGGCGACGTCGTTCGCGGTTCGCTCATGGCCGGCCAGTCGGTCGGCCTGGTGACCCGCACGCAGCCCCTGCGCGAGATCCTCCAGCAGCTGGTCGACGAGGCCCAGACGGCGGTGGCCGCCGCCCAGAGGCAATTGGGCGCCTGAGGCCGCAGGGGGCGCTTCCCCGCTTGACGCTGGCGAAGGCCGGACCCTACATTAGACGGGGCGCGCGCCGTCCGGCATGGGTGTTCGCCGCCGCTTCCGCTCACTCCACCCCTCCGAGGTCGATGATGTTCCAGCAGCGACACCCGATCCTCGCCTGCGCCGCGCTCGCCGCCACCCTGGCCTTCGGCGCGGGCTGCGGCGAAGACGACGGCGGCTCGTCCACCGCTCCCCCCACGTCCGGCACCGTGGTCGTCACCCCGGGCCCGACGACCCTCGGCATCTCCTGGACGCTGCGCGGCCCCGGCGGTTTCAACGAGAGCGGGACCGGGGCGCGCACGTTCACGTCGCAATCCCTGGGCAACTACACGCTGACCTGGGGCGCCGTCGCGGGCTGGGTCCGCCCGTCCCCGACGACGGTGACCCTCAAGCTCGAAGCCGGCGGCAGCTTGGAATTCGCCGGTCTCTACCGGGAGAACCTGCCGAGCACGATCATGATCGACGCCACCCCCGACGATGCCGGTTCGGCCTGGGTTCTGAACGGGCCCGACGGTTACCGGCTGACCGGTGCGGGGGACCTGACCCTCGACGCTCTCGACTCCGGCGTGTACACGCTGGCGTGGGAGACGCGCAGCGGCTGGTGGCTGCCCGTCCTCACCCCTCAGACGCTGGAAGTTTTCGGAGGCGTCACGACCTTCGCGGGCGTCTACCGCCAGGACCTGCCGGCGCCGACCGGGTACCGGTTCGTGCCCGACGGCGCGTTCACCATGGGCAGCCCCGAGGGCGAATGGGGCCGTCGCGCGGAAGAAAGCCAACGCCAGGTCACCCTGTCCCGCGGCCTCTTCGCCGCCAGAAGCGAGATCACGCGCGAGGCGTTCCGCACGCAGTTGAACTGGGCCTACCATCAGGGGCATTGCCGCGTCGACACGCTGACCATCGACGAAGTCCTGGGTTACCACGTGTACGACAACCTCGACGGTTCCGAGACCGAGTTGCTGAACCTCAACGCCACGACGCTGTCGTTCTCCGCCCTGGCGGACTCGTTCCGGATCCTGAACGCCGACTTCGCGACCTACCCCATCGGCGGCGTCAACTGGTACGGCGCGGCCGCCTATTGCGACTGGCGCAACCTGCGTCAGGGGCTCCCGCGCGCCTACGATCACGCCACCTGGACGCTCGCCGCCGGGAATCAGGTCGACACGCAGGGCTACCGGCTGCCCACCGAAGCCGAGTGGGAATACCTCTGCCGGGCGGGCTCGACCACGGCCTTCGCCAACGGGCCGTTGCTGAATCCGGAGTGCGTCGACCCGAACCTCGACCTGATCGGCTGGAGTTGCATGCCCGTGGTCATGCGCGTGGAGCAGAAGCTGCCCAGCGCCTGGGGCCTCTACGACATGCACGGCAATCTGGCCGAATGGTGCCAGGACGTCTCCGCTCCGTACGCCCCGGGACCGGCGACCGATCCCCTGGTCGTCGGCGACGGCATGCTGCGGGTCACCCGCGGCGGCACCTACTCGAGCCCGGCCCACGGCTGCCGCAGCGCCCGCCGCACCGCCATGTACCCCGCCGCCGGCGTGATCAACGTCGGTCTGCGGCCCGTGCGCAACGCGATCGCGGGCTGATCGCTCCGGACGACAGACGGGAAACGAAACAGGGGCTCCGCCGCGGCGGAGCCCCTCTGCATGGTGGTGCACGATCGCGGCGGTGTCGGGCCCTCGTCAGTCCAGGGCCTGGATCGCGGCCCGCAGCGCCGGCACGACCTCGAACAGATCGGCCGCGATGCCGTAATCGGCGGCCTTGAAGATCGGGGCGTTGGGGTCCTTGTTGATCGCCACGATGCACTTCGAGGAACTCATGCCCGCGAGGTGCTGGATCGCGCCGCTGATTCCCACCGCCACGTAGAGCTTGGGGCTGACGGTTTTGCCGGTCTGGCCGACCTGGTGGGAGTGGGGCACCCAGCCCGCGTCGACGATGGCGCGGCTGGCGCCCGCCGCGGCGCCCATGGCCGCCGCCAGCTCCTCGATCAGCCGGTAGTTGGCGGCTTCCTTGAGCCCGCGGCCGCCCGAGACGATGACCTCCGCCTCGGTCAGCTCGATCTTCTTCTCCGCCGAAGTCCGCGTCTCGACGATTGCGGCGTGCGGCACGAAGCCGTCCAGGCCGGGGTCGAAGCTCTCGGTGGTCGCGTCCCGTCCCTGGCCGGCGTCGCCGTCCACGAGCAGGGGGAAGGCGTTCGGCCGCACGCCGACCACCGCCACCGGCGCGTCGATCGCCGTCTCGGTGTAGCACTTGCCGGCAAAGATCGGTCGGCGCAGCGAGAAGCCCCCGTCGAACGCCAGACCGACGCAGTCGCTCACACAGGCCGCGTCCAGCCGCGCCGCCAGTCGGGGTGCGAAGTCCTTGCCCATCGCGGTCGCGCCCACCAGCAGGAGGTCGGGGTGGCGGGACGCGACGAAGGAGGCCAGGGCCCTGGTCCACGTCTCGGAGTTGTAACGGGCGAAGGCGTCGCCTTCGGCGACGAAGACGCGGTGGGCGCCGTGGCGACCGGCGTCGACGGCCGCGGCGGCGTCTCCCAGGATGACGGCCCAGACCTCGCCGCCCGTCCGGTCGACGAGGCGGCGCGCCTCGGCCGTCATCTGCCAGGCGACCTTCTTGGCGGTTCCCCCGCTCTGCTCGATGAAAACGGCGATGTTCGGCATGTCCAGTCTCCCGTCAGATGACCTTGGCTTCGTCGCGCAGCAGGCGCGCCAGTTCCCGGGCGGCGGCGGCGGGATCGTCGGCGGCGACCATCCGGCACGCGGCGCGCGGCGGGGGCGGGGTGTACGTCGTGACCCGGGAGCGGGCTGCGGGGATCTCGAGACCCAGATCGGCGCAGGTCAGGGTTTCCTGCGGCTTCAGTCCGGCCTTCATGATGTTTGGCAGACTGGGCAGGCGCGGCTCGTTCAGGCCCTTCTGGCAGGTGACGACCGCGGGCAAGGTGCCCTGGACGATGGCGGCGCCGCCCTCGATCTCGCAGGTGGCGGTGAAGGTTCCCTCGTCCAGTTCCAGCTTCGTCACCACCGTCGCCTGTGCGCAATCCAGCAGCTCGGCGAGCATCGGGCCCACCTGGGCGCTGTCGTCGTCGATGGCCTGCTTGCCGGTCAGGATCAGGTCGTAGCCGCCCCGCCGCAGCACCGCCGCGAGCACCTTCGCCGTCTGCAGCGGTTCGGCGTTTTCCAGCGCGGGCTCGTTCACCCGGATCGCACGGTCGCAGCCCACCGCGAGGCAGTCCTTCTTCAGCGTCTCGACGGCGCGGTCGGGGCCGATCGTCACGGCGGTGATCTCGCAATCGGCGCCCAGGCGCTCCTTGATGCGGACCGCCTCCTCGACGGCGTAGGCGTCGTAGGGGTTCAACACGCGGGTGAAGCCGGACCGATCGAGCACCGGGCCCGGGGCGGCCAGGGCGATCCGCGTCTCCGAATCGGGGACCTGCTTCACGCAAACGGCGATCTTCATGGGGCCTCCAGGCTCTCGTGCATCGGCGGCCGCCGAATGCGGCGCCGGGCCCGCGCGGCGGGCGTCGGTATGATAGGCGGCGTCCGCATGGGCGTCAAACCCCGGCCTCGCGGCGCGGCTTGTGCTCCAGCACGCTGCCGCCGGCGCGGTCGGCGCGTTTCAGCAGCAGCGCGAAGACGAACCCCACGACGCCGAGCCCGGCGAACATCAGCATGCTGGCGCTGTAGCCCTGGGTGGCGTCGCGCAGCCACCCGTTCAGTAAGGGGAAGATGGCCAAACCGATGTTCTGGATCGCGGTGCAGAGGCCGAAGGCGGTGCCCGTGTGCTCGGCCTTGACCACCATCGGGATCGCCGGCCACATCGCCGCCGGGACCAGCACGAAGGCGGCGCCCAGCACGAGCATCGGCAGCACCGGGTAGATGTCGGTCAATCCGAGCAGCAGGTAGGCCGGGATCATCAGGATCGAGCCCACCAGCATCATCGTCGCCCGCCGCCCCACCCGGTCGACCAGCAGGCCGGCGAACGGTGCGCAGATCATCGAGGCGAAGATGATGATCGAGGAGAGCCCGCCGGCGGTCTCGAACATGTGCAGGAAGCTGGTGAAGACGTTGGCGAGGAAACCCCCGCTCGCCTCGGCCACGCGCTGCACGCCCCACTTGTCGACGAAGAAGTCGGTGCTCAGGGCCGTGAAGGGGAACACCGCGGAGTAGAAGGTCAGGCAGAGCAGCGTCACGTACCAGAAGCTGGGGCTGAGCTTCAGGATGTGCGAGAGGGTGATCTTGTCCTCGGCGCCGGTTTCCTGGAGGTGGGGCAGGTGGCGCTCGCCGCGGCGGTCCAGGATCACGTAG
Source organism: bacterium (assembly GCA_031441465.1). Classification (GTDB taxonomy): domain Bacteria; phylum Krumholzibacteriota; class Krumholzibacteriia; order LZORAL124-64-63; family LZORAL124-64-63; genus PNOJ01. The sequence goes on along the minus strand of JANOEP010000027.1, from coordinate 20,721 downwards.
ACGATGTTGCCCAGCAGCGAGACGCAGCAGAAGATCGCGGCCGCGACCAGGCCGGCCCGGTAACCGCCGAAGGTCTGGGCGATCAATTCGCCGGTGTTGAACGCGAACAGCGTGCCCAGGCGCGAGACCGTCAGGGAGATGCCGAAGGCCAGGGCGATCTCCTTGTTGCGGAACCAGCGGGCGAGGATGGCGCTCTGGGCGACGACCAGCGGTTCGGCGCCGGCCCCGAAAATGAAGCGTCCGACGAAGACCATCGGGATCGTCTTGGCCGAGGCCACCACGAGCGCGCCGCACAGCACCAGGACCGAGAAGATCATGCTCGAGCGGCGCGTGCCCAGACGGTCGATGAGGAATCCGCTGGCGAACACCGCCAGGATCGCCGCCACGCTGTACGCGGTGTAGAAGCCGCCGATGATGCTGCGCGAGGCGCCCAGATCCTTCACCAGCGAGGGCGCCAGGGCCCCGATGATGTCGTAGGCGAAGTAGCTGCCGAAGGTCAGCAGGCTGGCGAAGCCCAGCACGATCAGCCGGTACGGACGTCCGGCCGGGTGGAAGCGTCCCGGGGCCGCCGAGGCGGTGGTGTCGGACATGGCGTTTCTCCTGTCGTGAGCGGTCCGCCGCCGTGGCGAGCCTGGCCCATCAGAACCTGCGCGACCCGTTTCGTCAACGCCGGAGAGGGGGCGGCGCCGGCCCGCGTCGCGGCTGGCGTTCCCGCCGGCCGGCTCCTATGATGGACGCGGCGCGGCCCCGCCGGCTCCGCCGCGGACGACATCCCCGGGAGAAGACCATGAGCGAACGATCCTGCGACCTTGTCGTGATCGGCGCCGGGCCGGGCGGCTACGTGGCCGCCGCGCGCGGCGCCCGACTCGGGCTGCGCACCGTCCTGGTCGAGAAGGACGAGCGGCTCGGCGGCACCTGCCTGCTGCGCGGTTGCATCCCGACCAAGGCGCTGCTGCAGTCGGCGCGCACCTGGGAATTGTGCCGCAAGGGAGCGAAGACCTTCGGCGTGGATGTTACCGCCGCCGGCTTCGACTGGACGAAGGTCCAGAAGCGCAAGGAGACGGTCGTGCGCAAGGGCGCTCTCGGTGTCGCCGCGCTGCTGGACGACGCCGGCGTCGAGGTCGTGCGCGGCCGCGGCCGCCTCGACGGCCCCGGCCGCGTGGTCGTGGAGCGGGTCGGCGAATCCCCGGCAGTCCTGCTGGCGCCGAAGATCATCGTCGCCACCGGTTCGGCGGCCAGCGCCGTCCCCGGGGTGCAGCCCGACGGCGAGCGGATCCTGACCAGCGACCACCTGCTCGAGATCCCGGCCGTGCCGCCGTCCCTGATCGTGCTGGGCGCCGGTGCGGTCGGCGTCGAGTTCGCCGATGTCGTCGCGGCCTTCGGCGGTGTGGTGACGCTGGTGGAGATGCTGCCGCGGGTCCTGCCGCTGGAAGACGCCGATTGTTCGCGCGAGATCGAGCAGGCGCTGGTCCGCCGCAAGATCGGCGTGCTCTGCGGCCACCGCGCCGTGCGGGTCGAACGCGCCGGCGACCTCGTGGAGGTCGAACTCAAGAACCTCGCGACCGGCGAGTCGGCGGTGCGCACGGCCTCGCACCTGCTGCTGGCGGTCGGCCGCCGGCCGGTCACCGAGGGCCTCGGCTTGGCCGAAGCCGGTGCCGTCGTGGACCGGCGCGGCTTCGTCCAGACCGACGCTTTCCAGCTGACGGCGGCGCCGGGCGTCTACGCCATCGGCGACATCACGCTGGCGCCCCAACTGGCCCACACCGCCAGCGCCCAGGCGCTGGTCGCCGCCGGACACGCCGCGGGGCTGGCGGTGACGCCGCTCGATCTCGATCTCATCCCCTCCTGCACCTACTGTTCTCCCGAGGTCGCTTCCGTCGGCCTGACGGAAGAGGAGGCCCGTGCCCGAGGCCACGAGGTCCGCGTGGGGCGCTTCCCGATGTCCGCTCTCGGCAAAGCCTCCATCCTCAATGAATTGCATGGCTTCGTGAAGGTGGTTGCCGAAGGATCCGGCGACAGGGTCCTCGGCGTCCACATGGTTGGGCCCCACGCCACGGACCTGATCGCCGCCGCCGCCACCGCTCTGGGGTTCGGGGGGGGATTGGCGGTCTGGAGCCGGGTCGTGCACCCGCACCCCACACTCAGCGAAGGCCTCCAGGAGGCGCTCCACGATGTCTTGGGGGTGTCCGGTCACTGATGACCGGGCCTCCCGCGTAGGTATTTCATGTCGGCATTTCTGGTTGCTGAACGGCTGGAACTCATTTATATTTCTGTATCGTTATTTAGCGATTCATTGTTCGGCAGGCGGAGACTGTGGTCACCCAATTCCAGCACCCTGCAGCCATGTACCAGGCCGTCGGCGATCCGACGCGGCTGCGGCTGCTGCGGTTGCTCGGGCGGGGAGAATTGACCGTCCAGGACATGGTGCAGATCCTCGGCTTGAGCCAACCCGGCGTCTCGAAGCACCTGGCCGTCCTGCGTGACGCGGGCTGGCTGAGCCATCGCAAGGACGGGACCTGGGGCTGGTACGGATTGGCCGACCGGTCCGCCCTGGGCGCCGATGCGGGCCTGCTGGATGCCGTCCTCGCCTCGGCGGGCCGAGTGCCCGAGGCCGCCGGCGACGACGAGGCGCTGCGCCGCGTGCTGGCCGACCGCGACCGCCGCACGGGTGAGTTCTTCGCGGGGATCGCCGGCGCCTGGGACCAGATCCGCCCCGCCTTCGAGGCCCCCGACATCCAGGCCGGCGCCGTGGCGGCCCTGGTTCCGCCCGGGCTCGCGGTCCTGGACATCGGCACCGGCACGGGCGCCCTGCTGCCCCTGCTCGCGGGAACGGGCGCGACCGTCACCGCCGTGGACACCAGCGAGGCGATGCTCGAGCGCGCACGCCAGCTTTGCGAGCGCGAGCAGATCGCCGGCGTCCGGTTCCGGAGCGCGGACGTCCAGGCTCTGCCGTTCGCCGACGGCGCCTTCGACGCCGCCTACTGCTCGATGGTGCTGCACCACGTTGCCAGCCCCGGGCAGGCCGTGAGCGAGATGGCCCGCGTGGTGCGCCCCGGCGGCAAGGTGGTCGTGGTGGCCTTCACGAGCCACAATCTGCAGTGGATGCGCGAGGAACTGGCCCACCAGTGGCTCGGTTTCTCCCGCGAGGAGATGCTGGCGTTCTTCGCGCGCCACGCACTCGCCCCGCGCCGTTACCTCGTGCGCCGTCCGGCGCAGATCGACCTGGCTCGGGTCTCCCTGCCGCCCGGCCTGCAGGACCGCGGCGCGGTCTGGCCCGACGTGTTCCTGGCCGTGGGGGAGAAGACTCCCGCCGCGGCCGCCCCATCCGCGACCGACGAGGCGGGACCCGTCCCGCACTGACCCGCAAGAGGAGGACGATGATGACGAACAAGCATGCCGGCGCCGTTCCCAGCAAGGTGGCCGATCCCGGCCTCGCCGCGGCCGGGCGGCGCCGGATCGACTGGGCCGAGAGCCGGATGCCGGTGATGATGTCCCTGCGCGAGGAGCACGCCCGGCTGCAGTCGCTCAAGGGCATGCGCATCGCCGGCTGCCTGCACGTGACCAAGGAGACGGCCGTCCTGATCGAGACCCTGCTCGCCGCGGGCGCCGAGATCTCGTGGAGCGGCTGCAACCCCCTGTCCACGCAGGACGACGTGGCCGCCGCCCTGGCGGCCGCCGGCATCTCGATCTACGCCTGGCACGGGATGAACGTCGAGGAGTTCTACTGGTGCATCGACCGCACCCTCGACTTCAAGCCCACCCTCACGCTCGACGACGGCGCCGACCTCATCTTCTCGGTCCACAACCGCCACCCGCACCTGATCGGGGGGATCGTCGGCGGCACCGAGGAGACCACCACCGGCATCCACCGCCTGCGCGCGATGGCCGCCGACGGTGCGCTGAAGTACCCGGTCATCGCGGTCAACGACGCCGAGACCAAGTGGGACTTCGACAACGTCTACGGCACCGGCCAGTCCAGCCTCGACGGGATCATCCGTGCGACCAGCGTGCTGCTGGCCGGCAAGAACTTCGTCGTCGCCGGCTACGGCCACTGCGGCAAGGGTTGCGCGATGCGCGCGTCCGGCCTCGGCGCCAGCGTCATCGCCACGGAGATCAAGGCCACGGCCGCCCTGAAGGCGACCCTCGACGGCCACCGGGTCATGACCATGGACGAGGCCGCCGCCGTCGGCGACATCTTCATCACCGCGACCGGGATGAAGGACGTCATCGTCAAGCGGCACTTCGAGGTCATGCGCGACGGCGCCATCGTCTGCAACACCGGCCACTACGACTGCGAGATCAACATCGACGACCTCGCCTCGCTGTCGACCGGCAAGCGCGAGATCCGCGACAACTGCGAGGAGTACACCCTGCGCGACGGCCGGCGCATCTACCTGCTGGCGCAGGGCCGCCTGGTCAACCTGGCCGCCGCCGAGGGACACCCCAGCGAGGTCATGGACATGTCGTTCGCGAACCAGTTCCTGAGCATGGTCCGGCTCGCGCACGAGGGCGGCAGCCTCGCCGCCGACGTCCACGACATCCCCGAGACGCAGGACCAGTACATCGCCGGCATCAAGCTGCGCACCATGGGCATGTCGCTCGACAAGCTGACCGACGAGCAGGTCCTCTACGCCGACGACTATTCCGCGGGCACCTGAGCCCGGGCCGCGGCGTCCGCACGAAAAAGGCCGGCCCCCGCGGGGCCGGCCTTCGTGCAAGCGGGAGGGTCGCGGGTCAGATCCCGATCACCAGTCCCAGCGACAGGTTCCAGAAGTGGGTGTTCGTCCAGTAGTAGCTCTCGTTGAACGGCGACTGCAGGCCCTCCCACTTGATCTCGTCGCCGGTCAGGACGTATCCCCAGAGCAACTGCAGGTCCAGGTTCGCCCGTGAGTTCAACCGGTACTCGGTGCCGAAACCGGCGCCGAAGCCGAGGTTCTGGCCTTCGAGGGCCTGGTCCTGGTAGGTGACGACGTCGCTGCCGCGTCCGTCCTCGTGCAGGGCCCAGTCGTAGTAGAGGACGCTGCCCCGCATGTAGGGGTTGAAGCGGGAGTTGGGCGTGATCTTGTTGCCCAGGTACGCGGTGACGTTCAAAAAGACGCCGTCGAGCCGGAGGTAGTTGTCCGGAGTGATGGGGTCGCTGTCGACGAACCGCTCGTTGATCGCGGACATCTCGCCGGGCTTGTTGTCGCGCAGCCCGAAGCCGCCGCGCATGCCGCCGACCGAGAGGGCCAGTCCGTCCAGGACGTTCACCCGGATGTCGGCCATGACCCCCGTACCCGCCGTGGTCAGGTCGTTGATGTCGGCGACATTCTCCTTGAGGATGTGCAGGGGTAGCAGATGGACGAACGACGCCGAGGCGGCCAGGAGCGAGGGGTGCCGCAGCCGGGTGGGCGCCGGGGCCTGAACGCTGTCGGCGGGCGCGGCGGCGGCGGCCGGGTCCTGGGCGTGGGAAACCGAGGGCGCCAGGCCCAGGAGCAACGCCATCAGGACCAAACCGGCGAGGGGCCGAGTCGGACTCGGGAGCGAACGCATGCTCGCGCTCCTTTCGGGGCGGTGGGGGTCCATCGCTGCGAATGGAAGATACTGCTTCACCAGGGTGTTGTCCAGGTTGTGACCGGGAGATTGTCCCTGGGATCAGGAAGTGCAGTCACACCGTCCAGGCCAGGCGATTCGCGAGCGGACAAGCAGCGAACGCACGGCGCATCGGGCTCGACCGGTCGGCCGCGGCAGTGACGGTCTCACGATCGGCAGACTCGGCAGGAAGTCGGATCGCTCGAATCGTGAGGAGGGACGGAAGGCTCGCCGCCGGAAGGGGCGCGGCGAGTCGAACCCAGGCAGTATCGGCGGCGGGCGTGGAGCCGCTCACCGGATAAGACTTTATGTTCATGACAGTTAAGATTCCATCGGGAAAGAGGCTGCCGGTCCGAAAGTCCAAGGTCCAGGCCCGGGTGACAGAACGAGTCCGGCCGGGGACAATTTCGCCGTCACAACCTACGGGTTGCCTTCGGGTTGGTGGCGAGGTATCATCATTCGCTGAAGGCCCAGCCTGTCAGCACAGGGTCGGTGCGGTCCCACGCAGCTTGACTCGTGGCTGCGGAGCGGCCGGCATCAGTGCCTGGGGAAATGAGTCGCCTTCAGGCCTGGAGGACCATCGCCCGCATCGGCGCTTTCTATCCTGGGCCGGGTCCCAAAGGGGTCCCCGGCCCAGGATGCTATGACCCCCGGGTGTTCGACAGGAGCATCGCGATGACGACCGACGTGACCGACAGGGCCACCAGCCAACTCCTGCACGCCCTCCCCAAGACCGACCTTCATGTCCACCTGGACGGTTCGCTGCGCCCGGCCACGGTCCGCGAACTGGCGGCGCGCCACGACCTGCCCTTCGCCTTCCGCGACGACGACGACGTGCGCGCGGTCTGCGAGGTGGGCGAGCAGTGCGAGAGCCTCGAGGACTACCTCAAGGTCTTCGACATCACCCTGCAGCTCATGCAGCACGCCGGCGACATCGAACGGATCGCCTTCGAACTGGCCGAGGACGCGCACCGCGAGAACATCCGTTACATGGAAGTGCGCTACTCGCCGATGCTGCACACGGTGCGGGGGCTGACCCTGGACGAGATCGTCGCCGCGGTGCAGCGCGGCCTCGACCTGGCGCGCCGGCGTTACGGCATCGTCACCGGGCAGATCATCTGCGGGATCCGACACATTTCGCCCGCCTCGTCGGTGGAACTGGCGGAGCTGGCGGTGCGCTGGAAGGGGCGGGGCGTGGTGGCCTTCGACCTGGCGGGCGCCGAGAAGGATTTTCCCGCCAAGGACCACCGGCAGGCCTTCTTCGTGGTGCTCAACCACAACCTGCCGGTCACGGTGCACGCGGGCGAGGCGTTCGGCCCCGAGAGCATCCACCAGGCCATCCACTACTGCGGCGCCAACCGGATCGGGCACGGCACCAACCTGGTCCGCGACCCCGATCTGATGCAGTGGGTCAACGACCGCCGCATCGCGGTGGAAGTGTGCCTCGCGAGCAACATGCAGACCCGGGCGATCGCCCGCTGGTCGGACCATCCCATCAAGCGCTTCCTGGACGAGGGGCTGCGGGTCACCCTGAACACCGACAACCGGCTGGTGTCGGGCACCACGATGACCCACGAACTGGAGTTGGCCGTGGCCCACTACGCCCTGAGCGTGGAGCAGGTCACCAAGATCCTGCTCGACGGCTTCAAGAGCGCGTTCCTGCCGCTCGCCGACAAGGCCCGCCTGATCAACCGGGTGCTCGCGGAGTTCGAGGCCCTGGGCGTGCAGCCGGGCGGCGTGCTCGACCGCCGCTGGCGCGCCCAGTTCTGAGGGCTCAGGCCGTCCAGAGTTCGGCGTAGAGCCCGACCAGCACCGCCGCATCGATCAACACCCACACGACCAACGCCGCGTACATGCGGGCTTCGTGCCGGCGCGCCGCCAGGCCCGGCGCCTGCCGGCGCCACAGCGCCGTCACGAGGAACCACATCGCCAGCGTCAGGATCAGGGTCGGCTGCGGCGCCGATCCGGCAGTCTGGGCCCGGACCAGCAGAACCGCCGCGCCGACGGCGAGCAGCAGGGCCAGGTCCAGCGAGCGCGTCACGCCCAGGGAGGTGGCCAGGGTGCGGTCGCCGCGGGCGCGGTCGGACTCGATCTGGTAGAGCTGGGTCATCGGGTAGAACGAGCCGAACAGCAGGGCGAAGCCGCCGGCCAGCAGCCAACCCGCGCCGCCGGGCCACGCGTCGGAACCGCCGGCCGCCGCCTGGCCCGCCAACAGACCGGCCAGCGTCGTGCCCATCCCGTAGCCCGCCATGTTCACCGCGAGATCCAGGCCCGGCACGCCTTTCCAGCGCGTCGCGGGGTGCGAATACCCGACCGACAGCAGCATGCAGACGGCGGTCACCAGGGCGAAGCGCGGCGAGACCAGCAGCGCGGGGACCAGGCCCGCCGCCATCAGGCCCAGGGAGAACGCCGCCAGGCGGGGCGGCGGCGCCGGCGGGGCGCGCAGGTAGGCGATGTCGTCCTCGTCGCGGTCGTGGGCGCTGTTGAAGGCCAGCGTGCCTCCGTTCAGGCACAGGACCCAGGCCAACCAGGCCAGCAGCAGGGCGACCGGGCGCGCCGGCGCCGCCGACAGGTGGTTCACCGGCAGCAGCAGCGTGACGATCGCCGCGTGGACCGTCGGGGCGGCCAGCACGCCGACCGCCAGTTGGGCGGTCAGGATGGGCCACTGCCGCGGGCGCAGGAAGAGCAGGTAGTCGAACGACGAGCCCAGCAGCCTACGCCCGAGCCGTCGCGTGCGCGTCATGCTCCGCCTCCCTCTTCGCCGTCGCCAGGCGCAGCTGCGCCGCGAACCACGCGGGGTCGAAGGTGGCGTTGACGCACATGCGCTCCATGCCGGTCAGCGGTGCGAGCAGGGCCGGGATTTCCGGCACGTTGCGCAGGGCCTTGAGCAGACGGTCCCCGCAGGCGGTGGCGATGATCAGGTCGGGCCGGCGCTCCCGGGCCAGGGCGAAGGCGACGTGGCTGCGGAAGGCGACCAGCGCATCGACCCGGTGGAGTTCGGCGATGCGCGCGAGCGCGCCCAGGTCGCAGAGGTCGCAGCCGAGGCAGACGGACAGCGAACCGCCGTTGTCGAGCTTGCAGCAGCCCCGCTTGACGCACCGCGGCAGGATCAGCAGCACCGTCGCGGCGCCGTGGGCCGCGAGGCGGCGTTCGACGCGGCGGTTGTTGTCCGTCACGAGCCGGCGGATCAGGAACTCGTCCGACCGGCCGGCCCGCGCCAGCAGGACGCGGACCGCCGCCACGGCCAGCACGAAGGCGCGGTGCCGCCACGGAGATCGGTAGGGCGGTCGGTCGCTCGCTCGGCGACCCGGGCGCGGGGCGCTCAAGGCGGGCTCCCGGCGGTCAGCCACACGCGGCGCAGGTGGAAAGCCAGCACGCCGAAGCTCACGGCGACGTTGAGGGACTTCTTGGCGCCGGCCATCGGGATCTCCACGCAGGCGTCGACGGCTGCCAGCGTCGCGGATCCGACGCCCCTGACCTCGTGCCCGACGACGAAGCAGACCGGGAATCGGTAGGGGAAGTCCTCGAAGGACACAGCCCCCGGCGCCTGTTCCAGGGCGACGACCTGGATGCCGCGCGCCCGCAGGTCGGCGACGGCGGCGGCCGGATCCTGCCGGTAGTCCCAGGGGACGGTCTCGGTGGCGCCGAGCGCCGTCTTTTCGATATCGGGGCGCGGGGGGGTGGCGGTCATGCCGCAGAGGTAGAGCCCGCCGAGGTTGGCGGCGTCGGCGGTGCGGAACATCGAACCCACGTTGCCGGCGCTGCGGATGCCGTCGAGCAGGGCCGTGACGGGCATCCGGTCCCGGCCGGCCAGCGAGGCGCGGTCGAGCCGGTCGGCGGGGCGGGCGAAGGGGTCGTCGCTGAAGCGCATGGGGGTCCCCGGTGGCCGTGGGTCCGGTGGGGCCGTCCGGCGGCCCGTTGCCGGGCATGATGCGGAAGAATCGTCTTTCTGGCAACAGCGGGTTAAACCGGAGCCGTCGCCGGCCGATATCATCTTCGAGGGAGCGCCGGAGGCGAAGGAGCGGCCTTGAACCACCATCACGATCAGGTGCGACCCGCGATATGAAACGCAAAACCGTCACGCTGTGCATGATCGCCAAGGACGAGGAATCGACCATCGGCCAGACCATCAAGTCGGCCCTGGCGGTGGTCGACGAGATCGTCATCGGCGACACGGGCTCGTCCGACAACACGCGCCTGATCGCCGAGGGCTACGGGGCCCGCGTGGTCGACGTCCCGTGGGAAGACGACTTCGCCGCGGCGCGCAACGCCGTGCTGGCCGAGGCCCGCTGCGACTGGATCCTGGTGCTGGACGCCGACGAGCGCCTGCAGCCGGTGCGCCCGGTCGAGATGCAGCGCCTGCTGTCGGAGCCGGACGCCGCCGGTTACCGGGTGGCGATCCTCGCCGGCGGCCAGGAGCGCGGCGACGAGACGGCGACCCAGGTGCGCCTGTTCCGCAACCACCCCTACGTCCGCTACTGCTACCCGGTCCACGAGACGGTGGAGATCGCCCTGGAGAACTGGGCGACCGCCCGCGGGCTCGGGATCAGGGGCTCGCAGCTCGCGCTGATCCACGACGGCGGTCCCGACCGGGCCGCGAACCGCGGCGAACGCAACCGCCGCCTGCTGCGCGAAGCTTCCCGCGAGTACCCCTACGAACCCTACTTCGCCTACTGCCTGGCGACCGAGACCCTGACCCGCCTCGAGGACGAGGTGCTGCCCGTCGCGGGGCTGGGCAAGACGGTGCGCCAGTTGCAGCGGGCTTGGGAGACGGTGCGCGGGATGACGCCGGCGGCCGCTGCGGCGCTGGCCTACGGGCCGGATCTGGCAGGCCTGCTCAGCGCCGCGATGATCGCGCGGCTGGAGACCGCCGCCGCGCTCGACATCGTGCGCGACGCGTTGGAGATCTACCCCGATCGGGCCGAGTTGCGATTCCGCCGCGCCGTGGCGGCCGTCCGTCACCTGGCGCGGGGCGACGACGCGGATCTCACCCTGGTCGCGGCGTCCAGTCTGCGCAAGCTGGCGACGCGCGACCTCGAGGCCTGCCTGGCTTCGGTCGGCGCGGCGCCGGACACGGATGAACGCTGGCGCGACCTCTACCCGTGGCGTTACCTTGGACTCCTGGATCTGCTCGACGGGAACGCCGACGCGGCGGAACGCCGCTTCGACCGGGCCCTGGACCTGGCGCCTCTCTACTCCCACGCCTGGCTCGGCAAGGCCGAGTGCGACCGGCTGCGGGGCGAGGAACGCCGCGCCCTGGGCTACTACCTGCGGGCGGTCACGACCGACGAGCGGAACCTGTCGGCCTGGCTCAGGGGCGGGCAGGTCCTGGAGGAACTGGGTTTCCGCGACAACGCCAAGAGCTGGCGCGCCAAGATCGAGACCCTCTTCCCCGAATTCGTCGGCCTGCGCGACGCGAGCGACTGGCTGGACGAGATGCTCCCGCGCCGTCTGCAGACAACCTAGGCGCTCCGGAGAGACGATGTCCGATCACCACGCACCATTCCGCCCCGAGGCCGACAACCTTCCCGGCGATCCCCTGCAGCGCCACCTGCGCGTCCACACGCACCGCAACCTGCGCCTGGCCTCGATCGCGGCCATCGGTTTCGACATGGACCACACGCTGGCCCTCTACGACCCCCACGTCTTCGAGCAGCTCTGCTTCGAGATGGCCGTCGCACTGCTGGTGGAGAACAAGGGCTATCCCGAGAGCCTGCGCGGCGTGGCCTACGACCGCACCGCCGTCACCCGCGGCCTGATCGTCGACCGCCGTCTGGGCAACCTGGTCAAGGTGGACGCCTACGGCTACGTGGCGCGGGTCCGCCACGGCGGGCGGCTGCTGTCGAAGACCGAGCGCCGCGAGGCCTACAAGCGGGGCCGCATCCGGCTGAGCCCGAACCGCTACCGCGTCGTCGACACGCTCTTCGACCTGCCAGAAGGCTCGCTCTACTCGGCGCTGGTGGCCCTGAAGGACGGACAGCCCGGGCTGCTGCGCCCAAGCTACAAGACGCTGTTCGACGACATCCGCGACGCCATCGACACCATCCACCGCGACGGCTCGCTGAAGCGCCGCATCATGGCCGACCTGCCCCGCTACTTCGTGCGTGATCCCCTGCTGGCGCCGACGCTGCGCCGGTTCCGCGAGGCGGGCAAGAAGCTGTTCCTGCTCACGAATTCCGAGCCCGACTACACCGGCGCCGTCATGAACTACATCCTCGGCGAGCCGGGCGCCGCCTGGGACGAATTCTTCGACCTGGTCATCTGCACCGCGCGCAAGCCGGGGTTCTTCCTGCCCAAGGGCAAGGGCGAGCGAATCCCGCCCGACACGGTGCCGCACCTGCCGAACCGCCGGGGACTCTGCTTCACCGGCGGCGACGCGTTCTACCTGGAGTCCAAGCTCGGCGCGCTGGGCGACGCGATCCTCTACTTCGGCGACCACACCTACGGCGACATCCTGCGCAGCAAGAAGTCGGTCGGCTGGCGCACCGCTATGATCGTGCCCGAAGTGGAGGAGGAGATCCTGGCCGCGGAGCCGCTGCGCGGGACGGTGGCCGACCTCGAGGAGATCGAGGACGCGCTGGAGGACCTGGGTCTGGAGCGCGACCACCTGTTGACGGTGCCCGACCACGACCCCGTGGTCGTGCAGGAGCTGCAGGACCGCATCCAGGCCAGCCTGGGCCGCCGGGCCCAGTTGCAGAAGCGGATCGCCGCGGCCTACAACCCCTGGTGGGGTTCGATCTTCCGCGAGGGGCGGGCGGTCAGCCGCTTCGGCGCCCAGATCCGCGACGTCGCCTGCATCTACACCAGCCGCGTCAGCAACCTGTCGCGCTACCCGGTGCAGAAGTTCTTCTCGAGCGCGGGCGAGCGGATGCCGCACGAGTGACGCGGACCGCCGCTATTTCCAGTGTTCGCTCAGGAACTGGTCGACCTCGGGGATGCCGCCCTGGTACACGAGGTAGCCGTTGTACGGCTCCCGTTCGGTGATGTCGCGCGCGATCGGCGTCAGCATGATCGCGGCGACCTCGGCGGGATCCTGCGTCTGGCCCAGCGCCCAGCCCAGCTTCATGTAGGCCACCTCGGGCAGCATGTTGGCCGCCGGCACGACGCCCAGCTCCATGATCTCGCGCCCGGTCTCGTACACGTACATCTGCACGAAGCCCCAGAGAGTCTGCACGGTCATGAACATCGAGACGCCCGCCTTGTGGGCCCGTTCCAGCGCGGGGTACAGGGGGCGATTGACGTGGCCCAGCCCCGTGCCCGCGATGATGATCCCCTTGTAGCCGTGGTCGACCAGGCTGTCGATGATGTCGGGCTTCATGCCGGGGTAGTAGTAGACAAGCGAGACCCGGTCGTCGAAGACGGCCTTGACCGTGACGTCGCGGTCGGCGCGGCGGCGGCGGTAGTCGTTACGGAACGGCGTGACGCCGTCCTGGTCGACCTTGCCCAGCGGGATGTCGCTCAGGGTGCGGAAGGTCGAGCGGTACGACGAGTGCATCTTGCGGACGCGGGTGCCCTGGTGCAGCAGGCCGTACTGGTCGCTGGTGGGGCCGAACATGCAGACCATCACCTCGGCGAGGTCGCTGGTCGCGGCCGTGCGCGTGGCGTTCATGAGGTTGATGGCGGCGTCGGAGCTGGGCCGGTCGCTCGAGCGCTGGCTGCCGACCATGACGATCGGCACCGGCGAGCCCTGGACCATGAAGGAGAGGATGGCCGCGGTGTGGTGCATCGTGTCGGTGCCGTGGCCCACGACGATGCCGTCGACGCCGGCGGCGATCTCGCGCCCGACGGCCTCGGCCAGGCCGATCCACTGCTCGGGGCCCATGTTCTCGCTGAACACGCCGTAGAGCTTCTCGGTCTCCAGGTTGCAGACGTCCGCCAGCTCCGGCACCGAGCCATACAGCTCACCGGGCGAAAAGGCGGGGATCACGGCGCCGGTGCGGTAGTCCAGCCGCGAGGCGATCGTGCCGCCGGTGCCCAGCAGCTTGACGCGGGGCTTGCCTTCGGAGTAGGGGAAGGCCTTCTCCGGGATCTTGTAGTTGGCGACCTTGCGGCCGTGGATCGTGATCTCCTGCATGCCGCCGACGTGCAGGCCGATGTTGTAGCCGGTCGACATCTTCAGCACGATGTGCTCCGGGTCGGCCATCTCGTTGCGCGGCAGGATCAGCCCGCGGAATTCGCCCCGGTCGGTGCGGATCGTGACGTCGCTCCACACCAGAGCCTCGTATTTTTTGAGCACGGCCAGGGCGGGGCCGCGGTAACCCTTGTAGTCCTCGTTGCCGTTCCCGCTCATGATGTCGTCTCCTCGACCCAGGCGGCGGCCTGGCGTCCCGACACCCGACCGCGCAGGGCGGGCATCACCCGGCCCATCATCGTGCGCAACCGCGGTCCGGGCGCCGCCGGCAGGTCCGCGGGCAGCTCCGCCAAGGCCGCGGCGAAGGCCGCACGGGCGGCTTCCGGCGGCAGCGCGGCGATCGGTTCGTCGTCCGACCACCAGATCCCCTCGGGCAGCACGCGGCCCGCGCGCAGCTCGTCCAGCGCGTGGTCCCACCAGGGGCCCGCCGCGGGCACGCTCGAAGGCCGGGGCAGGTCGCGGTCCAGCAGCAGCGAGGCGAGGCCGGTCGCCGTCAGGGTGTCGTCGCCGAGGCGCGGCTGCAGGTGCGCGTAGAGCGCGAAGGCCGGGTGCAGGGCCAGCCGGCCGGCCAGGTCCTCGCCCACGCCGTCGCGCTGCAGACGCGCGAGGCGCTCCCAGGGCGGCGGCGGCAGGTCGATCGCGAGGCGCGCCAGCCGCTCCGCGCCCAGCACGACCGGGGGCAGGTCGGTGTCGGGGTACATGCGGCTGGGGCCGGGCAGGACGCGCTCGAAGCCCGTGGTGTCGTCGGGCAGGGCCTGGCGCGTCTCTTCGGGCACGCCCTCGCAGGCCTCGCGCGCCCGCAGCAGGATCTCGCCCGTCGCGGTGCGGACGTCCCGCTCGTCGCCCCAGACCACCATGATCGGCGTGTCGCGCCCGACGCCGCAGGCGCGCTCGATGCGGCCCCACTCGGCCGACGAGAGCGTCGTGACCTCGCTCGTCGAGCAGACGACGTTCGGCAGGGAGTCGAGGCAGGCGACCACGCGCACGCGGTCGGAGAATTCCTTCAGGAACCGGGTGTGGGGCTGGGTCGGGGTGGAGACGAGCCCCTCGAAGCCGGGCAGCGGCACGGCCGCGACGCGGGCGCCCCGGGCGACCGCCTCGCGCAGGTAGCCGCCCTCGGCGGCCTGGACGATGTTCGTGACGTCCCGCGAGGCGTCCCTCAGCGAGGCCGCGGTCACGCCGCGCTCGCGCAGGACGTCGCGGATGGCCAGCAGGCTGCGCTGGCGCAGGGCCTCGTTGTGCACCAGCCGCGGGATGCGCTTGATGCTCGGGACGCCCTTGATCTCGACGCGGGAGCCGCCGCGGATGCTCACGTTCACGTCCTGCCGCGCCGCGCCGACGCCCGTGCGCACCAGGCCGCTGGCCCGCGCCAGACGGCGCAGCGTATCGCAGACGGCGGCCACGTCCCAGGGGGTGTGCATGTCCGGGTCGGTGACCGTCTCGATCAGGGGCATGCCGAGCCGGTCGGTGCGGTAGACGCGGGCGTGCCCGCGGTCGCTGACCTCGCGGCAGGAATCCTCTTCGATGGACAGCTGGCGGATCCCGATGCGCCGGCCGCGGTGGGGGACCGCACCCTGGACGCCGATGATCGCCGTGCGCTGGAAACCCGTGGGGATGCTGCCATCGAGGTACTGCTTGCGGGCGATGTGGATCTCGTCGACCACCTGCAGGCCGAGCATCAGCGACACCCGCACCGCGTGGTCCAGCGCCTCGGGGTTCATCTCGAAGGGCGGGGCGTCGTCCATCTCGTAGGTGCAGACCGTCTCGTCGTTCAACAGGTAGGTGATGTTCTTGCGGGTCTTGAACTCCATCAGCGCGGTGCCGTCGTAATCCCCCATCTCGCTGAGGGTCGGGCGCATGTGGCGCAGGATCTCCGCGTGGTGCGAGGTCGCGTACCGTCCGGCGGGGCAGCGGCAGAAGAGTTTCCGCGAGGTCAGCAGTTGCTGGTGCACCTCGAGTCCGGACATCAGCCCGAGGGACCGGTACTCCGGCTCGCCCCAGGCCCCCAGGACGGGCAGCGGCGCGCCCTGCAGGGGATCGTAGCGGGAGACGTCGTTCATGCGCGTCCTGTGCGGCTGGAGTGGTGGAACGTGCGGCGCGGGACCAATATAGGGGGCGCGTACCGGGGGGCCAACGTTGTTTTCCCTTTGACAGCCTGGTTGTGAAATCTCGTCAACCTGCATCTTGACGCGTGTCTGGGGCTGGGAGTAGATTAGTCCTGTCAAAGACCTAACAAGAACGGTTGTGATCGGATCGGCGCCGCGGCGCGGCGGGCGAAGGGAGACCCCGGTGAGGATCGTCAACACCAAGGGCAAGAAGTTCCGAGTTCCGGACGCCACCATCCTGCGCCTGCCCCTGTACCTGGACAAGCTCATCCTGCTGCAGCAAGCGGGCGTCAAGGAAGTCTCATCGCGACAACTCGCGACATCCCTGGACATCAAAGCCAGCCAGCTCCGGCACGATTTCCACTATTTCGGCGGCTTCAGCAAGCCCGGTCGTCCCTACCAGGTCGACAAGCTGGTGCCGGCCCTCGAAGAGATCATCGGGGTCGACGTCCCGGTGCCCATGATCATCGTGGGCGCCGGCCATCTCGGCCAGGGCTTGGCCAACTACCGCAACTTCGAGCGCCTGGGATTCCCGCTGCGCGGGATCTTCGACGTGGATCCGAAGCTCGTCGGTCTGGAGATCCGGGGCGTGCCGATCCGGCCGCTGTCCGAGATGCAGGCGTTCGTGAAGGGGAACGGCATCAAGGTCGGCGTGCTGACCGTGCCGGTGAGCGTCGCCCAGGACGTCGCCAACCAGATGGTCGCCGCCGGCGTGGTCGGCATCTGGAACTTCACGCCGACCGACATCCGCACCCCGCCGCAGGTCATCGTGCGCAACGAGCGCCTCGCGGTGGGGCTGATGTGCCTGAGCTTCAAGTCCAAGCGGATCGGCCAGACCGACGAACTCAAGCCGGACTGATCCCGCCCCTCACCAGCGGATCAGGTTGGCCCCCCAGGTGAACCCCGAGCCGAACGCCACCAGCACCAGCAGGTCGCCGCGGGCCAGCCTGCCCTCGCGCGACGCCTCGCTCAGCGCGATGGGGATCGACGCCGCCGTCGTGTTGCCGTAGCGGTGGATGTTGCTGTAGACCCGCTCCGGAGCCAGGTCGAACCGCTTGGTCACCGCCTCGGTGATGCGCAGGTTGGCCTGGTGGGGGATGACCAGCTTCACGTCCTGCTTCGCGACCCCGCCCGCGTCCAGCACTTCCTGGATCGCCTCGCAGAAGCGCCGCACGGCGTGCGTGTAGACGGCGCGGCCGTTCATGTGCGGGTAGTGCCGGCCCTCGGCGATCTGCGCCGCCGTGATGCGGCCCGGCTGGCTGCCCGAGGGCAGTTCGCACCACAACTCGTGGGCGAACTCGCCCTGGCTGTGCAGGACGCTGGCCAGCACGTCGCTATGTCCCCCGATCCGTCCCCCAGTCCGACCTTCGAGCGGACCCTCGCCCGCCTGCAGGACGGCGGCGCCGGCCCCGTCGCCGAACAGCACGGCGATGTCGCGGCCGCGGTCGGAGATGTCCAGGGACGTCGAGTGGATCTCCGTGCCGACGACCAGCACGGTGCGGGCGAAGCCGGCCTTGATGTGGGCCGCGGCCGTGGCCACGCCGTAGACGAAGCCCGTGCACTGGTTGCGGATGTCCAGGGCGCCGATCGTGCGGGCGCCCAGCGCGTGCTGCAGCAGGACGCCGTTGCCGGGGAAGAAGCAGTCCGGGTTGAGGGTCGCGCAGATGATCAGGTCGAGTTCGTCGGCCGCGAGGCCGGCCTCCTGCAACGCCATGCGCGCGGCGCCGGCGGCGAGGTCGTTGAGCGTCGTCCCGGGCGTGATCCAGCGCCGCTCGCGGATGCCCGTGCGTTCCACGATCCACTCGTCGCTGGTGTCCATCCACTGCGCGAGGTCGTGGTTGGTCACGATGCGCTCCGGCACGCAATGCCCGGTCCCGATCACCCTGGCACAGGTCACGTCCAGCCTCCCGGTTCAGCGGCTCGTGATCTTGAGGTCCCGGCCCAGGTCGGCCGCGTGGGCGGCGGCCCAGGCGGCGGCTTCGGTTTCGGAGCGGAACCAGGCCACGCGGACGCGGGTGAGCGAGGCCCCGCCGGCCGTCTTGACGGTCTCGGTCTCGATCCGGTGCCCGGTCTTGCGCAGCCGGGCGACCAGTTCCTCGGCGTTGGCCCGCTGGCCGAAGGCGCCGAGCTGGATCGCCCAGGTCCCCGACGCGCCCGGCGGCACGATCGCGGTGCCGGCCGGCGCCGCGGCCGCGGCCGCGGCGCTGGCCGCCGCCGGGTCGGGTCCGGCTTCTTCGTCCACGGCCAGGTCCCCCGCCGGCACCCGCGACGCGGCCCGCCCGCCCGGCGTTTCGGGGACCACTTCAGGGGCTTCCTGCGCCAGATCCACGTCCCCGCTGACCGGCTGATGCGGGAAGTAGGCCTGCCCCGGGGAGTCGGTGGTGACGACCGACGTTTGCTCGCCCACCGGCGGCGGCAGCTCGAAGCCGCCGCGCGGCCAGAACACGAACGCGAGCATGGCCACCAGGGCGACCGCGACGGCGGCCACGAGGCCGCGACCGCTGCGGCCGCCGCGCTTGCGCACGTCGATCACCGGCGGCGGTGCGCGCCAGGGCTCGCCGTCATCGCCATCTTCATCGCCATCGCCGCCGCCGTCGAGCTGAGCGGTCGTCTCGTCGTCGGCCGCGCGGTCCTCGGCCCGGTTGAGGAACTCCAGGTTGCCGTCGTCCTCGTCATCGTCGTCGCGGCGGCGGTCGTCGAACATCACGCGTCCTCCGGTCGTTCGGGGTGCGGCCCGGGCGCGAGTATAGGCGGGGTTGGTCGGGTCGCACAAGCGTGGAACGGGCCGCTCGACACATGCTTGCGCCCCTGCCGCGCGCCGCCTATGATCGCGGGGGGAGGACCGCATGAGCCGCCAAACGCGCCGACGTCGCCAAGCCGAGGCCTTCATCTTCGACCTCGACGGCACGCTCGTCGATTCGGGTCGCGATCTCGCCGTTTCGGCCAACTTCATGCGCGCCCGCTTCGGGCTGCCGGAACTCCCGGAGCAGGTCGTCGTGTCCTTCGTGGGCGACGGCGTGGGCGTGCTCGTCGAACGCGCGCTCGCCGGCCCCGACGGCCCGCCCGCCGCCGACCTTGCGGCCGAGGGCCTGGCGGTCTTCCTCGACCACCACGACCGCCACTGCCTCGACCACACCCGGCTGTACCCGGGCGTGCTGGAAACGCTGCGCCGCTTCGCCGACTTCCCGCTGATGGTGGCGACGAACAAGTCCCGCCGTTTCGCCGTGAAGGTGCTGGCGGGCCTGCACCTCGACGGCGCCTTCCGGCGCGTGGTGTGCGGCGACGACGTGGCGCGCAAGAAGCCCGACCCCGAGGCGTTGGCGCTCTGCCTGGCCGGGCTGGAGGTCGCGATCGGCGACGTGGTCATGGTCGGGGACGGGGTCAACGACGTGTCGGCGGCCCGGGCCCTGGGCTGCACGTCCGTGGGCTGCGCCTTCGGCCTCACCGCGCGGGCCCGCCTGCTCGCCGCCGGTCCGGACCTCGTGTTGGAATCCTTCGGCGAACTCGCCGATCATTTCGCATCCCGCCGCGCTCCCGCGCCAGGTTGTCCCGCACCCCGGAAGGCCCGCCCATGAGCCGCCCGCCCGCCCTGACGCCCTGGCCGCTGCGCGACCTGCTCGCCCGCGCGGTCGTCGAGCTGGACGCCCGCGGCGCGATCTTCGACCTGCCGACCGGCAAGTGGCACCGGCCTGCCGACGGTGTCGACCTCGCCGACACGGTCGGCGGTCACGCCGTCGGCACGCCGCTGGGCCCCGCCGCCGGACCCCACACGCAGCTGGCCCAGAACCTGGCCCTGAGCTGGCTGGCCGGGGCGCGCACCCTCGAACTCAAGACCGTCCAGGTCCTCGACGAGCTGGAGATCCCGCGCCCCTGCATCGACATGGCTGCCGAGGGCTACAACGTCGAGTGGAGCCAGGAACTGCGCCTGGACGAGTCGCTGCGCGAGTACGCCAAAGCCGGGCTGCTGATCGCGGTCCTGCGCGCGTGGGAGCCCGTGGGCGCGGTGGTCGGCGAACCGGGCGGCCACGTGTTCGAGCTGTCGTGCGGCTACGACCTCCAGGGCGTGCAGAGCGGGCCCATGTCCGCGTTCCTGGACCGTCTCGGCGATGTGCGCGCGCTCGTGGATGCGCAGCGTCGCGAGATCCCCGCGGCGCTCGCCGGCCTGCGCGGCGTCGAGGTGCCGGCGCGCCTGTGCACCGGCGCCACCCTGAGCACCTTCCACGGCTGCCCGCCGGGGGAGATCGAGGCGATCGTCCGCCACCTCATGTGCCGCCACGGTCTGGACGTCACCGTGAAGCTGAACCCCACCCTGCTCGGCCCCGACGCGGTGGCGGCGATCCTGCACGACCGGCTCGGCTACCGCGACGCGGCCCTGGTGCCGCAGTCCTTCGCCGAGGACCTGGTCATGGAGCGCGCGCTCGAACTCGTCGCCGGCCTGGCGGACTTCGCCCGCGCGCAGGGGCGGCGCTTCGGCATCAAGCTCACCAACACCCTGGTGGTCGCCAACGCCGCCGGCCGCCTGCCGGGCGCGCAGGCGTACCTGTCGGGCGCGCCGCTGCACGTGCTGGCCGCGACCCTCCTCGCGGAACTGGACGCCCGCCTGCCGGGGCGCCTGGCCCTGGCGGGACGGTCCGGCGGCGACGTGCCGGTGTCGTTCTCGGCCGGGATCGAGCGCGGCAACGCGGCCGAGGCCGTGGCGCTCGGCCTCGCGCCGGTGACCGTCTGCAGCGACCTGCTGAAGCCCGGCGGCTACGGTCGCCTGTCCGGGATGCTGCGCCGCCTGGCGGAGGAGATGCGCGCCGTCGGTTGCGCCGACCTGGCCGCCTGGCGGGCGCGGGCCGCCGCCGCGGCGCGCGCCGCGGGCCACGCCTCGGCCGCAGCCGCCTACGCCGCCCGGTTGTCCACCCCCGAAGG
>JANOEP010000026.1:0-58122 GCA_031441465.1 bacterium | reverse complement strand
GGATGAACCGTTCAAGGCGGTCCTGCGCAGCTCTGGGCCCGCACGTTCCCCACGCGCGTGGGGATGAACCGCGGATCTACGTGCTGGACCTGCTGCACGAGCGACGTTCCCCACGCGCGTGGGGATGAACCGGCCGCGTTCGCGGTCACGGGCATGACGACGCAACGTTCCCCACGCGCGTGGGGATGAACCGGTGTTGCCGCTGGCGGCCGGCGGCGTGTTGGACGTTCCCCACGCGCGGGGGGATGAACCATGAATGGGGGTCTTGCCCATTCCGCAGTCAGCACGTTCCCCACGCGCGTGGGGATGAACCGATCGCCGTTGAGGCGGCGGTTTCCACCGGGGCACGTTCCCCACGCGCGTGGGGATGAACCGGTCGCTATACATTCAGCGCCGCCATGTGCGCGACGTTCCCCACGCGCGTGGGGATGAACCGCAGGATCAGCTTCCGCATTACTCCACCACCACACGTTCCCCACGCGCGTGGGGATGAACCGTAGAATGCCGCCCGCAGGCGCGCCGATGTGGGACGTTCCCCACGCGCGTGGGGATGAACCGCAGCATCTGGAGCAGGGCGACTTCCAAGCCGAACGTTCCCCACGCGCGTGGGGATGAACCGTTCCCCTGTGGTCATGATCATAATGTGTGTGTGAGGGGAGGGGGGGGGGGGGGGCATTGACGACTCACTCATTACATCGGTCAAAATCAATCCTGTCCTGTCACCAATTCCTTCGAAATCAACCGCGATCAACGATTGGCGTTATGAA
This sequence comes from bacterium, assembly GCA_031441465.1. Taxonomy (GTDB): domain Bacteria; phylum Krumholzibacteriota; class Krumholzibacteriia; order LZORAL124-64-63; family LZORAL124-64-63; genus PNOJ01. The sequence goes on along the minus strand of JANOEP010000026.1, from coordinate 57,355 downwards.
TATCCGTCTCATTCCGGAAAGCAGCATCCAACTTCACCGACCCGAGAGATCGCTCTACACCAACCCCAATTCCCTCCGAATCCCCGAGAAATCGAAGCTCCCCCCGCTCCCTCCCCCGCGATGCTCGAAATTCTCCATCGTCTTGATCAGCAGATCTACTTCCACGCGCCCCTTCGCCGTGCGCACCACCTCGCGCGGTGTCCGGCCGCCAAGCGCAGGCAACGGCTGATCAGGCCAATCCGCATACTGCTGCATTTTATATTCTCGTATCACACGCAGCGCTTCGGCGTCGTCCGGGATCGGCTCGGACTCCACCGGCTGGGTGATGGATGCCTGCGCGTCCATCGAAGGGTGATCGCGCGCGACATGGTCGAGCAGCTCCCCGCACATGGTGGTCAACAACGATCGCAGGATGTCGGCGCGCCTTTCGGAATTCGTTCCGACGATCAGGAAGCTTCCCTCGAACCAGCCGTGCCCGATGATGGTGTCGGCATCCCCTCGAGAGTCCGGATCGGCTGACCTCAAGACGATGAAATTCCTTACGGCGTCGCCGGATTCATCGAAGACGACTCCCTCGATTGCGCCCAACCGAGCCATCAGAGCCTTCTCCCCGCCGGCCATCATCTTGAAGCGATCCTTGGTGAGCAGCAACTCGTCGCCGTCGGTGTTGCTCATCCGCGGCGGGACCTTCATCCGGAGATCCATGATCTCGGCCTGATCCTCCCAGTTGCGGATCAGGAAGCTCCCGAAGGCGCCGTCGCGGAGCCTGCTTGGCGGCACCGCCCGCTTCAACCGCAACCGGCCCCGGGCGATCCGCACGACCTCGGCGGCATCGGTCGGCAGCAGCGGGCGGGGATGCACGCCGCTGATGACGGATGTCCCGTCGTGATCGCTGACCCGCGCCAGCACCGCGTCGCGCAGTGACAACGTCCGGGATGCGGTCCTTTCCCGCACCAGCCGTTGCTCGCCTGAGAGCAGGTCCTGCAGGAACAGGCTCTCGCCCGCCACGACGTCCACGACCTCCCAGACCGACAGCCATGTGGAGAGCTGAGCCGTCGCCACTTCCAATTCGGCCTTGTCGAGCATGCTTTTCCGCTCGCGCAGGTACCAATCGAGCACCGTGTGACCGTCGACCTCATAGCCGTAGAGGGACCATGGCACCGCGAGCTGGAGCGTTTCCTCGTAATCGAGGAAGTCCCCGCCGAACTGCAGCCATCGGTCGCCGAACCGGGCATGTGCGAACTCGACGAGTTTGTCGATCAGGCGATTCTCGGCATCGTCTTCCTTCGACGGCCTCCCACCGACATCCTGCTGGTCGCTGTGCAGGTGGCAGTGCTTGTACTTGCGGCCGCTGCCGCAATGGCAGGGGTCGTTGCGACCGATGGTCGCGTCCTTTGTCGACGGCGACAGCCGCGGTGTCGCCGCATTGTCGGGGACGACGAATTCGTCGTATGCTTCGTAGGGAGCGCAGAAGCTGACCTCGAGATCATCCTGATTGTAATAGGACTCGCAGATGGGTTCGACGGCGTCGGGAATGAACAGATGCCAGTGCTTCCCGAAGAACGCGGCGAACGCCGACACCGCGGCGCTGACAATCTTGGTGTCGGAGTCGCTCGGTGCACGCCGCGCGCCATGGCGGTCGACACGGGAAAGAACAGGATTCAGGGCACCACCCGACCGTACGGTCGGCGTATCCACGCCGGACGAGAAGACGAGCTCCAACCATTCGCCGGCGGGCAGCAGCCGCGGATCGTCGAGGAAGGCATCGTATTCGGCGAGCGTCGGAAAGAGGGCGAAGCCCCGGGATGCACCGTCGTACCCCAGGACGACGGCACCGGCGCCCGCTAGGCCCAGGTCCGGGATATCCACCCGGATCAGCTGCACGATCGTTGCCGTTTCCCATGGCTTCAGCGCGTGAAACGCCCTGGCTGCCTCGAACAGGGCTGTTGTCGCGGGATCAGACCGGCGACGGGATCTCAGGTTGCTCTCAGCCACGACTTCTCCTCTTCTGCGGGATCGGCATCCTAACAGACCTGGATCGTTCCATGGAATCGAATGATCCGCCCTCGATATGACGGTGTGTTTACCTCCGACCCCAGATCCCCTAAATTGGAACCATCGCGAAATGCCAACCAAGGAGCAGCCGTGCACCGTCCCACACACTTGGCTTTGGTTGTTGTCTGGACAGTGTCTTGCCTGCATTGCGCATGTTCCGAAGATTCCGGCCCCGATCCGGATCCTACGCCTTCAGGCCTGCCCGCTACCATCGTCGACCTGCGCGCCACGGCAGCGACCGAATCGGCGATCACCGTGGCCTGGACAGCTCCAAGCCTAGCCACGGGCCTGGGTCCGATCACGCGGTACGACTTGCGCTACACCACCTACGGCCAAGAGGGAACCGACCTGGAAACCTGGACCCAATCCCCCTCCCTCCCAGCGCCCGCCGCCCCCGGCACAACGCAGCAAACCACCATCACCGCCCTCACCCCCACCACCCCCTACGCCATCCGCCTCCGCGCCACCGTAGACAACCTCACCTGGTCCGCCCCCTCGAACCTCGTGATCGCCAGCGCCGACCCCGCCCTCGACCTCACCCCGCCGGCCGACGTCACCGACCTGACCGTCCTGTGGTCCAGCGGCGACCAACTCATGGTCCAATGGACCCCCACCGGCGACGACGGTCCCCACGGCGCCGCCACCGCCTACGAACTCCGCAGCGCCGCCGCCCCGCTCACCCCGGAGTCCTGGGACTCCGCGACCCCCGCCACGGCAACCCCCGCGCCGACCGGCGGCCATCTCCAATGCCTCATCGACGCCCCATCCGCCGCCGCCCCCCTCTACGTAGCCCTGCGCGCCGTCGACGACGCCGGCAACCACAGCCACCTCTCCAACGTCGTCTCTGCCTCGCCCTCCGGCGGCCGCACCTGGCGCGTCGCCGCCGACGGCAGCGGCGACACACCCACGATCGCCACCGCGCTAGCCGCCGCGGTCCACGGCGACCTCGTCCTGGTCGGTCCCGGCCGCTACACCTGGACCAGCCAGGGCGGCGCCATGAACCCGCTGTCGATGATCTTCTTCGCCCGCGACATCACCGGCATCGTCCTGGCAAGCGAAGCGGGCCCCGAGGCGACGATCCTCGACGCGGCGCGGCAGGGCCGGGTCCTGTTCATCCAGGGCAACAACGACGGCGTCGAGGTCGACGGCTTCACGATCACCAACGGCGTCTCCCCCGCCGCCGACGGCGACTACCCGATGGCCGGCGGCCTGGTGTTCCACCTGACCGACGTCGTGATCCGCCGCTGCGTCTTCACCGGCAACAGCGGCGGTCAGGGCGGCGCCATCTACTTCGGCGGGCGGGGCCACCCCGTCATCGAGGACTGCCTGATCACCGGCAACACCGCGACCATGTTCGGCGGGGGCGTCTACCTGATCAACTGCGAGGACCCCGTCGTGCGCCGCTGCACGATCACCGGCAACACGACCACGGGCCGCGGCGGCGGCCTGGCCGGCGTCAGCGTGATCCTGCGGCTGCAGGACTGCTTGATCGCGGGCAACCACGCCGACCTGAACGGCGGCGGCCTGGCGATCTTCGGGTACAGCAACTACGGGGACCCGCCGACGCCGTCGCTGGCGACCGGTTGCACGATCGCCGCCAACGATGCGCACCAAGGCTCGGGCGTGCGCATCGGCGCCATCACCGAAGAAGGCGGGACCGTGCGCAACGGCCTGATGACCATGGAGAACTGCCTGATCGCCTGGAACACCGGCGGCGAAGCGGTCGACATGGTGGCGGGGGGACGCCTCGACGTCGCGTGCTGCGACCTCTACGGCGACGGCGGGCACGGCTTCTGGCCGCCGGGAACGGCGATCCACGGGGGCAATTTCCAAGAGGACCCGCTGTTCTGCGACCTCGCGGGCGGCGACTTCCACCTGCAGGCCGGCAGCCCGTGCGCCGACGCCGACGACGGCTGCGGCCGGATCGGGGCGCTGCCCGTGGGCAGCGGACGCTGATGGCCCGCGCTCAGCGCTTCGGCACGACCCTCACCAGCACCACCGCCGCCAGCAGGGCGCAGGCGCCCGAGCCGGCGAAGGCCGCGCCGCTGCCGAATCGGTCCCAGACCAGACCGAAGACCGTGCTCGCACCCAGCGCGCCGAACCCGATGAGCAGGTTGTAGGTCCCGAAGGCCCTGCCACGGACGCCGCCGCCCGCGAGTTCGGCGATCAGCGCCTTCTCCGCCCCCTCGACCAGCCCGTGCGACGTCCCGTACACTGCGGCCAGCACGAACAGCAGCGGCACGGTCTCCGCGAAACCGACTGCGGACCAGGTGACTGCATAGACGGTCCAACCCAGCGCCAGGGCGTTGCGCTTGCCATGGCGGTCGGCGAGGCGTCCACCGGCGGTGGCGGTGCTGGCCTTGATGACGTGCAGGGCCAACCACAGCAACGGCGCGGCGATCACCGGCGCGCCCAGCCGCGCCGCCTTGACCAGGATGAACGCGTCGGTGGCGTTGGCGAAGGCGAACAGCACGAACGGCGGCAGCGCCCGCTTCAGGGCCGGCGGCAGCGCGCGCGGCCCCGCGGGGGCGGGCGCCGGCAGGGGCGGCTCGCGCGTCAGGGCGAGCGCGACCATCGCCAGCACCCCGGGCACGGCGGCCACCAGAAAGACGGTGCGCATCTGGTCGGCGCTCGCCGCCGCGCCGCCGCCGGCGCCCAGCAGCCAGAGCAGGCCGGCGCCGAGCAGGGTGCCGGCGGCCGCGCCGGCGTGGTCCATGGCGCGGTGGAAACCGTAGGCGCGCGCCCTCAGGGCGGGATCCGTCGCGCCGGCGATGAGGGCGTCCCGCGGACTAGTGCGCACTCCTTTACCGACCCGGTCGCCGACCCGTACCGCGAGCACGTGCCACGGGACCTGCGCGAAGGCGACGAGCGGCCGCGCCAGGGTCGAGATCCCGTAACCGACCATGATCAGCGGCTTGAGGTGCGCTCGCCGGTCCGCGGCGAGCCCCGTGAGGTACTTCAGGATATTCGCGACGAACTCGGCCGCACCCTCGATCAGGCCGATGAAGGCGTTGGAAGCGCCCAGGGTGGCCAGGAACGCCGGCAGCAGGGGGAAGATCGCCTCGCTCGAGGTGTCGGTCAGCAGGCTGACGAGTCCCAGGCCGACGACTGTCTTCGGCAGCTTCGCGTCGGCTTTCGACGCACCGGCGGTCTGCTGGGGCTGCGTAGTCGCCATGTGCCGATCCCTGTGCAGGTGGGGTCGCTCCCGTTTCCGGTCGAACATAGCCGGGACCGCCCGGCGTGACAATCGGCCTCCCGCGCCGTCCCCGTGGTAAATCGGGCTGGACGCCGGCCACCCCTCCCGGCGTACACTCGCGACCACTTCGATCCGGAGGCGCGCATGGGACTGCCGAACCTGATCTCGCTGCTGGGCATCTTCGTCTTGATGGGGCTGGGCCTGGCCCTCAGCAACAACCGCCGCCGGGTGCGCTGGCGCACCGTGATCTGGGGCGTCGGCCTGCAGTTCGGTTTCGCGCTGATCCTGCTGCGCACACCCTGGGGCACCGCGATCTTCGAGGCCGCGCGGGTGACGGTCAACCGCGTGCTGGGCTTCACCGACGCCGGCGCCTCGTTCCTGTTCGGCAACCTGTTCCGGGGCAACGCCGACGTGGTGCAGTACCTTTCCCCGGGCGCCGAGGGCGGCTACGTCCAGTTCACCAACTCCGCGACGGGCGAGCTGGTCCCCTTGGGCATGATCTTCGCGATCCACGTGCTGCCGACGGTGATTTTCTTCGCGAGCCTGATGGCCGTGCTCTACCACCTCGGCGTGATGCAGCGCGTCATCGCGGGCATCTCCTGGGTCATGCGCCGCACGATGCGCACCAGCGGCTCGGAGACCCTGTCGGTCGCCGCGGACATCTTCGTGGGCCAGACCGAGGCGCCGGTGGTGATCCGCCCCTACATCAAGACCATGACCAACTCCGAGCTGATGGCCGTGATGACGGCCGGCTTCGCCACGATCGCCGGCGGGGTGATGGCGGCCTACGTGCGCCTGGGCATCGACGCCGGCCACCTGCTGGCCGCCAGCATCATGTCGGCGCCCGCGGCCCTGGTCATGGCCAAGATCATGTTCCCCGAGACCGAGCAGTCCGCCACCGAGGGCGGGATCAAGGTGGACATCCCGCGCGAGTACTCCGGCCTGATCGACGCCGCCGCCGGCGGCGCGAGCGTGGGCCTGAAGCTGGCGGCCAACATTGGCGCCATGCTGCTGGCCTTCGTGGCGCTGGTGGCGATGGTCGACGCCGGCCTCGGCCTGGCCGGGCTGTCCCTGTCGCAGATCTTCGGCTGGGTGTTCGCGCCCATCGCCTGGACGCTGGGCGTGCCCTGGAGCGAGGCGGCGACCTTCGGCAACCTGCTGGGCACCAAGATCTCGGTCAACGAGTTCCTGGGCTACATCCAGCTGGACCAGGCCATCCGCGCCGGCACCCTGTCGCCGCGCAGCGTCGTGATCGCCACCTACGCGCTGTGCGGGTTCGCCAACTTCTCGAGCATCGCCATCCAGATCGGCGGCTACGGCATCCTGGCCCCCGAGCGGCGCAGCGACGTGGCGCGGTTGGGCCTGCGGGCGATGTTCGCCGGCACCTTCGCCAACCTGATGACCGCGGCGATCGCCGGCATCCTGACGACATGACCGCCACACCGGGAGTCACGACGTGCCCCGCGCCCAACTGACGCCGCTGCCCCGCTACCCGTTCGACTGCGCGCAAACCGTGCGCGTCACCGACCTGAACTACGGCGGCCACCTGGCCCACGACCGCCTGCTGTCCCTGCTGCACGAGGCCCGCGTGGCCTTCCTCGCCGCGCAGGGATGGAGCGAACCGGACTGCGGCGGGGTCGCCCTGATCCTGGGCGACGCCGTGATCGTCTATCAGGGTGAGGCCTTCGCCGGCGACCTCCTGCAGATCGAGGTGGGCGTGGCCGAGACCGGCCGCGCCGGTTTCCGCCTGGCCTACCGCGTGACGCGCGCGGGCGCGCCGATCGCCCTGGCCGAGACCGGGCTCGTCGGCTTCGACTACGCGGCCCGGCGCGTGGCGCCGCTGCCGGCGTCCGTGCGCGACACCCTCGAAGGGATGCGACGTGACTGAGAGCATCACCAGCCCCGGCAACCCGCGGATCAAGCGGTTGGTCCGCCTGCGGGATCGGCGCGAACGGGAGCGCGAGGGCGTCGTCCTGCTGGACGAACTGCGCGTGGTCCGGCGCGCGCTCGAGGCCGGCCTCGTCCTGGACGAAGCCTACGCCTGCCCCGAGGTCCTGGCGGAGCACGGCGGCGAGGCGCTGCTGGAGGACCTGCGGCGCTCGGGGATCGAGATCGTGCCGGTGAACGCGCGCGTGCTGGAGAAGGCGTCCTACCGCGCGAAACCCGAGGGCCTGATCGCCGTCGCGCGCCCACCGGCCTGGTCGCTGGCCACGCTCGTCCTGCCGCCCGATCCCCTGGTGCTGGTCCTGGAAGGCGTGGAAAAACCGGGCAACCTGGGCGCGGTGGTGCGCACGGCCAGCGGGGCCGGCGTCGCGGCGGTGCTGGCCTGCGGCGAGGGCGCCGACCCCTGGAACCCCAACGCCCTGCGCGCCTCGACCGGCGCGGTGTTCACCGTGCCGACGATCAGCGCCGGCAGCGCCGAGATCCTGGCGTACCTGCACGCGCGCGGCATCCCGCTGCTGGCGACCACGCCGGCCGCGGCCGACCTGCACACGTCCTGCGACCTGACCGGCCCGCTGGCCGTGCTGCTGGGCGCCGAGGACACGGGCCTGACGAAGGACCTGCTCGCGGCGGCCGACCGCCGCTGCCGCATCCCCATGCTGGGGACGGCCGACTCCCTGAACGTCAGCGTGGCGGCGGCGCTGCTCGCCTACGAGGCGCTCCGTCAGAGGAGCGCCCGGCGATGAAACCCTACCTGTTCGCCCTGCTGACCGCCGCGGCCTGGGGCATCGGCGGCTACTTCGAGAAGCGCGGCCTGCACCTCGGCAACCTGCCTCCGCAGCTGGGCATCACGATCCGCACGGCGGTGGCCCTGGTGATCCTGGGCGCGGTGAGCGCACCCCACTGGAAGGCGCTGGCGACCGCGGGGCCGCGGTCGCTGCTGTACATGACCATCGGCGGCGGCGTGGTGGCGGGCGCGATCGGGATGCTCTGCTTCTACACGGCCATCAAGGGCGCGCCCCTGACCCGCGTCATGCCCATCGCCTTCACCTCGCCCCTGTTCGGCGCACTGCTGGCGTTGACGATCGGCGGCGAGCCGGTGACGCTCAAAATGCTGCTCGGGATGGCGCTGACCGTCGGGGGCATCGTGCTGCTGACCATCGGTTGAAATTGGTGGCGGATCGTACCATGTTTCGGACAACCGATCCCGACCAACCCAAGGAGGCCCCATGCGCGCGATGACCGAGCACAACCTGAAGGACGCCTTCGCCGGCGAGAGCCAGGCGCACATGAAGTACCTGGCCTTCGCCGAGCAGGCCGCCCAGGACGGGTTCCCCCAGGTGGCCCTGCTGTTCAAGGCCATCAGCTACGCCGAGCAGGTTCACGCCGTGAACCACCTGAAGGAACTCTCCGGCGTGGGCGACACCGCGGCGAACCTGCAGGGCGCCCTCGGCGGCGAGACCTTCGAGGTGGACGAGATGTACGCCGCCTACATGGCGGTGGCCCAGCTTCAGCAGGAGAAGGGCGCCCAGCGCAGCATCCGCTTCGCCATCGAGGCCGAGAAGATCCACGCCGACATGTACCGCGCGGCGCTCGAGGCGGTCAAGGCGGGCAAGGACATCGACGTCACGAAGGTGTCGATCTGCCCCGTCTGCGGGCACACCGTGTTCGGCGACGCGCACGAGCGCTGCCCGGTCTGCAACGTGCCGGCCGACAAGTACGTCGCGTTCGCGGCCTAGCGCGCCGCCGGCGGTCTTGCTACCATGCGACGGTCGGGCGCGGGCCCGGCCGTCGTGCTGTGTTGCAGGGAGACATGATGATCGAGATCACGCCGGACCTCCGCATCGCCGACGACGAGCTGTCGTTCAGCTTCGTGCGCGCGTCCGGGCCGGGCGGCCAGAACGTCAACAAGGTCTCCACGGCGGTGCAGCTGCGCTTCGACGCCGCGGGCTCGCCGAACCTGCCCGACGCGGTGCGGGCGCGCGCCCTGCGCCTGGCCGGCCGCCGCGCCACGACCGAGGGCGTCATCGTGCTGGACGCCCGCCGCCACCGCACCCAGGAGCGCAACCGCCAGGACGCGATCGACCGCCTGGTCGCCCTGCTGCAGCGGGCGGCCGAACCCCCCAAACCCCGCACCTCGACGCAGCCCACCCGCGCCTCCCGCCTCAAACGCCTCGACGACAAACGCCGCCGCGCCGCCGTGAAGCGCGCACGCACGCAGCGCGACGAGGATTGACCGGCGGGGTTACTTCTTGCTCCAGCCCAGGATGATCCCCAGCACCAGCCCCCACAGCGCGGCCAGCCCGATCTGGTAGTCGGGCGGGAGGCTGAAGGTGACGGTGTGGGCCGGGATCCAGAACCAGATGAGCGTCCACCACGCCGTCGTGATCCCGGCGTAGCCGCGGCGGCGCAGGATGAGGTTGTCCTCCCAGCGGTGGAAGGCCATCATCTGCGGCCCGAAGAAGACGTTGGTCAGGACCGACACGGCCAGCGCGCGTCCGACGCCTGCGGCACACCAGGCCGGCAGCAGCCCATGTTCGAGCAGGCCCGCGACGAAGCCCTTCATGCCGGTGAAACCGAACTTGATCAAGAGGCCCAGCACGGCCCAGGCCACGGCCTTGGCCGCCAGCTGCACGGGCGTGCAGGGCAGCGCCGGCCGGCGCGCGCGCAGGCCGGCAGCGATGATCTCCCCCAGCGTGCCGAGCAGGGCGAACTGCAAGGCGGCCGAGACGAGCGGATGGGCGCGCACCCAGTCAGCGTAGACGGTCACGGGGATCCTCCGGATAGCGGTGGGATGGTCAGTGGCGCTGCCAGCGTTCGGGCACGGCCGCGACGCCGCGCGCCGCGCGCCGCGGGGCGCGGTTCGTCCTGCAACGGCAGCCGCACCAGCAACGGGATGCAGGTCGCCGAGCCGTGCGCGTGGCTGGCCCGGATGGTGATGGGTCCGGAGGCCGAATTCAGGAACGTGTTGGCCCCGGCGTCGAGCGGCACGCGCACTCCCTCGTCGAGGACCTCCCGGATCGTCCCGTCCGCCAGCGCCAGTCGGAATCGCAACGCGCCGGGCCCGAGCAGGCGCACGTCCTGGTTCTCGTGGAGTTCCACCTGGACCCAGAGCCAGGATCGGGTCGTGTCGTCGCGCGCGGAGGCGATCATGTGGGCGGCGACGGGCAGCCTGGCGGGCCCGCCCAGGTCATCGTCGAGCCAGGCGACGATCTCGACCGGTCCGACCATCGATGCGGCCTGCGTCGGGTCGGCGGCGACCGGCGGTCGCACGCAGCCGACGGCCAGCGGCAGCGCCAGCAGCCAGACGAACGAGCGCGGATCGCACCGGGCTGAATGTCGTCGCGGCGGCGTCAAGGAAGCCTCCCCGGTTCACGGCAGCCGGACACCGCCAGCATGCGCCCGCGAGGGCGCGGCGTCCAGCACACTGTGGCTGCATCGGCGACGAGGAGCCGGTCTGGAGCCAGGAATCCGCGGCCTACCCGGCCGGGTGGCGGACCGGGATCTCCAGGCGGAAGACGCTGCCGCGGCCCGGGGCGTCGTCCAACCCCACCCGGCCGGCCAGCAACCCCTCGACCAGGCGGCAGGTGATGAACAGGCCCAGACCGGTGCCGTGGGCGCGCAGCGTCTCGGGCGTGTCAAGGCGGCTGTAGGGTCGGAACAGGAGTTCGCGCGCCTCGGGCCGGATGCCGGGACCGGTGTCGCGGACCTGGAGCCTGAGGGTGCCCCCGTCGACCGTGGCCTGCAGCGCGACCTCGCCCGCATCCGTGAACTTCACGGCGTTGGACAGCAGGTTCAGCAGGCATTGCAGCAACCGGCGTCGGTCCTGGTGCAGGACGAGACCCGGGACGCCGGCGACGCTCAGGGTGAGGCCCTTGGTCGCGGCCTGCTCCTTCACGTTGGCGAGCGCCTCGTCCAGCAGGGCCTCGAGCGGGAACTCGTCGATCACGGGCGCGACGCGGCCGTCGTCCAGACGCGCCAGGTCGGTGATGTCGCTGGTGATGCCCTGCAGGTGCCGGGCGGCGTCGCGCACATGGCCCAGCTGCTCGCGCTGCTCCGGGTTCAGGGGTCCCGGCTTCTCCTGCAGCAGGAAGCTCGAAAAGCCCAGGATCGCGCCCAGCGGCGTGCGCAGCTCGTGCGACGTCGAGGCCACGAACTGCACGGTCTCGCGGGAGTGGGCCTGCGCGGCGGCGAGCGCGTCCAGCGTGTGCTGCAGGTGCAACTCGCGGCGGCGCAGGGCGCCGTACAGCAAGAGGGTGGTCAAGGTGACGAAGAACCAGCCCTTGTAGGTCTGCAGGCGGGAGACGGCATCGGGCGCGGCCAGGTCCAGGAACCGGTCGGACAGCAGGATCCACAGCACGCCCGCGGCGAGGTAGGTGAGCGAGATGCGATGGTAGGATTTCATGTGGGGAGCCGACCTTTCCTGACGGAGACGGCGGTCAGCAGGCGATACGTGAACGCAGTTTATGGGGGACCCACACTACCGGCAAGCAGGGAACGGTCGAACCGGCCACAACTTGCTCTTGGATAAAAAAGTGCGGTTCCCCGCGGGGAACCGCACCAACGCTCGCGCCGGCCCGCTCAGGCCCGGGCGGCCTTGATCCGGTTCAGGGCCGAGCCGGCCCGGAACCAGCCGATCTGCTCCGCGGTGAAGGTGTGCAGGACGTCGAAGGATTCGGTCCCGCCGTCGTCGTGCGTCAGGGTGACGCGCAGGGGGCGTCCCGGCGCCAGGTCGGCCAGCGGTCCGATCGCGACGCGGTCGTCCTGCCGGACGCGGTCGTAGTCGGCCGGGTCGGCGAAGGTCAGCGGCAGGAGGCCCTGCTTCTTGAGGTTCGTCTCGTGGATGCGGGCGAAGCTGCGCACCAGGACCGCGGCGCAGCCCAGGTGCCGCGGCTCCATGGCCGCGTGCTCGCGGCTCGAGCCCTCGCCGTAGTTCTCGTCGCCGACGACGAGCCAGCGCAGGCCCGCGGCCTTGTACGCGCGCGCCACCTGCGGCACTTCGCCGCTGCCGCCGTCGAGCTGGTTCTTGACCCGGTTCGTCTCGCCGCTGAAGGCGTTGACCGCGCCGATCAGCATGTTGTTGCTGATGTTGTCCAGGTGGCCGCGGTACTTGAGCCAGGGACCGGCCATCGAGATGTGGTCGGTGGTGCACTTGCCCTGCGCCTTGATCAGGACCGGCAGGCCCATGAGGTCGGCGCCGTCCCACGGCGCGAAGGGCTCCAGCAGGGCCAGGCGGTCGCTCTTCGGGTCGACCAGCACCGCCACGCCGCGAACGTCGGTGGGCGGCGCCTGGTAGCCGTCGGTCGCCGTGACGAAGCCGCGGCGCGGCAACTCGTCGGCGACCGCGGGCGCGTCGAGGCGGACCTGCTCGCCGCGGGAGTTGGTCAGCGTGTCGCGCAGCGGGTCGAAGCTCAGGGAGCCGGCCAGGCCGTACGCCATGACGATCTCGGGGCTGCTGATGAAGGCGTTGGTTTCTGGGTTGCCGTCGTTGCGCTTGCGGAAGTTGCGGTTGAACGAGGTGACGATGGAGTTCGGCTCGCCCGAGGGGACGTCGTCGCGCTGCCACTGCCCGATGCAGGGACCGCAGGCGTTGGTCAGCACCGTGGCGCCCACCGCCTCGAGCGCCGCCAGCTGGCCGTCGCGCTTGATGGTCTCGTAGATCTGATCCGAGCCGGGCGAGACCCACAGGGTCGTCTTCATCTTCAGGCCCTTGGCGACCGCCTGCCGCGCCACGTCCGCCGCGCGGCAGATGTCCTCGTAGGAGGAGTTCGTGCAGCTGCCGATCAGGGCGGCGCTGATCTGCGCGGGGTAGCCTTCCCGCGCCACGTCCGCGGCCAGGCGGCCGACGGGCCGCGCCAGGTCCGGCGAGTGCGGGCCCACCATGTGGGGCTCGAGGGTCGAGAGGTCGATCTCCACGATCTGGTCGTAGTGGTCGGCCGGCGAGGCGGCGACCTCCGGGTCGGCCGTCAGCAGGTCGCGGTTCGCGTCCGCCAGGACGGCCAGCTCCGCGCGGCCGGTGGCCTTCAGGTAGGCCGCCATGCGCCCGTCGTAGGGGAAGATGCTGGTGGTGGCGCCCAGCTCGGCGCCCATGTTCGTGATCGTGGCCTTGCCGGTGCAGCTGAGCGCGTCGCAGCCCGGCCCGAAGTACTCCACGACCGCGTTGGTGCCGCCCTTGACCGTCAGGATGCCGCAGAGTTTCAGGATGACGTCCTTCGGGGCGGTCCAGCCGCTGGGCGCGCCGGTGAGCTTCACGCCGATGATCTTCGGGTGCTTGACCTCCCAGGGCATGCCCACCATGACGTCGACGGCGTCGGCGCCGCCCACGCCGCAGGCCGCCATCGCGAGGCCGCCGCCGTTGGGCGTGTGGCTGTCGGTGCCGATGATCAGCCCGCCGGGGAACGCGTAGTTCTCCAGCACGATCTGGTGGATGATGCCCGAGCCCGGTTTCCAGAATCCCATGCCGTAGCGCGCGGCCGACGAGCTCAGGAAATCGTAGACCTCGCGGTTGGTGTCCAGGGCTTGGGCCTTGTCCGCCACGGCGCCCTTGTAGGCTAGCAGCAGGTGGTCGCAGTGGATGGTCGTGGGTACGGCCGCTTCGTCGCGGCCGGCCTGCATGAACTGCAGGATGGCCATCTGGGCCGTGGCGTCCTGCATGGCCACGCGGTCGGGCCGCAGGGCCAGGGTGGCCTTCCCGCGGGCGAGTTCCTGCCCCGCCGGGTCGTCCAGGTGCCCGAAGAAGACTTTTTCGGCTAGGGTCAGGGGGCGCCCCAGCCGCTTGCGCACGACCGCGAGCCGCTCGCGGCTCGCACCGTAGACTGCCTGCACCATCCGCGGAGTGGTCTCGATCGCCATGCCTGTTTCCTTCCGGGGGCGTCCGTGGGCCTCGTCGTCCGGTCGGCCGGGGTTGACCGGCGGGTCCGGGAATCGCATTCTAGAGGGGCCGATAGGGTAACAGTCCAGCAGTTGCTGAACGGATAATAAAGTCCCTGGAACGCCGAAGGACAACCCCCCATGAGCCAGTCCCTGAAGATCGTCGACCGCGAGATCCTGCACCTGGCCGCCCGCCGCTGCCGCGAGCGCGGCATCGTCATCCCCACCTTGCAGGAGATGCAGGACCCGACCCTGGTCCCGGACGCGGTGCAGAAGCGACTGAAGCAGGTCGGCCTGTGGGACATCGACCCGGTCAACCTGTTCCGCATCACCTGGAAGAACGACCCGCAGACCGGGCTCTACAACGGGGGCAACTGGATCGAATTCCCGCCCGAGCTGACCGGCGTGCCGGCGCGCATCGTCGGCCTGGTCGGCAAGTGGTTCCCGACCGGGGCCCACAAGGTGGGCGCGGCCTTCGGCTGCCTGGTGCCACGCCTGATCACCGGCGCCTTCGACCCCACGCGCCAGAAGGCGGTCTGGCCCAGCACCGGCAACTACTGCCGCGGCGGCGCCTTCGACTCGAAGCTGCTGGCCTGCGAGTCCGTCGCGATCCTGCCCGAGGAGATGAGCCGCGAGCGCTTCGAGTGGCTGCGCGGCGTGGCCACCGAGGTCATCGCGACGCCCGGCTGCGAGTCGAACGTCAAGGAGATCTACGACAAATGCTGGGAGATCAAGCGCACGCGCCCCGAGTGCGTGATCTTCAACCAGTTCGAGGAGTGGGGCAACGCGCAGTGGCATTACCGTCTGACCGGCGGCATCGTCCTGGAGATCTTCGCGCAGATCGCGCGGCCCGGCGACCGCCTCGCGGCCTGGATCTCGGCCACCGGCTCGGCCGGCACGCTGGCCGCCGGCGACCGCCTCAAGACCGAACACCCGGGGGCGCTGATCACCGCCTCGGAGGCCCTGCAGTGCCCCACGCTGCTGCGCTGCGGCTTCGGCGGGCACCGCATCGAGGGCATCGGCGACAAGCACGTGCCGTGGATCCACAACGTGCGCAACACCGACTTCGTCGCCGCGGTGGACGACCAGCAGTGCATGGACCTGCTGCGCCTGTGCAACGAGCCGGCGGGCCGCGAGACGCTGGTGAGCGAGGGCGTGCCGGCGGCGCTGGTCGCGCAGCTGCCGCTGCTGGGCATCTCGGGCCTGAGCAACCTCGTGTCGGCGATCAAGACCGCCCGTTACTACGACCTCGACGGCCGCGACGTGCTGTTCACCCCGCTGACCGACTCGTCCGAGCTGTACGCCTCGCGGCTGACCGAACTGAATGCGGCCCACGGCCCGTACGGTCGCGAGGACGCCCTGCGCCATCTCGAGCGCTGGCTGCGCGGCGTCACGCCCGACCACGTGCGCGAGCTGGGCTACCAGGACCGCAAGCAGCTGCACAACTTCAAGTACTTCACCTGGGTGGAGCAGCAACAGCGCGACGTGGCCGACCTGCGCCGGCTCTGGGATCTCGACTTCTGGCCGGAGATGTTCGCCGAGGCCGACGCCTGGGACGACGGCATCCGGGCGTTCAACGAGCTGGTCGCGACGATGTGACGGGGATCAGGGGCGGCGGGCGACGACCAGGATCGAGGTGGCCAGGAACGGCACCCGGGTCGCGTCGCGCCGGAAGAGCGTGCGGCGCAGGGCTTGCCGCAGCGGGCGCCAGCGCACGACGTCCATCGGCGCCGTGACGCGGCACGTCGACTCGATCCGGAAGCCCGCCCGTTCCAGCAACTGCACGATGTCGCGCCGGCGGTAGATCCGGGCACGGGCGTGGCGGTCGTGGAGGCGGCGGGGCAGCCAGCTGTAGAACGGCACCCGGTTCCAGGGCAGCAACGGCAGGTCCGCCCCGTGGGTCTCGAAGATCCACCAGCGGTTGGGCACCGAGACGATCAACCTGCCCCCCGCGCGCAGCACCCGCAGCCACTCCCGCAGGACGAGCGTCTCGTCCCTCACGTGCTCCAAGACCTCGAAGGACAGCAGGCAGTCCACGACGCCGTCGGGCAGGGCCACGACGCCGTGACGGCAGTGCAGGGGCGTCATGACGGCGCGGCCCGGAGCCCGCGCGGCGGCGGCGGCGAAGCGCGCCAGGTGGGTCTCGTCGATGTCGGCGCCGTAGAGCGTGTCGAAGCGATCCCGGAACAGGACGGTCTGGGCGCCGTTGCCACAGCCAAAATCGAGGCCGACCACGGCGTCGGCGGGGATGTGGGGACGGACCAGGCGGGCGCGCCGCTCGAGCAGGAAGTGGCCGGCGTCGGCGGGCCGGCCCGCCGCCGGGGATTTCACGCCGGACTCCTGTGGATCCCCTCGACCTCGTCCCGCGACAGGTGCCGGTAGCGGCCGGGCTTGAGCCCACCCAGCAGCACCGGCCCGACCCGCACGCGGTGCACGGCCTGCAGGTCCAGGCGCAGGACGGTGCAGAGGATGCGCAGCTGGCGGACCTTGCCGCCGCGCAGCGCGATGCGGATGGTCGAGGCGTTGTCCTCGCGGCTCTCCAACGCCACCAGTTCGGGCTTGAGCAGGCCCAGCTTCAGGGCCGACACCCCGGCGCCGATCACGTCGATCAGCGCGTCGGTGACCGACCCGCCGACCCGGATCAGGTACTCCTTCTCCAGATCTTCGCCGCCGGCGGCGGCCGCGTTCCAGGCGCTGTCGTTCGAGACGAGCAGCAGGCCGCTGGTGGCGGTGTCGAGGCGGCCGGCGGCGCGCAACCCGGGCGCGTCGCGGGGCAGCAGTTCGGCGACCATGCGCACGCGGTGGCCGATCACCGGCGCGACGGCGAGGCCCTCGGGCTTGTGCAGCGCGAGGTAGGTGCGCATGACGTCGATGAGCTGGTGGTCGTCGATGGCGATCATCGACTCGGGCGTCACCGTGGCGCCGGGGTCCAGCTCGCGGCGCCCGTCGACGGTGACCCGGCCGCTGCGGACCATCTCCTCGGCCTGGCGTCGCGTGGCGTAGCCCACCTTGGCGATGGTGCGCGCCAGGCCGCGGCGCGGCGTGTCGCCGTGCAGCCCGCCTTCCCGGCCGTCGGTGTCGTCCGAGTAGCGCTTGTCATCCAGCACGGCGGCCTCCCCCGGGCCCGATCCAGGCCACGGCGCGCACCGGCGACGCCTCGGCGCCGGCCAGCCGCAGCGGCAGGGCCGCGAAACGGAACGGTTCCGCCGGCAGGCGGTCCAGGGCCGCGAGGTTCTCGATGTTGATCAGGCCGGCCGCGGCCAGGATGTGGTGCGCCGTCTCGACGCCGAAAGGGTCGATGCTCGGGCTGTCCAACCCGACGCCCTTCAGTCCGGCCTCGGCCAGCAGCAGCGCGGTGCCCTCGGTCAGCCAGGGCCAGTCCCGGTAGTACTGCGGCGCGCCCCAGTGGCGGGACCAGCCGGTGCGCAGCAGCACGAAGTCCACCGCCGCGAGATCGACCCCGGCCAGCACGGCGGGCGGGATGGCGCCTTCGGGCGCGTCGAGCGCCACGGCCGTCCCCTCGCACCGCCCGACCGGGAAATCCTCCAGCGCGGGCTCCCCGGCCCGGAAATGCAGCGGCAGGTCGATGTGCGTGCCCGCGTGGCAACCGGTCGCGAAGGCCGAGGACTGGTGATGGCCGTCGCCGTGCGCGCTGAGGCGGCTGATGACGGGCGTCGTCTCGTCGCCGGGGTAGACCGCCATGCCGGTCGCCAGCGGGTGGCTGAGGTCGATCAGGGTCATCGGACGGCTCCTCGTCGGGCGGTAAGGGTCGGTGCAATGTGGCACAAATGCCCCGGAATGACCAGTCCCGCGGCGAACTCCCCACATCCGCTCACCAGACCGAGCGCCCCGACCAAGTCCCCGTCTCCCGCCGCAGCACCGCCACCTCGAAGGCCGTCCCGAAGGCGAGGGATTCGGCCTGGTCCAATCGCTCCTCCAGCAGCGCCGGGGCGCCGGCCACGGCCGTCACCGCGACGAACGCCCGCTGCAGCAGGTCGGCGGGCCCGACCTGGGCCGCGGCCAGTTCCAGGCGGCGCAGGCGGTCGAGCAGGGACCGCAGTTCCTGCCGCCGCTCCTTCAGCGACGTGGCGTGGGGCAGCTGGAGGTCCAGCACGAGCAGGCCGGTGGTCACGCGGATGTCGTCCATGCACTGTCACCTCGCGGTTGGACGGAGGGCCCCAGGCTACAGCCCGGGGCCCTCCCTCGTCGATCCCTGACTCTGACGCCGCGTTACCGGGCCAGGATCATCTTGTGGGTCGCCGTCTGGCCGCCCGACTGCAGGCGGGCGAGATAAGCGCCCGACGCCACCTCGCGGCCCGCATCGTCGCGGCCGTCCCAGACCTGGGTCCGCACGCCGGCGGGCAGATCGCCCGTGAACAGGGTGCGCACCACGCGGCCCTGCAGGTCCAGCACGTCGACCGTCGCGCGGCCGGCCGTCGCCAGGCTGAAGGAAACCGTGGTCGAGGGGTTGAACGGGTTGGGCACGTTGCCGTCCAGGCGGAAGACGCGCGGCGCGTCGCCGGCGCCGGTGTTCGGGTCGAACACCGTCAGGACGACCGGCACCACGTCCGGCGAGGTGCCGGTGTTGCTGGTGATCATGAGGTAGGCGTTGTAGACGCCGTCGGTCATCGCCGTGGTGTCGAAGCCCAACGCCAGCGGCACGTTCGCGTTCTGGGCGAGCGTGCCCGAGACCGGCGTCACGTTCAGCCAGGGCACCGACTGGTAGGTCAAGAACGGCGCGTCGCTGATGTCGCTGTACATGCCGTCGAGGCTGCTGACACGGATCAGGCTGTTCTGGGAAGCGGGACCGCCGACGGTCACCGTCTCGCTGCCGTCGTTGGGCGTGCTGGCCAGGACGGTGGCCCAGGCGCCGCCGCCGTTCTGGCTCGCCTCGATCTTGACCTCGGTCATCACGGTCGCCGCCCAGGTGATCGTGGTGCTGGCGCCGACCTGCAGGATCTCGCCGCCGTTCGGGGTCAGCACCGCAACTTCTGGCGTCGGCACGCCGCAGCAGTCGACGTCGGCCCAGATCAGCCAGTCGCCGGGGAAGCCGTACCCGCTCACCACGTCGGCATAGCCCGAGCCCCAGTCGTTGTAGTTCACACAGGCCTGGGGCGAGGAGTCCAGGACGATCTCCACAGGGCCGTTGTTGTCGAGGAACTCAAACAGCAGGAAATACTGGCCCGTCATGTTCTGGCAGGTGAAGTCGCAGGGTACCTCGATGTCGTAATAGCCGTTGGCGGCGAAGCCCGAAAAGGTGACCGGGCTGCTGCTGGCCAAGATGCCGCCGGGTGTCGTGCACGTGCCGCCGGCCGCGGCCAAGTGCACCTGGACCTGGGGCGCGGAAGTCGTCTCCAGGTAGAGAACCATGTGGATCGCCCGCACGTTGAAGCCCGGGTTGCAGCTGCAGGCGTAGTCGGCCGGGTTGATGCGAGTGGCGTAGGTCTCCACGCCGGCCCACCAGCCGTTGGTGTGAACTTGAATGCCGGCCGTGTCGTTGTTGCCGAGGACACAGTCGCCCGCGTAGCGAGGCACGCTCATCATCTCTGCCTGGCGCAGCTCGGGGACGCTGCGGCCGGTCGCGGCGACAGCGCCGACCGGGCGTGCCGACTTCAGCACCGGCGCCTGGTCCATGACGTAGACGTCGTAGTCCAGGATGGACCCGGCCAGGCCGACGTTGGTCAGCGTGACCGTCTCGCTGCCGACGACATCCGGGGCGAGGGTCGTGGCGACGCTAGCGGGATCGATCTGCAGCGTCCCTGCGGGCAGCTGCTTGCTGACCGTGAGGTTCCAGGCCACGTTGTTGGCGCCGATGTCGGTGTTGGAGATGATGATGCCCACCGAGAGGATCTGGGCCAGCGGCACGCTCAGCAGGACGTTCGCCGATTGGGTCGTCGGGTTCAGGGGGATGGTCTCGTACACGCCGGTGCCGTCGCGCTTCTTGATCACGGCGACCAGGCCCATCTCGACCAGATCCCCGCCGTCGAACTGGACACGCAGATCACCGTATTCTCCGGCCGTGAAGCCGGTGAAGTGGAACGGCTTGGCCGACAGGTGGGTGATGGTGCCGGAGGCGGTATACGGGTAGGCGCTGCCGGCGGTGGCCGCGCTGTTGGGGAAGGCGGACGCCTCGCTGTAGCCGATGCCGGCCAGGGCCTTGGTCCGCGTGGCGTAGTTCCAGGCCGCGTACTTGGCGAAGAACTGGCCCAGCGACGAGCCGTTCATCGACAGGATGGCGCTGTAGGAGTCCATCACCGACTGGGACGTGTTCAGGTGGCGCCAGTCCCAGAAGTCGACGACGATCTGGTTGCCCCAGGTCTCGCTCATCACGATCTGCCAGATGCAGTCGTCGTAGGAGCCGGCGCCGCCGGTGTCCAGTGGGCTGGTGGGAGAGGTGATGCCGCTGCCGCTCGACAGGTAGTTGTAGAAATCGTTTGTGGCGTCGTACACGACATCTTCGGCCCAGGTGGCGTCCAGCTCGACCCAGCCGCCCTCGGTCCAGGACGAGGTGGCGCGCTGCGAGGCGTGCTTGAACTCGTGGGCGCAGGTCACCTTGGCGGCGCCGAGCACGTCGCCGTCGGGGTCGTCGTTCGGCGGGAAGCCGACGAAGTTGTTCTCCAGGACGATGCGCGTGCGGGTGCCCGTCACGACGGTCGTGTAGCCGTAGGCCTCCATGTTCTGGAAGCTGACCTCGTAGTAGGGGACCAGCGGCGGCGCGGTGAAGTGGAGGTTGGTGATCTCCGTGGTCCAGGAGAAGTCCATGTAGGACGCGCAGCGCTCGACGTAGTCGGGGATCCCGTTGGCCGGGGTCGTGTCAGTCGACGGCACGGCGTTGACGCCGGTCGTGAGGTACGTCATCCGGAAGCGGCCCGAGGGGCTGATGTAGGTGGCCTTGTCGGCGGCGGGCTGCTCGATCAGGCCGTCGATCGCCGCGACGTCGGCGGCGGACATCCTGTCACGCATCTGCTCGAACTCGACGATCAGGGGCGTGGCGCACTTGATCGGACCGGCCGTCTCGGGGCGGTAGTCCGCCGGCAGCTTGTCCGGATCGAAGACGTAGTAGAACTTGTAGAGCAGGGCCTGTTCGGCGTCGAGGACGCCGGCGTCCAGCGCGGCGTCGATGCGCGCGAACTGCGGCGTGCCCGCGCCCGCATGCGCCAGACCGGCCAACGCGAGCAGCAGACCGCCGCACAGGGCGATGAGCGTGAGCTTCCGGGACATTGCTGCCTCCTGACAGGGGTGCAAGGACGACCGGCCCCGCAAGCGCGCACGCAGCGCACCCGCCGGGACCGGCCCCTTCAGGTCATTGATCCAGACAAGGATACTCACAAAAACTCACGAAAGCGTCACGAATCGATAAATATCTACGTCACAAGCAGTTCAAGAATCGTCACCGGCCGCGGCCAGCAGCTCCCCGAGCAGTTCGTGGGCCCGGCGCAGGTGCGGCACGACGATCGAACCGCCCACGATCAGGCCCACGTCGAAGATCTCCAGCAGCTCGGCCTTGCTCACGCCGAGTTCGACACAGCGGATCGTGTGGTAGGCGATGCAGTCGTCGCAGCGCAGCACCAGCGAGGCGCTCAGGCCCAGCATCTCCTTGGTGCGGGCGCTCAGGGCGCCGTCCTCGTAGCAGCGGGTGTCGAGGTTGAAGAAACGCTTCGTGGTCAGGGTGGCCTCGTCGAGGATCTGCGCGTTCATGCGCTCGCGGTACTCGCGGAAGGCCTTCAGGCGTGCGGACACGGCCGCCTCCTCGGGGTCGGGGGGTTCGCGATCGACGGGGAACAGATTCGCACGGGAGCCCGCTTCCGGCAAGACGGCGGGAATCAGGCGGGCGGCGCCTGATCGCGCCGGTCGAGCCGGCGGCCGAGCAGCGACGAGCTGACCGCCGCCGCCAGGAAGATCACCGCCGCGACGGCGAACACCTCGCGGTACCCGAGCAGGCGCAGCACCGCGAAGCCGATCACGGGCCCGATCAATCCGCGGCCGCCCACCATGGCGACGTGGATGCCCTGGTAGTACCCCCCCCGCCCCGGCGGCGCGAAGCTGATCGAACCGACGTTCCAGGTGACGTTGATGCCGGCCATGGCCAGGGCGTAGACGCCGAAGGCCGCGTAGGCGACCAGGGCCGGCGCGACCGACGGCAGCAGGGTCCCCGCGGCCAACGTCAGCGGGTACAGGGCGAGCACCGCGTAGCTCACGCTCGACAGCCGCACCGGATGGTGACGGTCCATGAGCCGCCCCATGAGCGGGCCCAGCAGGGCCACCCCGAGCGAAGCGATCAGCACGCGGGCGTGGGAGATCTGCTGGTAGCTGAGATCCAGCTCCTCGGTGAAGTACAGCGGCACGACCGGCATGAGCATCATGTAGGCGATGCCGTAGATCATGAAGTTGACCTCGAACCAGTAGAAGTCGCGGTCCTCGCGGAAAGTCGCCGCCGCTTCGTGGAACGGCGACGCGGCCTCGGCCGCGAGGTGCCGGAGGTCCAACACCCGGCGCGTCCGGCGCGACGTCTCGGGAGCGGCCGCAGCCTCCAGATCGCCCGCCGGGCGCGGCAATCGGGCCAGGATCAGCAGGTGGACGAAACCGACCAGACCCAGCAGGGGATAGAGCCACCGGTAGCTCTGCGGATCGCGGTCCAACAGGGCGCCCAGCAGCAGGCTCATCGCCGCGGCCGTCAGGTGCTGGGCCAGGGCGCCGCGCCCGTAGGCTTCGCCGCGGCGATCGGCGCGGATGTTGGCCTGCAGGATCCCGTTCTGGGCGGGATAGACCAGCGAGGAGAAGAAGTAGACCACCGCCAGCAGGGCCGTGAACGCCAGCGGCCCCCGCACCAGGAGCATCAGCACCATGATCGCGCGGCCGCCGAGCCCGCCCCAGACCAGCCAGCGCCGGCGCCCGCCGCGCTCGAGCATCCGCCCCCAGTAGATGGCCAGCACCATGCTGGCCGATTCCAGGATGACGGTGAAGGTCACCAGCCAGCCGGGCGCGAGCAGCGACTTCGCCAGCACGAACGGGAACAGGATGTAGCCCGACCACCACACGCCCTGGCAGACCATGCCCAGCAGGTAGCGGCGCATGGTCAAGCGCTCGAGCGCCAGGGCATCGAGGTTGTCGTCGCGAGCCGTCATGATCCCATCATGTTAGCCGGGGCATCCCGGCGCCAGCACGACCGCCCTCATCCCCGCAGAAAGACCCGCAGCAGGATCAGGACGATCATCACCGCCGACAGGGCGACCTTGAAGAAGCTGGCCAGGGTCTTGCCGGCGAAGGCGTGCCAGCCGATGCGCAGGCTGGGCTGGAGCCGGCGTTCGCGGAGGTACTGGCCGACCACCGCGCCGAGGAAGGAGCCGACGAACCCGCCGGCCACGGCCCCGAACACGGGCGCCACGGCGCCGCCGGCGACGGCGCCGACCAGCCCGCCCACGAAGGCGCCCAGGACGCCGTGGCGGGTCGCCCCCTTGCGGGCGACGTAGACCGTGCCGACGACCGCCTCCACGGCCTCACCCAGCAGGGCGAGGCCGAGCAGGAGCAACAGGAAAGGCCAGGAGAGCGGCGTGAAGCCGGTGACCAGGGCGTGCAGGAGCGCCAGGCCGACGATGACGAAGTTGCCGCTCAGCCCCAGGACCGTCAGCAGCGGCGTCGCGAGCAGCGCCAGGATCCAGAGCCCCAGCAGCAGCCAGCGCCCGAACTCCGCCACGAGGTCCACCATCGCCGGCATCGGGCGTCCCTTCGCTCACTCGTGCGCGTGGAAGAGCTTCTCGCCCGCCCGCACGGCGAACGGCAGCCGGTTCTGCGCCGGCGGCAGCGTGCAGTTGTACTTGTCCGGGTTGTAGTCGCAGAGCGGGTTGTAGGCGAAGTTGAAGTCCACCTCCACGGTGCCGTCCGCGGCGATCGCGAGGTCGAGGTAGCGGCCGCCGCCGTAGGTCTCCTCGCCCGAAGTCTCGTCGTAGAACGGCAGCCACAGGTAATCGCCGTCCTTGGGATCGGCCGGTCCCAGGACCGACAAGGTGTGGTTCTTCCCCTCGTGCGCGAAGGTGACCTTCCCCTTGAGCACGTAGGGCACGGTGCTGCCCTTGCGCTTGGTCAGGGAAACGGTCTGGTCCCCGGTGACGGGCTCCAGGGGCAGCCGGAAGCGCAGGCTCTTCTCGGGGTAGTAGTAGTTGAGACCCTCGAAGCCGGGCAGATCCTCCGCACGCAGGGCGGTCTGCGTCGAGTCCATGAAGGCTTCGTTCTTGTCGATGCGGAACTCGACCAGGCGGATCTCCCAGGCTTCCTGCTCTTGATCAGTCATGGCCAGCGGGCCGGGAGCCTCCGACACGCACCCCGCCGGGCCGACCGCGGCCAGGATCGTCAAGGCGCCCAGCAACAGCATCGTCCTGCTCGTCATCCCCAGCTCTCCCGTCGGTTCGCCCGGCGTCGTTGCGCGGTTGCCCGCCGCCGGAACCCTCGTTAATGTTGCCACGGCGCGCTCCCTGAATCGGGCACGCCAGCGGCGTCGGGCACGAAAGCGGCGCCACCCCCGGCGGCGTCGCCCGACCAGGATAGCATATCGCGCCGTCCGCGGCAGCCCCGACCTCCCGCCCACCTGCAGGAGAGCCAGAACGTGAGCGCCGAACGCCGACCGCTCCCCGCCCCGCCGACGGAACTGATGTTGTTCCTCGCCGCGGTGCTCGGCCATCTGCCGGCGCTCGGGGCCTGGTGGAACGGCGCCGACTGGGCGCTGCTCGGCCGCGCCACCGGCCTGACCTTCGGCGACGAGACGCCGACCCGCTGGTTCAGCCAGGTCGCCTACTGGAAAATCCTGGGACCCGTGCTGGGCACGACACCCGGGCCGTGGGCCGTGACGCGCCTGCTCCTGCACGGGGCCGTGACGGTGCTGGCCCACCGCATCGCCCTGCGGGCCGGCGCTTCCCGCACGGGCTCGTTCGTCGCGGCCCTGCTGGTGGCGATCACCCCGCTCGCCTTCGTCCCGCTCTACCAGGCCGCCGGCGTGCAGGATCTGCTCGGCGCGGCCCTGGCGCTGTTCTGCGTCGAACGGCTGCTCGCGGGCGGGCCGCGCGCCGCGGCGGTGGCCGCCCTCGCCGGACTCCTGGCCGTGCTGAGCCGGGAATGCGCGCTGGGCTTGCCGGTCTGGGTCGCCGCTCTGGCTTGGGGCGGCGACCGTGCGCGCCGGCGCGAGCGGTTGGCGGTGGCCGTCGGCCTGGCGGTCGCTGCTGTTTTCGAGACCGCGCTGCTGCTGCGGCACGATGCGCCTGCACCCGGTCACGTCCGTGAATTGTGGTCTGCGGCCACGGTGCCGCTCAACCTGATGCAGTTCGGCTGGTGGATGATCTCGCCCTGGCCGGTGCCGACCGTCCGTTTCACATTCCTCACGGGCGTCGTGGGGCTGCTGGCCTGGCTGGCCTGGGCCGACCGGGCGCGGGCTGGCTGGCGGGCCGGCGACCGTGCGACGGCGGCGGCGCTGCTCGGGGCCGTGCTCGCGCTCGCGTCCGCCTTGCCGTTGCGGTCCCAAGCGCAGCCTCACCTAGCCTACGCCGCCTGGGCCGCCGCGGCGATCGTTCTGGGACCGGCCCTCGCGCGGCGGCGGGCGGCGCCACGCCCGGCGATCGCCCTGCTGCTCGCCGCCGCGGCGGCCGCCCTGTCCTGGGGCTCGCTGGAATGGCGCCTCTCGCGCCGCGGCGCCGACGGGCTGCCGGCCGACCAGCTGGTGTGCCGCACGGCGGTCAGCCACGAGGCGTTGCAGACGCTGCGCGCCGTGCCCGCCGGACCGGCGCGGCGCCTCACGATCCTCCAGCCGACGGCGCTGCGGGCGACCGCGGGCGAAGATCAGGCGTCAGCCGGTTTCCAGCCGACGCTCGTGCGCGAGGCCCTGGCCGGGGACCTGGGACCCGCGTTGCTGGGCCCGCGCGGCACGACCGTCGTGTGGGCGACCGATCCGGAGCGCGTCCACCCCGACGCGACCGTCCTGCTGGACGCCGGCGCCCGCCTGCTCTACTGGGGGCCGGCTCCCCAGGCCTTCCTCTACCTCACCCTGACCGAGATCGGTCTGGGCCGCGCGGCCGAGGCGGCGGGCGTCTTCGAGCGCGGCCTGCGGCGCTCGCCGCCCACGCTGCCCTTCCAGTTCGACGCCGGCCAGTTGCCCGTGACGCTGGACGACGTGCGCGCCGGCGCGGCCGCGTTCCTGGCGGCCGTGGACGGCGCGGACCTGCCCCCGACGGAACGCGCGGCCCTGGCGGGGGCCGCGCGCGACCTGCTGGCGCGCTGCGGCGCCGGCCTCTAGTCGTCCCCGGATCAGCCGCGCGGCTTCGCCGGCACGCCGACGACGGTCGTGCCCGCCGCGACGGACCTAGTCACGCACGCGCCCGCGCCGACGACCGCGCCGTCGCCGAGCGTCAGCGGCACGCCCTCGTGGCCGTTGATGACGACCGCGCCGGTCCCCACGTAGACCCCCCGGCCGAAGTGGACCCAGCCGGAGATGTGCGCACCGGGCGCCAGGGTGGTGAAATCGCCCATCACGACGTCGTGCCCGACCGTGCAGTCCAGGTTGATCTGGACGTGACGGCCCAGCACGATGTTCGTGGTGAGCAGGTTGCCGGCGCAGACAACGGTCCCCTCACCGATCTCGACCCACTCCGACATCTCGGTCCGCGGGTGCACCAGCGTCGCGCACGCGAAACCGGCCGCCACGGCCTTGCCGACGAGCGCCTCGCGCAGCGCGGGATCGCCCACGGCCGCCACCAGCGCCGCCTGCGGGAACCCGGTGCGGGCCGCGTCCAGGCCCATGACCGGGAACCCGTTGATCGTGCGGCCGTGCGCGGCCGGGTCGTCGTCGACCAGTGCCGCCACCCGCCAGCGCCCCTCGATCGATCGCGCCAGCCAGGCCACCTCGCGCGCGAAGCCCCCCGCCCCGTAGATGACCAGATCCTGCATCGCCATGCGCGGCTCCCCCTTCCAGAACGACCGGTGTGGTCGGTGACATCCCGCGCCTACCGCAGGAACAACAGCGCCCCCCCGCCCACCGCCACCGCGACACCCAGCAGGGCGGTCGGCGAGGGCCGGTCGCGGTGGATGAGCCAGGCGGGCAGCAGCACGGTGATCGGCACGGTGTTCATCAGCGTCGAGGCCACGCCGGTCTCGGTGAGCTTGAGCGCGGCGATGGCGGCCCACATGCCCAGGAACGGACCCAGCACCACGGCCACGCACGCCGGCTTCAACACCAACGGGTCGCGCAGGCGCGGCAACTGGGACACGATGTCGCGCCGCCCGAGCAGGAACACGCCCATCGCCAGGGTCGCCCACCAGCCGCGCACCAGGGCGGCGGCCAGCGGCGGCGTGTCGCCCGGCATGCCGAGCTTCGCCAGGACGTTGCCCACGGCCGAGCAGACCGCGCAGACCAGGGCGGCGCCCAGACCCCGGACCAGGACCGCCCGCGGCAGGTCGCGATGGTCGCCGGTGCCGGCGTCGCGCCCCAGCACGGCCAGCAGGATGCCACCGATGACCACGGCGATCCCCGCCAGCGCTATCGTTCCCAGCCGCTCGCCGAGCACCGGCCACGCCGTCAACGCCGCGACCACGGGCGTCGCCGCCAGCATCAGCGATGCCCGCCGCGGCCCCGCCAGCATGATCCCCTTGTAGTAGAACGAATCCCCGATCGCGAGCCCCAGCGTCCCGCTCAACCCCAGCCACATATGTTGCCGCCAGGAAATCCCATCGGGCCAAACCGTGCCCGTCGTCACGACCCAAGCCAGCCACAACAACGTCGCCCCCGCCGGCAGCCTGAACGCGTTGACCAGGATCGCGCTGCTGCGCGTACTGGCCAACCCGAACAGCGTCGCCCCAAATCCCCACATCAGCGCCGTAGTAAGCGCCAGGAGTTCACCGAGATGGCTCAATGCCGCTCCCCCCTGCAGCAGAGGCCGCAGGAGGTATGGGGGGGCCATTCCCGCAGGCGTGAATGCCTT
The DNA here is from genome assembly GCA_031441465.1 of bacterium. GTDB lineage: Bacteria > Krumholzibacteriota > Krumholzibacteriia > LZORAL124-64-63 > LZORAL124-64-63 > PNOJ01. The sequence continues at coordinate 29,335 of JANOEP010000026.1, read as the reverse complement.
TCGACAGCGGGAATGGCCCCCCCATACCTCCTGCGGCCGACGCTCACAACGGGCGAGTCGCTTTCTTGAGCCATTCCCGATGATCCCTGTCGAGCAAGGGCGCCAGCTCTTTGAGCACGCGCTTGTGGTAGTCGTTCAGCCAGCCGATCTCGTCGCGCGTCATCAGCGACTTGTCGATCATCCGGCGGTCGATCGGGCACAAGGTGACCGGCCGCCAGCGCAGCCACTCCTGGTCCGGCGTCGAGAGCTTCTCGTCGCGCATCACGAAGCAGAGGTTCTCGATGCGGATGCCGAACTTGCCCGCCTCGTAGTGGCCGGGCTCGATGGACAGCAGCTGGCCGGGCAGCAGCGGCACGTTCTTCACGTCGCGGGGCGTGAGGCCCATCGGCCCCTCGTGGACGCCGAGGTAGTGGCCCACGCCGTGGCCGGTGCCGTGGCCGTAGTTGGCGCCGTCGAGCATCAGCGGCTGACGGGCGAGCACCTCGAGTCGCTGGCCGGACATGCCGCGCGGGAAGGGCGTGCGCGTCAGGTTGATGTTGCCCTGCAGCACACGCGTGAACATGCGCTTCGCGCGCGGGGTCGGCGGGCCCAGGGCCACGGTGCGGGTGATGTCGGTGGTGCCGTCGAGGTACTGGGCGCCCGAGTCGATCAGGTAGACGCCCTTCGGCTTCAGCTTCGCATCCGTCTGCGGGGTGGCGCTGTAGTGGACGATGGCGCCGTGGGCCGCGTAGCCGCTGATCGTGCTGAAGCTCAGGTCCTGGAACAGGGGCTGCTCCTCGCGGAAGGCGCGCAGCCGGTCCGAGGCGGAAATCTCGGTCTGGCCGCCACGGGGCACGGCCTTCTCGAGCCAGCGCAGGAACTTCACCATCGCCGCGCCGTCGCGGACGTGGGCGGCGGCGATGCCGCGCATCTGCACCGGGTTCTTGATCGAACGGAGGTCCGTGACCGGCGTCGCGGCGCGGATCAGCAGGGACTGGCCGAGCAGGTCGGCGACCCAGCGGCTGGTGGTCGCGGGGTCGACGAGCACGCACAGCCGGCGCTTTCCGGCGGTCCGGCGGCGGTCGGGAACCCGCAGGCGGCCGAGCGCCCGCAGGTCGGTCGCAACGGCGGTGTACGGGCGGATCTTGACGATCCCCTTCAGGCCCCGGCGCACGGCATCGCCCAGCTTGTTCTCGTCGACGTAGAGCACGGCCTCGCGCCCGGTCACCACCAGGTAGCTGATGACCACCGGCGTGGCTTCGATGTCGCGGCTGCGGATGTTGCACAGCCAGGCGATGGCGTCCAGGGCGCCCAGGACGTGGGCGTCGACCTCCAGGTCCTTCATCGCCGCGCGCACGCGCGCGAGCTTCGATGACGCCTTCTCACCCGCGTACTGCGGGCCGTGGAGGCGCACCGGAGCGGCCGACGGCGCGGGCCGGTCGGCCCACAGGCGGTCGACCAGGTTGTGCGGCACGTAACGCACCTCGATGCCCTTCTCGCCCAGGGCCCGCTCGAAATCGTCGGCCGCCGTCATGGACATGACCTGCGGGTCGACGCCGAGGACCTGCCCCTTCTTCAGCGTCTTGCCGGCCCAGTCCACCAGCGAGAGCACGCCCGGGGCGCCGAGCTTCATCAACGCGACACCGCTGCCCTGCAGCTGCATTTCGGCCTGCAGCCAGTAGCGGGAATCGGTCCAGAGGCCGGCGGCGCGGGCGGTGACCAGGACGTCGGCGACCGAGCCGGTGAAGCCGCTGAGCCAGGCGCGGCGCTGCCAGCAGGCCGGCACGTACTCGCTCTGGTGGGGGTCGACGCTGGGCACGTAGTAGGCGTCGATCTTTTCCTGCCGCATCAGGGCGCGCAGCGCGATCAGTTTCTCGCGGGTGGTCATCGGACGTCGCCTCCGGTTGGGGATCGTTGCTGGGTGTTCAGTGCCAGGCCGGGGTCGCGCGGACCCCGAGGATCGCGGCCAGGTCGGCCTCGAGCGAGACCGCGGGCGTCTCGACGATGCGGCCCAGTTCCAGGCCGCCCTCGTAGACGATGAAGGTCGGGACGAGCGCCACGTCGTACCGGGCGCGGTAGCCGGGCGTGAGGCCCCGGGTCTGCTCCCAGGCCGCCGCCGCGGGATCGTCGGCGCGGCCGACCGCGAGCAGTTGCAGGGACGCCGGCGGCAGGCCGCAGGCCTCCATGACCTTCCAGAAGCGGGGCACCTCGCGGCGCGAGTCGGAGCACCAGGTGCCCAACACGCAGACGATCCGCAGGTCGCGGTCGAGGGCGGCGAGCGCTTCGACGACGTCGGGCGAGGGTTGGTAGGACGCGGCTTCGGGAGCCAGTTCGGGCGCGAACCCGCTCCAGGCCTCGCGCGTGAGCGGGCCGATGAGGTAGGGGCCCTTCTCGTGCTCGATCCGGGCGGAATCGGCCACCGCCGTGGTCGGCGCGGGCGCCGGCGGATCGGCGACGGCCAGGACCTCGGCGGGGGCGGCGATCGCTGAGATCAGCAACAACAGCACCGCCGGCGCGTATCGGGACATGATGTGACCTTCCTGGAGGATCCGGCCGTGGTCGGTTGCGCGAGCCCGCGCCGTCTCTGTATAGTGATAGCACCTTCCGGGATGATCCCACAAGTCCGGAGGACTCCGACCGGCCTCCGTGCCCGCAACCACCGGAGTCGAACGTGAGCCGCCGCCTCATCGCGCTCATCCTGACGCTCGCCGCCCCGGCCCTCGCGGCCTGGGCGCCCCCCGGCGTTCAGGGCGACGGCCAGACGGCCCTGCCCTCCGGACGGATCATCGTCAAGCTGAACGAGACCTCCGGCGTGACCTTCACCGACGAGGGGCTGAAAACGTCAGCCCCGGCCGCCGCTTCCCGCGTGGCGGGTCAGTTGGAGCGATCCGCCCCCGGGTTCGCCGTGAAGCGCCTGTTCCCGCGCGAGGCCGGGGAACTTGCCGCCGAGCGGACCACGGCCCACGCCCTCGGCGGCCGCGAACTTCCCGACCTGAACACCTACGCCCGGCTGGAACCCGCGCACCCGGCGACCCGCGACCAATTGCTGCGGGTCGTCGCCGCCCTGCGGGCCTGCCCGGACGTCGCGACCGCCTACCTCGAACCGGAGGTGCGGCCGGCGGGCCGCCTCGCCGCCGCGTCGGCGCCTGCCGGCCCGGACCTGCTGACGACCGCCGATTACTCGAGCCTGCAGGGCTACCTCGGCAATCCGCCCGCCGGCATCAACGCGCTGGCGGTCGCCGCGCAACCCGGCGGCCGCGGCTCGGGCGTGCGCGTGCTGGACATCGAGGGCGCCTGGCTGTGGACCCACGAGGACCTGACCGCCCCCGTCCACACCGCCGGCGGCTCCATCCAGGATCAGGCCTGGCGCAACCACGGCACCGCCACGCTCGGCGTGATCCGCGGCGCCGACAACGGCCAGGGCGTGCGCGGCGTGGCCCCGTCCTGCCTGGTCGGCGGCGTCTCGATCCACAGCCTGAGCACCTCCGCCGCCGTGAGCAACGCCACCGGCGCGACCGCGTACGGCGACGTCATCCTGATCGAAGTGGAGGGAGCGGGACCCAACGCCAACGGCACCGGCGACTACGGCTACATCCCCATGGAGTACTGGCAGGACACCTTCGACGCGATCAGCATCGCGACGGCCCTCGGTCGCACCGTCGTGGAGGTGGCCGGCAACGGTCTGCAGGACCTCGACGATCCGACCTACGCCGGCCTGTTCGATCCCGCGGTCCGCAATTCGGGCGCCATCCTGGTGGGCGCCGGGGAACCGGCCACCCTCGAGCCCGAGTGGTTCACCAACCACGGCGCGCGGGTCGACCTGCAGGCCTGGGGCGAGCAGGTGGCGTCCTGCGGCTACGGCGACCTGCAGGGATCCGGCTTCGCGGAGAACGCGTGGTACACGCAGGCCTTCAACGGGACCTCGAGCGCGTCCGCCATCGTGGCGGGCGCCGCCGCGGTGCTCCAGGGGATGACGCGCGCCCAGTTCGGCTACTCGCTCGACCCCCGCCACCTGCGGGACATCCTGGTGGCGACCGGCACGCCGCAGGCCGCCGACCCGGACCACGTCGGGCCGCGCCCGGACCTCGTCGCCGCCTGGAACCGCGTCTCCACCAGCGTGGGCAACGTGAACGGGCGCGTCGTCGATTCCCAGACGATGCTGCCGATCGCCGGGATCGACATCGCCGTCCAGGGCGGCGAGTCCAGCCTGATCTCCGACTCGCTGGGCCGCTACAACTACACGGCCGAACCGGGGCCGGCCTCCTTCCTGTTCGACAGTTACCACCACGCGCCGGAAAGCTACTCGGCGGTGGTGACCCCGGGCGTGGCCCAGGTCCACGACGTGGTGCTGCAGAGGCTGCCCCAGGTGACGGTGTCGGGTCGGGTCCACGGAGAGAACGGCGAACCGCTCGGCGCGGTCCGCGTCGAGTTGCTCGCCACGCCGCTCCAACCCGAGGAAACGTTCGCCGACGGCGTCTACAGCCTGCCCGGCGTGGCGGCGGGCCGCGCCGCCCGTCTGCTGTTCCATCGCAAGCCGGGATACGGAGCGCGCGCGATCGACATCATGCCCGAGGTCCTGCCCGGCAACCTCCACCCGCAGTTCGCCGAGTTGCCGACGGCCGACGAGTCGTTCACCACGTTCGGCGGCTTCACGCCGATGAGCACCGCCTGGATGTGGGGGGCCGCTCCCGCCGGTCCGGATTCGTGTTTCAGCATGCCCGGCTGCTGGGGCGTCGGCTACTTCGGGGACTACAACGACAACCAGTACTCGACGCTGACCTCCCCCCCCTACGCGTTCCCCGGCGCCGCGGAACTCCACCTGAGCTTCCACCTCTGGTGCGACACCGAGGCCGGCTACGACGGCGTCCGGCTGGAACTCCTGCAGGGCGAGCAGTGGCTCGTGATCGAACCCGTCGGCGGCTATGACTACGAGAGCGTCGCCGCCCTGGGCGGGACGCCGGGCTGGTCCGGGCGGCAGGGCGACTGGCGCGGGGTCGTGTTCGACCTCACGGGCCGCGATCTTTCGTCGTTCCGCTTCCGCTGGTTGTTCCAGGCCGATGACTCGGTCAATTACCGGGGATTCTTCATCGACGACGTGACCTTCGACACCGGGAACACGTTCGTGGCCGTCGGTGCTGCGCCGCCCGCGCCGCCGCGGCTCTCGGCACACCCCAACCCCTTCAACCCGCGCACGACCATCCGCTGGGCGGCGGCGGCGGCCGGTGTCAGCAAGCTCGAAGTGTTCGACGCCAGGGGGAGGCGCGTCAGGACGTTGTCCGACGTCGACGTCGACGCCGGCGCGGTGCAGGGCGAGGCGGTCTGGGACGGGAAGGACGACGCCGGCAGGCCCGGGGCCGCCGGCGTGTACCTGGTGAGGCTGCAGGACCGGTCGGGCGCGACCGCGAACGCGCGGGTGACGCTCGTCCGCTAGATCATCCTGATGAACCAGTTCCGCGAACGCTTCTTCACGCCCCCGAACCACCACGCCAACGGCAGCATGACCGCCAGCAGGCCCGCGAGGCCGATGAACGATTCCAGGACCGCGCCCTTGCGGTACAGGTCCGGAAGCAGCCGCGTGAAGATCGCCAGCAGCGGGATGTGCACGGCGTAGAAGAACAGCGGCACCCGCCCGACGATGCCCAAGGGCCGCAGCGCGCGCGTGCGCAGGCCGATCAGGCCGATCAGACCCACCATGAAAATCACTGCGCCGGCGAACCAGACCTGATGGCTCAGGCTGGGCGGGTACTTCTGTTCCAGGAAGAACGACCAACTGAAGAACTCGCCCGCCGGGAAGATGTTGGCGTAGGAGCCGCCCCACAGGCGCAGGCCCCAGGCGGCCAGCACCAGCGAGGCGCCGATGGCCAGGCTGCGGCGCGCCCGCTGCGCGCCGTCCCGCCAGGCTTCGAACCAGAAGTGGGCCATGACGCTGCCGAGGGCCGCCAGCGCGAACCACGGCAGGACCGGGTACTTGTTGAAGTCACCCGAGTCGATGAACAGCTGCATCGGGACGTGGGTCCAGGCTTTCGCGTCGTACGGGATCCGCAGCAGCAGCGGGTGGACCAGGCTGATGACGACCGCGACGGTCAGCCGCCACTGCCAGCGCCAGCGGACCATGATCGCCAGCAGCAGCATCGAGCTGCCGATCGTCGCGATGATCCCGAAGTGCTCCAGGCGCAGCCGCTCGAAACCGCTCCAGCTCGCGTTGACCCAGATCAGCTGCACCGCGATCAGGAACAGGCCGCGCTGGATGAAATCCCAGCGGGCGCGCCCCGACGACTCCCCGCCGGCGACCCGGCGCCAGTAGGAGTTGTACATCATGGCGCCGTTCATCATCAGGAAGCCGGGCGCGCAGAGGTAGCCCATGTAGCGCAGCGCGAACTGCCCGAAGTTGTCGAAGAACGGGTCCAGCGGGTCGAGGCTCAGCCAGGCGGCGTTGAAGTAGTAGTTGCTGTGCCCGAGGGCCATCATCACGCCGATGAGCCCGCGGAACTGGTCGATGAATTCGAAACGCTGCTTGCCGGCCATGCCTGCTCCCGTCACTCGCCGTTGCGGACCACGCGGAACCCCAGGAAGTCGTCCGACGAAGTCGGGTAGTAGGCGCCGCGCGCCCCCGACCGGCACTCGCGGGCGTAGTAGTGCCAGCTGCCGCCGCGGACCACGCGCCGGTCGCCGTCGGCCGGTCCCGCGGGGTCGAAGACGGGGCCTGCCGGATAGTGGCCGTACCAGTCCCAGCACCACTCGCGGACGTTGCCGTGGACATCGAACAGGCCCAGGGCGTTGGCCGACTTGAGGCCGACGGCCCGCGGGCCGCCGGACGCGTTGTAGCAGTACCAGCCGGCCGCCTCGAGCAGCGGGTCGGCGCCGCAGGCCGGCTCGACGAGTTCGCCGTTGAACAGGGAAGTGGTCGTGCCGGCGCGGCAGAGGTACTCCCACTCGGATTCCGTCGGCAGCCGCCAGCCGTCGGCGGCGCGGTTCCAGGTCACCAGCGGCCCATCGATCACGTAGGCGGGCGCGCGCCCCTCGGCCAGGGACAGGCTGTTGCAGTACTCGACGGCTTGGTGCCAGGTCACGTTGTGGACCGGCAGGTCGTCGCCGACGAAGGACGAGGGGTTCGACGGCATGCGCAGGTTCCAGGCGGCCTGGGTCACCTCGCGGGCGCCGGCGATCGGCGCCGCCGACAGCAGCACGTCGTGCTGGGTCTCGTCCGGGAAGCGGCCGACCTCGGCGGCGGGGCTGCCCATCGCGAAGGCCGCGCTGCCCGCGTAGGGTCCGGCGGCCGCCGCGAGGGTCACCGGACGATCGAGCGCGTCGACGAAGGCGAAGCCGTGCTGGTGGGCGCCGGCGGGCAGCGTGGTCTCGTAGAGGTAGACCGCGCCGGCGGCGGGGCTGCCCGATTCGAGGGTCATCGCGTGGGCCGTGCCGTCGATCGTCACGTCGTGCGCCAGGGGCGCCGCGTCGGTGTCGTCGACGAAGGTGACGCGGAAAGCGAAGACCGTCGCCAGATCGCCCAGGGCGGGCGCGACGCTGCCTTGGCGCAGGAAGGCACCCTCGATCGTCGTCGCCGCAGCGTCATTGGAGAGGGACGAGAGGTGCCCCTCGTCATCCAGCGTGCGCAGGGCGAAGTGGTAGGTCGTGCCGGGCTCGAGGCCCGCGGCTTCGAGCGTCTGGCGGGTGCCGGTCGGCGCCGGCGCGGGAGCGCCGGCGACCGCGGCGGCGGCCTCCCAGTCGGCCTCGTCGGCGATCGGCGCCGCGGCGCGCCGGACCAGGTAGGAGGCGGCCGTGCCGTAGTAGCCGTCGTCGCCCACGGCCAGCCAGGACAGCTCGACGCGGGTGGCCGTCTGCGGCGACGCCGCCAGCGTCGTGACGGGCGCGGGCGGCGTGGTGTCGGCGACCAGGGACGGCCCGTCCAGCACCAGCAGGCCGTCGTAGCGGTCGGCCACCAGGACGTGCCCGTCGGCGGTGATGCAGAGGTCCGAGGCGTAGCTCGTCTTGACGAGGCCGGCGTAGACGGGGTGCTCGGGGTCGCGGACGTCCACGACGTGCACGCCGCCGTCGGCGGCGCAGAGCAGCGCCCAGCCGCGCGCCACGACCAGGGAGCGGCTGTAGGCCGACAGGTCCAGCTGGGCGACCTTGACCGGCGTCTCGCCACCGTCGATGCGGAAGATCGCCAGCCCCTCGACGCCGTCGGCCAGGAAGGCGTAGTCGCCGTCGACGGCGACGTCCAGGGCGTTGCCGGGCGTGTCGGCCCAGCTCACCTGGCGGACCTGCCCGAGGATGCGCACGCGCACGTCGACCACCGCGAGGCCCATCTCGTCGTCGGCGACGTAGGCGTAGCCGTCCTTCACGGCCACGGCCTTGGCGAAGCCCTGCGTGCCGGTGAAGACGCCGCCGTACTCCAGGACGCCGGGGAAGTCGGGGTTGGTTTCGAAGATGCGCAGCCCCTTCCAGCTCTCGGCGAGGTAGACGATGCAGGGGTCGTCGGGGTTCTGCGGCTCCTCGATGAAGACGCGCTGGCCGTCCACCGCGGTCGTGCCCTGCTCGTAGGAGACGATGCCGGCGGGGTCGGTGATGTCGTAGGTGGTGATGCCCTCGGTGCCCTCCACCACGAGCGCCAGGTCGGACAGGGTCGCGTTGGCGAAGGTACGCACGACCTCGAGGTTGCCGGCGTACTTGGTGGTGTTGAGGGTCGTGACCAGGACGGGCGTCCCCGGCGTCGAGATGTCGACGACGTGGATGCCCGCTTCGCCGCCGGCCACGTAGGCGAAGTCGCCCAGCGCGGCGACCCCCTCGTTGGCGCTCGGCAGCGGCACGCGGCCGATCACGTGGAAGGGGGACTCGGGCGACTCGTAGAGGTCGGCGGCGCCGCAGCCGGCCAGCAGGGCCGCCAGGACGCACGCGGCCGCCGTGGCCGCACGCCGTGTCGTCGAACTGGTGATGCGCATCGTCAGGGCTCCTGTCGGGGTCCGCGTCAGAGTTTGTAGGTCAGCCCGATCCAGTACCGGCGCTGGTCGTAGTCCTTGTCCTCGGCGATGTCCCCCTGCCACGGCGAGTCCACCGTGCGCTGGGAGAACTTGAAACCGCACACGGCGTCGAGGCCAGCGGCCACCGGCCGGGCCAGGGTCAGCTCGAGCGCGTAGACGTTGTCCTTGCGGCCCACGTGGTACGGATCGGCGTCGAGGCTCTTCTGCGAGGTGTACCAGTAAGCCTGGTATTGGCCGCTGAGGGCCAGGGTTGTGAACGCGCGGCGCGCCCAGGTTGGCGACCAGGCCACCTCGATCTGGTAGAGGTCCTGGTCGTACGAGGGGTCCGAGTCGTCGCTCGTCTCGAGGGTCTCCCCAACCTCGTCGTAGCCGCGGGCGGGTCCGTGCTCGTAACCGTAGTCCAGGGTCAGACGCCAGTCGGCGCGTGCACGCCAAGCGAGCGTGGCGCGGGCGCCCCAGGCGAAGATGTCGTTCTCGATGAACGGCTGGTTGTAGTAGCGCAGCGTGCGGTTGAGGTCCAGCTTCCAGGTCAGGTCGCGGCTGAACCGGTCGCGGTAGACCAGGGCGAATTCGTTGCGCGTGTAGCGGAACTCTTCCCAGACCAGGGGCGCGCTCGGTGGTTCCCAGGGCGGCTGGTCCGACAGCTGCCGAATATACTGCTCGGGCGCGTAGCTGTAGGACAGCTCGAAGCTGCGGCCTCCGGGCAGGAACTGGCGGGCGTACCACGAGTAGCCGGAGTTGGTCTTGATCGACTCCTGGACGTACTGCCAGCGCTTCCAGCGGAAACGCAGCCGCGTCTCGCCCAGCGCGATCAGCTCGCGGCGGGCCTCGACCTCGAAGCTCGGGGCCAGGATGTGGCAGTCCTGGCGGTCGATCTTGAACTTGTAGGGGTCCGTGCCGGCGTGGAACACGTCGAGGTAGTCGTCGGAGTAGCGCAGGAAGTTGTCGTCGTAGATCGTCTCGAGTCCGAAGGTCGCGCTCGTCTTCCAGGCGGACGCTTTGCGCGCCCGCGTCCCCGGCTCCGCCGCCGCGGCGACGCCGCACGCGGACAGGACGGCCGCGACGGCTCCGACCACCAGCGCAATGCCCATCCGGCGCCTCATCGCAGGTCGGCTGCCGGGATGCGGATGACGGCCGCCACGCCGCAGGATTCCGGCTGCAGGCAGCGGATCTCCACCCGGTGGCGGCCGCGCGGGATCTGGACGCGCAGGGACTTGCGTTCCCCGGGCATCACTTCCGGCCGTTCGATGTAGGACGCGGCGTCCAGCTTGTCGACGTCGTAGTGGTGGGTACGGAGCACCGCCCCGTCGATCCGCACCTCCAGGGCGTAGGACTGGCGGCCGTTCATCTTGTGGTCGAAGTCCAGGCGGGTCCACACCACGGCCGTCGTGGGTCCCGCGACCTCGAAGGACAGCGGCTGGTCCGCGTCGAAATGGTAGAGGGTGGAGCGCACGCCGCTGTCGTACTGCAGGGTCGCCACGCCGGCGTAGCGCTCCGGCGACAGGCTGACGTACTCCTCGCTGACGCGGCTCGTTTCGCGGAAGAGGCGCACCGCGGTGAAGCCGGCGGCGGCGGTTCCGGGCGCGGCGGCCACGTGGGTGACCGCCACGTCGTGCCAGCCCTCGGGGATCGTCAGGTAGCTGTGGTGCAGGGAGCTGGCGGGCGCGCCGCCGCAGGTCGCCGCGCCCTCGCGCGGCTGCAGGCGCTGCGCGTCTGCGAGGGCCGCCTGCCCGTCGATCGCGAAGCGCAGCGTGACGGCGGCCGGCCCGGCCTCTCCGGTTGCGAACACGTAGCGCGACAGCACCTTGACGCGGCGCGGCCCCCTCACGCGGTACAGGGCCGGGGTCTCGGAGCGCAGCTTGTCGTAGGTCGTCTCGATGCCGTCGATGCGCAGGCACACCTGCTCGCGGGCGCCCTGGGGTGCGACCGCCCGCCAACGCACCTCGGCCGACGCGTTCGTCGCCGCCAGGGACCACAGCACGAAGCAGGCGGCGGCCGCCGCCCCGCGCCGGTGATGGATCGTCACGCCGCACCTCCCGTTCGCCGCCGGAAACGGACCGCCCCCAGCAGATTGCGCCGCACCTCGGGCGCCAGCACCACGGCGCAGAGGGCGCCGTACAACACGAGGAAGACCGCCACCAGTTCGAGGCGGTAGCCGTCCCTCACGAAGATCTCGCCCTCGCCGGGTTCGGGCAGGTAGTCCGGAGCCACCGGCAGCCCGTACTCGCGGGCCAGCGAGGCGACTTCCAGCAGGTGGATGACCGGCACGCCCCGGTCGGACATCAGCGTGAGCGTGCCCTTGCGCGGCCAGTTCTTCGCTTCCAGCGTCTCGGCAAAGCCGCGCGGGATGAGGATGCGGTTCTGGCTGCTGCCGAGGCTGGCCACGCCGCCGCCCACGTTCACGAAGCACTTCGGCACGCGGCCGCGCAGCGCCTCGTCGAAGAAGGACATGCGCTTGGCGATGGCCTCCTCGATGTTCAGCGAGCCGAGCAGCGGCACCCCGTTGCGCTCCAGGGACGCCTCGAGCAGGCGCCGCCCTTCGGGGCTGAGGCCCTGGCCCATGTCGTCGCCGCCGCCGAGGGTGGCCGCCGACGAGCGGATGTGCAGGACCCGCTCCTCGCGCAGGATGCGCTCCATGTCCAGCCAGGTGAACGCGGGGTCGTTGGCGCCCCACATCGAAGCGCCGACCGAGGTGACCACCACCGGCGCCAGCTCCATGGTCTCGAGCGCGGAGTACACAGCCACGTTCAGACCGGGGAACGAGCCGGTGAGCGCCACGGCCACCGGGTCGCCGGGATGCAGGCCGGCGCGGTGGAACAGCTCCACCATCACCGCCGCCCAGTTGGGGTTCAGACTGGAGAGCTTGGCTTCGAGGTCGCCGCGGGCGTTGGTGATGAGGCTGAACTCCGGCCCCACCAGGCCGGTGCCGGCGGGGTCGTTGACCTTGTCGATCTCCGCGCCCTCCATCCGCAGGTGGCGGCGCAGCGTGGTGAAGGCCTCGTCGGCTTTCTGCGCCGCGGCCAACTTCTCGGCGTAGTCGCGCTGACGCACGGGGCGGCGCGTCAGCTCGAGCGCCCCCTGCAGCAGCACCGCCAGCACCGCCAATCCGAACAGGATCAGCGGCCGCCTCCTACCCGATCGCGACATCAATGAGCATGCCTCCGTGGGCCAGCACCAGCACCAGGCGGACCAGGAACGCCGCCATGAGCATCGAGCTCAGGGTTTCGACGATCCCCTGCCGGTGCATCCAGTAGGCGATCAGCCCGGGGATGATGTACCCCACGGACTGGAAGAGCGACGCGTCGACGCCCGTGCCCAGCGCGGCGTTGAACACCAGCACGTATCGCGTCAGGAAGCCGAACACGAACCCGGCCAGCACGCAGAAGACCAGGGTGCGGCGCCCGTAGAGCAGCACCACGCGGCCGACCAGGCGCACGGTGGCGTAGGTGCACAGCGCGGCGACGACCGTGCCCGCGATGCGCAGCGGCTGGTCGAGGTAGATCGCGATGTAGCCGGGGACGATCAGGCCGCCCGCCGCCAAGCCCATGATCTCCGAAAAGACGAGGCTGATCACCAGCCCCAGGCCGATCGCCTGGTAGATCAAGGGCGCACCTCCCGTTCGCGCAGCAGCGCCAGCAGTTCCATGCCGATGCCGCCGATGTTGCCGACGCCCACCACCGTCGCGCCCGCGCCGCAGAGGGCGGCCGTGCGCGTCCAGATCTCGGCCGCGCCGGCGCCGCCCAGGTCGACGATGCGCTCGCGCGGGACCGCGCGCATCATGTCGGCCAGCTGGGACGTCCCCTGGCCGATCAGGACGTAGTGGTCGGCCTTCATGCTGGTCCCCAGCAGCGGCGCCAGATCGCGCGCCCGCCGCATGCGGTCGGCACGGTTGTTGAACAGGATCACGGACCGCGTGCCGGGCGCGTCCAGACCGAGCGTGCGCCAGATCCTCGCCGTCGATTCGGGGTCGTTGGCCGCGAAGGCGTTGGCGAACACGAGTTCGCCGCCGGGATCGGCGACCCGCAGGCGCTCCAGGGCGCCCACGTCGGGCCGGACCCCCCACATGCCCTCCAGCGCGCGGCGCCGATCGACGCCGGCGGCCACGCACACGTCCAGGGCCAGGGCGACGTTCTCCGCGAATTCCACGTAACGGAAGGGCGCCAGGTCCGCCGGCGTGACCGTCCCCGGGTCGGCCAGCTTGCAGACGCTGCCGCGTCGCCGCGCCGCCTCGGCCAGGTCGCCGGCGAACACGTCTTCCGCCGTGAACAGGGTCGCGTGCGCCGGCACGGTCTGCGACAGGCTGCGCGCCACGTCCTCCAGGCGCGGCCCCTGCACCTCGAGGTGGTCGGAGCGCACGTTGGTGATCACCCCGAGCGTGCTGTTCACGATGTCGCGCTCGCAGGTCCGTTGCAGGTCGGGACGCACGGCCATGCACTCCAGCACCAGCGCCTGCGCGCCCTCGGACGCGGCCTGCCGGAAGACGCCCAGCTGCTCGCGGATGTTCGGCGTGCCGTTGCGCACCACCGGCGTCTCGGTGCCGTCGGCGTGCAGGAAGCGCGCCGCCGAGCCGGTGGTCTTCGCGCAGGTGCGGATCCCGCCCGCCTGCAGCCCCGCCGCGATGAGGCGGGTCACCGACGACTTGCCGCGGCTGCCGTTGACGTGCACGCGCAGCGGGATGCGCCGCCGCGTCAGGCGGTGCCGCGCCGTCTCCCACACGCCCAACAGCGTGGCCGCCGCGAGCAACAGGACGATGAACCGCACGCTCCCACCTACCTGACGAGCAGGAGTTTGCGGGTCACCGAGCCACCCGCGCTCTCGAGCCGGCAGAAGTAGACGCCGGCGGGCGCGTCGCGGCCGCCTTCGTCGCGCCCGTCCCAGGCGGCCGCGCCCGGGCCGGCCGGCCGGTCGCCCGCGACCAGCGTGCGCACGAGCCGGCCCGCGAGGTCGAAGACCCGCAGCGTCGCCGCGCCGTCGCGCGGCAGGCCGAAGGCCAGGGTCGCGCCGCCGCGCGCGGGGTTGGGCTGACCGGGCGACAGGAACAGCCCGCCGCCGTCGACGACCGCCGCGGCGGTCACCGTCGCCGAAGCCGCGGCCGACCGGTGCCCGTACGCGTGCAGGGCGACCAGGCGGTAGGAGGCGTCGCCCGCGGGGGCCAGGCCGTCCGTGAAGCCGCGCGCCGTCGCGGGCAACGGCGCCGGCGTCAAGGCGACCGCGCCGTCCGCCCCGTCGCGCATCACGAGCCAGCCGGTGACGGGCCTGCCGTCGCGGGGCAACCAGGAGAGCGTGACCGCGCCCGCCGACCGTTCCGCCACGAACTCGGCGGTGTAGGGCGAATAGACGGGTGTCCGCGTCGTCAGCAGGACGGCCAGCCCCGGACCGATCGGGGCGGCGCCGGGGGCGTAGACGTCGGAATAGGACAGCTGCAGGCCGTCGGTCTCGGACGGGCTCTCCCAGCCCACGGTCGCGAACTGCCGCAGCGTGTCGCGGTTGTGGACCTGCCGGTAGAGGAACAGCAGCTCGCCGTCGCCGCCCGGCGCGGGGTGGAGCGCCGGGTCGCGCAGCACCAGCTGGAAGGTCTGCACGTCGTCGATCTCGGGCTGGTAGTGGCGCATGCGGCTCCACTCGATCGTGAAGGTGCCCGAGGCCGCGTCGTGGCGCGTGAAGACGCCGCCGGTGCCCGCGAGCGTGGGATCGAAGTTGTCCCAGAAGGGCGCCACCACCGAGTGGTTGCCGTGGCTGCTGGGCAGCGGCCAGTTGTAGAACTCGAGCTCGTCGTCGGTGTCGAAGCTGATCCAGCCGTTCTCGCTGACGCGGATCTGCCCGTCGAAGACCTGGCCGTAGTAGGAGAAGGCGAAGGGCAGGTCGACCAGCTTCACCTCGTTGTCGACGGCGAAGGTCACCGGCACGCCGGCGCCGCCCAGGGCGGGATCCAGGTGGGTCCAGCGGTAGACGGGCGCCAGGCCGGGGTAGTCGACGGCGTCGGCGCTGTCCAGCGCCCGGTAGCCGTGCGCGTCGGGGCCGCACGGGGCGCCGGCGTCGATCTCGCCGACCAGCAGGGTCGCCGGCAGCACGGACTGGTAGTCGGCCGGTGCGGCGTCGGAGACGACGAGTTCCAGCACGGCGGCGCTGCCGGTCGGCACCGTCGCCCCCACCTCGAGCGACACCGCCGTGGCCAGGGTCACCGACGCGCCCGGCGCGATGGCCGGCACGTCCGCGAACTGCACGCCGACGGCGCCGATGCCCGCGCTGAGCAGGTTCAGCCGGGCCTGGCCGCCCGGGAACGGCAAGCTGCCGGCGTTGTGCAGGACCGGCGTGAGGGCGTTCGACTGTCCCTGGCGCAGCGCGCCGTCGCCGCCGACGAGCAGGCCCGCCAGCCGGACCGACGGTCCGCCGACGGTGAGCGTGCGCTCGGCGCGGTCGACCGCGCCGTCGTGGGCCGCGTCGAGGAACAGGCGCAGCAGCGCGCCGTCGTCGGCCGTGGTCAGCAGGCCGAGGCGGAAATACTCGTCGCCCGTGCAGGCGTGCACGGCGCCGCCGGGCAGGTCCGGCAAGGCGAAGGACGCGTGCTCGACGCCGGCGGGACCCGCGACGGACAGCGACAGCGTGACGCCCGTCGCCGTCGTCGTCCCGGTGTTGGTCACCACCGGGAAGACGTGCAGGACCTCGGCGGCGTTGACCACGGCGTCGTCGTTGCCGTAGCCGACGGGATTCTCCCAGGTCAGGCCCGTCACCGCGAGGTGGGCCGCGGGCGACGCGACCGCGACGTCGCTCTGCACGGCGAAGCGGTTGGGCGCGGTGACCGTGACGGTCAGCGGCGTGCCGGCCACGAGATCGTCCAGGGAAATCCGGGCGACACCGTCAGGACCGGTCCGGCCGGCGCCGACCGGCTCGCCGTCCTGCGTCAGGCCCACGCGCGCGCCGGCCAGGGGGGTCGTGCCGTCCGACTCCAGGACGGTCACGTCGAAGCGGTCGGCTCCGGGCGGGCAGTTGGCGTCGTGCCCGACCACGGGTTCCGAGACGGGCCCCTTCCAAAAATTCAACTCGGGGTCGCCGAGCAGGTTGTAGATGTGGAAGTAGAACTCGACGGATTCCTCGCCGGTGGCCTCGAACTCCAGCTCGTGCGGGAAGTAGGACAGGAAGCGCAGCTTGCCGGCGAGCATCAGCGACCCGAGGTCGGTGACGGCCGGGTCGGTGATGCGCTCGAAGAACGAGATGGCCATCGCGTCGTTGTAGCGCGTGTGGGACCAGTGCTCGCCGTTGCCGATGAAGGCGACCGCGCCCTTGCGCGTCTCGGGCGTGCCCTGGCGCAGGAACACCTCGCCGAAGCAGGGCGCGTCGGCGGCGAAGTCCCCGTTGAGGCAGACGAAGCTCATCACGACCGGCGTCATGGCCCCGTTGTTCACGTTGGGGATCTCGGTGACCGTGAAGTGCGGCGGCTCCCAGCCCGCCGTGCCGTAGGCCCAGCCGCGGTAGACCACCATCGAGACGCCGGCTTGCAGCGCCTGCGTGATCGGGAACACGCCGTTGAACAGCGGCGGGAACGAGACGTGGGTGGCGGCCTGGAAGCCCAGGGACATCAGTTGCCGGCCGCACCAGGACACGGTGCTGACCGGGGTGTCGGAGCCGTAGTTGCCGGCGACCATGAGCTGGCGCGTGAGCCAGCCCTCGTCCGTGCGGTAGGGGTCGCGCTCGTAGGCCACGCTCTTGTTGACCACCGTCTGCGCCTCGGTGAGCGACGCGACGGGCATGCGGCCGAGCATCAGGTCGGGCAGCCAGTCGTCCTCGTCCATCTGGGCGTAGGGCAGGTCGGTGACGTTCTGGCTGATGCTCCAGGCGGGCACGACGTCGACGTCGCCCAGGATGAGCACGTACTCGGGCGGGGCGTCCCACGCCGCGTAGGCGGCACGCAGCCAATCGCGCACCGCGACGTTGGTGACGCCGGTCTCCTCGGTGGTCGCCAGGCGAACTTCCAGACCCTTGGCGCGCTTCCAGGCCAGCAGAGGGGCGGCGGCGGGAGCGTACTCGGGTGTCGTGATCACGACGTAGGTGCCGCGGGTGCCCGCTGCGGCCGACGCCGGCAGGCCGAACGAGGATCCCAGCGCGGCGTCGAAGGCGCGCGACCGCAGACGGCCGTCCGCGGCCGAGGACCAGTCGCCGTCGTGCACGATCTCGAACCGGGCGCCGTCGTCCAGCCCGGCCGTGTTCACCACGGCCATCGGCAGCCCGCGCAGCCGGGGCAGCCGGCCGTCGCCGGACACGCTGCCGCCGCCCGCGGTCAGGCTCACCGACCAGGTCGTGGCGTCCGGCGGCAGGGCGATCAGGACCGCCGGCGCGGCGGACGCGTCGGCGGCGGCGGGGAGCTTGGTGACCAGGGTGCGGTCGCCGGCGACCTGGACCGCGAAGGAATCGTGCGCCCGCTGGTCGGCCGCGGCGGCGGCGGTTCCGAAGACCGCCGCCGTCAGGCCGATTCCGAGAGCGAGCGTGAGCGCTGCCCGTTTCATTTGATCAGGATCATCCGCCTTGTGTGCTGCAGGCCCAGAGCCTGGAGTTCGTACAAGTAGACGCCGCTCGGCGCGGGCCGGCCCGCATCGTCGCGTCCGTCCCAGACCGCCTCGTGGCGACCGGCGGGGAGATCGCCCAGGGTGAGAGTCGCCACCGTCCTGCCGGAGACGTCGGTGATACGTACGAGGGCGGCACCGGGCGCGTCAAGCGCGAAAACGATGGTGGTGCTGGGGTTGAACGGATTGGGGTGGTTGCCCAGCAGGCGCGAGCGCCGCGGCGACTCGTCCGCCGCGGTGGCGCCGCACGCGCCCAGGGGCGCACCCACCAGATCCCCGCCGCAGCCGGTGAAGCAGGGGCTGCCGGCCTGCAGGTGGTAGTCGCCCGGCGCGCAGTAGAGCGGGTCGAGCGAGAAGTTGCCGCCGCCGTCGACGCCGCAAAGGGCGTTGCCGCCGGCGTTGCCCCAGAGGTCGGTGCAGGTGACCGTCGGGCTGCCGCCGTCGCAGTAGAGGCCGGCGCCGACGAGCGAGCCGGAGATGATGCAGCGGTCGATGGTCGGGGAACTGCCCCACTGGGCCATCACGCCGCCGGCCAGGCCGTCGCCGCTGGTCTGGTTGCCGGCGATCGTGCAGTTGCGCAGCGTCGGGGACGGGCTGAACAGGGTGTGGACGCCGGCGGCGTCGCTGAACGAGCCGGTGCAGACGTTCCCGGCGATCAGGCAGCCCTCGATCAGCGGCTCGGCCGAGTCGACCGCGATGCCGGCGCCCGAGGTGAAGCTCTGCGCGGCGAGGTTGCCGGTGATCGTGCAGGCCTGCAGGGTGCCCGCGGAGCCGAGCTGGTAGGCGACGCCGCCGCCGTTGCCCAGGGTCGTGTTGCCGGAGATCGTGCAGTGCTCGATCCGCGGGGCGCTGGCCGCGACGAAGATGCCCGCGCCCTGGCCGTAGGCCGCGTTGATCGTGTTGCCGCTCACGGTGCAGCCGGTCAGGTGCGGGTCGCTGCCGTTGCGGATGAACACGCCGGCGCCGCTCGGGGCGTGGTTGTCCAGGATGTCGCAGTCCGCGACGCGGGGGCTGCTCAACTCCTCGATGGCGAGGCCGCCGCCCTGCTTGGCGCTGTTGGACACGCAGTCGACCCGGGTCAGGGTCGGGCTGGCGTGGTTGTAGCAGATCACGCCGCCGTCGGTGCACAGGGTCACCAGGACGTCGGTCACGCTCACGTCCGGGCCGACCTGACGCAGCAGGATGCCGGCGCCGTAGGCCGCCGCGTACGCGCGGCGGACCTGCAGGTTCTCGATGCGGCAGTTGACGACGTTCTCGACGAAGATGCCGCGGCCGAGCAGCTGCGCGTCGATGATCGTCGCCGCCGTGCCGGCGCCCCGCAGCGTGACCCCCGACTTCATGATGACGCAGGCCAGGGTCGATCCGGGACCCTCGGTCGGGTGGGTGCAGTCGCCGTAGGTGCCGGCCGCGACCTCGACGATATCCCCCGCGCCGGCGGCCTGGACCGCGGCGTGGATCTGGGCGTAGTCGCCGGGCACGTGGATGACGGCCGCGGAAGCGGCGGCGGCGCAGGCCAGCAGGGCGAGTCCGGCCGATAAGCGCAGGAACCTGGGCATGGGAGTCCTCCCGGAATGGACCGATGGTGCGGGTGCAGGCGGGGTTGACCGGACGCGGGGATCATAGCATACGACCCGAATGGACGCCACCTGGAGTCCTCTCGGTGCAAATATCCATTAGCTCCGGTGAGGGGGCTTGTGTTATCATGATGTGCAGTCCGGTCCCGCCACCGGAATTCCGTTACTCCCCAGTGATGGCTCCCGCAACCATCCCGGCCCAACGCGCCCTGGAGGCCTTCATGCGTCTGTCCACAGGTATCACCCTGTCGCTGCTGCTGATCGCGGCGACCGCCTTCGCCGTGCCCGCCGCCCGCGAGGTCGTCCTGGACCCCGCCGCCGGCGCCCAACCGGCTCTCGCCCTGCTCGAGGACACCGGCGACGTGCTGACCCTCGAACTGACCCTGCCGCGCCTGGCGGTCGAGGACGTCGAGACCGGCGGCGAAGCCTGGCAGGTGCTGTCGTTCCCCGACGCCGCCCAGCGGGGCGCCGAGGGCGCACCCGGGCTGCCGGTCTTCAGCCGGCTGATCGCGTTGCCGGCGGGCGCCACCGCCGTGGCGCGGATCGTTTCACGCGAAACGGTCGACCTCGACGGCTACCGGCTGCTGCCGGTCCAGGGCCGCGAAGGCGAGCCCTTCGCCTACGACAAGGGCGCCTACGCCCGTGGCGCCACCGCCGCGCCGACCGTCGAAGTGGGCAAGACCGGCGTCATGCACGGGCTGACCGTGGCGCCGCTGGTCTTCTCCCCCCTCGCCTACGACCCGGCGACCGGCCGCGTCACGGCCGCCGTGCGCCTGACCGTCGAGGTGACGATCACGGGCGGCGCCGGCAAGGCCGCCTTGCGGGCCGAGACCGCCGCCTACGACGAGTACTTCCGCGCCCGGGTCCTGAACTACGGCGGCGCCGACAAGAGCGCCGTCACCGACATGGGCAGCTACCTGGTGATCTGCCCGAACAACGCCACGGTGATCACCAACCTCGCGCCGCTGCTGGAGTGGCGCCGCCGCCAGGGCTACAACGTCGTGCTGGCCACCACGGCCGAGACCGGCACCACCAACACCGCGATCAAGACCTACCTGACCAACGCCTACAACACCCTGAAGCCGCAGCTGGAGTTCGTGACCCTGGTGGGCGACGCCAGCGGGACCGTGGCCCTGCCCTCCTGGTCCGAGAATCTCAGCGGCTACGGCGGCAGCGGCGACCACTACTATTCGATGCTCGACGGGACCGACCTGCTGCCCGACATCAACCTGGGCCGCCTGTCGGTGACCTCGACCGCGGAACTCACGACGGTCGTGAACAAGATCGTCAACTACGAGTCCAACCCGCCCCTGACCCCCGATCCAGGCTGGTTCACCCGCGGCTCGCTGGTGGGCGACCCGGGGCAGTCGGGCATCACGACGATCTTCGTCAACCAGTGGGTGCGCGACCAGCTGCTCGGCCTGCACTACACCGAAATCGACTCCGTCTACGGCGGCAGCTACGTCTCGCTGATGACCACGAACTTCAACAAGGGCGGCACGCTGTTCACCTACCGCGGCTGGTACGGCATGAGCGGCATGCAGTCCACCAACCTGCAGAACCTTTCCAACGCGGGCGAACTGGCCTTCGCCGTGATCATGACCTGCGACACGGGCTCCTTCGTGCCCGACGGCACCTGCCGTTCCGAAGCCGTCTTCCGCGCGCCCAACGGCGGCGCCGTCGCCAGCGTCGGCACCGCCACGACCGGCACCCACACCCGCTACAACAACTGCATGTTCGCCGGCGTCGTCGACGGCGTCCTGAACTCCGGCGACTACCGCGTGGGCCCCGCCCTGAACACCGGCAAGCTGGCCATGTACAACAGCTACAACGACGCGGAAGCCGACCACGTCGAGATCTGGATGGTTTGGAACAGCCTGATGGGCGACCCCGCCACCGAGATCTGGACCGCCCTACCCACCACGTTCTCCGTCGTGCACGCCGCGTCGATCTCGACCGGCGCCAACTCCGTCCAGGTCACCGTCAACGAGGGCGTCTCGGGCCTGCCGGCCGCAGGCGCGCGCGTGTCCCTGTACAAGGGCACCGAGGTGCGCGTCAGCGGCCTGACCGGCCCCGACGGCCAGGTCAACCTGCCGGTCTCGGGCCTCACCGCCGGCAACCTGCTGGTCACCGTCACCCGGCACAACCGTCTGCCCTACAAGGGCACCTTGACGGTGGGCGGCGCCGTCGCCCTGGTCGGCCTGGGTTCCTTCGACGTGGACGACGCCGCCGGCAACAACGACGGCCTGGCCGGCCCCGGCGAGACCGTGGACGTCGCCGCCGTGCTGCACAACTTCGGCACGAACCCGGCGACGGGCGTCACGGCCGTGCTGACTTCCGACGACCCCTGGGCGAGCGTCGTGTCCGGCTCGGCGTCGTTCGGCACCATCGCCGCCGGCGCCGACGCGCCGGGAAGCGCTCCATTCACCGTCCAGCTGGCGCCCGGCGCTCCCGCCGCCCACAAGTGCCAGCTCGACCTCGCGGTCACCAGCGGCGCGTCGACCTGGACCTCCCTGCTGGAACTCGAGCTGAACGCCGGCGCCTTCACCTACCTCAGCTTCGCCTACGGCGGTCCGGGCGGCAGCCTGGACCCGGGCGAGACCGGCACCCTGAGCGTCACGCTGCGCAACACCGGCAACGTCGGCGTCACCGCCGCCGCGGCGACCCTGCTGTCGAGCAGCCCCTGGGTCGACGTCACCGACGACCAGGGCGCCTTCGGGCCCATGGCCGTCAACGCCACGGCCAGCAACGCCGCCAACGCGTTCACCGTGTCGGTGACCGCCGACTGCTTCCGCGGCCACCTCGCCACCTTCCAGATCGCCATGCTGACGGCGACCGGCGCGCGCGACACGGTCGAGTTCACCGCGCAGGTCGGCGTCGCAGCCGCCAACGAGCCGCTCGGGCCCGACGCCCACGGCTACTACGCGTTCGACAACACCGACACCGCCTACCCGTACCACCCGACCTACAGCTGGATCGAAATCGATCCCACCCTGGGCGGCTCGGGCACGGCCGTCCCCCTGTCGGACTACGGCTGGGAGCAGGACGACACCGAGATCCTGACCCTGCCCTTCGACTTCACCTACTACGGCGAGACCTTCGACAAGATCTCCGTCTGCTCGAACGGCTGGCTCGCGATGGGCGCGACCTCCCTGCGCAACTACCGCAACTGGACGCTGCCCTGCTCCGGCTCGCCCGACGCGATGATCTGCGCCTTCTGGGACAACCTCTACCTGCAGTCCGCGGTCGGCGGCGTGTACTGGTGGCATGACGTCGCCAACCACCGCCTGATCGTCGAGTGGAGCCGCCTGCGTAACGACGTCGGCGGCGGCACCGAGACCTTCGAGGTCATCCTCTACGACCCGGCCCACCACGACACCGACACCGGCGACGGGATCATCGAGGTCCAGTACAACGCCGTGTCGCAGGTCGACGGCACCAACGGCTACGCGACGGCGGGCCTGCAGAACCTCGACCACAGCAGCGGGCTGCTCTACACCTACTGGAACGCCTACCCCGGCGCCGCGGCGAGCCTGACCGCCGGCCGCGCCATCCGCTACGAGGCGCTCGCGGTGCTGCCGACGGGCACGCTGCAGGGCACGGTCACCAACGCCTCGGGCGGCGGCGTGCCGGCCAAGGACGTGCTGATCACCGTGCTGGACAACGGCCGCGCCTTCACCTCGTCGACCGCCGGCACCTACCTGGGCTCGGTGCCCGTCGGCGTCTACGACATCGTGGCCTCGCACCCGAGCTTCGCGCCGGACACGACCCGCAGCGTGGTCATCCTCGAAGGCCAGGCCACCACGGTCGACTTCGCGCTGACCGACGTGGCCGGACCCGCCTTCGCAAACACGACGGTGCTGACCGGAACGACGGACACGGCCGGCCCCTACGTCGTCGAGACCGAGGTCTACGACTACAGCGGCCTGAACGAGCTGCACGGCTGGTACCTGACCAGCGCGGGCGGCGGCTTGCAGGAGTTGACCCTGACCCTGATCGACCCCGTGACGGGCCGCTACCGCGGCGAGATCCCGGGCCAGCCCCTGGGCAGCCGGGTCCGCTACTGGTTCTCGGCCCTGGACGGGATCGGGCTCGGCACCCTCGAACCGGCGGGGGCCCCCGCGGCCGCCACCAGTTTCTGGGTCGAGAACACGCTGATCGTCGCGTCCGACATGGAGTCCGCTGGCAGCTGGACCGGCGGCATCGCCGGTGACAACGCCACCGCCGGCATCTGGACGCTGGTCGACCCGAACGGGATCTACATCAACGACTCGCCCGTCACGCCCGAGGACGACCACACCCCCGCGGGCACGATGTGCTGGATCACCGGCCAGGACGCCGTGGGCGGCGCCCAGGGCGGCGCCGACGTGGACGGCGGCACGACCACGCTGCTGAGCCCCGTCTACAACTTGACCGGCTGGAACGACGTCACGGTGACCTACTTCCGCTGGTACACGAACGAGACGGGCCTGAACCCCAACTCGGACACCTGGGTCGTGCAGGTGACCAGCGACGGCACGAACTGGGTGGATCTCGAGCGCACCATGGCCAGCGACCGCACCTGGCTGGAGGTCACGGTGCCGCTGACGGGCCTGATAGACATGACCGCCAACGTCCGCTTCCGCTTCGTCGCCTCGGACCTCGGCAGCGGCTCGGTGATCGAGGCGGGCGTCGACGACTTCTCGCTCAACGGCCACCAGGGCATCGTCGACGAACTGGACCCGACGGTGACGGTCACCGCGCCCCAGCCGGGCTCGGTCCACAACAACGGGCAACCCTTCGCGGTGTCCTGGACGCCCTACGACGAGACCGGCCTCGGCGCGACCGTCGTGCTCTACTCGGCCGATGGCGGCGCGACCTGGCCCTACGTGCTGGGCGCCGGATCGCTGACCTCGCCGCTGTCGCCGAACTGGGCGACCGTGCCGAGCAGCGACGTGGCCATGGTCAAGGTCGTCTGCTTCGACACCACGCTCAACAGCGGCCAGGACGCGATGAACGGCACCTTCGTGCTGGACTTCCCGACCCCTGTCGACGACGGCGGCCTGCCGGCGCGGCTCGCCCTGGCCCAGAACCGTCCCAACCCGTTCAACCCGTCGACCGAGATCCGCTTCTCGGTGCCGCGCACGACCAAGGTCGGCCTGAAGGTCTACGACCTGGCCGGCCGCGTCGTCCGCACGCTGGTCGACGGCGAGCTGGAGGGCGGCGAGCACACGGCCGTCTGGCGCGGCGAGGACGATGCGGGCGCGCGCGCGTCCTCGGGTCTCTACGTCTACCGTCTGACGGCGGGCGGCACGACCGTGGCGCGTAAGATGATGCTTTTGAAGTAGTCCGCAGATCCGCTTGACTTGAAGCGGGGGGGGGGGCCCAAAACGGCCGGCCGCCGCGCCCCCCCCCAAACCCCCCCACCCCCCCGCCCCCCGGGGGCGCACCTCGGGGGCGCTAAAGTTGTGGCTTTTGATTTCGCCCGCTTAGCCGCGGGCGTTTACGCGGGGGGGGCGGCAAAAGCGGGCTGCCCGCCGCGCCCACACCAAAACCAGCCAACGCCAAGACCAGCCGGGACCGAACGCCGGACCGGTCCGCGACCCCGGGCAGTAGAAGGAGCGCAGATGAGGATCCTGATCACGGTGGCGCTGACCGCCCTGGCCCTGTTCGCCGGCTGCGGGCAGGACGACGTGCAGGCCGTCCGCGAGGCGGCCGTCGCCGCGGACGGGGACGAAAAACTGACGAACGGCGCCCTGCGGGCCGATCTCGTCTTCTGCCGCCGGATCGGCGCCAAGAGCGGCAAGCGCCTCGAGGTCGGCGACCGCTTCGCGGCCAGCGACGACGAACGCGACCGCAACATCCACGCCTTCGTCGACCTGCGCAACCTGCCCCCCGGCGTCCACCAGATCCACGTCGTCTGGCTGAAGCCCGGCGGCGAGGAACTCTTCCGCAAGTACGCCGAGGTGAGCGTGGCCCCCGCCGATTCCGCACGCTGGCGCACGCAGCTCGTCTGGAAGGACGGCAACAACCTGCGCTTCGCCGAGGCGGAAGAGGCCGTCGTCGGCCCCGCTCCCGACGTCACCGTCGCCTCCCGCTTCAACGTGGCGCCGGACCGCAAACGCGAGCCCGGCACCTACGCGGTCAAGGTCTACTGGAACCGCGAACTGCTGCTGGAACGGCCGTTCGAATACGTGATCGGGGACTGACGCAGATCGGCGGGGTCCGCGCACCGCGCCCGGACCCCGCCGATCATCGCCACCCGACGCCCGCGGCGCCGCTATTTCATTTCCACGATGACCTTGTTGCCCGCAGAGTCCACGACACAGGTGTCGTGCAGCTCGATCTTGACCCGTCGCTGCCCGTCTTCGCCGTCGACGACCTCGACCTGGGCGTCGCCGCCGAAGCCCTGTGCGGCGAGTTGCGCGAGGATCTGATCGCGGACTTCCTCGGCGGTGTCGCCGTTGACTTCCAGACCGATGGCCGCGTGCCCGAAAGCCTCAGCCAGCGAACCCTGCACGGTGCCGGTCAGTTCCTCGCTCACGATCCCGGCCTCGGCCAGCAGCGGGAACCGGGCGCGCAGGTCGGCCGCGAGATCGTCGGCCGCGAGGTTCTGCCCCCAGACCATCAGATCGAGGGACACCTCCTCGCCCATGATGCGGACCGCCACACCGGCCTGCTCGACGCCGGGCAGGGAATTCAGGTAGTCGGTGATCTCCTGCAGGGGCTGGTCCAGGCCGTCGTCCTTCGCGACCGACGCCGGCAGCGTGATGCTCAGCTTCTGCCCCATCCCCACCTCGTAGCTCGTGGGCACGGTGCAGGCGGCGATGCCCAGCGCGAGCAGGATCACGACGGCCAGCGCGGGGCGGGTCCAGGTGCTCATGCGGTTCATGAAAGGCCTCCCTCGTCGGGGATGAAGTTCACGGTGGCGGGCGAGCAGGTCCTCCTGCAAAGCCCCGCGGTGCCGCGCCGAGGGGCGCGCCGCGGACGCGTGCAGGGAACGCAACGCCCTCTCGAGTTCATTGCGTCGCATAGTCCACCTCGCCTTCGCAGGTGTGCGGACCG
This sequence comes from bacterium, assembly GCA_031441465.1. Taxonomy (GTDB): domain Bacteria; phylum Krumholzibacteriota; class Krumholzibacteriia; order LZORAL124-64-63; family LZORAL124-64-63; genus PNOJ01. The sequence goes on along the minus strand of JANOEP010000026.1, from coordinate 3,199 downwards.
CGCACGTGTCGGCGCAGCTCGCGCAGGGCGCGCGAGAGGCGCTGCCGGACGGCGGCCTCGCTCTGTCCCGTCATCGCGGCGATCTCCCGGTGGCGCAGCCCGTCCCCGTAGCGCAGGGCCATCAGGCCGCGGTCCCCGTCGGGCAGCAGGAGCAGCCCGGCGCGGACGCGGTCGCGGTCCTCGCGACGGATGAGACCGGCCAGCGGGTCGTCCGCCGGGCCCGCCAGCGTCTCGGCCAGTGCGTCCACCGGCTCGGTCTCGCGGGCGGACCTGAGATGATCGATCAGCGCGTGGTGGGCCATGGCCAGGACCCAACCCAGCACCGATCCCTTCCGGGGATCGAAACCCGACAGGTTCCTCAGGAAACGGTGGAAGACCGTGGAGATCAGATCCTCGACGTCTTGCGGGGAAGCGAGCCTTCGTCCGAGGAACCCGGCCACGGGGTCGTACAGATCCGCGTAGAGGCGCCGGAACGCCTCCTGATCGCCGCCACACGCCGCCTGCAGCAGGCGGGCGTGGCGGCGGTCTCGCAGGTCTCGACGGGGATCCATGGCGGTCGCGTTCCTCCGGGTCGTGCGGGTACATCCGGGGTATACGGTCGCCGGGGAAAAACGTGACGGGCCCGGTCCTCAGCGCCGGGCAGCGTCGAGCTCGGCCAGGACCGCGGCCGACGGGCGACCGGTGCGCCGGTCGCGCCACCAGGCGGCCGCGCGCAGGAAGAGGTCGGGGTGCGGCCGGCCCCGGTAGAGACCGCTCTGGCGGCGATCGACCAGTTCGCGGCCCACGAAGTCATGCAGCCGGCGCAGTTCCGCGTCGCCGGTCATCAGCTCGTGGTAGCTCAGGAACAGGACGTCCCGCCGCAGCGCGGCCGCCAGACGCAGGAGGCACTCGTTGTGCTCGTGCCAGCGGTCCAGGAAGGCCGCCGCGCGCGCGAAGTTGGTGTGGTAACGGCGGCGTCCGCGCCACTTGAAGCGCGGCCAGGCTTCGGCCGGGTCGCGGTAGACGGCGATGAGGCGGTGTTCGGGCAGCTCTACGGCCCACAGGTCGTAGAGCAGCGTCAGGCGCGGGTCCTTGAAGCCCCAGTCGGCGTGGCGCGCCTGCCCGTCGGCGATGATCTCCCGCATGCGCGCGCGCTGCGCGTCGGTCAGCCGCAGCGGGCCGCGCACGCCCAGGTCGAGCACCTCGTCGTCGGGCGCGCCCAGGATGTCCATGTCCAGATCCAGTACCGACGCCCGCTCGTACTTGTTGCCGCGGTCGTAGCTGACCGACTCGTCGAAGTCGCCCATGTCGATGCCGGAATGGTGCAGGATCTGGGAGACCAGGGTGGTGCCGGATTTGTGCATTCCCAGGACGATGTGGATCATGGGCGCCTCCGTTGTCTCTCCCGACCGCGACCAGCACAAGGAGCACGATCGCGGCAGGGAAGTCAATGCACGACATGGCCGCAATCACGCCATCGTCTGGGCAGAGTGCGTCAGGTCCCTTGCAGGAATCGGGAGAATGGGATGATGAAGTTGAAATAGCCTTCCGTTTCCACCCGCGGATCAAGGCTCCCCTCGTAGACGAGAGCCGTGCGAACCGAAAGACGCCGGTCGACGGGTAGGCGAAACACCTTTTCCCGGACCGCATCGACCACGGAGACGTCAATGAATCTGCGGCGCTTGATCTCCACGACGTACAAGGAGTGCCTGGTCAGCATCAGCAGATCGATCTGGCAGCCCTTCCTCCTGGCCGTAGCCCGCTGGATGAAGGGGGCGGCACCGAGCAGAGGCATGCGGCCCAGACCCAGATGGCGGGCCAATGACGGCACGTTGTTCAGCACCAGGTTCTCGAACTGGAGCCCCATGACAGAGCTCCATTCAGGCAACTGGTCCAGCGACAGTCCGCGCATGAGGCCTCGTTCGATGCTGTCTCGGCGGGGAGCGATGTACCGGAGGTAGAATCGCGCATAGTTGTCGCTCAGGCGATATTTCTCAATTCGCGTCGAACGACCGGTATTGGGATCGAAAACCGTATCACGAGCCAGGAACCCGCCCAGCACGAGATCCCTCAGGTAACCGCTCAGGTGGCCGCTGCGCTCCTTGTCGAGCAACGTGCTGATTTCCGACACCGTCCGGCTGCCGTGCGCCAGGGACTCGACGATGGCTTTGTAGTTCCCAGCCCGCTTCCCGAACACATCGCTGAAAATCTGATCGAAGTCCCTGAACAGGATTCCTTCGCGCTGGAAGCAGAGACGACGGATGTTTTCTTCGGCCGTCAGGCCGGGATCCAGTTCCTCGAGGTACTTCGGTACGCCTCCGGTAACGGACAGCAGGCACAGTTTCTCAGCAGCGCTGACGCCCTCCCCAGCGGCACCCCAGAATTCGTTGCAATGGTGCAGGGGCAATTCCTCCAGGAGGATATCCCAGGAATCCCGCCCCACGAAACCGGTGTTGTTCAGGATGTTGTCCGTGATCCATGTCGACACGGATCCACACAGCACCAGAACGAGCCGGGGATGTGCCGTGAACACGTTGTCCCACGCCGCTTTGAGGTGGCCGGGGAAGTCCGGATCGAGTCCACCCAACCAGGAGACTTCATCGAGCAGGATCACCGTCCACTCGTCGCGGACGGCGCTTCCAAGCAAACGAAAGGCCTGGGGCCAATCGGTCAGACCGACTTCCGGGATGTTCGTCTGCTGGGCGAGTTGCCGGCCGAAGGCCTGCAGTTGATCGCGGTTCGTCAATCCAGGCCGCGGTGCAAGCCCCTCGATGGCGATCAGGCGATCCGCCTGCTTGGCGAACTCACGGATCAGCGTGCTTTTTCCGATTCGACGCCGTCCCCGGCAGGTGACCAATGAAGGTGTCTTCTTGCGCAGGAGTGCGGCAAGATCGTTCAACTGTTCTACACGTCCGATGAACATGGCCGTCCTCCGGTATCGCTCAATTCGTGCCCGATCTGCACGCCAGACTATAGGCACGAAATCGATAATATGTCAATTTCGTGCCCACAATGATCGCAGGATATCGGGCACCAATCACGCAATTTGTCGATTTCGTGCCATCTATTGGCAGCCAGAGCCTAGTGTCCTGTCCCGGCAATAGCTATACATAACCGTTCGATCTTGGCCAGGATCGAATCGGCGGTTGCGGTCCAGGCGAACGGCTTGGTCTCGCGGTTGTACGTCGCGACGTAGCTCTCGATCTTTGCCACAAGGTCC
>JANOEP010000025.1:0-57760 GCA_031441465.1 bacterium | reverse complement strand
GCAAACCCGACGGCGCGGAAATCGACCGCTTCCTGGGCTTCCGCCCCGCTGCGGAGTTCCTCGCGGCGGTTGTCGACTACGCCGCCGGCCGCAACACGCTGGCCGACCTGCAGGCCCGCCTCGCCGCGACGCCCGACGATCCCGAGCTGCTAGGCCGGATCGGCGCCAAGTATGCCGAGCGCGGCGAAGCCGAACCGGCCCGCACGGCCCTGACCCGCGCGCTCGCACTGGATCCCGCCAACGCCGCGGGCCACGCCGCCCCGGCCCTGCGCGCGATGGCGGAGATGGAGGCCATGGCCCGCGACTACCCGGCGGCCGTGGCGGCGCTGCAGAGGTTGCTGGCGGAGTTCCCATCCGCCGTGGACCGCGAAGAGACGCTCGGCTTCACGGCCTGGGCGCAGGGCCGCGCCGGGGACCTGCCCGGCCAGACCGCCACCTTCCGCGAGCTGCTGAAGCTGAACCCCGACGACGTCCGCACCCTGAACGCCCTGGCCTGGTCCCTGTCGGAGCAGAAGCAGGGTCTCGAAGAGGCCACGAGCCTCGCCCTGCACGCCGCCGAACTGAGCGGCGAAGACCCCGAGATTTGCGACACCGTGGCCGTGGTCTACTACGCGCGCGGGATGACGGCCGAGGCCCTGTCCTGGATCGACAAGGCCATCGCGAAGGACCCCGAAAACGAAGCGTTCAAGCAGCGGCGGGCGGTCATGGTGGAGGAGACGGCCGGGAAGTGACCCGGAACACAACGTGCGCGCGGAACGAAGACGGCGGATCCCGCGGGGGACCGCCGTCGCGCATATGACGAGGAGGTTGTCAATGATTCGTCAGCTCGATCGCGTCGTCGGGGCCGCCTCCCAGCGTCGTTCCCTCCGACATGATGGATCGTGCCGTGCATCCCTGACATCAGGGACGGACGCGACGATCGATCATCGGGGAAGGGGGTTTTCGGATACGACGTTCCCCGGGATCAGAAGCGGTAGTCGGCTCTCACGCGGAAGCTCCTGCGGTCGGCGGGGAGCTCGTCCTGGACGTGCTCTTCCCCGCCGGGATAGCCGTAGACCCGGTCCAGTGCGTTGTACACCGTCAGCGACAGCTCGAATTTCCCGAAGATATCCGACCAGATCACGTTCGCGTTCGCGATCACGGGAGCGTCCGTGGTGTTCCCGCCGAGCGTCCTGCGTTCACCCTCGTACTGCAACTCGACTCCCGCCCGCAACTTCGGCCCGACGAGCGGACCCATCAGGCGCACCCGGCCCAGCCGGCGGGGCGAGTTGTTCAGCCATGCGCCCGTTCGGTTGTCGCGGGCGTCGGTATAGCTGTAGCTCGCGGCTCCCGCGACGTTGCCGGCGAATTGGCAGCGGAGACTGAACTCAGCGCCGTCGGCCTCGGCCCGGCCCATATTGTGGTACTGGAGGAGGCCGTCCCCGGGGTCCACCATCTGGCTGATCAGGTCCTCGATCGTGTACGAGAACACGGCCGCCGATCCGTACATCCACTCGTTCAGCCGCTGGTCGACGACGACCTCGTAGGTGCGGATGGTCTCCTGGTCGAGGGCCGGGTTGGCCTTGGACGAGTAGTTGCCGTCGTTGTAGTACAGTTCGAAGGGATTCGGGGAGCGGAACGCTTCGCCGTAGAGCAGCTTGAGAGTGCCCCCGTTCCCGTACGCCAGGAGCAGGGCGGTGCGCGGGCTGAGCTGCTCGTCGTCCGAGATGCCGATCAGGTCGTAGCGCAGGCCGGCCAGCAGGTGCGCCCAGCCCGCCAGCTCGACTTCGTCCTCGAAGTAGAGCCCCATGGCGGACGCTCCCCGCCCGTACTCGAAGTTGGCGCCCGCGGCCCCGACGTCGAAATTGCGCTGTTCCAGCCGGTAGTTGTCGCGGTACTCGAACCCTGCCGTGATCCGGTTGCGCGGCAGCAGGGTCGAGGCCGCCTTGAGGTCGGCGCCCCACCAGGCCGCCCGTGCGCGGTCCTGGTTCAGGCTCAGTTCGCTGCCGTCCTGCGCCTCCGACACGTCCATGACGAAATAGCCGTCGTAGGCATAGTAACCGCGCGACAGCGTCGCCTGGAGATTGACGCCGTGGGCGACGTCCAGGCCGTACGACAGGCTGCCCAGCGCCCGCGCGTCCACGTCCCGGGACCCATAGCCGTTGAAGTGGGCGCCGTAGGCGGCGGCCGGGGCGTGCTTGACGCGGTCCACCCAGGCGAACTGGCACGCCAAGTCGCCCCAGGTGAGGCTGGCCAGGAATTCCTCGTGATGTTCCCGGTCCATGTCCTCGGCGATCCCGTGGTTGGTTTCCGGTGTGTCGAACTCGGGGAAGTAGATGTCCCGCCCGCGGCTATCGAAGCGGGACGCGTGTACCTGGATGTCCGGGCCCGACGGCCGCCGTCGCCCGAACGAGACGGACCCCCGCCGCGAGGCGAAGCTGCCGTATTCCACGGCGGCCTTCCCGCCCTCGGCGTCGTTGCCGCCCCCGGTGATGATGTTCACGACGGCGAGCAGCGCGTTGTTGCCGTAGAAGCTCGTCGCCGACCCGCGCACCACCTCCACGCGTTCCACCGCATCCATGTTCACGATGCCGTCGTTGCCCACGCCGCCGTTGTCGTAGATCGGCTCGTTCACCCGCGTGCCGTTGAGCAGGACCAGGATGCGCGAATTGTAATCCCCGCTGCGGCTGAACCCGCGCACGCCGATGAAGTGGTAGGAGCGGTCGTAGGTCGCGTACAGTCCCGGCACGGTGTTCAGCACGTCCGCCAGCGTCCTCCAGCCGTAGTCCCGGATCTCCTGGGCCGTGATGATCGTCACCGACGAAGCGACTTCGGAGGCTTTCTGTTCCCGCCGGGCTGCCGCGTACACGCGGATGTCCATCAGTTGCTCGAGGCTCATCTCCGTCAGGTCGGACACGGCCGGTTCCGTCCCGGCCCACGCCGTCGAGGCGGCGAAGACGGCCGCGAGCAGCCCGCTCCCGAGAAGCGTCCGGACCGGTCGCCGGACACTGCGCCGCGTCCGCGGCATCGCCTCCCGGCCCGTGGCATCCGTAACGTGCTTGAACATGCAGTCTCCTGTCGTGGCTCGCTCAGCTTGTCGGGACGAGTAGTTCCTGTTCGGCCCGGATCCGCAACAGCTCGGCGCAGGCCTCGTGGTAGCCCGCCACCACCTGCGTGACGAGCGCGTCGGCGCCGTCCAGGCCGCCGGTCTTCCCCATCTGTTCGAGGCTCTGCAAAAGCGCCGCCAATCGCCGAGCGCCCAGGTTGGCGCACTCGGACTTGAACGCGTGCGCGGCCAGGCCCAGGGTTGCGGCGTCGCCCGCCGCGGCGGCGGCCTGCAGCGCGGCCAAGCGCTCGGCGCCTCCCGTCACGAAGAGCGGGGTCAGTTTCTGCAGCAGGGTCGGCTGCCCGGAGCGGTGCTCCTCCATCAGGTTCGCCAGATCGTGCTCGTCCAGGACCGGGCCTGCCGCCGCCGCTCCAGGATCGGCGCGGTTCTCCGAACCAGCCTCGAAGGTCCCGTCTGCGGGGACACCGCCGGTCCCGTCGGGCCGTGCGCTTTCGATGACTCTGCGCAACTCGTTCTGGGTGAATGGTTTGCTCAGGAAGCCGTCCATGCCGGCGAGCAGACATTCCTGGCGATCGCGCTGGAGCACGTTGGCGGTCAGAGCGACGATGCGGACGTGGCGCCCCTTGCCCGCCAGCTGTTCCCGGTCACGGATCCAGCGCGTCGCCGCAAAGCCGTCGACGACCGGCATGTGGCAGTCCATGAGGATGAGATCGAAGGCGCTGCTCGACCAGAGCTCGACCGCCTGGCCGCCGTTGGAGACGAGGGTCGTCTGGCAGCCCCAGAGGTCCAGCATTTCGCGCACGACTTCCTGGTTGACTGGGTTGTCTTCGGCGACGAGCACGCGCAGGTCCGGGTACTGGGGCAGCGGTTCCTGGCTGGGCGCCGCGGGCGCTTCGGCCGCGGCCGGAGCCGCACCGGCGCGCAAGACGCCGAGGATCGCCTCCCGCAGATGCTGCCGCCGCAGCGGCTTGCTGAGCTGGTAGGCGAAACCCTGCTCGTGGATCTGGGACGACCGGGACTCGTGCGCGACCGAGGTCAGCAGGATGAGCGGCAGCTCGCGCAGGCGCTGGTCGTTGCGGATCGTGGCGGCCAGCTCGATGCCGTTGGTGACCGGCATGTTGTAGTCGAGGATCGCCAGGTCGAACCGTCCGCCCGCGTCCGCGCTGTCGCCGATCAGCCGCCACGTCTCCTCGGCGCTGCCGGCCTCCTCGCAGGCGATGCCCCAGTCAGCGAGGTGGTGACGCAGGACGGCGCGGTTCGCCGGGCTGTTGTCGACCACCAGCACGCGGCGGCCGGCTATGAGGGAGTCCGGGTCCGCCGTCGCGGCGCCGGCGACCCGGCCGAGCGCGACCGTGAACCAGAACCGCGACCCGAGTCCGAGCCGACTGTCGACGCCGATCTCGCCGTCCATCAGCTCGACCAGCTGGCGGGAGATCGCCAGCCCGAGGCCCGTACCGCCGTAGCGGCGGGTCGTCGACCCGTCCGCCTGCTGGAAGGACTTGAAGATGCGCTCCTGCGCCCCCGGCTCCAGGCCGATGCCGGTGTCCTGCACCTCGCAGCGCAGGGACAGGCGTTCGTCGTCGCCGCCGGTGACGTCGACCCGCACGGCGATCTCGCCGCGTTCGGTGAACTTGATGGCGTTGCCGATCAGGTTGGTGACGATCTGCCGCAGGCGCACAGGGTCGCCCCTGACCAGGTCGGGCACGTCCTTCGACACGTAGCACGCCAGCTCGAGGTGCTTCGACTGCGCGTTCCCCGCGAGCAGGGACACCACGTCCTCCACCGACGCGCGCAGGTTGAACTCGAGCAGCTCCAACTCCAGCTTGCCGGCCCCGATCTTCGAGAAGTCCAGGATGTTGTTGATGATCGTCAGCAGGTCCTCGCCCGACCCGTGGATGGTCTCGGCGAAGCGGCGCTGCCGGACGTCCAGGGTGGTGCCGAGCAGGAGTTCCGTCATGCCAAGCACGCCGTTCATCGGCGTGCGGATCTCGTGGCTCATGTTCGCCAGGAACTCCGACTTGGCGCGGACCGCGTCCTCGGCGCGCTCCTTGGCCAAGGTCAGCTCGCGCGTGCGCTCCTCGACCCGGAGTTCCAGGTTCTCCCGCGCCTCCTGTAGCGCCTCGTCCCGGGTCTGGACCTGCGCCAACATCCCGTTGAACGCCGTCACCAGCCGGCCGATCTCGCCGCCACTCTGCTCGGGCACGCGCAGCGTGTAGTCGCGGTCCCGGGAGATCCTGTCGGCGGTTCCCGCCAGGTGCAGGATCGGCCCCGACACGGTTCGCTGCAACCGGTCCGCGACGACGATGAGCAGACCGGAGATGACCACGGTCACGATCGCGAGCAGGGCGATCAGGTTCAGGCTCCGCGTGCGGACGCCGTCCAGGCTCGTCTCAATCCAGATGCGTCCGATCCGCTCGCCTTCCCAGTAGACGGGCGCTTCGAGCGACATCGTGCCGGCACGGGCGCCGCCGTCCGCAGACGCGACGTGGGTGGAGTCGGCGTAGGTCGCGAGGACCTCGTCGCCGTTCCCGTAGAGCGCCGCACGGCGGATGTGGTGCGCGGCGCCGAGGCTCGCCAGGGTCTGGGCGGCGAAGGCCGGATCGTCGAACATGATCGGAGAAGCGCAGTTGGCGCCTACCACTTCGGCCAGCATCACGAGTTCGTGGCGCAGCGCCGCACGCGACGTGATCACGTCGTAGCAGATGATGGTCGCGACCATGAGCACCATCGTCACCACGCCCGTGGCCGCGATGATGACGCGCAGTCGCGTGTCCAGGTTCGCCTTGCGCAGCAGCATGTTCATCGTCCACATCCTTCTATCTGCACGGTCCCGGTCCGTCTTCCTCCGTCCGGATCCGGGACCTTCGTCGATCAGTCGTCCGTCACGCTGCGCGCGAGCTTGAGCAGCTGGGAACTGAGCCGCAGTCCCGCGCGATCCGCCGCCGTCTTGTGCACGTCGAAACGCACACGGTCGCTGTCGTCGACGAGTTCGATCATTCCCCCGGCGGCGCGTCCCGGTCGCCCCTCGCTGAACGTCAGGATCGGTTTTCTGTCGAGGAACGGCCCGGCCTCGGCCGCGAGCAGGGGGTCGCCGACGTACGCCGCATGGCACGCAGCCAGTCCCGCGGTGTCGGTGACGACAACCACGCGGACGGCCCGCGCGTGGAGCTGCTTGCCTGCTAGTACGGCGAAGTCCGGGCCGTCGTCCTGGCGGCCGTACACGCCGATCACGAATTCCGCGGCCTCGACCTCGACCGGCGGCCATTCGACGAACTTGCAGATGTTGTAGATGATCGCGGCCTTGACCAGGGGCAGTTGGACCTGCGCGGTCGTCGACGCGTCGGCGCCGGCCGCCGGGGCGGCGCCGTGGCAGACGGGCAGCGTCAGGGCGGCGATCAGGATCGCCGTCCGGAAGGAGCGTCTGCAGCCGGGCGAGGACTGCTGCCGGCGATCACGGGACATCCACGGCCTTTCGGCGAACGAGGAGTCGGATCAACATTCTCGGAAGTACATTCGGTTGCGGTAGGGAGGACTTGACACATAACAACGTCGGAGCCGGCGATGCCCGAATACCGGCAAAAATCTTGTCTTATCTTGTTTGATGATCAATGGCTGGTTCCGGCTGGGCGGTGGTGAGGCGGGACCACGCCTCTCATGGCTGGTCGCCCTGTCGCCGCGCTTCACAGAACCGCAAAGCCACGGCCGTCACGGCGCCCATGACCGCCATGAACACGTCGCGCCTCCCCGTGTAGAGCCCCAGCACGTGCTGCCAGCCCAGGGCGTAGCCCCGGCGGGTCCTGCCCGCCGACGGCCCCAGCTTCTCGAAACCGCGGTGCGTGAGGGTCGCCTGCGTCGCGAAGCCACACACCGCGAAACGCACGTCGATGTCCTGGGCGGTGGCGGCGTCGCGTCCCGGGTGCCAGGTGAAGGAGACGCGGTGGGGCGGTTCCCATCTCTGCACCGTGCCCCAGACATGCTCGCGGCCGTCGCGCACCGACTCGACGATGCGGCCGCCGGCGCGCGCCTCCATCACGACCGAGAGGGCGTCCCGGCCGCCCACGGAGTGGGAACGCAGCGGCCACCAGTCGCCGAGGCCGGCGGTGAAGCGCAGGAACGCCTGCTGGGGCGTTCCCGTGAAGCTCGCGTACCTGATCAGCGGCGGCAGTGCCCTTGCGCGACGTGACATGCTTCTCCTTGTGAACCAGGAAGATCGACGGAAAGAAGGCCCCGGCCGTTGCCGGCCGGGGCCCCTGGAGAACCGCATCGTCACTTGACGAGCTGTTCCATGCTACTTCAGCAGCAACATGCTCTTCGAGTAGGTCGACTCGTTCGAGCGCAACCGGTACAGGTAGGTGCCGCTCGGCACTTGCTGCCCGGTCTCGTTGCGTCCGTCCCAGGTGACCGTGTGGTGGCGGGCGGACAGGTTGCCCTGCACCAGACGACGCACCATCAGGCCGCGCAGGTCGTAGATCTCCAGGGAGACCGCCGACGGGCGCGACAGGTCGAAGCTGATCACCGTGGCCGGGTTGAAGGGGTTCGGCGAGTTCTGGAACAGCTGCGTGACACGCGGCGTCGCGTTCGCGTCGGGCTGGTCGTCATCCGGATCCCCGATGCCCACGGTGTTGGAGACCGTCAGGGTCACCGGCACGATGATCTGGGGATGATCCGGATCGTTGGTGCCGATCACCACGTTGCCGGTGTAGACGCCCTCGACCAGGTCGGTCGCGTCGAAGTTGACCGTGATCTGGCCGCCGGCGGTGTGGCCGGGCAGCGTGCCGCTGGCGGGCGCGATCGTCAGCCAGGGCAGCGGCGGCGGCACGAAGCTGTACAGCACCGCCAGGTTGTTGTGGACGTACGCGGCGTTGAACACGGTCTGCAGACCGTCGGAGCCCGCGGCATTCTCGATGCCGATGGTCGACAAGTTGAGCGACCCGTTCATCGTCTTGTACTGGTAAACGATCGAGCCGTCGGCGTTGAGGATGGCCTGGAAGGTCTCGGGCGTTGTAGTGCCGTAGCGGTAGACCGCGTCCCACTCCACGATGAACCGCTGGTTGGCGACGTCGGCGTAGTAGTACACCGAGCCGCCGGCGCCGGGGTTCAGGTCGTCCCAGAACGGGGCGATCATGTTGTTGGGTTCGGCCACGTTCGGGATGGCGGCGTTGGTGTACGTCGTCACCGTCGAAGTGGGCGACAGCCAGCCGTTCGAACAGACACGGATGGCCGTGTAGTCGGTGCCGTAGAAGCTGAAGCTGAAGCCCAGGTTCAGCGGCCCGGAATTGAGATCGTCGCCGTCGACGATGGACGTGCCGATGCCGTTGATCTCCACCCAGTTGTAGACAGGGCCGCCGAAGGCGTCGCTGTCGATCCAGGTGTAGCCGAAGCCGTCGGGGCCGCCGGAGCCCAGCACCGGCGACGAACCCTGACGGGTGTCGACGGCGTCCTTGGGCAGATCGATGGCCTCGGGCTGGATGGACACGTCGGTGCCCGGCAGGTCCATGGTCGCCACCGCGGACCACGCCAACTCACCGTCGCCGTTGTTGTCCAGGGTGATGAACTGCTGGGCGGTGCCCAGCGGGGGCAGGGCCTGGGTCAGGCTGGCGGGCGACCAAGCCACCGACGGGTAGGCCGGGGGCGTGATCGTCGGGAAGACGACGAAGTCGACGAACGCGCAGTCGCTGCCCGTGTTGACCGAGCCGTCCTTGTCGTAGGTCCAGGTGAAGGTGTGGGAGCCGGCCGACACCGCGTAGGACGCCAGCGTCCAGGGCACGGCGCCCGACCACGAGCCCTGCTCGGCGCCGTCGATGGCGAAGTGCAGGTAGTCGTAGTTGGCTTCGGAGGACACCTTGTAATAGAAGTCGATGTTGCCGGCCGCGAGCACGTCCAGCGTGACCGACAGCACCGACGCTTCGTTGTGCGTGATGACGCCGCTGCGCACGCTGTGCGTGCCCTCGTAGGCGTCGGTCGTGGTCACGAACCAGTCGGCGACGCCCGAGGTCTCCCACGGGAACACCGTCAGGTTGCCGCTCTCGAAGTTCTCGAAGATCAGGGCGGGCAGCGTGAAGTCCTGCTGCACGTCCGCCGAGAGGGCGATCGCGACCTGCTGGCTGCCCATGCCGTAGGCCTGGGCCAGCACGTTGTAGGTCGACCCGACGGGCAGGGTCAGCGTGTAGTAGCCGGTGCCGTCGGTCGTGGCCGGGGTCACCGGGGTGCCCAGGGCTCTGACCGTCGCGCCGCTGACCGGCGCCGCGCCGTCGTCGTACACGTAACCGTAGATCATGGCCGACGGGGCGGGCGTCAGGGCCATGTCGGCCGTGGTCGTGACGTCCTCGACGACCGTCACCGGCTGCGAGCCGGGCAGGTAGCCGAAGGCCGAGTAGTCGAACGTGTAGCCGCCCTGCTCCATCATCATGGAGTAGAAGCCCAGGGCGTTGGTGTTGGCCGCGCGCGGGGTGCCGACGACCTCGACCAGCGCGCCGGCGACGGGATCGCCGGTGATGCTGTTGGTCACGACGCCGGCGGCCGTGCCGTAGCCCTGCATGACTGCGAGCACGGCGTCGTACGCGTCGACGAAGCCGTGGCCGTAGGTGTTGTCCTCGCCCACGACGCCCAGGTCGTTGGCGGTGTCCATCAGGATCTGCTTGATCGTGATGACGTCCAGGCCGGGGTTGGCCGAGCGCATCAGGGCGACGACGCCGGCGATGTGCGGGCCGGCCATCGACGTGCCGCCGAGGTACTGGTAGCCGCCGCCCGGCTGGGCGCTGTAGACGTTGTCGCCGGGGGCGCAGATCTCGGGCTTCATGGCGTAGGCGCCGCCGCAGCCCGACGGCCCGCGGCTCGAGAAGCTGCTGATCGTGTAGGGCGGGGAATCGATCGTCGAACCGACGCTGAAGCAGTTGTACGGGGTGGCGGCGCGGTCGGCGGGGCTGCGCAGCGACGTGCCGCCGGGGCCCTCGTTGCCGGCCGACCAGGTCACCACGACGCCGGCGGCTTCGCAGTTGTCGATCGCGGCCCACCAGCGGCTGTCGCAATCGAAGTAGCCGGCGAAGTTCTCGTTGACGCCCCAGCTGTTCTGCACGACGTCGGGGACGTCGCCCAGGGTCAGCGGGTTGCCGTCGGGATCGGCCATGAATTCGAACGAGGCGATCACGCCGTTGTCGAACGCGGCGCCGGTGCCCGAGTTGATGATGTTCGTGGCGATCCACAGCGCGCCGGGGGCCACGCCGATGGTGTCGTCGGCGGCCAGACCGGTGATGGTGCCCATCGTGTGGGTGCCGTGGTAGTGGCGGTCGACGGGGAACGAGGGGTCGCCGAGGTTGGCGGCGTCCAGCCAGCACTCGCTGGCCGGGGCGTAGTTGCCGCGCCAGCGCGAGGCCAGGGAGATGTGATTTCCGTCCACGCCGGTGTCCAGCGTGCCGACGATGGCGCCGGTGCCGTTGATGCCCAGCTCGCTCCACACGCGGCGGGCGCCGACGGCGACCACACCCGGGCAGATGCCGATGCCGTTGGTGTCCTTGTCGAAGCCCTTGGACTCGGGCCCGCTGGCGGGATCGATCAGCTCGATCTCGAGGTTGGGCTCGACGGTCTCGACGTCGTCGCGCAGCGCAAGCGCGCGGGCGCCGGCGACCGTGGTGCGGACGACGACCGAGTTGACCAGCCAGTGGGACGTGAAGCCCTTGACCTCGCCGAGAGCCTTGCTCGCGGTCAGGTCGGCCAGCAGCCGGCCCTGGGAGCGCTTCGAGACGTCCTGAAGGGTGCCGACGACGATGGCGTGGCGGTCCTCCATCGACGACTTCGCGTTGTGCAGCTGCCAGTCGAGGGCAGCCACGTCGACCTGGTCCTGCAGGACGACCAGGACGGTGATTTCATCGCTCCCCTGCATGCCGCGGACGTATTGATCGAAACCGCGGGAGACGTTCCCCGCAGCCGACACGCCGGCTAGCATGGTGAGAGCTAGGGCTAGGACGAGAACTTTTCTCATGTTCGACCCCTTCTCTGGCAAGGCCAGGACTCATGATGGAACAGAACGGACCACCCCGCCTCAAGGCGGTGCAACGTGCCTCGAAGCATATCACGCGGGAAGGACATTCTATCACAGATCCTGCTGATCAGACAAGCCTCAACTTGTCGCTCTCAATACCCTATCGATTAAGTCTTATATTTGTTTAACGACATGATATGCAGGCGGTTACATAAAACGGCCGATCGGACTATCGTCCGATCGGCCTCAAAACAAGTCGGGGGGGTATGGGAGAAACCGACTTGCCCTGTATTCGCGAGATTACAAGACACACCCCACGAGATCAACATTTAACATAGGTAAAAACACCCTCACTCTGGACTCATTTCCGATACATGTAATAGGCGAGGGGGATCACCACGACCGTCAGCAGCGTGGAGACGATCGCCCCGAACACCAGCGACAGCGCCAACCCCTGGAAGATCGGGTCGAACACCATCACCGACGAGGCGGTGATCACGGCGCCCGCCGTCAGGGCGATCGGCAGGAAGCGCACGGCCCCGGACTCGATGACGGCCTCCTCGAGGCTCAGCCCCTGCTTCAGCCGCGATTCGATGAAGTCGATCAGCAGCACGCTGTTGCGCACCATGATGCCCGCCAGCGCGATGAAGCCGATCATCGACGTGGCCGTGAAGAAGGCGCCGAAGATCAGATGCCCCGGGATGATGCCCACCAGCGTCAGCGGGATCGGGATCATCATCAGGATCGGCACCACGAAGTTCTGGAACCAGCCCACGATCAGCAGGTAGATCAGCACCAGCACGATCGCGAAGGCCAGGCCCAGGTCGCGGAACACCTCGTAGGTGATGTGCCATTCCCCGTCCCACTTCAGGCTGGGCTGCTCGCTGTCGCCCGGCTGCGCCTTGAAGTGCTGCTTCAGCTCCGCGCCGCCGGGCAGGGGGATTCCCGCGATGCGTTCCTTCATGTCGAGGATCGCGTAGATGGGCGACTCCAACTCGCCGGCCACGTCGGCGGTCACGTAGACCACCGGCTTGAGGTTGCGGCGGTGCAGGCTCTGGGGCAGCGTCGAGGTCTCGACCCTCACCACGTCCGACAGCGGGATCAACGCCCCGGCGCTGGAATGGAGGTAGAGGTCGGACAGGGACTCCAGGCTCGAACGGTCCGCCTGCGGCAGGCGCAGGGTGATGGGGACGGCCTCGACGGCCTCCGGGATGTGGGCCAGGCCGGCGTCGTAGCCGCCCAGGGCCACGGCCAGCGTGCGCGCCACCTGGTCGGTGCCGACGCCGCGCACCGCGGCGCGCTCCTTGTCCACGACGAAGCGGTAGCGCGTCTGGTCGGCCTCGACGAACCAGTCGATGTCCACCACGCCGGGCGTGGTCTCGAAGACCTCCTTCACCTTGCGGGCGACGTCGACGCGGGTGGCCAGGTCGGGCCCGTAGACCTCGGCGACGAGCGTCGAGAGGACGGGCGGTCCGGGCGGCACTTCGGCGATCTTGACGGCGGCGCCGTGGCGCTTCGCGATCTCCTGGATCGGGCCGCGCACGCGCTTGGCGATGTCGTGGCTCTGCGCCTTGCGCTCCCCCTTGGGCAGCAGGTTCACCTGCAGGTCGGCCACCGTCGGGCCCTGCCGCAGGAAGTAGTGCCGCACCAGGCCGTTGAAGTTCACGGGCGCGGGCACGCCGGCGTAGAGCTGGTAGTCGGTCACCTGGGGCACGCCGGCGAGGTAGTCGCCGATCTCGCGCGCCACTTCGGTGGTGCGCTCGAGGGTCGTGCCTTCGGGCATGTCCACGATGACCTGGAACTCGCTCTTGTTGTCGAAGGGCAGCATCTTCACCTGGACGGTGCGCGTCACGAAGAGCAGCGACACCGCCACGGTCAGCAGGGCGACCGAGCCGAGCAGCAGGACCCGCTTGCGCCCGTCGGCGATCAGCGGGGTCATGATGCGGCTGTAGATCTTGTAGATGCGCGTGTCGTGCAGGTGGTAGCCGGTCTCCTTGGCCGCGAACTCGGGGTCGTCGGCGAAGCCGCCGGTCGCGTCGAGCGCGTCGCTCTGCTTGTGGCCGAGCAGGCGGACGGCCAGCCAGGGCGCGATCACCAGCGCGATGAACAGCGAGAAGAGCATGGCCAGCGAGGCGCCCACCGGCATCGGCCGCATGTAGGGGCCCATCAGGCCGCGCACGAAGGCCATCGGCAGCACCGAGGCGATGACGGTGAACGTGGCCAGGATGGTCGGGTTGCCGACCTCGTCGATGGCCTGCAGGGCCGCCAGCAGGCTGCGGCGCCCGGCCATCTTGAAGTGCCGGTGGATGTTCTCGACGATGATGATGGAGTCGTCCACGACCAGGCCGGTCACCAGGATCAGCGCGAAGAGCGTCACGCGGTTGAGCGTGTAGTGGAAGATGTAGTAGGTGAACAGCGTCAGGCCGAAGGTCGTGGGGATGGTCAGGAAGATGATCAGCGCCCCGCGCCAGCCCATCGCCGGCAGCACGACGATCACCGCCAGCAGGATGGCCAGCATCAGGCTGTTGATGAGTTCCTTCGCCTTGTGCTGCGCCGTCTCGCCGTAGTCGCGCGTCACGGTGAGGTTGACGTCGCCGGGGATCAGGCGGCCCCGCAGGGCCTCCACCTTCGCCAGCACGTGGGCCGACACGCGGGTGGCGTCGCTGCCCTTGCGCTTGGAGATCGAGACGGTCACCGCCGGGTACTCGTCGCCGGGGGCGAAGCCGCCCTCGCCGGCCGCCAGCGTCGCCGAGTCATGACGATCGGACCCGCCGTGCCCGCCCTCCGACGCGAACCCCGGCCCGAGGCCGTGGAAGGCGTAGCTGTCGACGTCGGAGGGACCGTCCACGATCGTGGCCACGTCGCCCAGGCGCACCGGACGCTCCCCGAACACGCCGACCACCAGGGCGGCCACGTCCTGCGCCGAGGTCAGGAAGGAACCCGCCTCGACCGTGAACTGGCGGTCCAGGGCCGGGAACGATCCCGCCGGCAGGCTCTGGTTGGCCGACTGCAGGGCCGGCACCACCGACAGCGGGGTGACGTTGAAGGCGGCCATGCGCTGCGGGTCCAGCTCGACGCGGAGGCTGCGCTTGCGGCCGCCCACCACGTCGACGACCGACACGTTCTCGAGGTCCTGGACCTCGTTCTTCAACTCGCCGGCGATCTGCCGCAGCTGGAAGTGGTCGTAGTCCTTGCTCCAGAGCGTGAGCGACATGATCGGCACGTCGTCGATCGAGCGGACCTTCACCAGCGGCGGCAGGGTGCCCGGCGGCATCTGGTCGAGGTTGCCGGCCAGCTTGTTGTAGACGCGCACCATCGCCTTTTCCATGTCGTGGCCGACCAGGAAGCGCGCGGTGACCAGGGCGAAGTTCGGGTAGCTGCTGGTGTAGACGTACTCGACGCCCTCGACCTCCCAGATCCTCTGCTCGAGGGGGCGGGCGAGGCGGCTCTCCACCTCGGCCGGGTCGGCGCCCGGCAGCATGACCATGATGTCGATCATCGGCACCACGATCTGGGGCTCCTCCTCGCGCGGCGTCAGCGACAGCGAGAACATGCCCAGCAGGAGCATGGCGAAGATGAGCAGCGGCGTCAGCTTCGAGTTGATGAAGGCCTGCGCCAGCTTCGTGGCGGGGCCGTACTGCCCGGGCTGGTGGCTCATGACCGCGTCACCACCCGGTCGCCCTCGGACAGGGGCGTCGCGCTGCCGGTGACGACCGTCTCGCCGCCCGACAGGCCGGACAGGACCTCGACCTTGCCGTCCCACTCGTCGCCCAGGCGGACCCAGCGCAGGCGCGCGGTCCCGTCGTCGCTGGCGAGGAACACGCCCGTCAACTGACCGCGCACGACGATCGCGGAGCGGGGCACCAGGACGCCGCGGCGCTCGCCCGTGGTCAGGTCCACGCGGGCGAACATGCCGGGGCGCAGGCGGGGGTCGGGGTGCTCGAGGTACAGCTCGACGTCGTAGGTGCGCGATCCGGGGTTCGCCGACGGGATCACGCGGGCGACCGCGGCCGCGAACACGGCGCCGTCGAGCGAGGTCACGGCGATGCGGGCCGTGTCGCCGGCCGCGATCAGGGACACGTCCCTCTCCCCGACGGCGGCCACCACCTTCAGGCGGTCGAGCTGGTCCACGTACATCAGGGGCTGGCCCGGCGACGCCATGTCGCCCACTTCGACCATCCGGCGCGTCACCACGCCGGCGGCGGGCGCCACGATGTTCAGGTAGCCGAGGTGCACGCCCGCCTCGGTGCGGGCGGCCTCGGCCTGGGCCAGGCCGGCGCGGGCCCGCTCCAGCCCGGTGGTCACGTCGTCGAGCTGCTGCTTCGAGACGGCCTTGCGCTCGTACAGGTTCCGGAAGCGCGCGGCCGTCGCCTCGGTGTTGGCGACCACGGCTTCGGCCTCGCGGACGCCGGCCTCGGCCTGCTCGCGCCGGGCGCGCAGGTCCTTGTCGTCGATGCTCAGCAGCGCCTGCCCGGCGCGCACCGCGTCGCCCTCGCGCACGTGGATCCGGCTCACCCAGCCCATCATGCGCGTGCTGATGTGGGCGCGCACGGCCGGCTCGACGCTGGCGACGGCGCCGACGGTCACCGGCAGCGTCGTCAGTTCGACGGTCGTGGTCTCGCAGGCGACTTCCTTCGCGGCGGCGTGCGTCGCGGGCTTCTCGTTGCCGCAGCCGGCCAGGCCGGCGATCAGCAGGCCGGTCGCGGCCAGCAACATGGCGTTCTTCATGGCGTGATTCCTCCGCAGGTTTGTCATTCGCGGTCCTCCCGGCCGGCGGCGGGGTCGATGGCCCCGGCGTAGATCGTCTTCGCCTCGCTCACGCGCAGGTCGTGCCGCGCCTGGACGTGGTCGCCCTCGGTCTGCGTGGCCATGGCCTGCACGTCCAGCAGGTCGACCATCGAGGCGAGGCCTTCGCGGTACATCTCGTCGACGATGCGCAGGCTCTCCCGCGCGGACACGACGGCGTCGGCGGCGACCGCGAGCCTTTCGGCGGCGGCGCCGGCTTCCCGCCGCGCCTGGTCCAGTTCGAGGCCGGCCTGGCGCTGCGCGAAGTCGGCCATGTGCGCCGCGGCGCGACCCTGGGCCCGGGCCTTGCGCAGGGCGCCGACGTCCTCGAGGCCGGAGAAGACGTCCCAGGTGGCGTAGACGCCGAACGTCCAGCTGTCGGCCTCGTCGCCGAACAGTTCGTCGCGGTGGAACCAGTTCTTCTCGGCCTGCAGATTCAGATGCGGCAGCATCGCGCCGCGGGCGACCTTGGCCATGTGCGCGGCGGCGGCGGCCTGCTCGCGGGCGGCGAGTACGTCGGAGCGCGCGGCGGCGGACCCGGCGCCGTCGCGGGTCGCCGCGCCGGCGGCGACGCCGACGGGAGTCTGGACGGCCGCGGGGGCCAGAGGCAGCGGCGTGTTCACGGCGGTCAGCAGCCGGATGTGATCGCCCGCCGTCGCGGCCAGGTTGCGCACGTCGATCAGGCGCTGGTGCAGGCCGGCGCGGTGGACCTTGGCCTGTAGCAGGTCGGCTTCGGTGGCCATGTCGTTGTCGACCATGGCCTGGGCTTGCTCGACGTGAGCGTCGGCCGAGGCGAGCGCGGCGAGCATGACGCTCTCGTAGGCCTTGGCCAGGACGAGACCCTCGTAGGCCTGCACGGCGTGGAAGCGCACCGTTTCGGCGGCGCGGGCGTGCTCGAGGCGGGCGGCCCCGGCCATCGCGTCGGCGGCCTTCTTGCCGTAGAGCGCCATGCCGGCGTTGAACACCGGCTGCTGCACGCGGACCTGCATGATGTTGTTCTCGCCGACGCCCGGCTCGTTCAGGGTGTTGCCGGCAGGCGGCGCCGCGAAGTCGGCCATGGTCGCGCGGCGCTGGTTCAGCTTGAACCCGAAACCGTACAGGGCGTCGTCGGTGCGCAGCCGGTACGCCCCGAGCGAGACGCGGGGCAGGAAGCCGCGCCAGGCCCCGAGGGCGTCCGCGGCCGCGGCGGCGCTCATCTCGCCGCTGGCGGCCAGCATCTCGTTGTGCCGCAGCGCGGCGGCGATCACCAGCCCGCGATCGACGAACAGCGTGTCGCCGAGCACGACGCCGATCTCCTCGAGACCGGTGTCCGCGGCCGCGGCGGCCGGACCCGCCGGGACCGACAGCGACATCAGGACCACCAGGAGGCCGCCGGCGGCGGCGAGCCGGGTTCCCGTCTTGTTGCCTGGAATCTGCATGGTTCTCCCTCTCCGGACGATCGGTTGGCTAGCGGGGGCCCGCGTCGCGGGTCTCCGGGACACCGGCCTTCTTGAGCATCGTGATCAGGGGGCACCAGTCCGTGAAGGCCGACTGGAGCAGGTTCAGCCCCACGAACGCCGTGAACCAGAGCCAGTTGGGGCTGACGAAGTGGGCGAGGGCCAGGCTCAGCAGCACGAAGGCGCCGGCCACCAGCCGCAGGATTCGATGAAGTGTCATGATCGAGGCCTCCCGTGTCTGGACCTATATACAATCAACTGCGAATACAATTATATATTAGAGTTCGATACTGTCAAGTCCCGAAATCAGAAATTTGCTCCCCCCGCCGAACGGGCCTATCCTGCTGCGAATCGGGGCCATGGCGCCCGGACCGGGGTTCGAACTGCATCGGGAGGCTCGCATGTCCCCCTCGTCGGATGAGAGGACGCTGCTGGTCGCCGGGCCGCGCGGGTTCTGCGCGGGCGTCGAACGGGCGATCGCCATCGTGGAGCAGTTGCTCCCGCTTGTCGAGGGTCCGCTTCACGTGCGCAAGGAGATCGTCCACAACCGGGCCGTGGTCGACGACTTCGTGCGCCGCGGCGTGATCTTCGTCGAGGAACTGGACGAGGTGCCGACCGGCGGCACCGTGGTGTTCAGCGCCCACGGCGTCTCGCCCGCGGTGCGCACCGAGGCCGAGCGGCGCGGCCTGCGCGTCGTGGACGCCACCTGCCCCCTGGTCACCAAGGTCCACCGCCAGGTCGAACGCCACGCCCGGCGCGGCCGTCACACCCTGCTGATCGGCCACGCCGGGCACGACGAGGTGGTCGGCACGATGGGGGAGGCGCCCGACGCCATCACCTTGGTCACGTCGGCCCAGGACGCCGAGACGGTGAGCTTGCCGGAAAGCGGGGACCTCTGCTACGTGACGCAGACGACCCTGAGCGTGGACGAGACCCGTGAGATCATCGAGATCCTGAAACGGCGGCGACCGGACCTGTCCGGCCCCGCCCACAGCGACATCTGTTACGCCACGCAGAATCGCCAGGACGCCGTGAAGGCGCTGCTGGCCGACGGGATCCAGCGCCTGTTGGTGGTCGGTTCGGCCAACAGCAGCAACTCCCTGCGTCTGGGCGAGGTGGCGCGCCTGGCCGGCGTGCCGGCCGACCTCGTCGGTGGCGCCGTCGACCTGCCCCGCAACGAGCTGGCGCCCCTGCATCTGGTCGGACTGACCGCCGGCGCCTCGGCTCCTGAGTATCTCGTCCAGGAGATCATCCGCTACTTCGAAGCTGAAGGTTGGCGGATCCAGCCCCGTATCGTGTTGGAAGAGCACGTGAAATTCGACCTCCCGCCCGAACTCTCCGAAAACCAGATCCTTTAAGTAGACGTATATGCAGTTATGCAGTACTTTGACTTTGACAGTTGCAGATGAGGTCGTTAATTTATCGGCAACTTCGCGCCGCCGCCACCTTGGCTGACGATGGGGCGCGGAAGCCGTCATGCCGACATCGAAGGTCGCGCCAACACCAAGGGGACGGAAGTGGACAAGAAGCTCTACGAGATGCAGGCCGAGCTGTGCAAGACGCTCTCGAACCCGAAGCGCCTCGAGATCCTCGACATCCTGAAGGACGCGGGCGAGATCTGCGTCAACGAGTTGGCCGAGCGCCTCGAGATCCCCAAGGCCAACACCTCGCAGCACCTCGCCGTGCTGCGCCAGGCCGGCGTCGTCAACACGCGCAAGGACGGCATCAACGTCTACTACAGCCTCCGCTCGCAGAAGATCACGGAGGCCTGCTCCCTGACCCGCTCCATCCTCGTCGAGCGCCTCGAGGCCCAGATGGGGCTCACCAACCTCATCCGTGAGCAGGATTAGGGCGTGACCGCGCCGCTCGCCGCCCTGGCCGGACTGCTCGCCGGCGGAATCCTGGTCCACCTGCTGGCCCGCGCGCGCGAAGCGACCCTGCGCGAGAAGGCCGTGCGCCTCGAGGCCGAACTGGCCCGCCGCGACCTCGACGGCGGCGCGCAACGCGACGCCTTCAAGGCCGCCGCCGCCGACGCGCTGCGCCTGAACAACGAGAGCTTCCTGCAGCTGGCCCGCCCGGAGCTGGAAAAGGTCGTGGCCCGCGCCTCCGGCGAACTGGCCCAGCGCCAGCAGGCGGTCGAAGGGCTGGTCAAGCCCATCGGCGACACCCTCGCCAAGGTGACCCTCGAGATCACCCAATTGGAGAAGCAGCGGGCGGCGACCCACGCGGATCTCGTGCGGCTCATCGGCACGGTCAACGACGATCAGCGCGCCCTGAAATCCGAGACCTCCAACCTCGTGCGGGCCCTGCGCCGGCCGGAGGTGCGCGGCCGCTGGGGCGAACTGCAGCTGCGCAAGGTCGTCGAGATGGCGGGCATGCTCGACTACGTGGACTTCGTCGAACAGGCATCGGTCGAGGGCGAGGACGGCCGGCTGCGCCCCGACATGATCGTCCGCCTGCCCGGGGGGCAGCAGGTCGTGGTCGACGCGAAGGCGCCGCTCGACGCCTACCTCGCGGCCGTCGAAGCCGAGGACGAGGACCGCCGTCGCGCTCTGCTGACGGATCACGCCCGCCACATCCAGGACCACATGCGCAAGCTCGGGCTCAAGAACTACTGGAGCCAGTTCACGCCCTCGCCCGAGTTCGTCGTCATGTTCCTGCCGGGGGAGAACATCTTCGGCCAAGCCCTGGCGCAGGACCCGTCGCTCATCGAGAAGGGCGTCAACGAGAAGGTCATCCCCGCCTCGCCGACCACGCTGATCGCGCTGTTGCGCGCCGTGGCCTACGGCTGGAACCAGCAGAAGCTGACCGAGAGCGCGCGCGAGATCAGCGAACTCGGCCGCGACCTCTACGCCCGGCTGCGCACGATGGCCGAGCACCTCTCGAAGCACGGCCAGCACCTCGACCGCTCGGTCGACAGCTACAACAAGTTCCTGGGATCGCTCGAACGCAACGTCCTGCCCCAGGCCCGCCGCTTCGAGCAGCTCGGCGCCGCCGTCGGCGAGAGCCTGCCTGAACTTCCGCCCATCGAGAAGGCGCTGCGGCTGCCGCAGGCGCCTGAGTTGGCGATGCCGCCCACCGTCGACGCCACCGACCGCTCATCGCCTCGGGAATAAAAAAAAGCCCCGGCCCGGCTTGATCCGGACCGGGGCCGAGCCGGCGGGCAAGGTCCTACTGGATGATCTGCATGATCTCGAGGGCCTGGTTGGTCTCTTCGAGGAACTTGTCCTGCAGCCGCAGCGCCTGCTCCAGCGTGATGTTCAGCTCGCTCAGCGCCCAGGGGTCGACGTCGGCCGCCGCGAGGCTCGCGGGCGCGCCCATGCCCAGCATGTAGGAGAGGTGGTCCGACACGTTCACCAGGGCCACCAGGCCGGGGTACGAGCAGCCGGAACTGAGGCTGTGGTGGCACTGGGCGGATTCGACCAGGTTCGCCGGGAAGTTCCAGCTGCGCAGCACCGCCTTGGCGACGTTGGTGTGATCGACGCTGAGCAGCTCGGATTCGGCGGCGATCCAGCTCTGCCCATGGTTCAGGGCGTGGTTGCAGACGTCGTTGAAATCCTCGGTGAAGTACTTCTTCATGATCAGCTTGCCGATGTCGTGCAGCAGGCCGCTGGTGAACGTCTCCTCCTGCTGCTTCATGCCGGTCTCCTGCCCCAGGATCTTGCAGACCGTGGCGGCGCAGAGGCTGTGCTTCCAGAAGTCCTCGATCGGGAAGCGGCTGTCCTCCTCCATGCCGGCCACGTAGTCGAAGACGCTGACGGCCAGCGCCGCGTTGCGCACCGTGCGGAAGCCGAGGATCACCATCGCGCGGCTGATGGTGTTGATCTCCTGCTTGTAACCGTAGAACGCCGAGTTGACGAGCTTGAGGATCTTGGTGGTCAGCGCCTGGTCGCGCGAGACGATCTCGGCGAGCTGCGGCACCGAGACCTGGGGATCGCTCATCTTGCTGAACAACTGCTGGTAGACGATGGGCAGGGTCGGGACTTCCTTCACGACCAGCTTGAGGTCGCGCGGATGGATGGTTTTCAGGGACAGGGTAGCAGTCGACAAGTGAGGCTCCTCCTCGATCTCTCCCGGATCCTTCCCGTCGCGCATCCCGGTCCCCACGATCTCCTCACCGGGTCCGCGCCGCCAAGTCCGGATGTGGAGAAGCTATCGGCCCGGAGCGAGCCGCCTTGAGCGGCAATGCGCACCACACTTCAATTTATCCGAAGAAAACTGGAGTGGATCCGGGAGCAAGGGGGTGGACTTCGCCGACGACGGCCGCGCAGAGGGCGCCGTGGGCGAGGACGGCCGCGCGGGCCTCCTCACAGCGGTGGGGCGGGACGGAGAAGAGCAGGCCGCCGGAGGTCTGGGGGTCGTTGACCAGGCCGATCATGTCCTCGCCGAGTGCGGGCGCGTAACCGATGCGCGCAGCGCCGAAGCTGCGGTTGGCCTGGGTGCCGCCGCAGGTGAAACCGCGGCCGCACAGGCCGACCGCGTCGGGCAGCAGGGGCAGCGCGGCGGTGCTGATCACGAGTTGGACGCCGGCGCCCAAGGCCATCTCGGAGGCGTGCCCCGCGAGCCCGAACCCGGTCACGTCGGTGCAGGCGCGCACGCCGCAGGCGTGCAGGACCGCGCCGCAGCGGTTCAGGGCGGTCATCGTGCCGACCAGCGCCGCGTAGCCCGGCCCCGCTTCGGGCAGCACGCCCTTCTTCAGGGCCGCCGCCAGCGCGCCGGTGCCCAGCGGTTTGGTCAGCACCAGCAGATCGCCGGGGCGAGCGGCGCTGTTGCGCAGGATCCGGTCCGGATGCACGACCCCCGTCACCGCGAGACCGAATTTCAGCTCCTCGTCGCGCACGGTGTGGCCGCCGCCGATCACGACCCCCGCCTCCCGGCAGACCGCCGCGGCGCCGGCGAAGATCTCGCCCAGAACTGTCAGGGGCAGCGCTTTTTCGGGGAAGCCGCAGAGGTTCAAGGCGACCAGGGGCCTGCCGCCCATCGCGTAGACGTCGCTCAGGGAGTTGGCGGCCGCCACCGCCCCGAAGGCGCGGGGGTCGTCCAGCACCGGGGTGATGAAGTCGGCCGTGGAAACCAGGGCGTGCTCGGCGGTCAGCGCGTAGACGGCGGCATCGTCCGACGTCTCGTAGCCGACCAGCAGCTCCGGACGCCGGGTGTCGGGTAGACTCGCGAGGATCGCCTCGAGGCCCTCCGGGCCGAGCTTGGCCGCTCAGCCGGCGCTCTTGGCGAAGCGGGTCAGGTAGACCTTCTCACCGGGCAGCATGTTCACCCCCTCGTCAGAAGTTGAAGGAGTCCATGAACTGGAACACCGCGTCGTCGTGCTCGGGCACCGCGAGTTCGAAGCGGAACTGGTGGTTCGAGATGTTGATGTGCGCGCCGCCGCCCCAGCTGGCCAGGGGATGGCGTCCGCCGCCGTCGAACCAGTTCGCGCCGACGTCCGAGAAGGCGTGCACGCCCACGCCGATGACGCGCCCGTCGCCGGAGATCGTCATCAGGAACAACGGCCAGCGGTACTCGGCGCTCAGCAGGAAGCCTTCGTCGCCGACCATGCCGGCGTAGCCGTAACCGCGCAGGGTCTCGGGGCCGCCCCACCAGAGCAGGTCTTCGGGCGGGACGCGCCCATCGGCGCGCCGTCCCCAGGAGCGCAGCGCGAGCACGTGGCCCCAGGGCAGCGGCAGGAAGGCCCGCAGGTCGCCGGTCAGCAGCGTGAAATCATCGAACTCGTCGCCGACGGTGCGCTCGGCGATCAGTCGATGGTAGTAACCGCTCGTGGGGTACCAGGGCTGGTTGCGGCTGTCCAGGCCCAGGGTGCCGCGCAGCGTCGTGCGGTGGCGCGTCATGGAAGGCCAGGGATCCGGCAGGTCGTCGATGGCGCTCTGCTGGCGGAAGCCGCCGGTGGACAGCTCCGCCTGCGCGAACAGGGGACGACGGTAGTCCCAGCGCACGTGGCTGCCGACTCCCCAGCGATCGAACTTCGTCTCGCGGTGGACGAAGTCGGCGTGTTCCCAGCCGGCGGTCAAGCCCCAGGACAGGCCATCGACCCCGAACAGCCAGGGATGGTCCCAGTCGATGTCGTAGCCGTGCCGCGCGTACCACGTGGCCGCGAACGAGAGCCGTTCCCCCCGGCCCCGGTAGTTGATGTCGTAGGCGCGGGCGCCGAGCAGGACGTCCCAGCGGCGGTCGTAGTCGATGATCGGGTAGTAGTGGAACGTCGCGTCCTCCTCGACGACCACGGTCACCGGGACGACGTCGCCGCCCTCGTCGTCGTAGACGAGATCCACGTAGGCGAACCAGCCCAGGTCCTCCAGGTGCTCCCAGGCCCGGTCCAGGACCGCGAAGTCGAAACGGTCTCCTTCGGCGAAGCCCAGCTCCTGGCGGATGAGCGCGGACTGCGTGGAGCTGTTGCCCTCGATGGTGATCGGCCCGAACACGGGCCCGTCCTGGGCGCGCGATGCGGCGGCGGGCCCGAGCAGCGCCAGCGCCACGCAGAGGGCCGCGACGAGGCGCGGCGGGGAGATCGGCGAGGAAGTGAGGGACGGCATCCGTGCTCCCGCTCCGTCGGGGTCCAGGCAGGCGGCGCCGGAGCCGGCGCCGCGGGAGTGACGGAGGGCAACGTAGCACGGAAGCCCCGAGGGGAGCAAGGCGGCCGAGCGCCGGGTCGCGGGTCAGTTTGAATCCAGCAGAGCTACAATGGCCGCAATACTCCTAAAAGAGTCTCCCAGCAGTCTCCGCTCATTTGTGTCTAAATAGCGATAGTTCTTGACAGACATTCGCTTTTTTGGCACAATGCCGATCATGGCACGTCAAGCGGGCAATCCGTCCCCCATCGAGACTGAAATTCTCAGGCTGGTCGCCGACCTCGGTATCCTACGCCCCCGCGACCTGCGCGCGATGGGTTGTTCGGCCGCCTACCTCCAACGGCTCGTGGCCAAAGAACTGCTCGTCAAGCTGAATCGCGGCCAGTACACGCTTCCCGATCGTGTACCGACCGAACACGAATCGCTCATCGTGACCGCAAAACGATATCCGGGTGCCGTGGTGTGCTTGCTGTCGGCGCTGCGCTTCCACGAGCTGACCACCCAGTCCCCCCGTGCTGTCTGGCTGGCCGTCGAAGGCTCGAAACTGGCTCCGGCCGACACACCGGCTGCGATCGAGATCGTCCGGTTCACCGGCCGGGCCTTTCACGAGGGTATCGGGGTCCACGAGCTGGGACGGGTTCCGGTGAGGATCTACGAGCCGGCAAAGACCGTGACCGACTGCTTCAAGTTCCGCAACCGGGTGGGCATGGACGTCGCCATCGAGGCGCTGAGGGAATGTCTCCGACAACGGCGGGCGACACCCGCCCGGATCTGGCGGTTCGCAGAGATCAGTCATGTGAAGACCGTCATCAAGCCCTATTTGGAGGCTCTCGTTTGACGCCGTCGGATCGTGAACGCCTTCAAGCATCGCGGCGCCAACGGCTGCTCGACCTCGCCCATCGGGAAGACGCCGACTTCCAGGCGGTCCTGACCAGGTACGGGCTGGAGCGTTTTCTCTATCGTCTCGGCCGCTCGCGGCATAGGGAGTCGTTCCTGCTGAAGGGCGCCTTTTTGTTTCATGCCTGGCAGAACGACGTGGCGCGTCCTACGCAGGACATCGACCTGCTCGGGCTCGGCTCACCCGACATCGCCCGCCTGGAAGCGGTCGTCGCCGAGATCTCCGCCGTCGAAGCCGATGATGACGGACTGGACTTCCCGACCGACACGATCCGGGGCGAGGCGATCCGGGAGACCTCGCTGCACGACGGGATCAGGATCAAGCTCCTGGCTCGTCTCGGCCGGACTCGGATTCCTCTGCAACTCGACATCGGATTCGGCGATGCAGCGGATTCCCATGCTGTCGACTTGAAATTCCCGACGTTGCTTGATCTCGAATCGCCCTGGATCCTGGCCTACCGCCCGCAGTATGTCATCGCCGAGAAACTCGAGGCCATGGTCGCGCTGGGGGACATCAACTCCCGACTCAAGGACTATTATGATCTGTGGCGGATCCTGGGAACCATGGATGTCGCAGAAGACGATCTCGTCGTCGCCGTGCGATCGACCTTCGAACGAAGAGGGGCCGACATCCCCGCCGATGTTCCCGCCGGCCTGACCGACGTGTTCGCCCGCGACGAACAGAAGATCCGTCTCTGGAATTCGTTCCTGTCCAGGAGCGGCATCGATGCCGGAGAAACGACGCTCGCCTCGGTCGTGCGCGAATTGCGCACTCGCCTCGTTCCGCTGATGGGACGCGCAAGTATGAAGGCCTAGAATTGCAAGCCTGGGATGCATGGCCTCAGGCCAAAGACCCGGCGGCCGGCGCGGCCGGACACAACCTCGACGGCACAACTCAGTCCTTGCGCCGACCGGTGAAGGGGTTCAAGCCGATTTCTGATTCCCAGCCCAGCCCGAGCCGCTGGTTGCGTTCCTCCGACGCCTCGGCGAAGGCTTCCAGGATCCCGCCCAGGCGTTGCGCCTCCTGCACGAAGTCGTCGCCGGTGACGGCCGGCTGCAGCAGCGTGTGCACGCCGCGCCAGGCCTGTTCGAGCAGCAGCACCAGGCGGCCGTCGAGATCGCCCAGCTCGGCGACGGTGTGCCGCAACGGCCGGGCCAGCCTGATCGCGCCGCGGCGGTTGAGGTGGGTGATGAGCACGCCGAGGTCCTCGGCCGTCTCCTCGAGGATCTCGTGCTGCTGCGGACCGAAGGCGCGGCCGCGCATCTCCAGCGCCACGAGCAGGCGTCCCGCCAGATTCTGCAGCAGTTGCGCCAGGCAGAGCCGGAAGTCGCGCTCGCCGATCATGGCGTTGTGGGGCCGCAGGTAGGTCTCGTAGCGGGGCAGGGCGAGCAGGAGCTTCGCCATCTGGAACGGATTGGCGGTCGCGGCGCGGGCCATGGCTCGGCTCCGGGGTTGGGGCGCGCGGGGACGGCGGTGCATCGCGCGTGTCATCGGCCGCCGGGCGGCCGACTTGACCGGAGGAGCGGGGCAGGGGGGACTAGTAGGCTTCGACGTGGTTGGACAGCACGCCCACGCCCTGGATCGCGACCTCGTAGACGTCGCCGGGACGCAGGAAGCGGGGGGGATCGCGGTACACGCCCACGCCGCCCGGGGTGCCGGTGGTGATGATGTCGCCCGGCAGGAGGGTCATGTGCAGGCTGGCGAAGCGGATCAGCTCGTCGATGGGGAAGATGAGCTGCTCGGTGTTGCTGCGCTGGACGACCTCGCCGTTGAGCGTGCCGGTGATGTCGAGGCCGTCCGCGAGGTGCGGCAGTTCGTCGGGGGTGACCAGCCAGGGGCCGCACGGGCCGCCGGTGTCGAGGCTCTTGCCGCGGAAGAACTGTTTGTCGGCCTGCTGGGCCTCCCGGTCCGAGACGTCGTTGAAGCACATGTAGCCGGCGATGTGCGACGGCGCGTCCGCGCGGGAGATGCCGCGTCCGTGGCGCCCGATCACCACGGCGAGTTCAGCCTCGGCGTCGACCTGGGTCAGATCGGGGTCCAGCAGGATCGGGCCGTGGTCGGCCTGTAGGCAGGTCGTGGCCTTGCTGAAGAGCATCGGGCGCGGCGGCGGCGCCTTGCGCTGCTCCTCGGCGTGGTCGCGGTAGTTCAGGCCCACGCCGATGATCTTCGAGGGGTACGGGACCGGCGGCATCAGGGGGTACTTCGAGCGGGAGAACAGGGGCACGCCGTCGATCACGTCGCTGGGGTTGCGCCAGCGGTCGGCCAGCGCGCGCACCTCGGACATGCGCGCGAACAGCGCGTTCCAGGAGCGGGGCAGGGAACGGTCCGCGGCCATCAGGTCGAGGCAGACCTTGTCGGTCAGGGCCACGCCCGGTCGGGGACCATCGGGATGTCGGAAGCTCATCAGTCGCATGGCGGGCATGATACGAGAAAGCCGGGACATTGTCCCGGCCATTCTCGCCCGTGCGCCGACGTCCTTGTCGGATCGCGGTCACTTCACTTCGATCCGCCGCGGCATGGCCTGGGCGTGCTTGGCCAGCGTGATCGACAGCACGCCGAGTTCCATCTCGGCCCGGATGCTGTCGGGATCGATCTGGCGGACCAGGTCGAAGGAGCGCCGGTAGGTGATGGCGCCGGTCTGCTCGCGCCGGACGGCCCGGTAGCCCTCGTCGGCCTTCATCTCGCGCCGGGCCTTGACCGACAGCGTGTCGTTCTCGATCTCGATCTCCAGGTCCTGGCGGTTGACCCCGGGCAGGTCCATGCGGATGATGTAATCCTTGTCGCCCTCGAAAACTTCGGTGCGCGGGGCGATGCCCAGCTCGTGATCCGCGCCGGCGCACGTGGCCGCGGGCGTGAAGAAGGTGTCCAGCAGCGTCG
Source organism: bacterium (assembly GCA_031441465.1). Classification (GTDB taxonomy): domain Bacteria; phylum Krumholzibacteriota; class Krumholzibacteriia; order LZORAL124-64-63; family LZORAL124-64-63; genus PNOJ01. The sequence goes on along the minus strand of JANOEP010000025.1, from coordinate 30,162 downwards.
CCAGGTTCATGGGCATCTGATTGGTCGTCATGTCGTTCCTCCTGAAGTGGTCCGTTCTTATCGGTGGCCGCAGAGGCGGCGGTTCGCGCAGGCACATGGAACGTAGATCAAGGGCTGTGCCCGCTGCGCGCGACGGGGCTTTTGTCGGCGCAATGTCTTGACAGGTCTAACGATACGTGATTTGATCCCGGTTGGACGGGGGCCGCGACCTGCGGGGCGTCATGCCGCACACCCGACAAGATGTCATGATCAGCAGACGGGCAGACAGATTCGACATGACAATTTGGCGTGATTCTCGACATCATCCAGGGTTGGTCGCGATCCTGTCCGGTCTGGTCCTGCTGGGTGCCGCTGACGGCGTCGGAGCCACCGGGACGGAGGTCCCGTTGCGTGTCGGCGAGGTCAGGCTCGAGGTCACCGACATCTTCGCGCCGGCCGAACTCGCCGCCTCCCGCGGCCTGATGCGCATCTCCCGCCGCCTGGTCAACACCGTCCACCTCGACACCCGCGACGCCGTGCTGCGGCGCGAGTTCCTGTTCTCGCCGGGCGAGGTCCTGGACGACCGTCGGCTGCGGGAGACCGAGCGCAACCTGCGCGCCCTGGGTTTCCTGACCAACGTCACGGTGGTGCCCGTCGACACGTTGCCGGACGGACGGGTCAACCTGGAAGTGCACGTCCAGGAGACCTGGTCGTTGACCACGTCGGCCAGCTACGCTCATTCCCCGGACAAGGACCGCTGGTCGGCCGAACTGTCCGACCAGAACTTTCTCGGCTACGGCGTCGAGGTGATCGCCTCCTTCGGGGCGGATGAAGACCGCTCGTTCCGCCGGCTGAGTTACCAGGACCGACGCCTGTTCGGGTCGCCCTACCAGATCCGGTTCGACTACACCGATCTCAGCGACGGGCGCACCCGGGGCTTCTGGTTCTCCAGGCCGTACCAGGCCGAGGAGACGAGCTGGGGAATGCAGGCCGGCGCCTGGGACCGCCTCTTCACGCCCCGTTTCTATGTCTCGCCCGCCGGTCCGGCCGGAGACGGCGGCGAGGCCAGCCTGTACGCGAGCCTGCCCCTGCGCGATCGTGGCCTCCAGATCTGGGCCAGCCGGCGTGTCCATCGCGGCCCCGGCAGGATCTGGCGGCTCGGCCTCGGTCTCTGGTCCGACGACAACCGCTACGCGGTGCCGGCGGCGGTCACGCTGTCGGACGGCCGGGTGGTCGGCGCGACCCAGCTGCGCGCGGCGGCCGGCCCCGCCCTGACGCGCGGCAGCGGCCGCCGCGTCCAACCCTTGCTGGTGGTGGAATCGCTCGGCCGTCGTTGGACCACCGAGCGCTACGTGATGAGCTACGGCGCCCAGGAAGACCTGAACCTCGACCCGCTGCTGCGCCTGACGGCCGGACCGGTGCTGGCGTGCCTCGGCAGCGATCACGAGCGATTCATGGCCGAGTGGCGGGCCGTGGACTGGTCCCGCCTCGGCCCGGGCATGCTGCTGTTGCGTCACACGGGTCAGGCCAGCCTCGGCAGCCGCAGCAACCAGTCGGTGGGAGTCGGCCTGGAGGCCGGCTGGATCGCCCACCTGGGCGAGGCGGACCTGTCGCGCGCCTGGATCGAAGGAGCCTACGGTTCGGATCTGCTGGGCCCCGAAGCGTTCGCGCTGGGGTTGACACGCGGACTGCGCTCGCTGGACTATGACGGCATGGTCGGGGACCGGCTGGTGCGCTGGAACTTCGAGCAGACCCGCTTGTTGCCGGGCGAGCTGCTGGGGCTCTACAAGCTCGGCGTCGCGGTCTTCCAGTCCGGCGGCGCCGCTTGGTGGCACGACGAAACGCAGGGCCTGGCGCGGACTCGCCACGAGACCGGCGTGGGCCTGCGCTTCGGGCCGACGCGCTCGGCGCGGGCCGACGTGGCCCGCCTCGACCTCACCTGGCCCTGGTCGGGGGGCGGTCCGCAGCTGACCGCCGTCACCAGCGGCTACTTCTAGCCGACACCGATCCGCCGAACGGAGCCCGATGCGCGCGTCCCGCTACGTGGCCAAGAACGCCCTGCTGATGACCGTCGGGCTGTTCGCCGGACGCATCCTGGCGTTCCTGGTCTTCCGGCGGATGACGGGCGAGGTCGGCGTCGAGGGCATGGGCGTCTGGGGACTGTCGGTCGACCTCACCTCGATCATCCTGACCGTCTCGACCTTCGGTCTCACCACGCTGATCACCCGCGAGATCATCAAGGACCGCGCCGACACCTGGCCCATCTTCTGGGCCGCCTTCCGTATCCGGGTGCTGCTGGGCTTCGCCACCTACGCGCTGCTGGCGGCCTACGTGTTCGCCACCGGCTACGACAACGTGACGCGGGCGGCGGTCATGCTGATGGCCGTGGGCGTGCTGCTGGAGTCGACCGGCCTGGCCTGCGACTCCGTGCTGCAGGCCCACGAGAAGGTCGAACTCTCGACCTGGAGCCAGCTCGTCTCGGCGGCGGTCTACTTCGGCCTGGCGTGGTGGTGGCTCGACGCCGGCTTCGGCGTCATGGGGGTCGTCTGGGCCAACGTCGTCAGCCGCGTCGCGCGCCTGCTGGTCGTGCTGCCGCTGATGGTCCGGGTCAGCGGCTCGTGGCGCGGCGCGGCTTCGGCGCGCCGGATCGGCCTGCGCTGGATGCTGCGCCTGGGCCTGCCGCTGTTCATGTCCACGACCTTCGGCATCATCTCCTACAAGATCGACACCGTGATCATCATGGAGATGCTGGGCAAGCTCGCCGCCGGCGTCTACACGATCGGGCACCGGCCGCTGGACCTGCTGCTGATCGTGCCCTACCTCTTCGCCGCGGCGCTGTTCCCCTCGCTGCAGCGCTACCGCGAGCAGGAGCAGGACGGCGAGGCCGGGCACGTGGAGCGCATGGGCGAGCGCGCGCTGCGCTACCAGCACCTGGTGGTGTTCCCGCTGACCCTGTTCTGCACGCTGGCGGCGGCGCCGCTGATCCATCTGGCGACCTCCGGCGACGCGGACCTGTCGGCGTCGGTGGCGGTGTTCCGCATCGCCATCTGGGGCGTGCCGGTGCAGGCGGCCAGCATCGTCTTCAACCGCCTGCTGATGACCGCGGGCCAGGAGCGCACCTTCATGCGCATCGCCCTGGCGTCGATGGCCACCAACATCGGGCTCAACCTCCTGGTGGTCCCGGTGCTGGGCTGCCCGGGCGCGGCGGCGGTCACGGTCCTGAGCCTCGGCGTCAGCCTCGTGATGCACCGCGTCTACCTGCGGCGCGCGGGCATCGTCATGCCCGTGCGGCGCGCCCTGGTGGACGGCTCGGCGGCCATGCTGCTGGCCTGGGCCGCGGCCGTGCTGCTGGGCAAGGCGGTCGCGCCGGGGTGGGGCGTGAGCTGGGTCGAGCTGCCGACGTCCGGGATCGGGCCGTTCGCGGCGATGACGGCGTTGGCGGGCGTGCTCTACGTGGTGGCGCTGGTCGGGCTGCGGGTGGTGCGGCGGGACGATCTGCGGCTGGTGGCGGGGTTGTGGCCGGGGAGGCGGTGAGCGTCGCTTCGCTCCCGCTCACGGTTGCGTATCCCGCCAGATCAAGTCCTCGTGGGCCCCCACCTTCGCGAACGGCGCGCAGTTCTTCCGCAGATCGGCATCCACGCTCGATCGTCTTTCCCGGCTCATGATGCCGTCGATAACGTACCCCGTGCTGTTGCCCGCATGGAGCACCAGTCGGCCGGCCGCCGCGCGCGACTGGCCGTCGGGCGCAACCTGGTTTTTCATGTGCTGATGCGCGACCTGCGGCCACCGGACAAGCGGGGGGGACGATGAGCGTACCGTTCGAGATCACGGGCACCGACCACCTGGGCTTCGTGGTGGGCAACGCCCGCCAGGCGGCGATCTACTACCAGGAGCGCTTCGGCTTCACGCCGGTCGCCTACAAGGGGCTCGAGACCGGCAACCGCGACGCTTCGGCCTGGGTGCTGCGGCAGGGGAAGATCACCCTGGTTCTCGAGACGCCCCTGAAGCCCGACCACCACCACAACACCCACCTGGCGCGGCACGGCGACGCCGTGCAGGACATCGCGTTCCTGGTGGACGACGTGAGGCGGGCCTGGGAGTGGACGACCGCGCACGGCGCCCGCGCGGTGCGCGGACCGGAAGTGCGCGAGGACGAGCACGGCCGGGTCCTGCTGGCGACGATCGCGACCTACGGCGACACGACCCACACCTTCGTCCAGCGCGACGGCTACCGCGGCGTCTTCCTGCCGGGCTACGCGCCGATCGCCCCCACGCAGCCGGTCGAGGGGGCGGGGCTCGAGTTCGTCGACCACATCGTGGGCAACCAGGGCGACCGGGAGATGGAGCGGGTGGCCGTCTGGTACGAGGAGGTCTTCGGCTTCCACCGCATCTGGACCGTCGACGACAAGGATGTGTCCACCGCGCATTCGGCCCTGCGCAGCATCGTGGTCGCCAGCGCGAACGAGCGCATCAAGATGCCGATCAACGAGCCCGCCGACGGCCTCAAGAAGTCCCAGATCCAGGAGTACGTGGAGGCCAACTTCGGCCCCGGCGTGCAGCACGCGGCCATGTACAGCCGCGACATCGTCGCCACGGTCGAGCGGCTCCGGCGCCACGGCGTCGAGTTCCTGGAGATCCCCGACGCCTACTACGAGACGCTGCTGGACCGCGTCGGGCCCATCGACGAGGATGTCGGCGTGCTGCGCCGGCACGGGATCCTCGTGGACCGCGACGACAGCGGCTACCTGCTGCAACTGTTCACGCGACCCCTGCAGGACCGGCCCACGCTCTTCTTCGAAATCATCCAGCGCAAGGGCGCGCGCAGCTTTGGCAAGGGCAACTTCAAGGCCCTGTTCGAATCCATCGAGCGCGAGCAGGCGCGCCGCGGGAACCTGTAACCGGAAGCGGACCGCTCCATGAAGCTCTGTTCCTACGCCCGCCGTCCGGGCGACCAGCCGCGGCTGGGCCTGGTCCGCGCCGACGAGGTGGTCGACGTCGTGGCCGCCGCCTCCCTGCTGAACCGCGAAGGCGGCGCGCGCGACTGGACCGGGGTGCCGGCAACCATGCAGGAGGCGCTGGACGGCTGGGACCGCTGCGAGCCGCAGTTGCGCACGCTCATCCAGGCGGCGCGCAGCCTCAAGCGCGACGTTTCGCGCGACGGCGACCGCCCGGCGGTCCTGCCGCTGGACGGTGTGTTGTTGCTGCCGCCGGTGCCGCGACCGCCGTCGTTCCGCGACTTCTACTCCTTCGAGCAGCACGTGCGCACCGCGCGCGGCCATCGCGGCCTGGACATGGTCGCCGAGTGGTACGAGTTCCCCGTCTTCTACTTCTCGAACCCGGCCGCGATGCTGGGCCACGGCGCGACGTTCGCGCCGCCGCCGGACACCGCCGAACTGGACTTCGAGCTGGAGATCGCCGCGGTCGTCGGGCGCACCTGCCGGGACCTGGACCCGGCGCACGCCGAGTCGGCGATCGCCGGCTACTGCGTGCTGAACGACTGGTCCGCCCGCGACCTGCAGCGGGCCGAGATGAAGGTGGGCCTGGGACCCGCCAAGGGGAAGGACTTCGCCACGAGTCTCGGGCCCTGGCTCGTCACCCCGGACGAGATCACGGACCGGCGCGCCGGCAAGGGCTACGACCTCGCGATGTGCGCGCGGCGCAACGGCCGGGAGATCTCGCGCGGCAACTGGCGGGACCTGCACTGGTCCTTCGGGGAGATGCTGGCGCGCGCCTCGCGCGGCGTCACGCTGCACCCCGGCGAGGTGATCGGCTCCGGGACGGTGGGCACCGGCTGCATCCTGGAACTGCGCCCCGAGTCCGCCGGCGGCTGGCTGCGGCCCGGCGACCTGATCGAGCTGGAGATCGAGGGCCTGGGCGTCCTGGCCGCGACCGTGGCGGACGCCGCGCGGGAGGAGTGAGATGCCGTACTACGTCGCCCGGGGCGAGATCCCCGGCAAGCGCCACGTCCAGCACCGCCGCGGGGGCCGGCTGACCTACGAGGAGCTGATCAGCCGCGAGGGCTTCTCCGACGTTGCGAGCAACGCCTACCATCTGCGCCCGCCGACCGCCGTGCGCGGCGTGGGCGCGCTGCGCCCGCTGCCCCTGCTCGCCGCCGACGGCGAACCGCATCGCCACCGCCACGTCGTCACGTCGCGGCTGCCGGCCGCCGGTTGCCCGGTGTTCGGCCGGCGCGTGCTGGCCTTCAACGACGACCTCGTCGTGTCGACCTGCGAGCCGACGGGCGACCAGCCGGCCTTCTACCGCAACGCCCTGGCCGACGAGCTGGTCTTCGTCCACCACGGCCGCGGCGCGCTCGAGAGCATGTACGGCGACCTGGACTTCGGCCCGGGCGACTACCTGGTCGTGCCGCGCGGCACGACGCACCGCCTGCGCTGCGAACCGGGCCGGGTGAAGCTGTTCGTGGTCGAGACGCGCGGGCCGGTGCAGGTGCCGCGGCACTTCCGCAGCGACCACGGCCAGCTCATGGAGCACGCGCCCTACTGCGAGCGCGACCTGCGGGCGCCCCGCTGGCGCGACCCCGTCGACGAGCCGGGCGACTTCCCGGTGCTGGTGAAGCTGCGCGACCGCGTCCAGGAGACGGTGCTCGCGCACCATCCCTTCGACCTGGTCGGCTGGGACGGTTTCTGCTACCCCTGGGCCTTCAGCATCCACGACTTCATGCCCGTGGTCGGCAAGGTCCACCTGCCGCCGCCGGTGCACGTGACCTTCACGGCGCCGGGCCTGGTGGTCTGCTCGTTCGTGCCGCGCCTGTTCGACTTCCACCCCGAGGCCGTGCCCATCCCCTACGCGCACAGCAACGTGGACAGCGACGAGATCCTCTACTACGTCGAGGGCAACTTCATGAGCCGGCGCGGCATCGAGACCGAGTCGCTGACCCTGCACCCCATGGGCTACCCCCACGGGCCGCAGCCCGGTCTGATCGAGAAGTCCCTGGGGGCGAAGGAGACCGCCGAGCTGGCGGTGATGGTCGACACCTTCGCCCCGCTGCGCGTGGCACGCGAAGCCCTGGCGGCCGACGACCCCGCCTACCCCTTGAGCTGGCTGGAGGACGCATGATCATCGATCCGTCGGCCCTGGACCTGCGCGGCGCCTACAAGCTGCTGATCGGTTCGATCCTGCCGCGCCCGATCGCCTGGGTGTCCACGGTCGACGCAGAGGGCAGGCCCAACCTGGCGCCGTTCTCGTTCTTCACCGGCGTGGCCGCCGCGCCGCCCGTGGTCTGCTTCGCGCCCATGCACCGGTTCAGCGACGGCGCCGAGAAGGACACCCTGCGCAACGTACGCGCGACCGGGGAGTTCGTCGTCAACATCGTCGACGAGGACACCGTCGCGCGGGCCAACGAGACCGCGCGCGAGTTCGCTCCCGGGGTGAGCGAGTTCGCGGCGGCCGGGCTCACGCCCCTTGCCTGCGAGGCGGTGAAGGCCCCGCGCGTGGCCGAGTCGCCCGTGAGCCTGGAGTGCCGCCTGCTGCAGATCGTGGAGGTGGGCGCCGAGGGCCCCGGCGGTGCGTCCCTGGTCCTGGGCGAGGTGCTGCGCTTCCACATCCGCGACGACCTGCTGTGCGACGGGCGCATCGACACTACGGCGCTGCGTCCCGTGGGGCGGCTGGCCGGCAGCGAGTACACGACGCTCGGGCGGCGCTTCGAGCTGGAACGCAAAACGTAGGGGGCCCGCGCGGCGGGCCTCGTGCCTGGCGGTCAAGGCGCCATCCGCGTCAGCCATCGCGTGAGAAACGGGTCGCAGAGGCAATAGACCGCCCCGTCTTTGCGAACAATGCCCTTCTCCAGGAGACTGTTCATCGCCTTCGCTACCGACGGCTGCAGCGAGATCCCGGTGCTTTCCAGGAACACCTTGGACAGGTTGGATCGACCTCCGGCACGAGCGAGCGCGTGGAGCGTCTGTGCTTGCTGCACGCTCAGGTTGTGCAGGATCACGTCGTATTCTCCAGCATGCATGGAAAGCACCATGTCCCAGGCGGCAGCCAGATCGAGGTCGGTGATCGTCTGCCGATACGAGGTCACCTGCCAGAGCGCGGTGCAGAATCGTTGCACGTCCCCCGGGTTGTCCTGGCAGACGTCGAGGACGGCGTCGAGCAGCTCGGGCGCCACTGTCCTGCGGCCGCTAGAGAATTTCTGTTCGAGGAAGGCGCGGAAAGCGGGCCGCTCCAGGGGCCCCACGAAGAGCCGCATCGCCGACTTGAAGAAGGGCGAGTCGTCTTTCGTGAAGATGTCCTCCATTTTATGCCGTTGGCTGCCGCAGAACACGAAACAGGCTTCTTCCTGGCGTTGGATCAGGCCGCGCAGCCGAGCGATGACCGCGTCCTCTCCGGGGAGTTGCAGGACATCTTGGAACTCGTCGAAGACCACGACAACCCGTCGCCACGGTTCCAGGAGAGCGAAAACCGCGTCGAGGGTCTCGGGCTGGTTGCCGCTGCCCGGGGCGAAGCTCACCGTGGGTGCATTCGTGAGCGGATCGACGCCGATCGTCGGACGCAACTGGGCCAACCCCTTGACCAGAGACAGCAACCCGCCTGGTCTTCGCTCCGCCTTGATCACCGCTGCGGCGAGGCGGTGGGTCAGGTCGGCGACCGTTTTGACCGCGAGCAGGTCGACGTCGACGACATGGGTTCCGCGCAGCGTCCGCAGCGCCTCGAAGACCAGCGATGTCTTCCCGATCCTCCGTTCGCCGATGACGTAGACCCGTCCGCTGCTGCGCATGTATTCGCGCAACACGGTCAGTTCCCGACGGCGACCGCAAAATTCCTCACCGGTCACGCGCATTCCCAGGCGAAAAGGCAGCACGGCGACACCTCGCGGAGAAAGGAGACTACCAAGATAAAACTATTTAGTTTATAACTCAGGAGTTTTCTGGCGTCAACTGCCCGGATCGGCTCCACAGTTCCCCGGCGATCAGCCCGCAGGTCCATGTGTTGCCGATCGTCCGCCGCCGCCGGGTCAGTGTCTCGCGTCGGATCTTCCGATCTATCAAGGGCATACAAGACTATGGCGAGCGCATTTATTGCGGATATACTGGCCGCTGATCCGTATGCCCTCATCACTCGGAGATGACATTGCAGGCTGAACCGTCACTGGCCGAACTCATCGCTGCTGCGCGGTGCTCTCCCGCCGCAGACGCGGCTGTTGCGAGCGATGCCTCCGTGCCGGCCTTGTTCGTGCAGCGGGCCGCCCTGCAGCCCGATCGCGACTGGTTGGTCCATGTCGACGAGCACGGCGACCGCACGGTCCTGAGCTACGGCGAGGCGGGCGCGCGGGTCGCCGCACTGGCCTCGCTGCTCGGCGCGCTCGGCGTGGGCCGCGGCGACCGCGTGGCGACCCTGGCCCACAACCACCCCGACACCGTCCTGCAGTACCTCGCCGCCTGGTCGGTGGGCGCCTGCGTCGTGCCGCTGAACGCGGGGGAGGACGCCGGGCGGCTCGCCTACATCCTGGAACATGCGCAGGCGAAGCTGCTCTTCACGCGCGCCGAGTACCTCGGTCGCGTCGAGCCGCTGCGCCCCGGATTGCCGTCCTTGCGCGATGTGGTCCTGGCCGGCGACCGCCGGCGCGGCTACGCGCACGTCGACGACGCCGCGCCGGCTCCGGGCGTCGAAGTGGAAGGGCCGGGCCCCGACGACGAGGCCCTGATCGTCTACACTAGCGGCACGACGGGCCACCCCAAGGGCGTGGTGCTGACCCAAGGCAACCTCCTGGTCGATGCGCGGCAGATCGCCGCCTGGCACGGATTGGGACCTGACGACCGCATGATGTGCGTGCTGCCCATCCACCACGTCAACGGCATCGTGGTGACCCTGGTGACCCCGCTGGTCTGCGGCGGCGCCGTCGTGCTTTGCCGCAAGTTCCAGACGGGGTCGTTCTTCCCGCTGCTGGCGCGCGAACGCGTGAACATCGTCAGCGTGGTGCCCACGCTGCTGGCGTTCCTGCTGCAGGGCCTGGACAAGGGAACCGTCGCGCTCGGCGGCCTGGACCTGTCGGGACTCCGTCACCTGATCTGCGGCGCGGGTCCCCTGACCTGCGAGTTGGCCCTGCGCTTCGAGGCGCGCTGCGGCCTGCGCATCGTCCACGGTTACGGCCTGAGCGAGACGACCTGCTACTGCAGCTTCCTGCCCGTGGACCTGCCGCCCGACGAGCACCGCGCGTGGCTCGGGGATCACGGCTTCCCCTCGATCGGCACGCCGATCCCCGCCAACGAGATGGCGATCCACGATGCCGCCGGCGCGGTCCTGCCCGCGGGCGAGCGCGGCGAGATCGTCATCCGCGGGTCGAACGTCATGGCCGGCTACTTCGCCGCCGAAGCGGCCAACCGCCAGGCCTTCGCCCACGGCTGGTTCCGCAGCGGCGACGAGGGCTTCCAGTTGCCCGGGCGCGACGGTCGTCCCTACTTCTTCATCACCGGCCGGCTGAAGGAGTTGATCATCCGCGGCGGCGTCAACGTCTCGCCCTTGGAGGTCGACGAAGTCCTGATGAGCGTGCCGGGCGTGAAGGCGGGAATCGCGGTGGGTTTCGAGCACGACGTCTACGGGGAGGAAGTGGGCGCCTACGTGGTGCCCCTGCCGGGGACACGCCTCGACGTCGAGGCCGTGCTCGACTTCTGCCGGCGCGCGCTGCCGCGGCACAAGTGCCCGAAGGTTGTCGTCTTCGGCGACGAGGTGCCGGTGACGTCCACCGGCAAATACCGCCGCAACCAGCTCAAACCGCTCTTCGACGCCTGGCGCAGCACGGACTTCCGGGACTAGGGAGCGAGGGGAGGGGTACGGGACTTGCGGGGGGAACCGGCAGGGAGCATCTTAGATGGAATGGCAACCGTCGCTCGCTGAATGGTGAAAATGTGACGAACCGGATCCTGCTCACCCTGCTCTGCGCGCCGCTGCTGCTGGCCGGCTGCGGCGAGTCGGACACCAAGCAGATCGTCGATCCACCCCCGCCGCCCGCCAACCGCTTCGAAGGCTTAACGTTCGGCACGGCTGCGTCGTTCGAGATCGTCACCTGGAACCTGCACAACTTCCCCTCGACGACCCTCAGCGTGGAGTACGCGGCCCAGGCCTTGCGGGCCATCGACGCCGACGTCGTCGCCCTGCAGGAGATCGTCTCCGGCACCCGTTTCCGTGCGCTCGACGACTCCCTGGCCGGCTGGTCGGGCTACCGGGCCACGGGAGCGCCGGCGGACCAGAACCTGGCCCTGTTGTGGAAAGACGCCACGGTCACGGTGATCGGGGCGCCCTACGAAATCCATACCGACGAGTATGCCGCGTTCCCGCGCAGCCCCCTGGTGCTGGAGTGCACGGTGGGCGGAGAAGCCCTGATCATCGTCAACAACCACTTCAAGGCCTACGACGACAACAACATCGACTACGGCAACCCCGACGATGACGAGTACCGACGGGTGATGGCCTGCCAGCTGCTGGACGCCTGGATCCGCACCGAGCACCCCGACGCCGCGGTCATCGTCCTGGGCGACCTGAACGACAAACTGATCGATCCCCCCGCCTACAACGTGTTCCAGGTGCTGCTGGACGCGCCGGAACTCTACCGCTTCGCCGACATGCCCCTGGCGACCGGCCCGAGCAGCGGCTGGTCCTGGCGGTACAGCGGGCACCTCGACCACATCCTGGTCTCCGACGAGTTGTTCCCCGCCGTCGAGGCTCCCGGCGCCATCGTGCAGACGCTCCGGATGGACACCTACCTCGAGAATGCCTGGAACGAGTACGAGACCCACCTCAGCGACCACCTGCCCGTGGCCTTGAAATTCCCCTTCTGAAACCGGACAAACCCCTCAAGTATTGCCCGCGAATGCCGATGATAAGACCGAACCGCCAAGGAAGGCGGTGAGGCGATCAACGGCGGATGGCCGGAAGGGAGTCAATGTGATGGCCATCACGGCGATCGGGGTTCAGCCCCAGTTCCACACACATCCTGCCCTGCGGCAGCGGGGAGATCCCGCGGTTCAGCAGGCTGCCGTCGGCGACGTCGCCGCCGTGCCCGAGGCCGAGCAGGCCGCGGCGCACAAGCGGGACGAAGGCGACCGGCAGGATCACCCCGGCAGGAGCCACGTCCAACAGACCTTGCACCAGGTCGAGCGTTCCGTGCGGCAGAAGCTGCGCGACGCTCTCGAGACGTCGACCCTCGACGCTTCGGCCCGGCGCGAGGTCCTGAAGGTGGAGAAGCAGTTCCGCGGCGATCTGGCCGCGGCTTTCCGTGCGTCCAGCGATGGCAGCGAAGTCGACCCCGAGGCCCTGGCCGAGGGTGTGCGCTCGTCGTTGCAATCGATGGCCGAACGGCTGCAGATCACCCTGGACGCGCTGCTGCCGCCCGTGCCTTGGGAGGCGGAGATCCCGCCCGAACCCGAGATGCGCAACCTGCCGCCGGTGACCGAGCCGGCGGACGGCGGGGTGGATCTGCTCGCCTGAGTTCGACCTCGGCCGAGACCGGAGGAGCCGCCAACATGCGGCTCCTTCGGTGCGCCTACTGGAGGCGAGTGTACGTGCGGTAAGTTAGAACCGCAACGCGAGCACGACGCCGCCCGGCACCGCCGACACGGTGATGCCGTGCCCGGGGGTCGCCGACTCCCTGGCTGCCCGCGCGCGCACGGCCAACCGGCCGGCGATCAGCCCGATCGCCGCACCCACCAGGACATCGGAGGCGTGGTGCATGTTGTCTTCCAGACGCCCCAACGCCGTCCCCACCGCGGCGCCGTGAGCCAGGACTCCGACGAACCGCCCGCCGTGGTACGCGAACACCGGCGCCGCGGCGAACGCGGTCGCGGTATGACCCGACGGGAACGAGTAAGGACCGCCGTTGGGTCGGCGCACGTCGAGCGCGGGCTTGATCGACCAGACCGGGACCCAGGCGGTGACCAGGGCGCGTAAAAGGTCGTCCCCGGTATCGGCGAGGCGGGTGTCCCCTGCCAGTCTGCCGATCCCCATCAAGGCCACGGCCGCGCTGCCGAGCGTCGTGCCGGAGCCGTAGGTGTTGCCCGCATCGAGGTAGAAGTCCAGGTACGGCTGATCCAGGCTTTCGGATAGTTCCTCGTCATCCTCGATCTGCTTGCAGATCACCGCGACCAGCCCCGATCCGGCCAGCAGGAACAGATCGTTGTCCTGCAGGTCGAACCGCGGGATGGACGGGGGAGCTGCGGCGGTCGCCTCGGGCGAGACGAGCGTCTGGCACAAGACGATGTCGGCGCACGGGCCGGCCAGCAACAGCAGGACGGCCAGTTGTTTCAGGACTCGCCTGAGCATCGGTGAAACTCCTTCCGGTCATGCCCGGTCAAGCGATCGCGACGACCCTGCCGGGGCCCCGCTCCCCCGGCAAGCCCGTGAACAGCAGCAGGCAGCGGACCGGCCGGTCCGGGAAGCAGAGGGTCAGCGCCTCGCCGTAGGCCCGCATCTGCGGCTGGTAGTGCTCCACCACCGCGGCGAGTCCCGCCTCGTCGACGCGGTTGGTCTTATAGTCCACGATGACGATCTCGTCGTCGTGGATCTGCAGCAGGTCCACCGAACCCAGCAAGCGGCGCTCGGGGCCGTCGCCGGCGCCCGGCAGCCGGGAGATGACGGCGGCTTCGCACAGCACGCGACCGCGCCCGGGCCGAAAGACGACGTCGTGTTCGGGGTTGTCGAAGACGGCGGCGGCCTCGGCGTGGGCCGGGCAGTCGCCGTCCGGCATCGTGCCGCCTTCGACCGCCCGCTGCAGCCAGCGGTGCACGGCGGTGCCGTGGGACAAGGCCGCATCGCGGGCGTCCAGAGCCGTGTCGTTGTCGGATCCCTCGCCGTATTCCTCGGCGGCGCCGTCGGCGGTCTCGGGGGAGAGCAGCCGGGTCTCGGGTGTCGCGTCTCCGGGCGCGGGCGGCGGCGCCGACGATGAAGGGGAGACCGTGTCGATCAGCGGTTCCCAGCCGGTCGGCTCCCAGAGCGAGGGGCCGGGGGACGTCGCGGCGTCCGCCGACGTCGGGGTGGGATGTTCGCCGGGCGCCAGATCGTCGGGCAGGGCATCGAGGCCGCGCGGGCTCTCGGCGAGCCAACCCAGGAAGCTCGGCGCCTGCGAAGAGCGCTCGGGGGCGGCGCCCAGGACCACGAGTTCGTCCCGGGCGCGGGTCATCGCCACGTACAGCAGGTTCGCCTGTTCGCGCCGCTGCTCGGCCAAGCGGCGGGCCGCGGTGACCGCCAAGGCCGTGCCGCCGTCGCCGTCCGAGGCGCGGTGCTGTTTGCGGACGCCCTGGACCAGGGGGCCGCCGCCCGACGATCCGAGCACGAGCGTCGCTTCTTCGCGCTTCATGGGGTCGTCGGCGTCGACCAGCAGCACGCAGGGCGACTCGAGACCCTTGGCGCCGTGGATCGTCATCATCCGCACGCGGCCCTGCTCGGTGTCCGGCAGCACCGCCTCTTCCTGGTCTTCCCGCAAGGCGGCGTTGTCGACCGCGGTGAGGAAGGTGCGCAGCGACGGGAACGCCGTCTGTTCGTGCGCCAGGGCGAGGTCGTGCAGGCGCAGCAGGTTGTAGCGGGCCTGCTCGCCCAGGGCTTCCGCGAAACGAGACATTGCTTCCGTCTCGCGCAGGATGCGCCGCAGCAGCCGGTGGGCCGGGACGTGCCCCACGGCCCGCAGCCAGCCCTTCAGCAGTTCCGTGGCCGCCGCCAGTGGCGAGCCGGCCTCGACCTCGCGCAGCGCGTCCCACAGCGCGGCGCGGCCGGCGCGCACGCGGCGGCGGGCCAGCAGTTCCTGGAAGGCGCGTTCGTCGGCGCGCACCAGGGGCGAGCGCAGCACGCCGGCCAGCGCGGCGTCGTCGGTCGGGAAGACGAGCCAGCGCAGCAGCAGCAGCACGTCCTGCACCTCTCGGCTGCGCGCCAGGGCGCCGCGGCCGGCCGGCACGATCGGGATGCCCGCCGCCCGGAACGCCGCTTCGTAGTGCTGCAGGTGGGTGCGCGTGCGCGACAGGACCAGCACGTCGCCGTAGCGTGCGGGGCGGTCGTGATCGCCCTCGCGCACGCGGCCCCGTTCGAGGTAGCGCCGGATCACGCGCGCGGCCAGCGCCGCCGCGGCGACGTGGCGCGAGCCGTCGTCACCGTCGCCGTCCGCCACCGGCGGCAGCAGCAGCACGCGGCCCGGGCCCTCCCGGCGGTACGGCGTCTGCCGCGCGGCGTCGACTTCCAGCTGGTCGGGCAGCAGGTCGCAGAGCGGCTCCGTCTGGAACAGGTCGCCGACCGTGTCGACGATCGCCGGCAAGCTGCGGTAGTTCGTGGGCAGGGTCAGGGCCGGTTGCTCCGTCCGGTCGCACAGCCAGCGTTCGACGTCGGCGAAGATCCCCGGCTGCGCGCCGCGGAAGCCGTAGATGGACTGCTTGACGTCGCCCACGACGAAGACCGAACGCGGGCGGCCGTCCTCGGCGGCGCCCGCGAGGAATTCCCCCGCGAACTTCTCGAGGATCTCCCACTGGGTGCGGTTGGTGTCCTGGAACTCGTCGACCAGCAGGTGGTCCAGGCGCGCGTCGAGGCGGTAGAGGATCCACGGACCGATCTCCCCGTCGCACACCAGGTTCCTGGCCAAGCGCTCGAGGTCGTGGAAATCGAGGCTGCGGTCCCGCTCCTTCAACGCCGCGTAGTGGTCGAGCCCGCGCAGCCCGAAGCGCAGCCGCAGCGCGTTGTGGCGGTACAGCTCGACCAGGTCCCGCCAGGCCGCCAGCTCCTGCACGGGGCGCGCCGCCTCGGCGTTCGCGGCGCGAGCTTCGCCCTTGGTGGACTTGCCGCCGCTGCGCGGCAGCCGGGGCGCGCCTTCCTGCGTCAGGGCGGCGTCGAACAGGGCGTCCAGCGCGGCGTCGAGCGGCCGGCCGCTCTCGAGCGCGGCGGCGGCCGCCAGGACGGCGTCGCGGCGCTCTTGCATCTCGCGCGGCAGGTTCGTGCGGCTGCCCGGCGGCTCGGTCCGCTCGACGGCGTCGAGGCCGGCGGCGTAGCCGCGCGCGATCAGGGCGGCGGGAGCGCGCAGCGATTCCAGCGTCGGATCGGGCAGCGAGTCCAGGGGCGAACCCTGCAACAGGTGACGGGCCAGATCCCGCAGCAGGGGAGCGAGCAGATCGGACAAGCGGTCGGGGACGCCGTCGAGCCCCGCTTGTGCGGCCACCCGCGTGCACCAGCGATCCAGGTCGGCACGGACGTGCTCGAACCCGCGCAGCAGCTTGCGCGCGGCGGCGGGATCGCCGGCCAGTTCCGCCAGGGCGGCGGCGTCGGCGGGATCGCGGCCGAGCTCGGCCTCGAGGCGCGCCAGGGCCTCGTCCCAGAGGTCGTCGGTGTTCTCGACGACGCGGAAGGACGGGTCGACGCCCGCCTCGTCGGCGAAGCGCTTCAGCAGCGTCTGGCAGAAGGTGTGGATCGTGCCCACCAGCAGGCCCGACGTGTCCTCCAGCACCTCCTCGAACAGCAGGGCGGCGCGTTCGACCATCTCCGGCGGCGGGGTCTCGCCGAGCAGGTCGGTCAGCTCCGCGACCAGGCCGTCGTGGTCCAGCCTGGCCAGCGCGCCCAGGCGCGTGCGCAGGCGGTCGCGGATCTCGATCGCCGCCTTGCGCGTGAAGGTCAGCGCCACGACGCTCTTCAGCGGCGCGCGCACCAGCAGCAGCCGCACGATGCGGTCGACCAGGACCTTGGTCTTGCCCGAGCCCGCCGAAGCCCGCAGGGGCACCGACAGGGCGGGGTTCGCCGCCAGGCGCTGGACGAGGTCCGCGTTCACGAGGCGCCTCCCGTCACGGCGGCCAGGGCTTCGTCGACGCGGCACGCCCCCCGCCAGGCGCAGTACCGGCACGGCGCGTTCTGCCCGTCGGGATCGTCGCCGCCGGGCAGCAGGGGGTAGGCGGCGTCGCGGTCGGCCATCGCCAGGGCGGCGGCCAGGACCGCGCGGCCGTCGCGCACCAGATCGTGGTCGAGGCCGAGGTACGGTTCGTCGGGGAGGCCGACATCCCCGGGCTTCAGGCTGTAGTAGGCGCCGACGATCCCCGCGTCGGCGGGAACGCCGGTCACGCCTTCCAGGCGCACGGCCAGGGCGTAGAGGGACAGCTGGAGGTCTTCGCCGTCGCGGACGGCCTTGCGGGTCGGGAGGGTGCCGGTCTTGTAGTCGATGACCTGGAGCGTCGCGCCGTCGCGCGAGACGTCAGCTCGGTCGAGCCGCCCCTTCACCGAGATGGCCGCGATCGCCGCCGTCAAGTCCGGCAGGTCGGCGACGCCCTGCCGCGCCAGCCAGTCGCGCAGTTCGCCCAGCGAAAAGCCGAAGCCGGCTTCCAGCGCGCGCGGCCGCCACGAGGCGGCGCGGTCCAGCTCGATCTCGACGATCCGCTCTCCCAGGGCCAGGAACGACGCTTCCCAGAGCCGGCGCTGCGGCAGGTCGCCGAGGCGCGCGGCGAAGGCTTCCCGGGTCGCCTCGGCCAGGGCGCGCCGGCCGGCGCCGGCGTCGCCGTCCGCCAGGCAGCGGCGGCCCTCGCCGCCGTCCTGCAGGAAACGGGCGAGCGCATCGTGGACGACGCTGCCGTAGTCCTTGCGCTGCAGCTCCGCCACGATGCGGTCTTCTTCACGCAACTCGTAGCCGCGCTCCAGCAGGAAGCGGTACGGGCAGCCGAGCCATGTGTTCAGGGCGGTGTGGCTGATCTTCTTCAGGGGCAGGGTGGGCGCCAGCACGGGCCGGGCCGCCGGTTCGTTCAGGAAACGGGTCTGTGCGGCGGCGATGCCGTGGTCGTCGGGTGCGGTGCGGCGCCAGGGCGCCGGTGTGGCCGAGGCCGTCGGGTCCTCGGGCAGGGCCAGCAGCAGGCGGCCGACCAGGGGCGACGGCAGGACGGGCCGACCCTCGCGCTCACGCGACCAGGTGACGGTCACCTGCCGGCCGCCATGGAGCAGGCGCAGGAACAGCTCCGCATCCAGCCCCAGATCCCAGCGCCAGTCGGGCAGGCCGTGACGATCGCGCCAGAGGCGGCCCAGCAGCAGCGTGTGGCGCCGCGGCTCGTCCGGGAACACGCCTTCGTTCATGCCGGCCAGCACCAGCAGGTCGGCGTGCTCCAGCCGCGCCTCCAGCAGTCCCGTCACCTGGACCGGCAGGTGCAGCTTGCGGTGGGGGCGGATCTGGATCCGGCCGGCCTGGCGCGCCACGAGGGCGGCGAACTCGGCGGCGGTCAGCGGCGCCAGCGCCGCGTCCGCGGCGACGAGGTCGTCGAGCAGGCCGGCCAGCGCCGCGCGCGCGGGCGCGGCGACGACGGCCGCCTGGTCGAAGGTGTGGTCGGGCGCGGCCGCGGCCCAGGCCTCGCGCAGGGCCGCGACGTGCAGGCCGAGGGGAGCGGGCCCGCCCGCGGTCAGGGCCAGCAGGCGGCCCAGGATGCGCTCGAGGTCGTCGACCAGCTCGCTCATCTCCGGCCGCGCGTCCGGCCACAGACGGCGGCGGTCGTCGTCCCGTTCCGCGGCGCGGCGGCGCAAACCCGCCAGGCCGGCGCCGGCCGCCTGGCCGCGCAGGATCTCCTTCTCGAAGCCGAGCGTGCGCCGCGAGTGGGCGGCCCGGTCGCGACCGCAGGTGACGTGCGGGTGGGTGAGCAACTCGAGCAACGGCTCGTGATGCAGACCGGTCTGGGCCGTGCGCAGCAGCTGCCAGACCAGGCGGCCGTCGGCGTGCGCGGACAGGGCGTCGCCGTCGGTCGCGTCGAGGTCGAGCCCGGCGTCGTTGAGCTGGTCGACGATGCGGCGCGCCAGACCGCGATCGGCCGTGGCCACGGTGATGCGGCTGCGCGGCGATCGCCGCAGCTGCGCGATCACCAGGTCCGCGACGAGCAGGCTCTCCTGCTCGGGGTCGGCGCACGGCCGCAGCAGCGGCGCCGGCGCCGCGACCAGCAGGTCCGCCGGTTCGCCGAGCCCGGTCAGGCGCTCGGGGTAGGGGCGCGCGTCGGGCGGCGAAGTCGGGCGGGTGTCGTCGGCGAGCAGACGGGCGACGAGCCGGTCGGGCGCGGCGGGGTGCGTCGGGGCGGCGGGATCGCTGAACGAGGCCAGGAACAGCCGGGCCAGCGGGGAGCCGCCCGTCGGGGCGGAGACCAGGTGCGCGCGTCGGGGGCCGCCGGCGGCGGCGCGCAGCAGGCGGGCGGTCAGCGGCGCCAGGTCGGAAACCCCTGCGACCACGAAGTCGCCGAGGGGCGGGCCGGGCCACGGTCCGGCTTCGACGGCGCCGACGACGTCGAGTTCGCGGTCGATGTCGTCGCGGGGCACGACGGCGCGGTAGAGCCGCCAGGCTTCGGCCACGCGGGCCGCGTCGCGGGTCATGATCTCGCTGCCGGGCCGAAGGTCGGCGTCCGGATTCCCTGCGCCGTCGGGCGCCGCGGGGTCCAGGCCGTGCCGCCGCAGCTCGTCGAAGAGGCCCACCAGTTCCTCGGCCAGGCCGGCGGCCGCGCCGGGATGCTTGCGCACCCAGTCGGTCGTCGCCAGTTGCGGCGCCAGGGCCGCGGCTCGCAGTCGGCGGGTCACGGCGAGGCTCCCGTCGAGCCCGAGGCGCTCGGCGAGGTCCGCCGCGAGGCGGCCCGGCGTCGTCAGGCGCGGCAGCAGCAGGCCGTCGCCGTCGCTCGCCTCGAGCAGGGCGTGCCGCAACGAGCCGCAGGCGCGCACGGCCGGCAGCACCACCAGGGCCGACGGCAGGTCTTCGCCGCAGACTTCCAGCAGCAGGCGGGCGAGGCCCGGCAGGAAGGGAGCGTCCAGCGGAAGGTCGTGACGGTGCCAACTGATCATCGCTGGATGATAGACCCGGAGCGACGGGCGGCACAACTGCGGTTCAGCCGCGGCCGCGTCCGGCGGGGAAAAAGGAGAGGGACCTTCCGTGGAAGGCCCCTCCCGGGAACCGCCGCGCCGCGAACGGACGGCGGGTATGTCAGAGGACACTCAGCGCTCGAGCAGCTTCTGGCTCTCGATCACGCGCTTGATGGCCTCCGCGTTGAGCACCTTGAACTCCACGCGCCGGTTCTGGGCGCGGCCCGCGGCGGTGCCGTTGTCGGCCAGGGGCAGCGACTCGCCGTAGCCCTTGACCGAGTACTGGGCGGCGCGGATCTCGGGGAACTTCTTGACCAGGTAGTCCAGCACGGACTGCGCACGGCGCTCGCTGAGCTGCTGGTTCGCCGCCGTGGCGCCCTGGCTGTCGGTGTGGCCGCCGATCTCGACCTGCAGTTCCGGCCAGCGCACGAGCGTGGCGCCGATCTCGTCGATCTCGCGAGTGTCGACCTGATCCAGCTCGGCCGAGCTGGTCAGGAAGGTGACCGACGTCGTGCGGATCATGCCCGTGTCGAGCAGCTGGGTCTCGGTCGCGGTGATCGCGATCGGGCAGCCCTGCTCGTCGACCTTCAGGTGCTGCGGGGTCTCGGGGCACTGGTCGAGGCCGTCGAAGACGCCGTCGCGGTCGCTGTCGAGCGGGCAGCCGCTGGTGTCGACCTTGACGCCGGCGGGAGTCTCGGGGCACTTGTCGGCCCGGTCGAAGACGCCGTCGTGGTCGCTGTCGACGTCGCTGACGCAGCCGCGGGCGTCCACGACGGTGCCGGGAGCCGAGTCCGGGCACTTGTCGAGGCCGTCCAGGACGCCGTCGCCGTCGCCATCGGTCGGGCAACCGTAGGAATCGACGCTCGCGCCCCGCGGGGTCTCGGCGCACTGGTCGAGGCCGTCGAAGACGCCGTCACCGTCGCTGTCGAACGGGCAGCCCTCCGCGTCGACCGTGGCGCCGGCCGGAGTCTCTGGACATCCATCGTCGCTGTCGCGGACGCCGTCACGGTCGGCGTCGCGGCCGCAGCGGCCGAACGCGAAATTGAAGCCGGCGGTGGCGATCAGGTTGTGGGTCATGTCGCCGTCGTTGGGCAGGCCGCTGACGAGCCCGCTCATGACGTCGCGCACTTCGAGGCGCAGGTCGCGGCGGTTGATGTTGTCGCCGCCCAGCTTGATCTTCAGGCCGGCCCCGGCCTCCCAGCCGTTCATCTCGGTCTTGCCGGTGGGCAGCCAGTCGCCCTTGGCCTCGAGCTGGGCCCAGCCGGCGGTCAGGTAGGGGTTGATCTTCTCGAAGGGCATCAGGTTCAGCACCAGGTCGGCGCCCAGGTGGTGCAGCTTGGTCGCCGCGGCGGTGCCGGTCTGCTCGGTGTCGCTGAAACCGTACGTGCCTTCCAGACCCAACCAGGGCATGAACATGACCGCGGCGCGGCCACCGAAGATGATGTCGTCCTCGAGGCCGAGGTCGTCCGTCAGGTAGGTCGCGCCGGCGTAGGGCGACAGGCTGAAGACGGAGTACTCGTCGGAAGCGTCGGCGGCCATGGCGGCCGATGCGGTCAGGACAAGGATCAGCAGCAGCAGCGGTTTCACGGGCCTGGCGTTCATGGGTTCATTCCCCCTGTTCGGGTCGATCTCACCGACGGGCACGATCCCTGCGGTCGGGTGCCCGGCGGCGCGGTGCGTCGAGTGCCGGTTTACGCGGTGCGGGTCACGGTGTGGCGCTCGGCATGAGCTGGATTCGATGGCGCTATTCTACTGAATCAATCTTGAATCGCAAGATAAATAACGGCGTTCCGGTCACCCGCCGACGGGCTCCGCGCGCCGATTCGCCTCAAGGCGGCGCCCACCCTGCCGAAGGCCGGGTGACGGAACTTGGCTTTTCAGCCCAGGGAGGCGCCCGTCGTGATTCGAGACCTCGATTTGCTGTGCCCGCCGGAGATCGCGCCGGACCGATCGGAGGAGCTCCATCACCACATCGTGGAGCTGGCCGGAGATCCGGACATCCACGGGATGGACTTCGGCCGGGCCCTGAACGCCATCTGCCGCAAGGGCGCCCAGGCCTTGAACGTCAGTCAGGCCGGCTACTGGCGCCTGGACCTCAAGGCGGATTCTCTGACCTGCTGCAGCCTGCAGAGTCCCGGCGGGCCGCTTGCCTGCGATGGCCTCGTCGTCTGCGCGAGCGAGTATCCCGCTTACTTCGCGGCGATCCGCAGCCAACACGTCATCGACGCCCACATCGCGCAGAACGATCCACGTACCCGGGAGTTTGCCGACTCCTACCTGCGGCCCCAGGGCATCACCTCGATGCTCGACGTCGCCGTGCGGCGGCAGGGGGAAGTCATGGGCGTGCTGTGCTTCGAGCATGTCGGCCCGCCGCGGATCTGGCGGCCGGCCGAGATCGCGCTCGCCTGCCACCTCGCCGAACAGGTGGCCCTGCGCCTGCAGCACGAGCAGGCGTTGAGCGATCATCGCCGCAAGTACGATACCCTGATCGCCAGCCTGCCGGGCATGGTCTTCCGCATCCGCAACGAGCCCGATTGGCCGGTGGAGTTCATCAGCGTCGGCAGCACCGAGCTGACCGGCTGGCGCCCCGACCAACTGATCGCCGACCGCGAGGTGCGCCACGCCGATGTCGTGTATCCCGAGGACCGCGAGAAGGTCTGGCGGGCCATGGACGCCGCGCTGCGGGACGGGAGCCCCTACGAGATCGAGTACCGGATCACCACCCGTCAAGGAGCGGTCAAGTGGGTCTGGGAACAGGGATTGGGCGTCCACGACCAGAACGGCACGCTGGTCGCCGCCGAGGGCTTCGTCACCGACATCACCCGGCGGGTCGAGGTCGAGGCGGCCCTGCGGCAGAGCGAATCGCGACACCGCGGCCTGTTCGACAACATGTGGGCCGGCGTGGCGGTTTACGAGTCGAACGACGGTGAGAGTTTCCGCATCGCCGACATGAACCAGGCCGGCGAGCGCACGGACCGGGTCCGCCGGGAGGAAATCCTGGGACGCGACGTGGCCGAGGTGTTCCCCGGCGTGACCGCCATGGGGCTGCTCGAGGTCCTGCGCCGAGTCCGGCGGACGGGGACGCCGGAGCACCTGGGCCCGACCTGCTACCGCGACGGCAAGCTCGACAGCTGGCGTGAGAACTACGTCTACCGGATCG
The DNA here is from genome assembly GCA_031441465.1 of bacterium. Lineage (GTDB taxonomy): Bacteria > Krumholzibacteriota > Krumholzibacteriia > LZORAL124-64-63 > LZORAL124-64-63 > PNOJ01. The sequence continues at coordinate 7,244 of JANOEP010000025.1, read as the reverse complement.
CTTCCGGCGAGATCGTTTCCGTCTACGAGGATGTGACCGAGCGCGTGCTGCGCGACCGTGATCTGCGCCTCAAGACGTTCACGCTCGACAACGCCAACGACCCCGTGTTCTGGGTCACGCGCGAGGGACGCTTCCTCGATGTGAGTGCGACGGCGTGCCGCTATTATGGGTATTCGAGCGATGAATTCCATGACCTGACCGCCGTCGACATCAATCCCGAATACACGCCGGCGGCGTTCAGCCAGCTATGGGAGCGGCTGCAGCGCGACAGGTCGCTCTGCAAGGATTCGGTACACCAGCTGCGCGACGGCCGCATCGTGCCGGTCGAATCCTCGCTCAGCCTGGTGCAGTTCGAAGATCAGGAGATCATGTGCGCCCTCATCCGCGACATCTCCTCGCGCAAGGAGGCCGAAGAGCAGGTGCGCCGCCTGAACGCGGAACTCGAGACGCGGGTCGAGGAGCGCACGCGCGAACTGGCGTCGAGCCGGGAACGCTACCGGCTGCTCGTGGAGAGCCTCAAGGATCGCTGCATCTTCTACTCGTTGAAAAGCGACGGCGATCTGGCCTACATCAGCCCGTCGGTCGAGCAGGTCCTCGGCTACACCCCCGAGGAGTACCGGGAGGCGAGGCCGCAGCGTTTCACGGATTCCCCCCTCAATGAGCAGGCCGAAACCCGGACGCAGGCCGTCCTGCGCGGGGAGCAGCAGCCGTCCTACGAGGCGGAACTGCGGCACCGTAACGGCACGGCGCGGATCTTCGAAATTCTTGAAGTCCCGATCTGTGACGACCAGGGCCGCCTGCTCTCGGTCGAGGGCATCGGCTACGACATCACCCTGCACAAGCACAACCTGTCCGTGATCCACGAGCAGCAGGACCAGCTGCTGGAGAGCGAAAAGATGGCGGCGCTCGGCCGCATGGTCGCCGGCGTGGCCCACGAGATCAACACGCCGGTGGGCATCGGCCTGACGGCCGCTTCTCACCTCCAGGAACGGCTGGCGGCCCTGAGCGGCCTCTATGCCCGATCAAGCATGAAGAAGGCGGACCTCGACGGCTTCCTCGACGAAGCCGACGAATCGATGCGGATGATCCGCAGCAACCTGGATCGGGCCGCACAGCTCATCCAGGGCTTCAAGGGCGTGGCCGTCGACCAGTCCGGGGAGGCGCGGCGCAGCTTCGACCTGCGCGGCTACCTCGATGAGATCCTGCTGAGCCTGCGGCCCGTGCTGAAGAAGACGCAGCACCAAATCGGGATCAATTGCGCTCCGGGCATCCTGCTGGACAGCTACCCCGGCGCGTTGTCGCACGTGGTCACCAACCTGGTCATGAACTCGCTGATCCACGGCTTCGACGGCGTGGAACGGGGAACGATCGGGATCGCGGCGGAACTGGTCGGCGACGAGATACACCTCGTCTACCACGACGACGGCGTCGGCATGACCCCCGAGGTCCGGCGCCAGCTCTACGAGCCCTTCTTCACCACGAAGCGCGGCCAGGGCGGCAGCGGCCTGGGCATGCACGTGGCGTACACCGCAGTGACGCAATCCCTCGGTGGTCGGATCACCTGCGAGAGCAGTCCCGGCGGCGGCACATCCTTCACGATCACGTTTCCAGTGAAGAACGGGAGCCGCGATGACGACGCAGCATGACGGGATCCCGCTCGATCTCGACGAGGTGATCTTCGCCGCCGAGGAACCCGGCGGACCGCCGCCGGCGCCGGCCCCGGGCTGGAAGCTGCTTATCGCCGACGACGACGAGGAAGTGCACGCCCTCACGCGCCTGGTGCTCTCGGGCTTCATCTTCGAGGGCCGCAGCCTGTCGTTCGTCAGCGCCTACTCCGGCCGCGAGACGGTGGAGCGGATGCGCGAGCACCCGGACATCGCCCTGGTCCTGCTCGACGTGGTGATGGAGTGCGACGACGCGGGGCTGCAGGCCGTCCGGAAAATCCGCCACGAACTCGGCAACAGCTTCGTGCGCATCATCCTGCGGACGGGACAACCCGGACAGGCTCCCGAGCAGGAGGTCGTCTCCTCCTACGACATCAACGACTACAAGGCCAAGACCGAGCTGACGTCCCAGAAACTGTTCACCGCCGTCACGGCCGCCCTGCGCGGTTACCGGGACATGCGCATGATCGAGCGGCACCGGGTCGGCTTCGAGCTGATCAGCCGCCTGTCGGGGCGGCTCTTCGAGCACGCCGATCCGGAGGGATTCCGGCGGGGCGCCCTGCGCAACTTCGCCGAGATCTTGGAAGCCGGCGGCGGCGACGAAGGCGGCGTCTCGGGTCTCTCGACCGTGCGCCACGGCCATCGCTGTGTGATCCTGGAGGGCGCGGGCGCGTTCGCCGAACTGCAAGGCCGGGACGCGGCCGACGCCTGCGACGACACCGTGAGCGAGCGCCTGTGCAGCTGCTGGCCCGGAGAAGCCGACATTTTCGGCGACACCTGGTATGCGGGTCTCTTCACCGCCGCGAACGAGGCCTTCGGGCACCTCTACCTCGAGTCGTCCCTGCCCCTGACGGATCTGACTCGCGGCCTGATCAAGTCCTATGCGGCAAACGTGCGGGTGGCGCTGGAAAACCTGCACCTGAACCTCGAAGTCGTCGAGACCCAGCGCGAGATGATCCATACCCTCGGCGAGGTCGTCGAAAGCCGCTCGCAGGAGACGGCCTACCACGTCAAGCGCGTGGCGCGGCATTCGTACCGCCTGGCCCGCCTCGCGGGGATCGACGAGGAGCGCGCGCAACTGCTGCAGATGGCGGCCCCCCTGCACGACGTGGGCAAGATCGCGATCCCCGACGCCATCCTCAACAAACCGGGACGGCTGACGGACGATGAGCGGAGCCTCATGATGACCCACGCCGATCTGGGTCACCAGATCCTGGCGGGCTCGAACCGGGAAGTCTTCCAGACGGCGGCGCTGGTCGCGCTCCAGCACCACGAGAAGTGGGACGGCACGGGCTACCCGCGGGGCCTGCGCGGCGAGGAGATCGACATCTTCGGGCGCATCGTCGGGCTGGTGGACGTGTTCGACGCGCTCAGCCACGAGCGCGCCTACAAGCCCGCTTTCCCGCTGGAGAAGTGCGTGGAAATTCTGAAGAAGGACAGCGGCAGCCACTTCGACCCGCGCCTGGTGACGCTGTTCCTGGCGCACCTGGACCAGTTCGTGGTGGACGAGGACGCCTTGGCCGCGGCCGCCCTGGCGGACGAGGTCGCCGGGGAGCTGCTGGCGGTCTGACGGGCAAACCGGTCAGGCGCGCAGGTGCCCGACCAGGATGTTCAGGCCAACCAGGATCAGCAGGATCCCGCCGGCGATCTCCAACCGCTCGCCGAGGGCGGGACCCCGCCCCAGAGCGCCGCGCAGACGGCTGCCCGCGCGGTGGCCGACCCAGGTCATCAGGGCCGTCACCACGCCGATCACCGCCGCCGGCTCCCAGATCCTCACCCCCAGCATGGCCAGGCTCAACCCGACGGCGAACGCGTCGATGCTCGTGGCCACGCTCAGCATCACCAGCGACGCGCCCCGCGAGGGGTCGCCGGCGCGGGGCGCCCCGTCGGGCGTGAGCCCGTTGCGCACCATCCTGGCGCCGATGAAGGCCAGCAGCCCGAAGGCGACCCAGTGGTCCACCGGCGCCAGGCCGGCGGCCGCGCGCGACCCCAGCCACCAGCCCAGGATCGGCATCAGCGCCTGGAACAGGCCGAAATGGAACGCCAACCGGAAGGCCGCGCGACGCCCGACGGCGCGGCCGGACGTCCCGGCCCCGACGCTCACCGCGAAGGCGTCCATGGCCAGTCCGACGGCGATCAGGATCACTTTCCAGGTGGACACGGGGCCTCCTGCGGCGCGCACCCTCCGGCCGGCTCTCAGCCCGGCCGGCGTCATGGTCCCCATGATGGGCGCCGCCCCCCGCCGCGCCAAGCCCCGATTCGCGCCGCTTCCCCGTTTCCATCGCGGGCGGCGATCGCGTAGAGTGGGCCGGGGTCGATCGGGTTGCGCGCCGCGCCGTGCAACCTGCCGACTGTCGCCGCGTCCGAACCGGGATGTGGCCGGCTGCGACCCGTCCCTGAGGAGGAAGACCGTCATGCCGATGTTGCTGCGCCGCCCCGCTGCGGCTTGGGTCCCGATCCTGGCCGTGACCTTGGCCGCGGCCGTCGCCGCCGCCGCGAAGCTCCCGGTCAAGACCCTCGACGACCTGCCGCGTCACACCTATGCGGTGACGGGCACCGTGTCCGAGTTGCTGCGCTCCGACGCCGAGTTCGACGCGTTCGTCGCGCAGGTGGGCGCGGACGTCGCCGCCGATCTCGAGGCCTACGACATCACCGACCCGGCCACGCTGCAGCGCATGTACGGCGTCCAGCTGACGCTGGCGTTGATGAAGCGCGAGGACGAGCGCGCCCTCGCCCTGGTCGAGAAAATCCGCGCCATCGAGGACAAGGAGGCCTCCCGGCTCACCTCAGGCCTCACGGCCGTGGCGATGGTCCGCGCCCGCCGCGACGCCGGCGACGACACCGGCGCCGCCTACAACGCGGCGTTCCGCAGCCGGCTGCGCGAGCAGGTCGCGGCGCTGCCCTGGGACCTCGTCCGCGACCGCATCGTCCAGCAGAAGGGCCGCGCCGAGATCCTCAGCGAGAACCTCGTGCTGGGCATGGTCCAGGCCCAGCTCGATCCCGTGGTCGCCGCCTCGGGCGCCCTGAGCTCCGACCTCGCCGGCCAGGTGGTCAACCTGGGCTACGCCCTGCGCTACGCGCTGCCCCTGAAGGATTCGCTGCTGGAGGTCTACGGCGACTTCATCGCCGCCCGCGAGACGGTCAAGCAGGACATCTGGGACGAGCGCGAGGCCAGGCTCGAGGACGGCCTGGGCCTGGCGCCGGTGACGGTCGCGATCTGGGACTCCGGCGTGGACGTCTCGGTGTTCGCGGACGACTTCACGGTGAATCCCGGCGAGAAGCCCGACGGGATCGACAACGACAGCAACGGCTACGTCGACGACATCCACGGCATCGCCTTCGACTACGACGGCCGCGACAGCGTCGAGCTGCTCTTCCCGCTCGGCGCCGAGGCCCCGCGCATCGGCACCGCCATGGACCACATGAAGGGCTTCATGGACGTCCAGTCGGGGCTCGACTCGGTCGAGGCCTCGGCGCTGAAGGCCCTTCTCGCCGGGCTGGAACCGTCGCAGGTGCAGGGCCTGCTCGAAGACCTGAGCCTGTGCGGTCTCTACGCCCACGGGACGCACGTCGCCGGCATCGCCGTGCGCGGCAACCCGTACGCCCGCCTGCTCGCGGCGCGCATCTCGTTCGACTGGCACACGGTGCCGCGGCTGTTGACCGAGGAGATGGCCCGGCGCCACGCCGCGTCCTACGGCCGCACGGCGGCCTACTTCCGGGCCCGCGGCGTGCGTGTCGTCAACATGAGCTGGGGCTGGGGTCTGAAGGAGATCGAGGGCATCCTCGAGGCCAACGGCTGGGGGGCTTCGGTCGAGGAGCGCTCGCGTGAGGCGGCCAAGCTGCTGGGCATCCTCGAGCAGGGGCTGCGGGAGGCGATCACCGGCTCGCCGGGGATCCTGTTCGTCTGCGCCGCGGGCAACGACGACAACGACGTGGCCTTCGACATCAACATCCCGGCCTCATTCACGCTGCCCAACCTGCTGGTCGTCGGCGCGGTCGACCAGGCCGGCGAGCCCACGAGCTTCACCAGCTCCGGCAAGAACGTCCGGGTCTACGCGAACGGCTTCGAAGTGCCGAGCTACGTGCCCGGCGGCCGGCGTATGCGCATGTCCGGCACCTCGATGGCGGCGCCTCAGGCCTGCAACCTGGCCGCCAAGCTGCTGGCCCTCGACCAGAAGCTGACACCCACAGAGGTCGCCGATCTGATCGGGCGCGGCGCGGATGCGAAGGGAGACTACCTGCTGATGAACCCGAAGGTATCGGTGGGGCTGCTGCAGCGCTGAGGTGCGGGAAGCTGAAGGGAGCGCCCGGAGCCGGCCAAGCCGCGGCTCCGGGCGCTGCGCTTTCAAGGGAGCAGCGTGCCGACGGCGAGCCCGACCTTGTCGTCGGCGTGGATCAGGTAGGCGATGCGGTCGCCCGCCCAGGAGAGGACGGGCTGGCTGAGCCGCAGCGACGTGGCTTCGTAGACCGTCGCCCGGCCGCTCTCCAGATCGAACACGACGTAGTCGCCGTCGTGGTCGAGGTAGCCGATGGCGGCGCCGTCGCCGCGCCAACTCGGCGCCACGCCGGCGCCGACGACCGTGACGGCATCGCTTTCGAACTCCATCCACGACACCTGCTTGTCGGCGTCGACGAACGCCACGCGCAAGCCGTCACGCGAGATGCGGACATCCGTGGCTCCGCGCAGGAAGACGGGGCTGCGGCTCACGACCGATTCGGTCCGGTCCTCGTCGCGCCACTCCATCAGCCAGGGGGCGCGCCACAGCCCGGCGGCGCGGCGCCCGTAGCGCGAGTAGGTGAGCGTCTGGGGCGACGAGGCCTGGTTCTCGGCCAGGCCCACCGCGGAGCCGGTGAAGCGCCGCAGCACCACGGGCGCCGGAACGCCGGCCACCGCCGCGGTGTCGACCGTCATGATGTGCATGGTCCTGTCGCCGGTCAGCCAGCCCTGATAGAAGGCGACACGGCCCTCGGCCAGGCACCCCGGCGCGTAGGCGCCCGCGGTCCAGGAGGTGCTCAACGTGTCGGTCAAGGCCACGGGTGCGCCGCCCCCGGCCTCCAGGCGCCACACGTTGCCGCCGGGTGGGCCGGTGAAGACGAGCAGGCGATCGTCCGGTGTCCAGTCCGGCGGGGAGTCGTAGAGCCGCGATGCGGACGGGGTCAGCAAGACCCGGCCGGCCACCAGGGGCCCGTCCGGGTCGGGATCGGGGTCCGGCCCTGGCCCGTCATTCCCGCCGCCGCCACAGCCGACGATCCCCAGCAGCGGGAGCGACAGGGCCAGCAACAGCATACGCAGACGTTGACCGGGCACGGGGATTCCTTTCCGGTGGCCCTGGCGACGCGCCGGCTTTGGGGTTGTTCCCGATTCGCCGGTTGCCGGTGCAGATCGCGTGCCAAAGCCGTACCTCAAGCTAACACGGAACAGTCCCCGGTGGTACTCCGGCCTAGTGTCCTGTCCCGGCAATAGCTATACATAACCGTTCGATCTTGGCCAGGATCGAATCGGCGGTTGCGGTCCAGGCGAACGGCTTGGTCTCGCGGTTGTACGTCGCGACGTAGCTCTCGATCTTTGCCACAAGGTCC
>JANOEP010000024.1:0-76545 GCA_031441465.1 bacterium | reverse complement strand
ACCAACTACCTGGCCAGCGATGTGGCGGCGATCCTGGGCGAGACGCGCCAGGTCATCTACCTCGACGACGGCGAACTCGCGGTGCTGACACCGGACAACGTCCGCGTCCTGGGCATCCGCAACGAGCTGCTGACCAAGGAGATCCAGGAGATCACCTGGGACCTCGACCGGATCCAGAAGGGCGGCTACCCGCACTTCATGCTCAAGGAGATCCACGAGCAGCCCGAGACCATCGTCGACGCCTTCCGCGGGCGCATCCTGCCCGAGAGCGGCGACGTGAAGCTGTCCGGCCTGCGGCTCACGGACTGGGAGCTGCGCAACGTCCGCCGCATCATCATCCTGGCCTGCGGCACGAGTTTCCACGCCGGACTGCTCGGCGAGTACCTCATCGAGGAGCACGCGGGCATCCCGGTGGAGGTGGAGTACGCCTCGGAGTTCCGTTACCGTTCGCCGGTGATCGAGCCCGGCACCCTCTGCCTGACGATCAGCCAGAGCGGCGAGACCATCGACACGCTCGAGGCCATGCGCGAGGCCAAGCGGCGCGGCGCCAAGGTGCTGGGCATCACCAACGTCGTGGGCTCGACGATCGCCCGGGAAACCGACGGCGGCATCTACATCCACGCCGGGCCCGAGATCGGCGTCGCCTCGACCAAGGCGTTCACCAGCCAGGTGACGATCCTGGTGCTGCTGACGATCATGCTCGGCCGTCGCCACTCGATCTCCAGCGAGCGGGGCATGCGCCTGCTCGAGGAGCTGCAGCGCATCCCGGAGAAGATCCGGCAGATCCTGGCCCGCGACGAGGAGATCCGCGAGATCGCCGCCGCGTACAAGGACCACAGCAACTTCCTGTACCTCGGCCGCGGCTACAATTTCCCGATCGCGCTCGAGGGCGCCCTGAAGCTGAAGGAGATCAGCTACATCCACGCCGAGGGCTACCCCGCGGCCGAGATGAAGCACGGGCCCATCGCGCTGATCGACCCCGACATGCCCGTGGTCGTGATCTGCACGCGCGACGGCAGCTACCAGAAGATCAAGGGCAACGTGCAGGAAGTGAAAGCCCGCTCGGGCAAGGTGATCAGCATCGTGACCGAGGACGAGGAAGAGATCGCCGCCATGAGCGACCACGTCATCCGCATCCCCGCCTCCTCGGAGATCCTGTCGCCGCTGCTGGCCGTCGTGCCCCTGCAGCTGCTGGCCTACCACATCGCCGTCATGCGCGGCTGCAACGTCGATCAGCCGCGCAATCTCGCCAAGAGCGTCACGGTCGAGTGACGCCGAAGGAGGACCTGCCATGACCCGCAAGGTGCTGGCAACGACCCAGGCGCCGGCCGCCGTCGGCCCCTACAGCCAGGGCATCGCCGCCGCCGGGCTCGTGTTCACGGCCGGCCAGATCGGCCTCGACCCCGCCACGGGCAAGTTCGTCAGCGGCGGTGTGGTCGAGCAGGCCCGCCGCGCCCTGGACAACGCGCGGGCCGTGGTCGAGGCCGGCGGCGCCTCCCTGGCCGACGTCGTGAAGGTCACCGTGTTCCTGGCGGACATGGGCGACTTCGCGGCGTTCAACGAGGTCTACCGCGAATTCTTCACCACCGACTGCCCCGCCCGCTCCGCCGTCGGGGTCGCCGCCCTGCCGGTCGGCGCGCTGGTCGAGGTGGAGATGATCGCGGCGACGCGCTGATTTTCGGTGGGTCCGGCCGGGACTCTGGTGTATCCTGACCTGCGTGCACGGGAGTGGATGGGGCCTGGTGGCTTCCCGGGACTTCAAATCCCTGTGTCGGGCGCGTTGAACCGTCCGAGGTGGGTTCGATTCCCACACATTCCCGCCAGACCGGCCACCGGGCGTGCGACGCGGCGCGAGCCGCGTTTTTCGCGCCTGCCCGCGCGGCTCACGGAGCAGGCATGGAAACGGCGGCGCTGATCCTCAACCCCGTCGCCGGCCCCCGTCGCGGGCGCCTCGACCCGGCCGCTGCAGCGGCCCTGTTGCGCGGAGCGGGCCTCGAACCCGAGATCCTGATCACCGCCCGCGCCCACGAAGCGACCTCGCTGGCCTCGCAAGCGGCGCAGCGGCACGCCTGGGTCGCCGTCGCCGGGGGCGACGGCACGATCAGCGAGGCCGTGCGCGGCCTGGCCGGAACGACCGCCACCCTGGTGGTGTTGCCGACCGGCAGCGGCAACGACTTCGCCCACGGCCTGGGCATCGCCGACGCGGCCGCGGGCGCGGGCGCGATCCGCGACGGGCGCACGGTCGCGGTCGACGTCGCGGAGTTCGCCGGCCGGGTGTTCGTGAATTCCTGCGGCCTGCTGCTCGACGGCGAGGTGGCGCGGGCGGCGGCCGCCGTCGACCGGAGATGGGGCCGCCTGCGCTACCCCCTGGCGACCGTGGGACCGCTGGGGCGTTGCCGCCCCGCCCGCGTCCGCTGGGAACTGCGCGGAGCGGCCGGCGTGCCGGTGCTCGAGGGGGACTGGATGCTGGCCGAGATCGGCAACGGCCCGCGCTGCGGCGGCGGTTTCCGGCTGACCCCGCAGGCCGACCCGTGCGACGGGTTGCTCGACCTCTGCCTCGTGCCGGCCATGCGGCGCCGCGATCTGGTCCGTCTGCTGCCGCGCGGCCTCCGCGGCACGCACGTCGCCGACCCGCGGGTCGTGATGCGTCGGCTCGTCGGCGCGACCGTCGGCCTCGACGCCGCGGCGGCGGTGCATTGGGACGGTGAGCCCGGGCGCCTGCCTGCCGGCCGCCACGAACTGCGGCTGCTGCCGCGCGGCGTGCGGGTCCGCGTGCCGACCCTCCCGCACGACGGGCGGGGAGACGGGCGGGGACGAAGGGACGGGGAGGAGCGATGAGGCCGAGCGCGATCCTGATCATCGCCGCGGTGGTCCTGGCGACCGCGTCCGGCCGCGCCGACGCGGGGAGGGCGACGGCCGACAGTTCCTCGGCGTTGACCGACAGCACCGCGACGACGGCCGCCGCACCGCTCGCGGTCCGGGAGTTCCGCCTCGCCGCGCCGGTCAGCCCGACCCTGGCGACGCTGATGACGCCCGTGTTCCCCGGCTGGGGGCAGCTCTACGCGGACAACGGCTGGCGCGGCGTGCTGGCCTTCGGCGCGGAGATGTTCTACTGGACGCGCCTGCTGATGTACGATCGCAAGGCCGAGCGCCTGCTGGACTGGCGGGACGCGACCGGGAACGCCACGGTCCGGGACTTCTACTGGGCGCAGGCCGAGGAGTACCGCGAGCTGGCCCGCGACAACGCCTGGTGGTCGGCCGGAGCGATGTTCATCATGGCGCTCGACGCCTACGTCGGCGCCCACCTGCACCGGTTCGAACACGACCCGGTGCCGGTTCCGTCGGACTGGGATCCCGGCGACGTCCTCCAGCCGATCGAGTTGCCCGCTGCGGGCCGACCGGCCGGAGCCGCCGCCCTGGGCTGGTCCGCCACGTTTTGACACGACGAACCGGGATGCGACGATGACCGAGATGGAACGCACGCGCAACTTCTGCATCATCGCCCACATCGACCACGGCAAGTCGACGCTGGCCGACCGTCTGCTCGAGTATACGGGCACGCTCAAGGGCAAGGATCTCAAGGCCCAGGTGCTGGACTCCATGGACCTCGAGCAGGAGCGCGGCATCACCATCAAGAGCCACCCGATCCGCATGACCTACGCGACCGCGGGCGTGCCCTACGTCCTGAACCTCATCGACACGCCGGGCCACGTCGACTTCAACTACGAGGTCTCGCGCAGCCTCGCCGCCTGCGAGGGGGCCCTGCTGGTCGTCGACGCCGTGCAGGGCGTCCAGGCGCAGACCATCAACAACCTCTACCTGGCCGTCGAGCACGGGCTGACGATCCTGCCGGTGATCAACAAGATCGACCTGGCGGCGGCGCGCCCGGAGTACGTGGCCGACCAGCTGGGGGACCTGATCGGCTGCCAGCGCTCCGAGGTGCTGATGGTCAGCGCCAAGTCGGGCGCGGGCATCAACGAGCTGCTCGCGGCGATCATCGCACAGGTGCCGCCGCCGGCCGGCGATCCCGAGGCGCCGGTCAAGGCGCTGATCTTCGACTCCCTGTTCGACCCCTACGTCGGCGCGGTCGCCTACCTGCGGGTCATGGAGGGCACGCTGCGCAAGGGGGACAAGGTCAAGCTGATCCGCCAGGACCGAGTCCACGACATCGGCGAGATCGGCTGGTTCCGGCTGCAGCGCGTGCCGCGCCAGCACCTGTCGGCGGGCGAGGTCGGCTACATCGCGACCGGGGCCAAGGACGTGCGCCACATCCGCGTCGGCGACACCGTGACCCTCGCCGAGCGGCCCTGCGCGGCGCCGCTGCCGGGCTACGCCGAGGCCAAGCCGATGGTCTTCAGCGGCTTCTACCCGACGGACAACGACGCCTACAACGAGCTGAAGGACGCGCTGCAGAAGCTGCAGCTCAACGACGCCTCGCTGACCTGGGAGCCCGAGAAGAGCGCCGCGCTCGGCTTCGGCTTCCGCTGCGGCTTCCTGGGCCTGCTGCACATGGAGATCGTCCAGGAGCGCCTCGAGCGGGAATACGACCTGAACCTGATCGCCACGCTCCCCAACGTGGAGTACGAGGTCGACACCAAGGACGGGCGCACCCTGCTGGTGGAGAACCCGGCGCTGATGCCGTCGCCGCACGACACGCTGCAGATCCGCGAGCCCATCGTGCGCGCCACCGTGATCACGCCCAAGGAGTTCATCGGCAACGTCATCCAGATCACGCTGGAGCGGCGCGGCGTGCAGAAGAAGATGGAGTACATCGACACCGAACGGGTGACCCTGGAGTTCGACCTGCCGCTCAACGAGCTGGTGGTCGACTACTACGACAAGTTGAAGTCGGTGACCAAGGGCTACGCCTCGCTCGACTACGAGTACCTGGCCCACCGCCCGGGCGACCTGATCCGGCTCGACCTGCTCATCAACGGCGATCCGGTCGACGCCCTGGCCTGCATCGTGCACCGGGACGGCGCGTACAACTGGGGCCTCGAGCTGTGCCGGAAGCTCAAGGAGCTGATCCCGCGGCAGATGTTCCAGGTGGCGATCCAGGCGTCGATCGGCACCCGCGTGGTGGCGCGCACGACCGTCAAGCCCTTCCGCAAGAACGTGACCGCCAAGTGCTACGGCGGCGACATCTCGCGCAAGCGGAAACTGCTGGAGAAGCAGAAGGAAGGCAAACGCCGCATGAAGCAGGTGGGGGCCGTCGAGATCCCCCAGGAGGCGTTCATGGCCCTGCTCAAGGTCGAACGCTAACCGGGACCGTTGAGGCACGAACCGGGCCTCGGCCCGCACAGAGGAAGGATCGCCACGATGTTCGGTCGCAATAGGCAGCAGGGGGCGCGGGGGCGGGGGTCGGCACGAGAACGCGGGTCGGCGCAAGAACGCGGGCCGGCGCGCACGGGGTTCCGCCGGCGCCTGTGGGCGGACTACGTCAAGCCGATCGGCACGGCCGTTCTGGTGGCGCTGGTGATCCGCCAGTTCGTGATCCAGGCGTTCCGGATCCCTTCGCCCTCGATGGTCAACACGTTGCTGGTGGGGGATTTCCTGTTCGTGAACAAGTACCTCTACGGCGCGAAGACGCCCGAGCGCATCCGCATCCCCCTGGTGAACTGGACGCTCGCGGACGACCTGCCCGTGCTGAAGCTGCCGGCGTTGCGGGCGCCGCGCCGCGGCGACATCATCGTGTTCGAGTTCCCCAAGGACCGCACGCAGGACTACATCAAGCGCTGCGTCGCCGTCGCCGGCGACCGCGTCGAGGTGCGGCAGGGCCTGCTGCGCGTTAACAGCGAGTTGTACGAGGATGCGCTCGACCATCCCGGCCGCGTGACCCAGATGCAGTCCGCCGGGGCGCGCAACCCGCCCCACACCCTGCACGACCCGGCCGCGGGCGGGCGGGCGTTCGGGCGCGAGTACGGTTTGGCCGAGGCGCTGCGCACCGAGGGCCTCACGCCGCGCCGTTTCGTCGAGATGGTCGAGGCCGCTGTCGCCGCCGGCACCGGGCTCGATCCGGCCGCGCTGGCCGCCGACCTCGAGCCCCTGCGCGCTCACGTCGACGGCCGCCAATCCCTGACCGTCATGGAGATGAGCCGCCACATGAGCGCGGTGCACGCCGCCGCGACCGCCGCGGCCGCGCCGTTCGTGGTGCCGTCCGGGACGATCTTCATGATGGGCGACAACCGCGACAACAGCTACGACAGCCGCGGCTGGGGACCGCTCGACCAGGAACTGGTCAAGGGCAAGGCGATCTTCATCTACTGGTCCTGGGACGCGCAGCGCTTCCTGCCGCGCCTGTCCCGGATCGGCGACCTGATCCGGTGACCGCCGTGTCTGCGCAGCGACCGCCGCCTCGGCGCCGCCCGGGCGGCGGTGTCTACATCCATGTGCCCTTCTGCGCGTCCCTCTGCTCCTACTGCCACTTCCCCCGCACCGACCACCACGACGGCGCGTCCCGCCGGCGCCTGGTCGAGGCCGTACTCGCCGAGTTCGACCTGCGCCGCGCCGTTTGCTCGACGCTGCGCGACGGGCGGCGGCCGGCGCAGACCTGCTACGTCGGCGGCGGCACGCCCTCGGTCCTGGAGCCAGACCTCTTCATCCGCCTGCTCCAGGGCACCTGGGGTCGCCTGGCCCGCGCACCGCGGCCCGAGGTGACGGCCGAAGCGAATCCCGAAAGTTTCGACGAAGGCCGCGCCGATGCCTGGCGGGAGGCGGGCGTCGGCCGCATCAGCCTGGGCGTGCAGAGCCTCGACCCGGACGTGCTGCGCCTGCTCGGCCGCCGCTGCGAACCCGACCGCGCCCGCGCCGCCCTGCGCCTGGCCGTGGCGCGATTCCCCCGCGTCAGCGCCGACTGGATCCTGGCGCCGGGCTGCCGCCGCGACCGGCTCGCGCGCGAGTTCGCCGAGGCCCGCGACCTCGGCGTGGGCCACGTCTCGTTCTACATCCTCGAACTGCACGCGGGCACGCCCCTGGCGGCGGCGGTCGCCGCCGGCCGGCTGCCCCGTCCCCGCGACGCCGAGGTCGAGTCCCTGTACCTGGGCGCCTGCGAGGATCTGGCGCGCCTGGGGTACGACCAGTACGAGATCTCCAACTTCTGCCTGCCAGGCCAGAGGTCGCGCCACAACGCCGCCTACTGGCGTCGGGCGCCCTACCTCGGGCTGGGGCCCGGGGCCCACGGCTTCGCCGGGAATCGACGCTACGCCAACCTCGCCGACCTGACGCGTTACGTCGCCGAAGCGGAGGCGGGCCGCTTGCCCGAGGCCCGGGTCGATCGTCTCGATCCCGCGGCCCGCCGCCTCGAACGCATGTTCCTGCCGTTGCGCACGGCCGCCGGAGCGCCCCTGCGCGACCTGCCGGCGAACGAAGCCGTCCTGGCGCGCGGCGAGGCCGACGGCTTGTGGCGGCGCGCGCGCGGGCGTCTGGCCCTGACCGCGCGGGGTCGCCTGAGGATCGACGACGTCGAGGTGTTGTTCGCCGGCTTGACCGGTGGGGACTCGACCGGCGGCCGTCCAGCGGACGGCGCCCGGGTTGACACCCCGAAATCGTTCGGACTAACTTGTGATGTCGAGACGGGAACGTGCGCGGCGGGAGGAGCAGAATGATCAACGGGGACGCCAGACTCGCCACGGTCCTGGAAGCCGTCGTGCGGCTGTACAGCCGCACCGGCCAGCCGGTGAGTTCCGCCCTGGTGGTCCAGTGGCTCGGCAGTTCGGTGAGTTCCGCGACGGTGCGCGGCGACATGGGCCGGCTCGAGCGGGACGGTTTGCTCGCCAAGCCCCACGTCTCGGCGGGTCGCGTCCCCACCGACGCCGGGTTCCGGGCTTTCGTGAACCGGCTGCTGGTGGCGGCGCCGGGCGAGGCCACCGCCGGCCGCAGCCTGCAGTCCCTGGTGGATCGGGAACTCGAGCGCTCCCGCGGCACGCACGCGATGGTCAAGGCCCTCGCGGCGTTGCTGTGCCGCCTGACCGACAACATCGGGATCATCCTGGGGCCGGCCTGGGACGAGGTGCGCGCCCGGCGGCTGGATCTCTACCCGAAGGAGAACCGGCGCGTCCTGATGGTGCTGGTCCTGGACAACGCGCTGGTGCGGACCGGCACCTTCGCCGTGGACCTCGACGTCACGCCCGAGGCGCTCGACGACGCCGCGCGCATCCTGAGCGAACGCATCAGCGGCCGCACCATCGACGAGATCCGCCACGGCGTGCTCGCGTCGCTCGAAACCGACGACAGCGACGCCGGCAGGATCGCCCGCGACGTCGCGCGCAACGGCGCGTCGCTCTTCGACGATGTGGAAGCCGCCGATCTCGAGCTGATGGGCGTGGCCAATGTCCTGGACGAGCCCGAGTTCTCCGACCCGGGCCAGCTCAAGCAACTGGTGAAGTTCCTGGAGTCGCCGCGCGAGATCCGCTCCGCGCTGCGGCGGCTCAGCCCGGAGAACGAGGAGGGCATCGCGATCTGGATCGGGTCGGAGAATCCGATCGGTGAGCTGCAGGCCTTCAGCCTGGTTTCTTCGCCCTTCCTGCTGGGGGAGCGGCGGGGCGTGCTGGCGGTGCTCGGCTTGCGCCGGATGTCCTACGACCGCACCATCGCCGGGATGCAGGTCCTGATCCAGGGCCTCAAGCAACTGCCACGCGGACAGGAAGGATGGACATGACCGAACAGGATCTGCCGACGCCGGACGGCGGCGAGCCCGCCTCCCCGGAGACCGGTGCGGCCGGCGCCGAACTCCCTGGCGAGGGCGCCGACGACACGACGGACGCCGGCGCGGACGCCCTGGCCGAACTCGCGCGCGAGCGCGACGATTACAAGGACAAGTGGCTGCGCGCACACGCCGAGCTGGAAAACGTGCGCAAGCGCGCCCGCCGCGAGATCGCCGAGGCCCAGACCTTCGCGGTGGCGGATGTCTTGCGCGACCTGCTCGACGTGCTGGACAACTTCGAGCGGGCGACCGGGGCCGCCGCCGCGGCCACGACCGGCGACGCCGAGGCCATCCGCAGCGGGGTCGGCCTGATCCACGGCCGGTTGCGCGAGATCCTCGGCGCGCGCGGGCTCGTGCCCATCCCGACGGCGAAGGGCGACCCGTTCGATCCGGGGATCCACGAGGCCGTGATGCAGATGGAAGGGGACGGCGCCGAGTCCGGCTCCGTCCTGGAGGTGGCGCAGGCCGGTTACCGGCTCGGCGACCTGGTGCTGCGGCCCTGCCGCGTCGTGGTGGCTCGCTGAACGAAAGGCGCTCGGGATGGCCCAGAAGAGGGACTACTACGAGGTGCTCGAGATCGGACGCGACGCGGGCGAGGCCGAGATCAAGAAGGCCTACCGCAAGCTGGCCATCAAGCACCACCCCGACCGCAACCCCGACGACCCCACGGCGGCCGAGAAGTTCCGCGAGGCCACCGAGGCCTACGAAGCGCTGAAGGACCCGCAGAAGCGCGCGCAGTACGACCAGTACGGCCACGCCGCCTTCGAACAGCCGAGCGGCCCGGGCGGCGGCTTCGGCGGCATGGGCGGGATGGACATGAACGACGCGCTCGCGTCCTTTCTGCGCAATTTCGGCGGCTTCGGGGACGTCTTCGGCGGCGGTGGCGGCGCCGGCGGCGGGCGCGGCCGGGGCCGCGACCTCCAGGTCAAGGTCGCGATCACCCTGCGTGAAGCCGCCGACGGGGTGCACAAAAAGGTCAAGCTGCGCAAGCAGGTGGCGTGCAAGGAATGCGGCGGCAGCGGCGGGGCCCACGGCAGCGGCGCTTCGGACTGTCCGGAATGCCACGGCAGCGGCCGGCGCCGGCAGGTGGTGCGGACGCTGCTCGGCCAGATGGTCACCGAAGTCGCCTGCAACCGCTGCGGCGGGCGCGGCAGCGTGGTGACCGACCCCTGCGGCGCGTGCCGCGGCACCGGCACCGTGCGCGGCGAAGAGACCGTCGAGGTGCGCATCCCCGCCGGGGTGTCGCGCGGCAACTACATGGACATGCAGGGGCACGGCGACGGCGGCGAGCGGGGCGGCCGGACCGGCGACCTGCGCGTGGTCTTCGACGTGAGCGAGGACGAGATCTTCGAGCGCCGGGGCGACGACCTGCTCATCGACGTGCCCGTTTCGCCGGTCGACCTCATGCTCGGGGTCAAGGTCGAAGTGCCGACGCTCGACGGGCGCGTGGCGCTGAAGGTCCCGGCCGGCACCCAGACCCACAAGGTTTTCCGGCTGCGCGGCAAGGGCATGCCCCGCCTGCACCGCAGCGATCGCGGCGACCAGCTGGTGCGGATCCTGGCCTGGACGCCGGACAAGCTCTCCGCCGACGAGAAGGCGCGGCTCGAGCCGCTGCGTGCCGGTCTCGCGTCCCGGGTCCCCGCGCCCGGCCGCGGGCTCGTCGACTGACCGCCGCCGTGCCGCCAGGAGGGTCGCTTGCATACCTACCATCTCGAGCTGCCCGCGGGCGCGCCCCTGCCCGGCCCCGGTGACGAGTTCCGCCTCGGCGCCGAGGAGAGCCACCACCTGCTGCACGTGATGCGCGCGCGGACGGGCGACCCGTTGCGTCTGGTCGACGGGCGCGCCGGCGTCGTGCTGGCCGAGTACGCCGGCGCCGAATCCGCCGGCGGCGAATCCGCAGGCACCAGGGCGCGCGGCGCCCGTGTGCTGGTGCGCGGGTCGCACCGGGACGGATTCGAACTGGCGCGGCCGCGTCTGGTGCTGGCTTGCGGCGTCACCAAGGGCAAGCGCTTCGAAACCACGCTCGAGCAGGCGGTCGAGCTGGGCGCGCACGAGATCGTGCCCCTGCTGACCGCGCGCGGCGAGGTCTGGCCCGGCGAAGGGCGTCGCGACCGCTGGTGTTCGCTGTTGCGCGGCGCCGGCAAGCAATCCGGTCGCAGTTGGACGCCCGACCTCACCGAGCCGGTGTCGCCCGCAGCCCTGGTCGCGGGCCGCCCCGGGGCCCTGTTCTTCACCGGTGCGGCGCGCGACCGCGCCCGCGCCTGGCGCGACGACGGGGACGGCCGGTGCGGCCCTGCGTCCCTGCTGTCGCTCGGCGCCGCCCGCACCGCCGAGCTGCGGGACGCCGGGGATCTCGTCTGGTGCGTCGGCCCGGAAGGCGGCTGGGAGGACGCGGAGCTGGCGCTGCTGGCCGCCGCCGGCCGCACGCTGCGGCTCGGGCCGCACCGCCTGCGCACCGGGACCGCCGCCCTGGCCGGGCTGGCGCTGCTCGCGGCGGTGCGCGAGATGATCGTCGAAGCCGGGCCCGTCCCGGGAGTATGATCGGCCTGGTCCCGCGCGGGGCGGGACGCAACGAGGAACGAGGTGGACCGATGTCGAAATCGGAACTGGCGGCCCGGCTCCAGCTGGAGACCGTCGCGGCCATGAAGGCGCGCAACAAGGAGCGCCTGGCGGTGCTGCGCATGCTGCAGGCCGCGTTCAAGCAGGTCGAGGTGGATACCCGCCTGGAGATCGACGAGGCGGGGGCGGTGAAGATCGTGCGCTCCTACGCCAAGAAGGTGAAGGACCAGCTGGCCGGGGCCGAGTCCGCCGGCCGTCCGGAGCTGGTGGCCCAGGCGCAGGCCGAACTGGTCATCGTCAACGAGTTCCTGCCCGTGGAACTGGACGACGCGGCCCTGGTCGAGATCGCGCGCGCGGCCATCGCCGAGACCGGCGCGACCTCGCAGCGCGAGATGGGCCAGGTCATGAAGGTCGCGATGGCCCGCGTCGCCGGTCAGGCCGACGGCAGCCGGGTCGGCGCCGCGGTCAAGGCGCAGCTCGGAGGGTAGGAGGGATCATGCCCTGGATCTCGGTGGCGGTCGTGGCGGTCGTGGCTCTCTTCGCAGCCGGGGGCTGGCGGGCGGGGCTGGTGCGCCGGTTGCTGGAACTCGTCGGACTCTTTGCCGCGGTGCTGATCGCCGCCGCGCAGTGGCGGGAGGCGGGCGCCTGGCTGCACCGGGTCGCCGGCGTCGGCGGGACCGTGGCGCCGCTGGCCGGCTGGTTGCTGATCTTCGTGGTCATCCTGATCGTCTCGCGGTTGCTGGCCTGGCTCGTCGGCAAGTCCCTGAACGCGTCGGCCCTGGGTTGGCTCGACCGCGCGGGCGGCCTGCTCGGCGGCCTGCTCGCCGGGCTGCTGATCGTCAGCGTCGTGCTGATGCTCGTCTGCCGCCTCGATCGCGGCGGCGCCTGGTGCGCGCGCATCCAGTCCCAGACCGTGGCGCGTTTCGCCTACGGGGCCGCGCCCGTCATCTTCCGGTCCGTCGTGGACGAGCAGGACGCCGGCGACCTCTGGCGCCACGCCAGGGACGCCGCCGCCGATCTGCCGGCCGCGGCGGTCGAAGCCGGCAAGTCCGCCGTCGAGGCCGGCAAATCCGCCGTCGGGATCGGCAAATCCGACGCCGACACGCTCCGCGTCGTCCCCGCTCCGGTCGGGAAGTGACCGCTTGATCCCGCTGCTGGAAGAACTGGCGCGGTGGGAGAGCGCGGCCGCGCTGCCCGACGACCCCGAGCACCGGCGCGCGCTGCGGCTGTTGGAGTGGCACCGCATCGCCGCACAGGTCGCCCGTCACGCCCGGTCGCGCCGCGCCGCGGCCCGTCTCGCCGCACGCCGCCCCTTTGCGCGGCTGGAGCCGATCCTGCTGGGACGCGAACTGGCCGACGAGCTGCGCCCGCGCGGTGAGCGCGGAGAGTGGCCGCCCCTGGTCGAGATCAGCGACGCCCTCGACCTGCTGGACCGCCCGCGGCCGCTGAGGCTGGCGGGAGCGGAACTGGTCCACCTCGCGTCGACGGCCGTCGATCTCGAGCGGCTGCGCGACGACCTGGTCGGCCGCGAGCGGGATCACCCCCGCTGGTGCGGGGCCGCCCGTTGCCTGCAGCCGCTCTCCGGCCTGGCCGGCGCGGTGGCCCGCGCCCTGGAGCGGGACGGCAGCGTCCGCGACGAGGCGTCGCCCCGGCTGGGGCGCCTGCGCCGGGAGGCGCGCGATCAGGAGCGGCAGGCCCGTGCGTCCGTGCAGCGCGCGATGTCCGACGCGCGCGAGCGCGGCTGGACGACCGGCACCGAGGTCACGCTGCGCGGCGACCGCCTGTGCCTGCCGGTCCGCTCGGGTTCGAAACGCCTGGTCGAGGGCATCGTGCACGACCGCTCGGCGACGGGCGGCACCCTGTTCATCGAACCCGCCGCCGCCGTCGCGCTCCAGAACGACCTGATCGAAACCCGGCTGGCCGCCGCGGCCGAAGCCGAGCGCATCCTGCTGGAGCTGAACCGCGCGGCGGAGGCGGCGACGCCCGCGCTGCGCGAGGCCTGCGAACTCGCCCTGCGCGTGGACGAAACCCGGGCCGCACTGCTGTGGAGCCGCGCGGTGCGGGGCGCGCGCCCCGCGCTGGCCGCGGGCGGCGTCCTGGACATCCGCGCCGGTCGTCACCCGCTGCTGCTGGACCGCGAAGGCACGGACGTCGTGCCCCTGGACCTGATCATGCCCCTCGGCGCGCGCATCCTGGTGATCAGCGGCCCCAACGCCGGCGGCAAGTCGGTGGCGTTGAAGTGCGCGGGCCTGCTGTGCCTGCTGGCGCAGTGCGGCTGGGACGTGCCGGCCCGCGAGGACACGCGGCTGCCGCTGCTGGGTCGCCTCGACGTCGACCTCGGCGACGACCAGTCCATCGCCCGCTCGCTCAGCAGCTTCTCGGCGCACCTGTCCCACCTCGCGGGATTCCTGGCTCGCGCCGGCGGGGAGTCCCTGGTCCTCTGCGACGAGATCGGCAGCGGGACCGATCCCGACGAGGGCACGGCCCTGGCGTTCACCGTGCTCGAGGCGCTCGCCGACCGCGGCGCGCTCGTGCTCGCCACCACGCACTCCGGTCTGCTGAAGGCCGCCGTCGCCGACCATCCGCTGATGGCGAACGCGGCGATGGACTTCGACGAGGAGAACCTGCAGCCGCTGTACACCCTGCGGGCCGGCGTGCCCGGGGCGAGCCACGCCTTCGCCATCGCCTCGCGGTTGGACTTCCCCGACGGCCTAGTGGAACGCGCACGCGCGCGTGTCGGTGAGGACCGGTTCCGGATCGAGCACCTGCTCACCGAACTGGGCACCCGCGCCCGCGACCTGGAACAGCGGCAGCACGAGGCCCACCTCCTGTCCGCAGCGTCCCAGCGCGAGCACGAGGCCCTGGCGATCCGACTCGCCGGCATCGACCGCGAGCGGGCCGAGGCCGTGGCGGCGGCCCGTCGTGCGGGCGAGGAGTTCCTGGACGAGGCGCGCCGGACCCTCGAACGCCTGGTGCGCGAGCTGCGCGGCGAGGGGCCCCGGACCCGCACCATCCGCGACGCCCGCGACGAGTTGGCCGGCCTGGGATCCCGACTGCCGCCCGAGGCGCTGCGCGCTCCCGCCTTGACCCCCGCCGTGGGGGACCGCGTGCGCGTGCCCCACCTCGGCCTCGACGGCCGGGTCGTCGAGGTTCGCGCCGGCCGGTTGGTGGTGCTCGCCGGGGGGTTGCGCCTGTCCCTGCCCGCCGGTGCGGTCGCGGCCGCGGCCGGCGACGAGACCGGGAGCGCGACGTCGTCGCCGGCCGCGCCCCACCCTACGGCGGCCAACGGGTTCACCGGCTCGACCGAACTCGACCTGCGCGGGTTCCGGGCCGAAGAGGGGTGGGAGGCGCTGGACCGCCTCATCGACCGGGCGATCCCGGCCGGAACCATGGAAATCGGCGTCATCCACGGCTTCGGGACCGGGCGCTTGCGCGCCTACCTGCTGGAGCGGCTGACCCGGGATCCCCGCATCGCCGGCTTCCAGGATGCTCCCGCCGACCAGGGAGGGCAGGGCCGGACCGTCATCCGGCTGGCTTGAACGGGGGACTCCCGGGGCCGGGTCGCGGGAAATTGGACATCCGGGTGGGAAACAGATACGTTGGCTGATCGTGGTGTGCGCGCAGCGAGGGGTCGGACCAGGGCCAGAGGAGCGTCGCGCCGATGTCACCCGTTCTGCCCAAGGACCTCGTCGCCCGCATCAAGGAAGAGTCCGACATCGCGGCGGTCGTGCGCGAGTACGTCACGCTCCGCACCGCCGGGACGAACCTGGTGGGGCTCTGCCCCTTCCACCGCGAGAAGACCCCGAGCTTCAACGTCAATCCCCATCGCCAGATCTACAAGTGCTTCGGCTGCGGCGAGGGCGGCGACGTCATCTCGTTCCTGATGAAGCTGCAGGGGCTGTCGTTCCCCGAGGCGCTGGAGATCCTGGCCCGGCCCCTCGACGTGGACCTGGCCCGCTTCCTGGTGGACAACGACGAGGCCGAGGGCGAGCGGCAAGCCTTCTTCCGCGCGCAGGAATCGGCCTCCACCCTGTGGAGCGAAGCCTACTGGGGCCGCGAGGGCGCCGAGGCCCGCGCCTACCTCGAGGGGCGGGGCTTCGGTCAGGAGATCCTGCGCCGCTACGACGTCGGTTTCGCGCCGGCCGCCACGGCGTGGCTCGTCGACGGTCTGGGGCGCCGCGGCGTCGATCGCGAACTCGCCCAGAGGACAGGATTGGTGCGCGCCGGGCACGGCGGAGAGCCTTTTGCTTATTTCCGCAACCGGATTATCTTTCCCGTTCGCAACATCGCCCAGCGCATCGCTGGTTTCGGGGGTCGGATCCTGGGCGAGGGAGAGCCCAAGTACCTCAACTCCGCCGAAGGTCCCTACTTCAGCAAGCGCGAGTTGCTGTACGGCTTTTCCATGTCCCGGATTCCCATCGCGCGCCACAAGACGGCCATCCTGGTGGAGGGCTATCTCGACCAGATCGCCCTGGCCCAGGCGGGTTTCGGCAACGGCGTCGCGACCTGCGGCACGGCCTTCACCCAGGAGCAGGCGCGGATCCTGCGCCGGGGTTGCTCGCGGGTGTTCGTGCTGTTCGACGGCGACGCCGCCGGGATCAAGGCTTCGGTCAAGGCCGCGGCCGCCGCGCTGGCCGGCGGGCTCGAGCCCCGCATCGGACGGCTGCCGCCCGGCGAAGACCCGGCGTCCTTCTTGCTGGGCCGCGACGCGGCGGCGCTGACCGCGATCCTGGAGGCGGCGCCGGGCTACCTGCAGTTGCTGCGCGATCTGGCCGCCGAGAGCGGCAGGGGGCGCGAGGCGCGGGAACGGGCGGTCAAGCGCGCGATCGAGGCCGTGGCCGGCGTGCCCGACCCGATCCGTCGCTCGCTGCTGGTGGACGAAGCGGCCGAGGTCTTCGGCCTGGCGAGGGAACTGGTCGGGGCGGAGGTCGCCCGCCACGCCGATTCGCCCCGCCCGACCGGCCGCGCCGAGGCCCGGGGCGAAACGGCGGGGCCGCCGGTGGCCCGGCCCTTGCAACCCGACCGGGGTCCGCTGCGTGTGGACGCGGCGGCGGTCGAGCAGCAGATGCTCGCCCACGCCCTGGCCGACGAGACGGGCGATGCCGCCGAGACGATGCTGGAACTGTGGCCGACCGCCGATTTTACGCTGGAACCGGCGCGGCGGCTGCACGAGGAACTCGCGGCTTGGCGCGCGCAGCGTCAGCGCGACGGCGCGCCGCCCCCGGCCGTGTTCGTCCAGGAACGCTGGCATGCCCATGACGACGGCTTCCGCCGACTCGTCACGGACCTGCTCACCGATCCCGAAGCCGGCGGCACAGGCGACCATGCGCGCATCGTCCGCGACTGCCGCCACCGGCTGGATACCTACCGCCAACGACGCCGCGACAGCGATGCCCTGCGGGCACGCCCCGGCGGACGAGGGGAATAGGCCTATGGCACAGACGAAGCTCGAGGCCGTGGTCGATCGGATCCGCAAGATCGCCAGCGACAACGGCGGCTACCTCCTGCTCGACCAGGTGAACGAAGCCATCGGCGACGTCGACCAGGTGGCGGAGCTGTACGACAGGGTCCTGGACCGTCTCCTCGAGATCAAGATCGAGGTCTACGACAGCTACGAGGAGGCCTCCCTCAAGCGGGCCAAGGAGTCCGAGCGCCAGCGCCGCCGGACCGCCCAGCAACGCAAG
The DNA here is from genome assembly GCA_031441465.1 of bacterium. GTDB lineage: Bacteria > Krumholzibacteriota > Krumholzibacteriia > LZORAL124-64-63 > LZORAL124-64-63 > PNOJ01. The sequence goes on along the minus strand of JANOEP010000024.1, from coordinate 59,601 downwards.
GCCCAGCGCAGCACGATGAAGTTCGACGACCCCGTGCGCATGTACCTGCGCGAGATGGGCCGCGTGCCCCTGCTGACCCGTCAGGGCGAGGTCGACCTGGCCAAGCGCATGGAGAACGGCCGGCTCGAGGTCCTCAAGGCGACCATCCGCTCGACGCTGACCCTGCGCGAGCTGCGCCAGATCGGCAACCAGCTGATCATCGACAACATCCAGGTCGACGAGGTCGTGCAGCACGACAGCAGCACCTGGAACGTCCACTACTCGCCCCGCAAGGAGGGGCAGCGCATCCTGCAGGCCGTCGAGGCGATCGAGAAATGGCAGGAGGAGCTGGTCGCCCACAAGCTGGAGCTGAAGAAGAACCGCAACGGTCCGCGCGCGGCCACGCTGACGCGCATGATCCAGTCCCGCGAGCGCAAGATCCTGGATTCCTTCCTGGACCTCCACCTGTCGCCGCAGCAGATCGAGCAGCTCTCCAACCGGCTGATCCTCGTGCACCGCAAGGTCGAGGATCTCGACGCGCGCCTGTCGGGCGCGAGCAGCACCGTCGCCCGCGGCATCAAGAAGCAGATCGGGGAGGTCGAGCGCGAGGTCGGCCTGGACCACAAGAAGCTCTCGGTCGTCGCCCGCGAGATCGAGGACGGCCGCCGCGAGGTCGAGTCCGCCCAGCGCGAGATGATCGAAGCCAACGTGCGGCTGGTCATCTCCATCGCGAAGCGCTACACCAACCGCGGCCTGGAATTCCTCGACCTGATCCAGGAGGGCAACAGCGGCCTGATGCGGGCGGTCGAGAAGTTCGACTACCGCAAGGGCTACAAGTTCTCCACCTACGCCACCTGGTGGATCCGCCAGGCGATCACCCGCGCCATCGCCGACCAGGCCCGCACGATCCGCGTCCCGGTCCACATGATCGAGGCGATCAACAAGGTGAACCGCGCGCAGCGGCAGCTCGTCCAGGAACTCGGCCGCGACCCTTCGCCGGACGAGATCGCCAAGAACCTGGACATGCCCCTGGAAAAGGTCAACGGGGTGCTGAAGGCCAGCATGGAGCCGGTGTCCCTGGACCGTCCCATCGGCGAGGACGAGGACAGCAGCCTCGGCGACTTCATCGAGGACACCGCGGCCGAATCCCCGTCCCACGTCGCCGCGCACGCGATGCTCAAGGACCAGCTGCACCGCGTGCTCAGCACGCTGTCGCGGCGCGAGGAGAAGGTCATCCGCCTGCGCTTCGGCCTGGGCGACGGCACGCCGCGCACGCTCGAAGAGGTCGGCACGATCTTCAAGGTCACGCGCGAGCGGGTGAGGCAGATCGAGGCCAAGGCGCTGCGCAAGCTGCGGCATCCCAGCCGCTGCCGCAAGCTGAAGGGCTACACGGAAATCGTTTGACCCCGCCCGCGGGGTTTCCTATCATGAGCGGCCGGATCGTGGGCCCATGGCCAAGCGGTTAAGGCGACCGGCTCATAACCGGTTGAACCCAGGTTCGAATCCTGGTGGGCCCACCAGGCATCGGAACCTGCAGGACCGCCGCCGTCCTCGAGGGGAACGCGAAGATCGGGCGATTAGCTCAGCTGGCTAGAGCGCTCGCCTCACACGCGAGAGGTCACTGGTTCGAGTCCAGTATCGCCCACCAGCCCCGCCCGCGTTCCCGCGGGGCGCCGTCCGCGACCAGGCGGTCCTGCTGCACGCCGGCGCCGCGGCGCGGTCGCCGGCCGGTCGGGGAACGCGCGTACGCCGCAGGGTGCTCCGGCACCCTTTTTCTTGGGTGCCCTATCCCGGGTGACAACGGAGATGGCGATGACCGAACCCGCACAGCCGGTCACCCTCGGCGACCTCCTGCTCGCCCTGGAGCGCACCGAGAACCTGCGCTCGCTCGCCCGCGAGTGCGGTCTGACGCCGGGCGATCTCAAGCGGCGCCTGCGCCAGTGGCGGCGCGAGCTGGCCGACGAGACCGAGACGCCCGCGGCGGACTCCGCGCCCGCCGCCGAGGCCGACGTCGCACCTGCGACCACGACGAAGGGCGCCGCTTCGCGCGGCCGGCGCAAACCTGCGGCCAACCCTCTGCCTCCGGAACTGGCCGCGGTGCCGGCGGCGAGCGGCCTCTCCGCCTCGCCCCTGCCGGCGACGGGCTCGCCGGTGCTGGAAGTGTGGACCGACGGCGCGAGCCGCGGCAATCCCGGTCCGGCGTCGGTCGGGATCGTCTTCGGTCTGAAGGGCGGCGGCCTGCTCGCCCGCCACGCCGAGGCGATCGGCGTCGCCACCAACAACGTGGCCGAGTACCGGGCCGTGCTGCGCGCCCTCGAACTGGCCGCCGGCTGGGGGGCCTCGCGGGTCAGCCTGCAGCTCGACAGCGAACTGGTGGCCCGGCAGATTTCGGGGCAGTACCGCGTCAAGAGCCAGGACCTGCTGCCGTTCTACCGGCAGGTGATGGACCTGATCCGCGAACTGGACGGCTTCGCCGTGCGGCATATCCGACGCGAACGCAACACCCTCGCCGACGTCATGGCGAACCTCGCCCTCGACGGGCAGCTGCCCGACTGAATCCCCCCGCCGCCGACCATCCCTGCAGCCGATCCGTGACACGGACGGCGCCAGCGTCTATGATGAGGGCAGGGAAGTCGGGGAGACGACCGCGGGTCCCGCGAGGGATTCGAGGAAAGTCCGGGCTCCACAGGGCAGGGTGCTGGGTAATCCCCAGGGGGAGTGATCCCACGGAAAGTGCCACAGAAAAGATACCGCCTCGGCCGTCAGGTCGCGGTAAGGGTGAAAAGGCGAGGTAAGAGCTCACCGGGCGCCTGGTGACAGGCGTCGCATGGCAAACCCCACCCGGAGCAAGACCGCATAGGGGAGCAGAGGTGGCCCGCCTCGAAGGACTCCCGGGTAGGTCGCTTGAGGCCGGCGGAAACGCCGGACCCAGATACATGGTCGTCGCCGCGATGCGGCAACAGAACCCGGCTTACGACCGACTTCCCGTCCTTTCGCCGCGCCGCGGTCGCGGACCGCGCCGCAGTATGGAGACGCGCGTTGCAGTACGAGTTGGGATTCGGCGGGAGCGGCGGCGTGGATCCGGTCCCGATTCCGGCCGTGGGCCTGCCCGCGGCGCCGGGACGCCCCGGCGTCCTGAGCGGGCGCGCCTGGCGCGCCGCCGGCGTGCCCGACCCGGAGGTGCTCGAAGCGATCAGCCGCGCCCTGCCGCTGTCGCGACGGGTGTCCGGGCACCTCGTCGCCCTGCTCGCGGTGCGCGGCGTCGTCGGCGCGGAAGCCCTCGAGCGCTTCTTCTACCCCGAGATCGAGCATCTCCACGACCCCCTGCTGCTGGATGAGATCGAGCCGGCCGCCAGACGCCTGCTGAGCGCCGCGAGCGCCGGCGAGAAGGTCGCCGTCCACGGCGACTTCGACGTCGACGGCCTGACCGGCACCGCCCTGCTGGCCGAACTCCTGCGCGCCCTGAACGTGGAGGGCCGCCGCTGCGAACTCCAACCCCCGTTCGTGCCCGACCGCGCCCGCGACGGCTACGGCGTGGCCCGGCGCATGCTCGACGTCTGGGCCGCCGCCGGCGTCGGCCTGCTCGTGACCGTGGACACCGGTTCGGCCGCGCACGATGAGATCGCCGTGGCCCTGGCCGGCGGCATGGACGTCGTGGTGCTCGACCACCACCTGTTCGACTCCCGTCCCGCCGGCGTCCACGCGCTGGTCAACCCGCGTCGCCCGGGCAACCGCTATCCGAACGCCGAGCTGTGCGGCGTCGCGGTGGCCTTCAAGCTGGCCCAGGCGCTGGCGCAGCTGGAGCCCGGCTGCCTGCCGGAGGATTTCCTCGCCTCGGTCCAGGATCTGGCAGCCCTGGGTCTGATCGCGGACCAGATGCCCCTGATCGACGAGAACCGGGTGCTGGTCCGCCGCGGCCTCGAGCGGATCACGGATCGGCGGACGGTCAGGCCCGGCCTGCGGGCCTTGCTGGAGAAGGCGGGTCTCGATCACGGCCAGGCGGTCACCGCGACGCACGTGGCCTACCAGCTGGCGCCGCGGCTGAACGCCTGCGGCCGCATCGGCCGCGTCCAGGCCGCCCTGGACCTGCTGCTGACGCGGGATCCCGACGAGGCCCGCGCCCTGGCCGACGAGGCCGACGAGACGAACAAGCGCCGCAAGGAAACCGACCAGAGGGTCATGGACGAGGCGGTGGTCATGGCGCGCCCCTACGCCGAGCGGGGCGATCCGGGTCTGATCCTGGGCGACGAGCGCTGGCACCGGGGCGTGATCGGCATCAGCGCCGCCCGGCTGGTGGAGCGCTACAACGTGCCGTCGATCCTGTTCTCCCTCGAGGGCGAGGAGTCGCGGGGCTCGGCGCGGAGCGTGCCCGGCGTCGACATCAAGGCCGTGCTGGACCGCTGCACCGGGCTGCTGGTCCGTTACGGCGGCCACGCCCAGGCGGCCGGCATGACCCTGCGCACGCGGGACCTCGACACGTTCCGCGCGGCCTTCCTGGCCGCTTTGCGGGAAGAGCCGGCCCAGGATGGCGTGCCCGAGTCCTACGACCTCGGCCTGACGCTGGATTCGATGACGGTGCAGGAGGTGGCGCAGCTGAACCAGGAGTGCGCGCTGCTGGAGCCGTTCGGGGAGGGCAACCGCGCGCCGGTGTTCCGCTGCGACGGGCTGCGCCTGACCGCGGCCCCCGCGACCGTGGGTCGCGGCGGCGAGCACCTGCGCTTCCGGTTCGCGGGCCCCGGGCAGCCGCGCTCCGGGGGCACGCCGGCCCTCGCGATGCCGTTCATCAGCTTCGGGGCCGGCAAGGCCTGGGAGGCCATGCTCGGGAACCTGTCCGGCGGCCGGGCCGCGCTGCTGGACCTGCGCTGGGAAATCCTGTTCCAGATCGCCACGAACAACTGGCGGCCCAGCAACGGCGCGCCGGTCGACCCGGTCCAGCTGCAGCTGCTGGACATCCGCCCGGGTGACGTGCGGTGAACGGGGACCGCGACACGGCACCGGCCGGGGACGCCCTCGAGGCCATGATGCAGGCCGTCGTGCGAAAGGTGCGGGCCTACAACCCCCGCGCCGACGCCGACCGCCTCTGGGCCGCCTACCGCCGCAGCCGCCAGGCCCACGAGGGCCAACTGCGCAAGAGCGGCGAACCCTACTTCGTGCACGCCCTGACCGTGGCCGACATCCTGGCCGACCTGCGGCTCGACGTGGACACGCTGGTCGCGGGCATGCTGCACGACGTCGTCGAGGACACCTCGCTGGACCTCGACACGGTGCGGCGCGAGTTCGGTCCCGACGTGGCGCACATGGTCGACGGCGTGACGAAGATCAGCGACCTGCGCTCGCACAACCCCGAGACGCGCCAGGCCGAGAACTACCGCAAGCTCGTCTTCTCCATCACGCAGGACCCCCGCACGGTCCTGATCAAGCTGGCCGACCGCCTGCACAACATGCGCACCGTCGAGTTCCTCGCCGACGAGCGCCAGGCCGGCATGTCGCGCGAGACCATGGACGTCTACGCCCCGCTGGCCCACCGCTTCGGCCTGGCCAAGATCAAGTGGGAACTCGAGGACCGCGCCTTCAAGGTGCTGAACCCGAAGGCCTACTACGCCGTGGACGACGGCGTGCTGCAGACGCGCGCCGACCGCGAGCGGCTCATCGAGGAGGTGAGCCGGCCGCTGCAGGCGAGCCTGGTCGAGGCCGGCGTCGAGGCCGAGATCGTCGGCCGGCCCAAGCACTTCTACTCCATCTGGAACAAGATGCAGGCGCAGGACATCCCGATCGAGCGGGTGTACGACCTGCACGCCCTGCGCATCCTGGTCAAGACCAAGGTGGACTGCTACCACGCGCTGGGCCTCGTCCACAGCCTGTTCACGCCGCTGCAGGACCGCATCAAGGACTACATCGCCAACCCGAAGCCCAACATGTACCAGTCCCTGCACACGACGATCCGCGCGCCGGGCGGCAAGTTCGTCGAGATCCAGATCCGCACCTACGAGATGCACGAGCGCAGCGAGATCGGCATCGCCGCGCACTGGAAGTACAAGGAAGGACCGGGGGACGAGCACATCGACTTCTCGCGGATGGTCAGCTGGCTCAAGCAGCTGATGGAGTACCAGGAGGACGTCACCGACCCGCGCGAGTTCATGGCGGGCATGAAGCTCGACATGTTCCACGACGAGGTCTTCGTCTACAGTCCGCGCGGTGACATCTTCCAGCTGCCGCGCGGCGCCACGCCCCTGGACTTCGCCTTCGAGGTGCACTCCGCGGTGGGGCTGCACTGCGTGGGCGCGAAGGTGAACGGCCGCATCGTCAGCCTGACCACGGAGCTGCAGAACCGCGACACCATCGAGATCCTCACCAGCAAGAGCGCCCACCCGGGCACCTCCTGGCTGGAGATCGTCAAGACCGGCAAGGCGCGCCACCACATCCGCCGCTGGATCCGCTCGACCCAGTTCGAGGAGAGCGTCCGCCTGGGTCGCGGCATCCTCGAGCGCGAGTTCGGCCGGCACAAGCTGAACGTCAATCCGGACAAGGATCTGGTCGGGATCGCCCAGGAGATGGGCTACACCGAGACCGAGAAACTCCTGGCGGCGGTCGGTTGCGGCGACCTCACGTCGGCCAAGGTCCTCGCGCGCCTCGAGCCGCGGGAGAAGAAGCCGCCCGAGAAGCTCGTCGACATGGGCAAGGACATCTACGCGGCGCTGCTGCGGCGGCGCGTGTCCGGCGTGAAGATCCAGGGGCTGGACAGCCTGATGGTGCGCTACGCCCGGTGCTGCGAGCCGATCCCCGGCGACCAGGTGATCGGCGTCGTCACGCGCGGCCGCGGCGTCTCGGTCCACCGCCTCGGCTGCTCGAATCTGGGGAACATCGAGCCCGAGCGTCTGATCGAGGTCTCCTGGGACGTGGGCGAGGACCAGGTCTTCCTGGTGAAGCTCACCGTGACGGCGCTGGACCGCCGCGGGCTGCTCGCCGACCTCGGCGACGCGATCCGCGGCGTCGGCACGAACATCCACAGCGGCGACTTCAAGGGCGACCATGAACTGGCGGTCGTGTCGTTTCTGGTCGAGGTGCGCAACCTCAACAACCTCGAGCGGGTCCTGCTCGCGGTGCGGCGCGTCGAGGGCGTCCAGCGCGTGGAACGCTACCAGCTCAACTGACGCCCGCGGCGTCACGGAGGGACCGTCGTGCGCTGTGTCGTGCAACGCGTGACCAGCGCCGCGGTGCGTGTGGCGGGGGAGGTCGTCGGCGAGATCGGCGGCGGCCTGCTGGTGCTGGCCGCCTTCGCGCCGGACGACACCGAAGACGAATTGCGCTGGACGGCGCGCAAGCTGCCGGACCTGCGGGTCTTCGGCGACGACGACGGGCTGATGAACCGCTCGCTGCGGGACGTCGGCGGCGGGATCCTGCTGGTCTCGCAGTTCACGCTCTACGGGGACATCCGCCGGGGCCTGCGCCCCAGCTTCACGGGCTCGGCGCCGCCCGCAGCGGCCCGGGACCTCTACGTCGCCTTCGCGCGGCTGCTGCGCGCGCAGTGGCCGGTCGTCGCCGAGGGCCGCTTCGGCGCCGTGATGGCGGTCGAGTCGGTCAACGACGGCCCCGTCACCCTGATCCTGGACCGCGAGCGCTCCGGGGGAAAGAACGCCGCCGCATGCTGACGAGCCCCTTCCTGGACTGGCCGGCGGGCGAGGAGCTGATCCTCGCCTCGGCCTCGCCCCGCCGCGCCGAGCTGCTCGCCGTCGCGGGCGTGCCGTTCTCCGTGCACCCCGCGCCCGGCGCCGAGGCCGCGCACGCGACGGCGGCAGCGAAGCTGCTGCACGATCCGGCCGCCTACGCCGAAACGCTCGCGGACGCGAAGGCGCGCGCCGTGGCGGCGAGCCAGCCGCGGCGGCTGGTGCTCGGCGCGGACACGGTCGTGGTGCTGGACGGCGACGTGCTGGAAAAGCCCGTCGACGACGAAGACGCCCTGCGCCTCCTGCAGCGCCTGCGCGGGCGCCGCCACGTCGTGGTCACCGCCCTGGTCGTCTACGATCGCGCCGAGCGCGCCTGGCGCGGCCACGAATCCACCGGGGTCGAGTTCCTCGAGCCCGACGACGCGGCCCTGCGCCGCTACGTCGCCACAGGGGAGCCGCGCGACAAGGCCGGCGCCTACGGCATCCAGGGCTTCGGGGCGCTGATGGTGCGCCGGGTCGAGGGCTGCTACTTCAACGTCATGGGCCTGCCGCTGGCGCTGCTCGGCGGCGCGCTGCGCGCGACGCTGGACCGGCGCCGCGACCGGGAGCGGGCATGATCCCGACGCCGCCGGCCCTGCCCTTCCCCTTCCCCGTCGTCGTCTGGCGCGACGGTGCCGTGGCGCTGATCGACCAGCGCCGCCTGCCGCGCGAACTCGCCACCCTCGTCTGCCGGGACGTGCCCGCACTCGCCGACGCCATCCGCACGCTCGCGGTGCGCGGGGCGCCGGCGATCGGCTTGGCGGCGGCCTGGGGTCTGGCGCTCTCCTGGGACCTCTCGCGGCGCGCCGGCCGCGACCCGGGCGCCGCCCTGGCGTGCCTGGCAGCCGACCGAGCCCTGCTGGCTTCGACCCGCCCCACGGCCGTCAACCTGTTCTGGGCGCTGGACCGCCAAGCGGCGCTGGCGGCGCGGCTCGTGGCAGCCGGCGCCGGCGTGCCGGCGGTGGGGGAGGCCCTGGCGGCCGCCGCCGCCGAGCTGCGGGAGCAGGACGTGGCGATGAGCCGGGCGCTCGGTGAGGCCGGCGCCGCGCTGCTGCCCGACCCCGCGACCGTGCTGACCCACTGCAACGCCGGCGGGCTGGCGACGGGCGGCTACGGCACGGCCCTGGGGGTGGTGTACGCCGCCGCCGACGCCGGCAAGCGCGTGCGGGTCTACGCCGACGAGACGCGGCCGCTGCTGCAGGGGGCCCGCCTCACGGCCTGGGAACTGCATGTGCGCGGGATCCCGGTGACGCTGATCTGCGAGGGGGCGGCCGGCAGCCTGCTGCGCACCGGCGTCGTCGATGCCGTGATCACCGGAGCCGACCGCATCGCCTGCAACGGCGACGTGGCCAACAAGATCGGGACCTACCCCCTGGCCGTGCTGGCCCGGACCCACGGGGTGCCGTTCTACGTGGCGGCGCCGACCTCGACCTTCGACCCCGGCGCCCCGGACGGGGACGCCGTCGTCGTCGAGGAGCGCGACCCCCGTGAAGTCACCGAGTATCAAGGGGTTGCCGTGGCGCCGGCGGGCGTGGGCGCCTGGAACCCGGCCTTCGACGTGACGCCGGGCCACCTGGTGACGGCCATCGTCACCGAACGAGGCGTCCACCGGCCCCCGTTCGGCGTGTCGTTGGCCGGGATCGGCTCCGGGGAGCCCGATTCCCATCCTTGACAGTCACCGGTCGTTCTGCTAGATTTCCCCTCTTGCTCCGTTCTTGTGCAGCTTGCGTCCCGGACGCAGGTTGCGCGGTCCGCGCCCCGAACCGGGGTGCATTCACGGGACCGGACCCCGCAGAGGGCGGCTCGGCAACCGAACGGCTGCCGGGCAACGGTCTGTTACGCCGCGGGTTCGCGGGGACGCGCACGGCAACGGCGCGACCGGCGGCGGCGGACGATGGGCGCACCGACGGCGGTGCGCGTGGAGGCTGGACTTGAAGACCCAGGATCAGAAGACCTACAACATGAAGCTGGCCGAGATCGACAAGGAGTGGCTCGTGGTCGACGCCGCGGACATCCCGCTCGGTCGCCTCGCCACCCAGATCGCCGGCCTGCTGCGCGGTAAGCACAAGCCGACGTTCACCGCCCACCTCGACATGGGCGACAACGTGATCGTGATCAACGCGGCGCAGGTCAAGCTGACCGGCTTGAAGGGCCAGAACAAGATCTACGACCACTACAGCCAGTACAGCGGCGGCTTGAAGCGGGTGCCCCTGCAGACGATGACGGAGAAGCACCCCGAGTTCGTCGTGACCAACGCCGTGCGCGGCATGCTGCCGAAGAACAAGCTGTCGCGGCATCAGCTGAAGCACCTGCGGGTTTACCCGGGGAGCGACCACCCCCATCAGGCCCAGCTGCCCCGCGCCCACGCGGTGAGCCTCTAGTTCACGGGACCGATCCCGCCCCGCCGGGCGGGCAAAGGAGATCAGCTTGGACGAGAAGTACTACGCGACCGGTCGGCGCAAGACCTCGGTGGCCCGCGTGTGGGTGACCCCCGGCGGTACCGGCAAGATCACGGTCAACAACAAGGACGCCGAAACCTATTTCGACGCCATGCGCATCCAGACCATCAACGAGCCGCTCCGGGCGCTCGTCGAGAACCAGACCTACGACGTCTGGGCCTCGGTCAACGGCGGCGGGCCCACGGGTCAGGCGGGCGCCCTGCGCCACGGCCTCGCCCGCGCCCTGGTCGTGGCCAACGAGGAGAACCGCGTCGCGATGCGCAAGGCCGGTCTGTTGACGCGCGACTCCCGCATGGTGGAGCGCAAGAAGTACGGCCAGCCCGGAGCCCGCAAGCGCTTCCAGTTCTCGAAGCGGTAGAAGGCGAGCGGCTGCCGCGGGGCGCGTAACGCCCCACATCACGCACCCGACGGGAGGACGGGACCGGTGGCGCCTGAGGGCGTTCGTCCCGTCCGTCGATCGTCGGGGAGGCATCAACCGGACAACGGAGGATCTCCATGGCCAACGTCGGTCTCAAGGACCTGCTCGAAGCAGGCGTCCACTTCGGCCACCAGACCCGCAAGTGGAACCCCAAGATGCGCCCCTACATCTTCATCGCCCGCAACGGCATCTACATCATCGACCTCCAGAAGACGCTGCGCGCGCTGAACAAGGCGCGGGACTTCCTCACCGGCGTCTCCGCCAAGGGCGGCACCGTGCTGTTCGTCGGCACGAAGAAGCAGGCCAAGGTCGCCGTGAAGGAACTGGCCACGCGCTGCAACATGCCCTACGTCACCGAGCGCTGGCTCGGCGGCATGCTCACCAACTGGCAGACGATCAGCAAGAGCGTCGCCAAGCTCGACGAGATCGAGGGGCTGCGCGCCACCGGCAAGATCGAGCAGTTCTCGAAGAAGGAGCAGCTCGAGATCGCGCGCACCTACGAGAAGCTCGAGAAGAACCTCGGCGGCATCCGCCACATGAAGGGCCTGCCCGCGGCCGTCTTCGTCATCGACACCGTCGAGGAGGAGACCGCCGTGCGCGAGGCGAACAAGCTGGGCATCCCGGTGGTCGGCATCGTCGACACCAACAGCGACCCCGAGATGGTCCGCTACCCCATCCCCGGCAACGACGATGCCATCCGCGCCATCTCGCTCTACGTCTCGGTCGCGGCGGCCGCCATCGCCGAGGGCCGCTCCTCGCGCAACGAGGGCCGCGACAGCGGCGTGGAGATCCAGTCCGACCGCGCCGAGCGCGCCGGGCGCGCGGCGCCGGCCGCCGTGTCGATGGACGACGCCGGGGCCGCCAGCGAATGATCCCGCCACGGCCCGGCCGCCCCGCGCGGGGAGGCCGGGCCGCGGCGCGGACAGGACCGACGACCGCCACAGCAGCCAACCAGCAAGAACGGGTGCGTCCGCGCGCGGACGCGACGGGAGGAACGATGGAGATCACCGCCAAGATGGTCGCGGATCTGCGCCAGCAGACCAACGCGGGCATGATGGACTGCAAGCGGGCCCTCACCGAGTGCAACGGCGACATGGACGAAGCCGCCGACTACCTGCGCAAGAAGGGCATCGCCAAGGCCGCCAAGAAGGAGGGCCGCGAGACGGCCAACGGCCTCGTCGAGAGCTACATCCACCCCGGCGGCCAGGTCGGCGTGCTGCTCGAGGTCAACTGCGAGACCGACTTCGTCGCCCGGACCGACGAGTTCAAGCACTTCGTCCACGACGTGGCGATGCACATCGCGGCCGCCTCGCCCGTGGCGCTGGACCGCACGGCGGTCGACGCGGCCGTGGTGGAGAAGGAAGCCGAGATCTACAAGGCGCAGATGCAGGAAGAGGGCAAGCCGGACAATATCATTGACAAGATCGTCAAGGGTAAGATAGACAAGTTCTACGGCGAGGTCTGCCTGCTCGAACAGAAGTTCGTCAAGGACCCCGACCTGACGATCGAGGACCTGCTGAAGTCGAAGATCGGCTCCCTCGGCGAGAACATGGCGATCCGGCGGTTCGTCCGCTTCCAGATCGGCGGCTGAGCCGCCCCCCGGCCGAGGTGACGGGCCCGGGCCGTGGGCCCGGGCCTTTTTCGTCCCCGTGAGAACCGACGCCGTGCCGGCGAAAGGATGAGGCGTGTCCCACCCCCGCTTCTCGAGGATCCTGCTGAAGCTCAGCGGCGAAGGCTTCGCCGACGCCGCCGGCCCCTTCGGCCACGAGCGGCTCACGGGACTGGCCCAGGCCATCTCGCGCGCGGTGGCCGAGGGCGTGGAGATCGGCGTCGTGGTCGGGGGGGGCAACCTGTTCCGCGCCCGTACCGCGAACCTGGACGTCCTGGGCCGCGTCACCGCCGACAACGTCGGCATGCTCGCGACCCTGATGAACGCCGCCGTCCTGCGCGACTACCTGCGGGCCGAGGGCACCAGCGCCCTGGTGCTCAGCCCCCACGAGGTCCCGCCCCTGTCGCAGACCTTCACGCGCGACCGCGCGATGCCGCAGCTCAAGGCCGGCCGGGTCCTGATTTTCGGCGGCGGCACCGGCAACCCCTTCTTCACGACCGACAGCGCCGCCGCCCTGCGCGCCGCCGAGATCCAGGCGGACGCGTTGTTGAAGGGCACGCAGGTCGACGGGGTCTACGACAAGGACCCGCACGTCCATCCCGACGCCGTCCGCTTCCCCTTCCTCACCTACGACGAGGTGATCGACCGCCGGCTGCAGGTCATGGACCTGACCGCCGTGACGCTCTGCGCGGAGCAGGGCATGCCGATCCTGGTCTTCGACATCAGCGATCCGGAGAACCTCCTGCGGGTGATCCGCGGCGAGGACGCGGGGACCCTGGTCGCCAAGGAGCGCAAGCTATGAGCGATGAACTCACCCAGGAAGCCGAACTCCTCATGGAGGAGCAGATCGAGACGCTGACCCACCGGCTGGCCAAGATCCGCACCGGCAAGGCCAGCCCCGCGTTGCTGGACTCCGTGCGCGTCGAGTACTACGGCGCGCCGACGCCGCTGCGCCAGCTGGCGAGCATCGGCGTGCCGGAGCCCCGGATGCTGACCGTGGCCCCCTTCGACCGCAGCACGCTCAAGGACATCGAGCGGGCGATCATGGCCTCCGATCTCGGGCTGAACCCCTCGAACGACGGCGTCCTGGTGCGCGTGCCGATCCCCGAACTGAACGAGGACCGCCGCCGCCAGTACACCAAGACCGTCCGCGACTTCGGCGAGCAGGGCAAGGTCGCGGTGCGCAAGGCGCGTCAGAACACCAACGACCGGATCAAGAAGAGCGACACGCTGACCGAGGACGAGCAGCGCGCGGGGCGCGACGCCGTCCAGAAGCTCACCGACCGCTTCTGCGAAGAGATCGACCGGATCGTCCGGTCCAAAGAAGCAGAAATCATGGAGATCTGAGGCATGGCCGAGCGTCGGGATGATCCGGAGCTGCGGGAGCTGCGCGAGCGGGTCCTGGCCGCCGGCAATGTCCCGCCGCACGTCGCGGTCATCATGGACGGCAACGGCCGCTGGGCCCAGCGGCGCCACCAGCCCCGGGTGGCCGGCCACCGCGCCGGCCGCCACTCCGTACGGCGCACCGTCGAAGCCGCCGTCCGGTTGGGCGTGCGCCACCTGACCCTCTACACCTTCTCCCAGGAAAACTGGAAACGGCCCCAGGCCGAAGTCCGCGCCCTCTGGTCGTTCCTCGAGGAGGTCCTCACCAGCGAGCGCGACGAGTTGCAGCGCCAGGGCGTGCGTCTGGTGGCCACCGGAGAGCTGGACCTGATCCCGGTGCGGGCCCGCGAGGCCCTGCAGGACGTGATCGACTCGCTGGACGGCAACCGCGGCATGGTGCTCAACCTCGCGCTGGCCTACGGCGGGCGCACCGAGATCCTGCGCGCCTGCGCGCGGCTCGCCGCGCAGGCCGCCGCGGGCGAGCTGGACCCCGCGCGCATCGACGAGGCGGCGTTCCGCGCCGGGCTCTACGCGCCCGACATCCCCGACCCCGATCTGGTCATCCGCACCAGCGGCGAACTGCGCCTCTCGAATTTCCTGATCTGGCAGGCCGCCTACGCCGAGATCTACTTCACGCCCGTGCTGTGGCCCGATTTCGGCGAGCGCGACCTGCTCGAGGCGATCGCCGACTACCAGAGCCGCGAACGCCGCTTCGGCGACGTCGGCGGCGAGCACGACGGCGACGGCGCCGCGGCCGGCCCCTTCGACGCCTCCCGCTGGCGGAAACTCTTCAAGGTCCGGTCGTGAGCCGCACGGACGCCAGCCGGGACACCCGCGGCGGGCTGTGGCGACGTCTGCTGGGGGCGGGACTGCTGCCCCGCTCGTTGGTCACCGCGCTCGGCGTGCCGCTGCTGGCCCTGGCCGCGGTGCAGGGCGGGCTGGTCTACCGGGCGCTGATCGGCGTGCTGGTGCTGCTGGGCGTGCGCGAGTTCCTGCTGCTGATGAGCGCCAAGGGCTACGGGCCGTTCAAGGTGATCGGGACGCTGGCCGGGCTGGCCTGCGCCTGGGCGGTCGCGCACGGGCCCGCGGCGGCCGTGCCCGTCCTGACGGCCGCGCTGATGGCGGTGATGACCGTCGAACTCATGCGCCGCAACATGGACCGCTCCCTGAACCACGTCGCGGTGACCCTCTTCGGCGCCCTGTACGTCGGCTGGCTGGGGGGGTTCCTCGTCCTGCTGCGGGAGATGCCGGGCGGCTTCGACGCGGACGGCTTTTCGGGCCTGCGGGCGATCGCGCTGCTGGTGGCGCTGACCTGGTCCTGCGACACGCTGGCTTTCCTGGTCGGTGTCGCCGTGGGCCGCCGACCCTTGCTGCCGCGGGTGAGCCCCCGCAAATCGGTCGAGGGCGCCGTCGGCGGGATCCTCGGCGCCACGGGGGCCGGCCTCGTCGCCGCCTGGACCTTCGCGCCCTTCCTGTCGCCCTGGCAGGGGGGGCTGCTCGGAGCCGTCTGCGGCGTGACCGGGCAGGTCGGCGACCTCGTCGAGTCGATGCTCAAGCGCGACGCGGGGGTCAAGGACACCGCGGCCCTGCTGCCCGGCCACGGCGGTATCCTCGACCGCTTCGACTCCCTGTTGTTCAACGCGCCGGTGGTGTACTACGCCCTGATCCTGACCGGAGCGGCGACCGTTGCGCGCTGACGGGAAGGCGCCGCCCGGGTCCCCCGGGTCCGCGACCACGCCGTTGTACCGGATCGGTCGGCTTTCGCCGGCGCCGCGACTCCCGGTGCGGGTCGTGATCCTGGGCGCGACGGGTTCGATCGGCGTCCAGGCCGTCGACCTCGCCGTGCGTCATCCGGACCGCCTGCAGGTCGTCGGTGTTTCGGCCCGGTCGCGGGTGGACGAACTGGCTGCGCTGGTGCGCCGCCTCGAGGCGGCCGGCGCCGCGAACGCGCCCGCGGTCGTGTTCGCGGACCCGCGGGCCGCGAGCGCGGCGGCGCGGGATCCCCTGCTCCGCCGCCGGCTCCTGCCGCCGGGAGCCGCGGGTCTGGAGGCGCTGGCCGCGCTGGACGGGGCCGACTGCGTCGTCAACGGACTGGTGGGCGCCGCGGGGCTCGCCCCGACGCTGGCCGCGGCCGCCGCCGGCCGGCGCATCGCGCTGGCGAACAAGGAATCCCTGGTGATCGGCGGCGAACTCGTGCGCGAGGCCGTCGCGCGCGGGGGCGCCGAGGTCGTCCCGGTCGACTCCGAGCACTCGGCGCTGGCGCAGTGCCTGTCCGGACGCAACGCCGAGGAACTCGAGCGCCTCGTGCTGACCGCTTCGGGCGGACCGTTCCGCACCTGGACGGTCGCGGCGATGGCCGTCGCCCGCAAGGACGAGGTCCTGCGCCACCCCACCTGGAACATGGGACCGAAGATCACCGTCGACTCGGCGACCCTGATGAACAAGGGGCTGGAGGTCATCGAGGCGCACGTGCTGTTCGGCGTGGCCTACCGCGACATCGACGTGGTGGTCCATCCCGGTTCGATCGTCCATTCGCTCGCGGTGTTCCGCGACGGCGCGGTGGTGGCCCAGCTCGGCGCGCCGGACATGCGGGTCCCGCTGCTCTACGCCCTGGCCGGCGAGCGTCACTGGCCGCTGGCGACCGAACGCCTGGACCTCGCGCGCCTGGGCGAACTGCGCTTCGAGGCTCCCGACGCGGAGCGCTTCCCCTGTCTGGGGCTGGCCCGACGGGCGGGGGAGGCCGGCGGCCGCGCGCCCATCGTCCTGAACGCGGCCAACGAGATCGCCGTGGCCGCGCTGCTGGACGATCGCCTCGCGTACGCCGATATTGCCCCGGTCATCGCAGCCACGCTCGACGACCTGCCGGGCGGCCCGGTGGGCTGCCTGGCCGAGGCCCTGGAAACCGACGCCGCGGCGCGGCGTTCCGCGCAGCGCCTGATCGAATCCCGCACGCGGCGCTGACGCCGCCCGTCCCGACCGACGGGGAGGTCCCGTGTTCTCGACCCTGATCGCCTTCGCCCTGACGCTGGGCATCGTCATCATCATCCACGAGCTGGGCCACTTCGCGGTCTGCAAGTGGACCGGCATCTACGTCAAGACCTTCTCGATCGGTTTCGGCCCCAAGCTGCTGCGCCGCCGCTTCGGCGAAACGGAGTACGCGATCTCGGTGGCGCCCTTCGGCGGCTACGTCAAGATGGCCGGCGAGGGCGTGCTCGAGGAGATCCAGGACACCGCGACCCGCGACGCCCACCACTACCCCATCGGCACGATCGAGGGCGACCGCGCGGCGGCGCTGCGGGACGACCTCATCCCGGAGTCCCGCCATTTCCGCAACCGGCCCGCCTGGCAGCGGCTGGCCGTGGTGACCGCGGGCCCGGCCGCGAACCTGCTGCTGGCCCTGCTCCTCTACACGCTGACCGTGCTGGGCAGCGGCCTGCTGGTGATCCCCGTCACCACCGTCGGCGGCGTGGCCGACGGTTCGCCGGCGGCGGCCGCCGGCTTGCAGGTCGGTGACCGGATCCTCGAAGTCGGCGGCCGGAGCGTGTCGACCTGGGACGAAGTGACCGCGGCGCTGCTGTCCGCGGGCGAGAAGTCGGGCGGCGCCGTCGCCGTGGCCTACGAGCGCGACGGGGCGCGGGCCGCCGCCGCGCTGCAGCCGCGCCGCGACGCCGCCGGCCGCTGGGAACTCGGGATGGAACCCTACGACAACGTCGTCGGGCTGGTGCAGAAGGGAGGGCCGGCCGGGCGCGCCGGCCTGCGCAGCGGCGACCGGGTGGTCGCCCTGGACGGACAACCGGTGACGTCCTTCAACGACATCGCGCGGGTGATCAACGCGAAGGCCGGCGTGCCGGTGTTCGTGCGCTGGGAGCGCGACGGCGAGACCATCGAGCGCGCGGTCGTGCCGACCGCCGAGGAGGTGCAACCCGATTCGACCATCGGGCGCATCTTCTTCGAACGTCACTACGACTCCCGCCCCGTGGGGCTTTTCCACGCCGTGCGCATCGGTGTCGCGGCGACGGTCGGCACCATCAGCTCGACGGTCGGGGTCCTGGGCAACTTCTTCCTGGGTCGGCTGGGCATGGAGGCGGTCGGGGGCCCGATCCGCATCGGGCAGGTGGCCGGCGAGATGCTGCGCTGGAGCTTCAGCCACCTGATGCAGTTCATCGCCTTCTTCTCGGTGAACCTGTTCCTGCTGAACCTGCTGCCGATCCCCGTCCTGGACGGCGGCCACGTGGTCTTCATCCTGCTCGAGATGGCGATGGGCCGACGGGTGAACGACCGCGTCCAGGCCATCGCCACGCAGGTGGGCCTGATCATGCTGTTGCTGTTCATGACCTTCGTGATCGTGGTGGATGTCCTGAAGATCCTGCCCGGGCAATGACCCGCGTCAACCGCCCGCAGGGGCGCCGCCTTCGCCTTCGCCGTCGGTCTTGTCGTCGGCGTTCGCCGGCGGGTCCGGCAGGGGCGCGTCCAGTCGCCGGGGGCGGGGCGCATCCAGCAGGGAATCCTGCTCCGCGCGCAGGATCCGGCCGAGCAGGCCGTGCAGCAGCGCCTGGCGGCGGGGGTCGGCCGGCAGGGCGGCCTGCGTCCGGACCAACGAGCTGTCTCCCCAGGCACCCGCGAGGGAATCGAGTAGGGCTTCGCCCCGCCCCCGGTCGATCAGGGCCACGGAGCGGGCCCGTTCGAGCGTGACGAAACGGGTGAGGTACTCGTGTTCGGGGCGCGACAGGTCGGAAAGCTGCAACGGGCGCCCGCCGTCCGGACCACAGCCGACGCCGGCCAGCAGCCAGAGGACCGCCGCGAAATGGCCGGCGAGGGGGAACCTGCGGCGGCGCGTTGTATTCCAGATGACGGACATGGGAGCCTCCATGATATGCTGCCCCCGACGGGGCACCCCACGTTCCTACACCGAAGCGGCGCGGCGGGCAAGATGCAAGTTCTGACACGACATCGGGCGCAGCGGCCCGGACGCAGACCGCACGCCCGCCTGATCGCGGCCGTCCTGCTGGTCCGCCTCCTGGTCCCCGCCCTGGCGGCCGCCGAGAGCGAGCTGGAATTCGGGTTGGAGCAGCACCTGTTGCAGCGCATCGAACTGCGCGGCAACGCCGCGGTTCCCGCCGCCGATCTCAAAGCCGTCATGAAGATCCGCGAGCCGCGGCCCTACCACCCGTTGACCATCCTGGGTTTCGGCGACCGTACGGCGCGCTACCAGCCGCACCTGCTGGACACGGAACTGCGCCTGCTCACCCGTTATTACAGGCAGCGGGGCTTCCACCAGGTCGTCGTGCAGCTCGACTCCGTCGAGACCGACTTCGCGCAGCGCGGCGACGTGCTGCACATCAGCATCGTGGAAGGGCCGCAGACGTTCCTCGACGTGGTCGCGGCCGAAGTCGAAACCGCCGCGGGACCGGACGCCGGCGACGTCGACGCCGACGAACTGCTGGCGGACCTCCACTACGTCGCGGGCGTGGCCGCCCCGGCGGATCTGAACGATCTCGGCGCCGACATCTACCTCCTGCGGACCCGTCTGTGGGAGGACGGCCACATGCTTGCGCAGATCCGGCCCGTGATGACGACCGCGGCCACGGACGATCCCGCACGCCGGCTGGCGCGGCTGGTCTACGAGATCGCGCCCGGCAAGGCCTACCGGATCGCCGGCATCACGGTCGAGGGCCGCCGCCGGACCCGGCTCGACCTGATCGAGCGCGAACTGTCGCTGGCGCCGGGCGACCTGTACCGCTGGGACGAGGTCGAAGCGTCGCAGCAGAGGTTGCTCGACACCTCGCTGTTCCGCGACGTGAGCTTCCGTCCGGTCGACACCGACACCGTCGCCGGCACGACCGGGCTGCTGGTGGAGGTCGTCGAGCGCCGGCCCGCCTATTACGAGTTCGGCTTCGGCGTCGGCACCCGCGAGCGGATCCGCCTGCTCGCGGCCTGGGGCCACAACAACCTGTTCGGTTCCGGCCAGCGCCTGCGCGCGAGCACCCGCACGTCGCTGAACTACGAGGATGTCCAGCGCCTGACCGACGGCCCCGTGCACCCCGAGCTGAACTACCGCTACGACCTGCTGCACACCTACCCCGGCGTGCTGGGTCATCTGCGGCTGGATTCCGGCGTCTACGTGGGCAAGGAGACCCGCGGCGAATCGGGACTGAACCTGCTGTCCCGCGGCCTCTCGGTGGGCACGCGGTTCGGGTCCGGCCCGCGCGTCAGCCACGTCGTGGAGGCCCGCATCGAGGAGGTCGACCCCTCCCTGCATCCGGACGCCAAGGCGCCCCTGCGCGCGGCCTTCGAAGCCAGCGACCTGCGCCCGCAGGACACCCGGTCGCTGGGCTGGTCCTTCCAGAACGAGGGGCGCGACGATCCGCTGCGGCCGCATCGCGGCGGCACGCAGACGATGAGGCTGGAGGTCGCCGGCGGCCCGCTGGGCGGCGACAACTCCTTCGTCAAGCTGTCGGCGAGTCTGCAAGGGTACCGGCCCGTCCCGGTGGGCGGCGTGCTCGCCGTGCGGGTCAGCGTCGGCGTCGTGCGCCCTTACGGCGACTCCCGGGGCCGCGGCGCCGACGGCGTGCCCTACCAGGAGCGATTCTTCGCCGGGGGCGCCACCACGGTCCGGGGCTACCTCGAGCGCAGCCTGGGTCCGCAAATCACGGACCAGGCCGTGCTCGACTCGCTGCAACTCGCCAGCGACGTGCCCCTGTCCGACCAGCCGGCCCGCGGCGGCAACTACCTGCTGCTGACCAACGCCGAATGGCGTTTCCCGTTGCCCCTGCTGCGGTCCTGGCGCGTCGACGGCGTGGCCTTCGTCGACGGCGGCAACGTCTGGGAGAACGCCAACGACATCCGGTTGCGGGGATTCCGCTGGCGCTCGTATGCCCGGGCCTCGCAGGACGAGGCGTCGACCAAGCTCTGGGACTACCGTTACAGCGTCGGTTGCGGGGTGCGGGTGGATACCCCGGTCGGTCCCGTCAGGCTGGACGCGGGCTTCCCGCTGAAGCGGGCGCTGTTGTCCGACACCGTGACCGAGGACAAGGTGATCTACCACTTTTCGCTGGGGTTCCCCTTCTGAGAGAGGCCGATGGTCGCGCGCACGACACGCTGGACGCTTCTGCTGGCCCTGGCCCTGTTCCTGGGCGCGGTCGCCTACGTGGGGACGCACCCGCGGCTGCTGGCGCCGTGGTTCGCGCGCCTGGCGACCAACCACCTCCTGCGCGGCAGCGACGGCAGCATCCGCATCCGGGAGATCACGGGCAACCCGTTCACCGGGATCGAGCTGCACGACGCGACCTTGTCGCTGCACGGGGATCGGGGCGCCGTGGTCGTGGTCGGCATCGACACCCTGACGATGCAGTACGACTTCCGTATCCTGCTGCGCGGGACGCTCGGGATGCGCCGGGTGACGATCGCCGGCGCCGAGATCCGCGCCCGGCGCGGCGCGCCCCTCGCGCCCGGCGAACCGGAAGTGCCGGGCAGTCCCTTCGACCTGCCCGCCTTCCGCGTGGACGACCTGATCGTGCGCCGATCGCTGCTGGTCGTCTCGGGACCCGACGGCAGCGTCGAGGAGCAGATCCCGGCCCTGAACTGGCGCGGCGGCATCCGCGCCGACGGCAACCTCGCCCTGACCTGCCGCGACGCCGACATCGACTGGGCGTCGCGCGCCACCCGCCTGAGCGACCTGACGGGTTTCGTGATGGTCGACGGCGAAGGCATCGCCGTCCGCCAGCTCGGCGGCATGGTCAACGGCAGTCTCGTCACCTGCGAGGGCTACCGCCGCCACGACGGCGATCTCGATCTCGACCTCGCCGCCCTGGACGTCAGCGTCCCCGAGGTCGAGAACCTGATCGACATGACGCTGGGCTTCGCCGCCCGCGGCGACGCCCAGATGCTCCTGAAGGCGCGCGGCGACACCGTGAGCTTCGACATCGGGTTCACGGGGGAACTCGAAGGCTACCGGCTCGACGGCATGCGCGGTCGGGCGGCCCTGTCGCCGACCGAGCTCGTCTGGGACAGCCTGGAGGGCCGCATCAACGGCGCCTGGTTCTCGGGCGGCGGCGTGTTCGACATCTCCGATCCGCTGGACGTGACCTACGTGCTCGAGGGCGACGTCGCCGATGTCGACCTCTCGCAGGGACTGGTGCCGGAGACGGATCTGCCCCCGACGGGTGGGCGGGGCTGGCTGCACCTGTGGCGGCGCGACGCCGCCGACCGCACGCAGGTGACCGGCTGGCTGTGCAACGGTTTCGTCGCCGACGTGCCGTTCGACACGCTGCGCGTGGAGGTGGACGCCGATCCGGCCGACGTCGCCTTCCGGACGCTCGACCTGGTCTACCAGGGGCAGCGGGCGCACCTGACCGGCCGTGCCGACAGCGCCGGCGTGTTCACCGGCCGGGCGTCCGTCGACATCGCGGATCTGGGGCGTCTGCCGCCGCAATGGGGGCTGCCCGACCTGCGCGGCCGGATGCGCGCCGAGGGCGAGGTGACCGGGCGCGATCCCGTCTACAGGTTCGCGGGCGCCGCCGACCTGCAAGGAGCGGGCGTGTCCTCCCTGGCCCTGGACAGCTGCCGGGTGGATTTCGCGGTCGAGGACGTTCTGGGCGCGCCGTCCGTTTCGGTGACGACTGCGGGCCACGGACTCGTGCTGGCGGGCGTGCCCCTGGGCGCGTTCACGGGCGTCGGCGCGGTGTCGAGCGACGCCGTGGTGATCGAGCACTTCCGCGCCTCGCGCGGGGACACGACCCTCGTGCTGCGCGGTCGCGGCCGGTTCCACGACGGGCTCGCCGATTTCGAGGTGCCGCAGCTGGAAGTCGCGATCGAGGGCAGCCGCTGGTCGCTGACCGAACCCGCCCTCTTCCAGACCGGGCCGGGCCGCTTGCGCGTGGATCGCGTTCGGCTGGCTTCCCGTTACGGCGAACTGGACGCGAGCGGCGTCTGGGACGAGCCGGCCGGCTCGCTCGACGGCGAGATCACGCTCGAGCGCTTCGACTTGGGCCTGGTCAACTTGTTCCTGCCTGGCAACGACGTGCTCAACGGCGAGGTCACCGCCCAGGTCAGCCTGGGCGGCACGCCGCAGGAGCCGCTCGTCGGACTCGAGGCGCGCCTGACTTCCTGCCGCTTGCCCCGCGCGGATCTGGACAGCCTGACGGTTTCGGCGCTGTTCTACGAGGGCAACCTCGATGTGCGCGCCCTCGACCTGCACAGCAACTTCGGCCGCCTGCGCGCCCGCGGGATGGTGTCGCACCCGGGCGTCGGGCTGCGGAACTTCTGGCCCGACGCCGCGCTGGACCTCGACCTGGACCTCGAGGACGGCGACTGGGAGGTGCTCGACCAGTTCGCCATCCCCTCGCTCGACCGGCTGGCCGGCGCCTTCGACGGCAGCCTGAAGGTCACCGGCGACACGCGGCACCCCCTGATCGCGGGCGGGATCGAGAGCCGGCCCTTCCACGTCCACTGGCTGCACCTCGACGAGCTGCGCGGCTCGGTCAGCTACGCCGGCGGCGTGCTGACGCTGGGCGATCTCGCCGCGCGCCGCGAGACGCTCCCGCTGACGGGCCGGCTCGAGATCCCGCTGCAGCTGGATTTCCTGTCGACGCCCGTCTCGCCGGTCGACGGCCCGTTCCTGATGAGCCTGACCATCCCCGACGACACCGACCTGGCGCCGCTGGCGCGCACCTGCAACGCCTTCGTCGAATCGGGCGGCCGCGGCGGGATGACGCTCGTGGTCGAGGGTCCCGCGAACCATCCCCTGTACCACGGTCGGATTTCCCTGCGTGACGGCTCTTGCGTCCTGCGCGGGCTGAGCGAGGTCTACGCCGGCGTGTCTTGTGAGGGCGACTGGGAGGGCGACGTTCTCACGCTGCGCGACCTTCGCGCGCGCGAGGGCGCCCGCGGCACGCTGGCGGGCGAGGGCACGCTCACGTTCAAGGGGCTGGTGCTGGAGCGCTTCGACATCGAGTTGGACGCCGACCGCTTCCTGGTCGCCTCGATCCCGGACCTGCGGGCCCTGGTCCGCGGGCGCGGCATCTCCCTGACCGGCGTCAAGGTCGGCCCCGACGCTCTGCTCGTGCCGAGCTTCGCGGGCGACCTGGTGATCATCGAGGCGCGCTTCACCGGCGACTTCTCGGAGCAGCCTGGCGTGAGCGACCCGCGCGTGGCCACCGTCGCCCCGGACTGGCTGGCGAACCTGCGGCTGCGGGCGCCGCCGCGCAGCTGCCGGGTCATCAACCGCGCGATGGAACTGTTCCTGAGCGGCGACGTGCGCCTGCTGCGGGACATGGGCGGCATGAACCTCAGCGGCCACCTGAACATCGACCAGGGTCGCCTGCCGGTGTTCAACAACGACTTCAAGGTCAGCTACGGCGGCCTGGACTTCTCGCAGGAGCACGGCGTGATCCCGCAGGTCAACCTCACCGCCGAGACGTCGGTCAGGCTGCCGCTGCCGGCCAGCGACGGCGGTTCGCGCCGCCTGGAGAAGATCTACGTGGACGTGACGGGATCGGCGCTGGCCCCGCAGGTCGCGTTCCGCTCCGAGAGCGGGTATGCGCGCAGCAACATCGAGCGCATGCTGCTCGGCATGACGCCGGAAGCCTCGGAGGTGGCCGCCACCTCGGTCGTCCGCCAGGGCACGATGGCCGCCGGCTTCAACATCCTGGAGCGCGAGGTGGCCGCGGAACTGGACCTGGTGGACACCTTCGACATCGAGAGCGGCCGTGTCCGCGAGGACGGCACGACGCAGACCCTCATCGGCGTCGGCAAGTACATCGGGCGCGACCTCTACGTGAAGTTCGCCCAGGCCGTCACGGACCAGGACCGCGAGATCCTGGTCGAGTACCAGATCAACGACCACCTGCTGCTGCAGTCGGAGGTCAGCCGCCGGGCCAACGAGATCCTCGGCGACACGACCTACAACCTGGATCTGAAGTACCGGTTCGAATACTGAGAGGAACCCGGACGATGGCGTCTTACCGCAATCACGCCGCGGTCCTGACCGCGTTGCTCGTCCTGGTGGCGTTGCTCGTCCTGGCGGCGGCGCCGGCGGACGCCTACTACTTCGGACGCAACAAGGTCCAGACCGCAAACGTCGCCCGCCGCGTCCTGGTCACGCCCCACTTCGAGATCACCCACGCCGCCGACGCCGAAGAGCTGGCCGTGCGCGCCGCGATCGTGGCCGAGCGCACCTACGCCGAGTATGCCGCCCGTCTGGGCCACGAGCCGGAGCGACGGATCCCCTTCATCCTCTACTCCTCGCACACGGAGTTCGCGCAGACCAACGTCGCCGACGACCTGCTCGGCGAGGGCACCGGCGGCTTCACCGAGCCCGTCCGCAACCGCATGGTCCTGCCCTACGAGGAGTCCCACGCCGACTTCGTCCACGTGCTGCGGCACGAGCTGGTGCACGTGTTCATGTTCGACATGGTCTTCGGCAGCTCGCGCAGCACGACGTCGCGGTCGCCGTTCTTCCGCATCCCGCTGTGGTTCGCCGAGGGCCTCGCGGAGTGGTACAGCTCCGGCTGGGACCCCGGCGCCGAGATGTACCTGCGCGATGCGGCGACCAGCGGCTACCTCCGGCCCCTGGACCAGGTCGGAGGGTTCCTGGTCTACAAGGAGGGCCAGACCGCCCTGCGCCTGATCTCCGAGCGCTACGGAGAGGAAAAGATCCCCGAGATGTGCCGCCTGCTGAACCGTTCCCGGGGCATGGACCGGGTGCTCGACGCCTCGCTCGGCCTCGACATCGAAGCGCTCGACCGCCTGTTCACCCGCTACGTGCACGGCCTCGCCTGGCCCTCCTACGGCAGCTTCGAGGAGCCCGAGGACATCGCCCGGCGCCTGACCGACCACCGCGAGGACGAGGACGGCGCCAATTTCCGCCCCGCGCTGTCGCCCGACGGGACCCAGCTCGCCTTCTTCTCCGACCGCGACGGCTTGATGAGCCTGTACCTGATGTCCGCGATCGACGGGCGCGTCCTGCGCCGGCTGGCGCGCGGCCAGCGCGCGAGCCGGTACGAATCCCTGCACCCCTACCGCAGCCGGCCGGCCTTCTCGCCCGACGGCCGCGAGGTCGCCTTCGTGGCACGCAGCGGCAACGCCGAGACCCTGCACACCGTCGAGGTCGCGACCGGCGAGGTCACGCGCGACGTGCGCCTGGGCCTGGACGGGGTCTCGTCGCCGGCCTGGTCGCCCGACGGCCGCTGGGTCGCCCTGGTGGGCACCGTGGCCGGCCGCACGGACCTCTACCTGCTCGACCTCGCCGGGGACGGCGCCGCTGTCCCGGGCGCGGTGTGCGCGCGGACGCCGATCGCCGACGGCCTGGACCTGCTGCGCGTGACCGACGACGCGGGCGACGAGTCGGCCCCCGCCTGGTCGCCCGACGGCCGCCGCCTCGCCTTCGCCCACAACCCCGTCGCGCAGGTGCGCTACCAGTTCACGGTCGACGCGGACGGGGCGCGCCGGCTGGACTGGGCCCGTTTCGACGACGGCGACGCCGCCGTGCAGCCGGGCCATCGCCAGACGTCACGCCTGGTGCTGCTGGACGTCTTCACGGGCGAGCGCCGCGAGCTGTCGGCGCCCGCCGGCAGCTGGCGCGAACCGGTCTGGATCGACGACGGGGAACTGTGCGTCGTGGCCGACGGCGACGGCGCCGAGAACCTGGCCCGTCTGCAGCTGGACGACGCGGGGCAGAGCGTGGCCGAGAGCCGGCGCCTGACCAACGTGCCGGGCGCCGCCGCGCACCCGAGCTACGCTCCGGGCGCGGACCGCCTGGCGTTCGCCGCCTTCCGCGAGGGCGGCTGGGACCTGTACGCCGTCGACGGCTGGGCGGATTGGAGCCGGCGCGAGCCGGCGGGCGCGGCGGCGGGGGACGTGGCCATCGCGCCGCCCGTGCCGCCGGTCTACGATCTGTCGGCGGTGATGGCAGGAGACGCCGTCGTCGGCCAGATCAAGGACTACCGACCTCGCTTCTCGATCGACATGAGCGATGCGCTCGGCGGCGGCGCGGTGTCGTTCAGCCCCCAGGCCGGGTTGGGCATGGCCAACGTCATCAACTTGAGCGACCTGCTCGGCGACCACCGCCTGTCGTTCCTGGTCAACGTCTACGGTTCGCTGTCCGACAGCGACCTCGCGGCGAGCTACGCCTACCTGAAGCGCCGCGTCGACGTCGGGGTGGGCCTGTTCCACTTCAAGAACTACTACAACACGGCCGTGACCTCGGTGGGGGAACTGCTGCCCGACGACACCTTCTTCAGCGAGCGCAACTACGGCCTGTACGCCTCGGCCAGCTATCCCTTCAGCACGTTCCGCCGCCTGTCGCTCGAGCTGCAGGCCTTCGCCTCGGAGCGCACCGCCTACAGCGTGGACCCGAGCGGGACGATGTTGATCGCCGACGGCACCCGCACCGACACCTTGCTGCAACCGACCCTGACCTATGTCCACGACAGCGCCTACTACGGCTGGTACGGGCCGGTCACCGGCAGCCGCCTGCTGCTGCAGTTCGCGCCCTCGCTGGCGATCGGCGGCGGCTCCCTGGACCGACGCACGGCCCTGCTCGACCTGCGCCGCTACTGGCTGCCGGCCCGCGGCAACACCCTCGCCCTGCGCCTGCTGGCCGCCGCCAGCACCGGCGACGACCCGCGCGCCTTCGTCCTCGGCGGCCCGTTCACGCTGCGGGGTTACGACTTCTACGACTACCGCACGACCAGCCACCTGGCCGGTCCCAAGATCGCCATGGCCAACCTGGAGTACCGGCTTCCCCTGCTGGACGCCGTCTTCTTCGGCTGGCCGGCCCGCTGGGGCTTCGGGCCGGTGGGGGCGACCCTGTTCTTCGATCTCGGCTCCGCCTGGGACGAGGGCTTCAGCCCCTTCGGCGACGACGACGCCGGGCGCTGGGGACTGCGCGACCTGCGCGGCTGCTACGGGATCGGCCTGAGAACCCGCCTGGGCTTCCTGCCCTTGAAATTCGACTGGGGCCGCCGCACCGACCTGCGCAGCGCGGGCGGCACGGAGTTCCAGTTCAGCATCGGACCCGAATTCTAGGGGGAGCCCGCGGGTATGGATCTCGACACCCTGAACGAGCGGCAGCGCGAGGCCGTGACCGCGCCGGACGGCCCCGTGCTGGTCGTCGCCGGCGCCGGCAGCGGCAAGACCCGCGTCCTGACCACACGCATCGCCTGGCTGCTCGAGGAGCGCCGGGCCGACCCCTGGTCGGTGCTCGCCTTCACCTTCACCAACAAGGCCGCCCGCGAGATGCGGGAGCGGGTCGACGTCCTGGTGGGCGGCGGCCGCGCCCCGAGCTGGGTCGGCACCTTCCACGCCACCGGCGTGCGCATCCTGCGGCGCGAGGGCGCCGCGCTGGGTCTTGACCCCTCGTTCTCCATCTACGACACCGACGACAGCACGCGGCTGCTCAAGAAGGTGCTCGGCGACCTGGGCCTCGACCCGAAGCAGTACGCCCCGCAGCAGCTGCGGGCCGCCGTCAGCCGCTGGAAGAACGAGGACGTGTCCCCCGCGCAGGCCGCGCGCGACGCGGCCGACTTCCGCGAGGAGAAGGCGGCCGCGGTCTACGCGGCCTACGAGAAGGGGCTGCGGGCCAGCAACGCCTGCGACTTCGACGACCTCATCCTGCGCACCGTCCACCTGCTGGAGGAGCACGAGGACGTGCGGCTGCGCCTGGCGGGCCGCTTCCGCCACGTCCTGGTCGACGAGTTCCAGGACACCAACCCCCTGCAGCTGATCCTGGTGCGTGCGCTCAGTTCGGTCCACGGGAACGTGTTCGCCGTCGGCGACGACGACCAGAGCATCTACTCCTGGCGCGGGGCCTGCATCGAGAACATGCTCGACTTCGAGCAGCACTTCGGCGGGGCCGCGGTCGTGCGGCTGGAGCAGAACTACCGCAGCACCGGCAACATCCTGGCGGCCGCCAACGCCGTCATCGCCCACAACGTCCGGCGCAAGGGCAAGAACCTGTGGACGCTCGACGGACCGGGCGAACCGCTGGGGATCGAGACCGTGGGCGACGAGGAGGACGAGGCCGACCGCGTCGTGGACCTCGTGCGGGCGCAGACCGCCGCCGGCGGCAACCGCGGCGACGTGACGGTCCTGTACCGCACCAACGCCCAGAGCCGTGCCCTGGAGGACGCGCTGCGGCGCGCGACCGTGCCCTACCAGATCGTGGGGGCGACCGCCTTCTACGAGCGGCGCGAGGTGCGCGACGTCCTGGCCTACCTGAAGCTCGTCAACAACCCGCGCGACGCGATGTCGGCGCTGCGCGTCCTGAACGTGCCGAAGCGGCGCATCGGCGAGGCTTCGGCGGCGCGCCTGGTGGAGATCGCCGAGGCCGAGGGCCTGTCGCTCGGCGAGGCGGCCACGCGGTCGGGCCTGCTCGACGCCTCCCTCAACACCTCGGCCTGCGAGCGGATCCGCGCCTTCTTCGGTTTGGTCGCCGGCTGGCGCGCGGCGCTGGACGAGACGCCGGTGCCCGAACTGGTGGAGCGCATCGTCGAGCAGATCGACTACGTGCGGCACCTGGAGCAGGATGACCCCCTGACGGCGCCGGCCCGCAACGAGAACGTGGCCGAGCTGATCAACGGCGCCTACGCCTTCCATGAGCAGAGCGACGGGGGCACGCTCGCCCAGTTCCTCGAGCAGACGGCCCTGGTCGCCGACGCCGACACCGCCCGGGACGACCAGGGCGTCGTGCGGCTGATGACCGTGCACGCGGCCAAGGGCCTCGAGTTCCCGGTGGTCGTGGTCAGCGGCGTCGAGGAGAACCTGATGCCCCACGCCTCGAACCTCGACGACGAGGCCGCCCTGGAGGAGGAGCGCCGGCTCTTCTACGTGGCGCTGACGCGGGCCCGGCTGCGCGTCCACCTGTTCCACGCGCGCATGCGCCGCCGCTACGGCCAGCGCGAGTTGTGCGCGCCCTCGCGTTTCCTGGACGAGATCCCCCCCGAACTGGTGGTGCGCAGCGGCGAGTCGCTGCGGGTCGTGCAGCCTTCGCTGTCCACGTTCCTGTGGGGCGGGAACGCGGCGCCGCCGGCGTCCGGCGCCGACCGGCCCCGTCGCCGCGACCCCGTCCCCGGCTTCCGCGCCGCGAACGCGCCGCGCCTGCGCGCGGTCGACTGGCACGACGACGTCAACCAGGAGGACCTCGTCTTCCGGGTGGGCCAGCGGGTGGCCCATCCCACCCTGGGCGTGGGCATCGTCGCCAGGGTCGAGGGCCAGGGAGACAGCCTCAAGCTGAGCGTCGATTTCCCCGGTGGGGCGCGCAAGCATTTCCTGGCCCGTTTCGCCCGGCTGCGCCCTCTGGACTGACGCGCCGGCGGACCGACATTCCCCGTTCAACGAAGCGACAATCCCTCAAGCGGCGGCCCACCCTGCCGATAGCTGCTCCGTTCGCCAGGAGGGAGAAAAATTCACCAGGATGTCGCGATGAAGAGATTCACCGAATCGGTCTTTGCGGACCTCAGGTACTGGATGATCGGGTTGGGCGTGGGCGTGGGGCTCGTCTTCCCGTTCTTCCTGCTGCTGATCGGGGTGCCGGCGGCGTTGGCCCTGCGTTGGACGACGTTCCTCGGCACGCTGGCGGCGGGCGCCGCCGTCGGCTGGCTGAACCACCGGTTGGCGACCCGGGTCGTGCGCGCGGAACTGCAGATCGTGGTCGGGCGCATGCGCGAGGTCGAGGAGGGCGTCCGCGAAGCTTCGTTCAGCCGGGACTGGCGCGCCTGCAACGCCGAGCACTGCGCCGTGCCGGTCACCAGCGACGACGAGATCGGCCACACGGCCGAAGCCTTCAACGCCCTGCTGCACGAGGTGGTCCACGCCCACAAGATGGAGGCGGCGTCCAGCGAACTGACCGAGACCCTCTCGACCAAGCTCGAGGTCGAGGCGCTCTGTCGCGCCGCGATCGAACTGGTGCTGGAACAGACGGGGGCCACCGCGGGCTGCGTGCTCGTGCGCGAGGAAACCGAGCTGACGGTCGCCGCCAACCACGGCCTGAGCGACGTGAGCCGCCTGCCCGAAAGCGATCATGTGCGTCGCGCCCTGGATACGCAGCAGGTGCAGATCGTGCGCATCCCCCGCGACATCGCGCTCGAGGGCGTGGTCACCCAGTTCAAGCCGCGGCAGGTGCTGGTCGTGCCCATCGTCTACGAGGCGCAGGCGCTGGGCGCCGTGGTCATCGCCTCGGACGCCATGCTCGGCAAGGACGCCATGTGGTTGGTGCGGCTGTTCCAGCAGGGGATGGGTCTGGCCCTCAACAACGCCGTCACCCACGCCCGCCTGCAAAGGATCGCGGCGATCGACACGCTGACCGGTGTCCTGAACCGCCGCTTCGGCATGCGCCGCCTGCGCGAGGAGTTCCAGGGCGCGATGCGCCAGGGCACCCCCTTGGGCGTGGTGATGTTCGACATCGACCACTTCAAGCTCGTCAACGACACCTACGGGCACCTCGCCGGCGACCGCGTGCTGGCCGAGACGGCGCGGCGCGCCCAGAGCGCCCTGCGCGAGAGCGACGTGCTGCTGCGCTACGGCGGCGAGGAGTTCGTGGTCATCGTGCCGGGCGCCGGCGAGGAAGCGCTGATCCGGGTGGGTGAGCGGGTCCGCCTGGCCGTGGCCGCGACACCGGTGAACGACGGCGGGCTGGAGATCCCGGTGACCGTCAGCGCCGGCATCGGGCAGCTGCGGGGGCGCGAGGATAAAGAGGAGTCGATCCTGAAGCGGGCCGACGAGGCGCTCTACGCCGCCAAGGAGGGCGGCCGCAACCGGACGGTGTGCCACGGCCGGAACGTCGACGCCCCGCTCGAGGCAACGCCGGCGGCTTAGCCCCTCGGCGTGCAGCGCGGGCCGAGGCCCGCGACCGGCGGGGGGCTCTGGGGAGTCCCCCGCTGCACATTGCGCCTCATCGCACGAGCGCCACCTTGACGACGCTGCGCCGCCCGCCCCCGCTCACCGACAGCCAGTAGATCCCGGACGGGACCGGGCGGCCCTCGCCGTCGTCGCCCCGCCAGCGCCAGGGGTAGGGCTCGTCTCGGGCGGCCAGCGTGCCGAGTTCCCAGCGCCCGCGTCGCCGACCGCCCACGTCCACGAGCTCCACCGCGACGGGTCCGCCCGCCGACACCCGGAAGCTGAGCGTCGCGCCCGCGGGGCCCGCCGGGTCCGGGTGGACGGCCAGCAGCCTGACCGGCGGGTCGGGCAGGGGACGCCGCGCCATCAGCACCCAGCCGTCGGGGTCCACTTCCAACCCCTTCCACTCGCCGGGCAGGTCGAAAGTCCAGGACTGCTGCGGCGTGCGCAGCCATACGGTCGTGTCCAGGACGGCGCGGTCGGTCAGCAGGCGCAGCGGCACGGCCAGGTCGAAGGGCGTCCGCTGGAGCTGGCGCAGGGACGCCGTCACGCGGGTGCCGCCGGCCGAGGTCGGCTCCGGGCTGGCCGACCAAGACAGGTACGGCACCGCGTCGGTGTACAGCCAGGGTTCCAGGAACGCGGCGGCGTCGAAGGGGGCGTGCTCGCCGACGACGCGGACCAGGTCGGCGGTCGTGGCGTGGGCGTAGGCGCGCTGCGGCGACCCGACCCAGTCGCGCAGGAAGTCGCGGAAGGCGGCGTCGCCCATCGCCCCGCGCAGCATGTGTAGCACCCAGGCGCCCTTGTGGTAGACCAGGATGTTGGGCAGGACGGGTTCGGGGTCGGTCAGCAGGCCCTCGCCCTCGAACAGGGACGGGTGTTGGCCCGGCCCGATGGACTCCAGGCGCCGGCGCAGGCCGGCCGGACCTTCCGTGTGCTCCAGCCAGAGCGCTTCGCAGTAGGTCGCAAACCCCTCGTTCAGCCAGACGTCCGGCCAGTCCGCCGGCGTCACCAGGTCGCCGAACCACTGGTGGGCCATCTCGTGCAGGACCACGTTGCGGTAGCGGCCGTCGCCCCGCAGCACGACGCTGCCCAGGCTCGTGCACGTCTGGTGTTCCATGGCGCCGCCCCATTTGAATTCGACCTGACCGTAGCGTTCGGCGGCGAACGGGTAGGGCCCGGCCAGGTCCTCGAGGAAGCGCAGCATGTCGCAGGTGGGGGCCAGGTCGAAACGCGCCGCCGCTTCGTGCCGCGGGAAGACGTGGAAGGTCAGCGGCAGCGGACCGCCGGCCAGGTCGCAGGTTTCCTGCCAGGCGGCGTAGCCGGCCACGTGCACCGCGACCAGGTAGGTGGAAGTCGGGTAGCCGGTCTCCCAGACGGTGCGGCGCCACCCCGGCTCGGCGGGCTCGTCGGCGACGAGCAGGCCGTTGGCCACGGCGACGAGCGAGTCCGGCACCGTCAGCGCCAGCCGCACCGTGGCCTTGTCCGCCGGATGATCCTTGCAGGGCCACCAGGCGTGGGCCGACCAGGGTTCGCTCATGGTGAGGATCGTCGGGCCGATCGGGACCTGCGGCGAATCGCCCTGCGCGCGGAACAGCATGCCCGCCGCGTAGGCGCCGTGGCGCTGGGGTTCGCCGTGGTAGACGATCCGCACGACCGCCCCGGCGGCGGGGCCGGGCGGGGCCGCGATGTGCAGTTCCTCGCCCGTCCGCACCAGGGACGCGGGCTGCAGG
The DNA here is from genome assembly GCA_031441465.1 of bacterium. Lineage (GTDB taxonomy): Bacteria > Krumholzibacteriota > Krumholzibacteriia > LZORAL124-64-63 > LZORAL124-64-63 > PNOJ01. Next base: position 26,488 of record JANOEP010000024.1, on the reverse strand, counting down.
TCCCAGACGACGGCGTCCACGACCAGCGGTTCGTCCAGGTCCACGACCAGGGTGTCGGGGGGATGGCCGGCGGGGAACGCCAGGGTCATCAGCACGCTGCCGGTCACGCTGCGAGCGGCCGGATCCAGGCGCAGGTCCAAACTGTAGTTCAGGACGTCGTACCCGCGATCATCGTCGCGGGGGGCGGGCTCGTCGCTGCCCGGCAGCAACGCCGGCGAACCGGGGCGCTCCCAATAGGCAGCGTCGAGGGGCGGCTCCGGGGGCGGCGCCGGGGCTGCCGAGCCGGCCGTGGCGACGAGGACGGCGATCATCGCCGCCACGACGGCGGCCGGCAGGGCCGCACGGGGGCTGGGGGGGTGGCGCGGAGGGACCACGGACTCGCTCTTCCTTCCTGGGCCAGGATCGGTTAGGATCACCCCATCTTACGACAGATCGGCCGCCGGACCCAACCCCGGGTCGCCGGCTTCAGGGGTGGGCCGCTCGCCCCTCAGCAACGGGAATTCGGCCCAGGAGGTAGCATGGACCAGGATCAGGAACGCCGGCAGGCAGCTCTGGCGGCCCTCGACTTGGACGAAGCGGCCCGAGCCCGCCTCGTCGAGGAACTGGCCCAGATCGCCGCCCAACTCGACCGGTTGACGGCCTTGGTCGAGGATGAGGTCGCCGAGGACCGAGTCGCCATTTCGGATCCGCCCCCCCACGCCGCCGTGGCCGTGCCCGGCCAAACTCCCCAGGAACTCAGGAAGGACGCTGCTGAGGGCTGAGCGCCCGCCGATCCCGCCCCGCCGCCCCGACCGGCACACGATTCGCGTGGGGTGGCCCCAACCTTATGTTTGTGAATTAACAGGCTGTCGCCTAACGTAGCGACTCTGAGGGACCGCACGAAGCTGATCGGCGTAGTCTCTTGAAAAAAAAGATGGTTTGATCATCGACCGGGAGACTCGAGATGCCTGCTCACGAGCCTGTCGCCCCGCCGCCCTTCCCGCCCCCCAGCCTCGAACAATGGCGCGCCCTGGTCGAAAAAGACCTCGCCGGAGCCCCCTTCGCCAAGAGGCTCGTGACTCGGACCCTGGAAGGGATCGAGATCCTGCCGCTCTACACGCGGGCCGATCTTCCCGGCTCCGTCACGGGCGCTGGTTGGCCGGGCCGGGCTCCCTTCACCAGGGGAGCGCAGGGCGGCGAGGCGGCGCCCGGCTGGGACATCCGCCAGGAAGTGACGCATCCGGATCCGACGCTCGCCGGGCAGGAGGTCCGCCAGGAACTGGCCCGAGGCGCCACCTCGGTCCAATTGGCCTTGGACCCCACCGGACTGACGGGCGTCGCGGTCCGCAGCGCCGCCGACCTCGACCTGGCTCTGGCCGGCGCCGACCTCGCGACGGCCCGGATCGCCCTGAAAGCAGGCGCCCGCTTCGTCCAGGCGTCGCAGCAGTTGCGCGAGGTCTGGGAGCGACGCGGCGTCGCGGCCGGCGAGGTGCGGGCCGACCTGCTGGCCGACCCGGTGGCGGCCTGGATCGTCAAGGGCGGCGTGCCGGGCGGCATCGCAGCGCTGCTGGCGGACATGGCGGCGTTGGCGGCCTTCTGCGCGCGGGAGACCCCGCGGGTCCGCGCCGTGAAGGTGGCGGGCTGCCCCTTCCACGACGCGGGCGCGGACGACGTCCAGGAACTCGCCGCCATCCTGTCGGGGGGGCTCGGTTACCTGAAGGCCATGGACGCGGGGGGGCTGGACCTGACGACGGCGGCGCGCCAGATCCACGTCTGCGTCGCGGTCGACGGGCAGTTTTTCGGCGACATCGCCAAGCTGCGGGCCCTGCGCACCGTCTGGTCGCGGCTGATCGAAGCGAGCGGAGGCGCGCCGGAGTCGAGGTGCGCCCACCTGCACGCGCGCACCTCCTGGCGGATGATGACGGCGCGCGATCCCTGGGTGAACCTGCTGCGCACCACCACGGCCGCCTTCGCCGCGGCGGTCGGCGGCGCCGAGGTCGTGACCGTCCTGCCCTTCGACGCCGCCGTCAACGCGCCCGACGACTTCAGCCGCCGTCTCGCCCGCAACGTGCAGATCGTGCTGCAGCAGGAGGCGCACCTGGGGCGGGTGCTGGATCCCGCCGGCGGCTGCTGGCACCTCGAGGCGCGGACCGCGGCCTTGGCCGAGCGCGCCTGGAGCCTGTTCCAGGAACTCGAGGGCCGCGGCGGGTTGGTCGCCTGCCTGCGCGACGGCTGGTTCCAGGCGCGGATCGCCGCGACCCGGCAGGCCCGCGCGCGCGACGTCGCCACCCGCCGGATACCTCTGACGGGAGTCAGCGAGTACCCCCAGCTGGACGAACGCACCGTGGCCCGCCCGCGCCCCGCTCCGCCGGCCGGAGCACCGGCGACCCGGGCGCCGCTGCAGGACACCATCGCGCCCCTGACCGCTGCGCGGCTGGCCGAACCCTTCGAGGCCATGCGCGACGCGGCGGACCGGCACCTCGCGGCCACCGGAGCGCGACCGCGTGCGTTCCTGGCCAACCTGGGCTGCCCCGCCCAGCACGCCGCCCGCGCGGCTTTCGCCCGCAACCTGCTCGCCGCGGGCGGCATCGAGGCCGAGGGGGAGGACGGGTACGACGACCCCGTCGCCCTGGCGGCGGCCTGGCGCCGCAGCGGTTGCCGGTTGGCGGTGATCTGCTCCACGGACGAGGTCTACGCCGAGCGCCTGCCGGCCGCGGCCGCGGCGCTCAAGAGCGCGGGCGCCGCGATGGTCGTGGTGGCCGGCCGGCTGGGTGACCACGAGGCGGCCTGGCGGGCTGCGGGCGTGGACCGGGTGATCCACCTCGGCTGCGACGTGCTGGAGACCCTCGGCGTCCTGCTGGACGGGTTGGAGGTGCCGCGATGACGCATTTCCCCGATTTCACGCGGGTCCCCCTGCAAGCCGGTGCGATCGCGGCTGCGGACGCGGCCCCGCCGGCGGCGGGCGAGGACTGGCCGACGCCCGAGGGCATCGCGGTGCGGCGCTGCTACGGCCCCGACGACGTCGTGGGCCTCGACCACCTCGACTCCCTGCCCGGTTTGCCGCCTTTCGTGCGTGGCCCCTACCCCACGATGTACGTGCTGCAGCCGTGGACCGTGCGCCAGTACGCGGGCTTCTCCACCGCCGAGGCGAGCAACGCCTTCTACCGCCGCAACCTCGCCGCCGGGCAGAAGGGCCTGTCCATCGCCTTCGACCTCGCGACCCACCGCGGCTACGACTCCGACCACCCGCGCGTCGTGGGCGACGTGGGCATGGCCGGGGTGGCCATCGACTCCATCGCCGACATGCGCGTCCTGTTCGACGGCATCCCGCTGGACCGGATGTCGGTGTCGATGACCATGAACGGCGCCGTGCTGCCGATCCTCGCCCTGTACATCGTGGCGGCCGAGGAGCAGGGCGTGCCGCCCGAGAAGCTGGCCGGGACCATCCAGAACGACATCCTCAAGGAGTTCATGGTCCGCAACACCTACATCTACCCGCCGGCGCCGAGCCTGCGCATCGTCGGCGACATCTTCGCCTACACGGCGCGGCGGATGCCGCGCTTCAACTCGATCTCGATCTCCGGCTACCACATGCAGGAGGCGGGCGCGACCGCCGACCTCGAACTGGCCTACACCCTGGCCGACGGGGTCGAGTACATCCGGACCGGGCTCGGGGCCGGACTCGCGGTTGACGACTTCGCCCCGCGCCTGTCATTCTTCTGGGCCGTCGGGATGAACTACTTCATGGAGGTGGCCAAGCTGCGGGCCGCGCGCCTGCTCTGGGCGCAGCTGGTGCAGCCGTTCGGACCGCGCAACCCGAAGTCGCTGAGCCTGCGCACGCACAGCCAGACCTCGGGCTGGAGCTTGACGGCGCAGGACGTCCACAACAACGTGGCGCGCACCTGCGTGGAGGCGATGGCGGCGGTCCACGGCCACACCCAGTCGCTGCACACCAACTCGCTGGACGAGGCCCTGGCGCTGCCGACGGATTTCTCGGCCCGCATCGCGCGCAACACGCAGCTCTACCTGCAGCAGGAAACCGACACCTGCCGCACGGTGGACCCCTGGGGCGGCAGCTGGTACGTCGAGCGGCTGACCCGGGAGCTGGCCGACCGGGCCAAGCAGCGCCTCGCCGAGGTGGAGGAGCTGGGCGGCATGGCCCGCGCCATCGAACGGGGCATCCCGAAGCAGCGCATCGAGGAGGCGGCCGCCCGCACCCAGGCGCGCATCGACACGGGCCGTCAGACCGTCGTGGGCGTCAACCGCCACGTGCCGGAGGAGCCGGAGCGGATCGAGGTCCTGAAGGTCGACAACTCGCAGGTCCGCGCGTCCCAGATCGCGCGGCTGCGCGAACTGCGGGCCGGCCGTGACCAGGCGGCCGTCGACCGCGCTCTCGCGGACCTGACCGCCTGCGCGGGGTCGGGACGGGGCAACCTGCTCGACCTGTCGGTGGCCGCGGCGCGCGCCTGCGCCACGGTGGGGGAGATCAGCCTGGCTTTGGAACAGGTCTTCGGCCGCCACCAGGCGACCGGCAACATCATCAGCGGGGTGTACGGCGGCGAGATGGGCGAACGCGACGAAGATCTGCGGCGGGTGCGGCGCCGGGTCGAGGACTTCGCCGAGCGCGAGGGCCGCCGTCCGCGCATCCTGGTGGCCAAGATGGGCCAGGACGGCCACGACCGCGGTCAGAAAGTGATCGCGACCGCGTTCGCCGACCTCGGCTTCGACGTCGACGTGGGACCGCTGTTCCAGACGCCGCAGGAGACGGCCCGGCAGGCCGTCGAGAACGACGTGCACATCGTCGGCGTGAGTTCGCTGGCCGCCGGGCACCTCACGCTGGTGCCCGCGCTGCGCGACGAGCTGGTCAAGCTCGGCCGGCCGGACATCCTGATCGTGGCCGGCGGGGTCATCCCGCCCGACGATTACCCGGCGCTGCGCGAAGCGGGCGCCGCGGCGATTTTCCCGCCCGGCACGGTCATCGCCACGGCCGCGGAAGCTCTGCTCGACCGCCTCCTGGGCGCGGGCTCGTGACGGCGGGCGGGCACCGGGCCGGCGGGCTGGACCTGGACGCTTTCGAGTCCGGTGTCGTCGCCGGCGACCGCGCCGTGCTGGGCCGCGCCATCACCTTGGTGGAGAGCGGCCGCGAGGACCACCAGCGCCTCGCCCAGGAACTGCTCGCGCGCCTGCTGCCGCGCACCGGCGCCGCGCACCGCGTCGGCGTGACCGGCGTGCCGGGCGCCGGCAAGAGCAGCCTCATCGACGTGCTGGGCACGCGGCTGACCGGGCGTGGGCATCGCGTCGCGGTGCTGGCCATCGATCCCAGCAGCAGCCTGACCGGCGGCAGCATCCTGGGCGACAAGACCCGCATGGGGCGCCTGGCCGCCGACCCCGCCGCCTTCATCCGGCCCAGCCCCAGCGCCCGCACCCTCGGCGGCGTCGGCCGCAAGACCCGCGAGACCATGCTGCTGTGCGAAGCCGCCGGCCACGACGTGGTGCTGGTCGAGACGGTGGGCGTGGGGCAGAGCGAGACCGTCGTCGCGGAGATGGTCGACGTCTTCCTGCTGATCACGCTGGCCGGCGCCGGCGACGAGCTGCAGGGCATCAAGCGCGGCGTCATGGAGCTGGCCGACGTGGTCGCGGTCAACAAGGCCGACGGCGACAACCGCGCCGCCGCCGCGCTGGCCGCGGCCGAGATCCGCACCGCGCTGCACTACATGCGCCCGCCGCACGCCGACTGGACGGTGCCCGTGCACTGCGTGAGCGCGGCGACGGGCGAGGGTCTCGACGACCTGTGGCGCGAGCTGGTCCACCACCGCACGACGATGTCCGCCAACGGCGCCCTCGCCGACCGCCGCCAGCACCAGCAGCTGCGCTGGATGTGGTCCCTGGTCGAGGACCGTCTGCGCGAAGGCCTGCGCCACGATCCGGCCGTGCGCCGCCTGCTGCCCGACCTCGAGCGCCGGGTGCGCGCCGGCGAGATCCCGCCCGGACTGGCCGCCCGCCTGCTGCTCGACGCCCGCGGCGCCTGAACACCCGCCCGCCCCAGATATCCGTTGCAACAGACAATCGCCGAACTTACGTTGGGACTCACGTTTGGTGGCCGAGGCTCCACCGACAAAGGAGGTACCTGGTGCCCGCTGCGAACCGCGCCCTGCTCAGCCGTACCGTCCTGCTGGACCTGCTGTGGCTGCACGAAGCCCTGCTGGCGGACGTGACCGCCCTGCTGAAGAAGCACGGCGTCACCGCGCCGCAGTACAACGTGCTGCGTATCCTGCGCGGCGCCGGACCGGCCGGCCTGACCGGCACGGGCGTCGCCGCCGCCATGATCACCCGCGTGCCGGACGTCACCCGACTCGTCGATCGCCTGGAGGCGGCCGGCCTGGTGCGCCGCGAACGGTGCCGCGAGGACCGACGCGTGGTGCACGTGCGGATCGAGGCCGCCGGCCTGGCGCTGCTCGTGCGGCTGGACGCGCCGACCCTCGCCCTGCACGAAGAATCGCTGCGGGGGCTGTCGTTGAAGGAAATCGAGTCGCTCGACGACCTGCTGCAAAGAGCCATCACGAGCAGGAGGGACTGACATGCCGATGCGGGCTCCCATTACTCATCCCGTACTTGACGCCATCGCCGACCGCTGGAGCCCTTACGCGTACCAGCCTCGCACCGTCGGCAACGCGGATCTGTGTTCCCTGTTCGAGGCCGCCCGCTGGGCCCCGTCCAGCTACAACGAACAACCCTGGCGCTTCCTCGTCGTGCGCCGGGAGCAGACCGGCCTCTTCGAGCGTGCGCTGTCGGGGCTGGTCGAAGCCAACCGCGCCTGGGCGCGGGACGCGTCCGCGCTGGTGTTCGCCGTCGCCGCGTCGATGTTCTCGCGCAACGGCCAACCCAACGGCAAAGCCCTGTACGACCTGGGCCAGGCGATGGCGTTGATGAGCCTGGAAGCCACCGCGCGTGGCTTGGCGGTGCACCAGATGGGCGGCATCCTGCCCGAGCTGGTCGCCGAACTCGCGGGCGTGCCCGAACACTTCCAGGTGGTGACCGCAGCGGCGATCGGTTATCCGGCCGCCGAGCCCGAAGGGGGGGGCGCGGCCCGGACGCGGCGGCCCCTGTGCGAAACGGTCTTCAGCGGCGCCTGGGGGATCCCGGCGGATTTTCTGGACTGATCGGCGCTAGCGTCCGAGGTCCTTGATCGCGACCGCGCACCGGCGTTCGTGGGAGCGGTAGGACGCCTCGACGAGTTCCATGGTCCGCAACCCATCGCTGGCCGGGACGGGGGACACGGCGTCCCCGCGCGCCGTGTCCCTCAGTTGTTCCAGGACCGCCGGCAAGGTGGGCGTCCCGGCGTCGACGGCGATCTGCTCCACCTCGCGACCCCGGATCAGGCGGATCCCCCCGAACTGGTAGTCGGCGAGCAACTGGCCCTCGGTGCCCACGGCCTCGAGCAGGCAGGCGCGCGCGTGGCCGAACTTGCTCACCTCCAGCGAGACGTAGGTCCCGTCGTCCAGACGGGCCCGCGCCAGGTAGAAGTCCTCCACCGCCGGGTTGCGGAATCTTTCCTGACGCGCGTCGATCTCCGTGAATTCCCGCCCCGTCACGTAGCGCACCGTGTCGAACAGGTGGACGCCGGTCAGCAGCACCGAACCGCCGACCGTCACCGCCGGGTCGCGTTGCCAGTCCAGGTCCGTCGGCTCCAACCGCTGGGCGAGGCGCACATGACGGACCTCGCCGAGCCGCGGCCAGAGTTCGCGGGCCCGTCGGATCACCGGGTTCCAGCGCAGGGTCTGCGCGACGATCAGCCGGGGGCCGGCGGCGAGATCGTCGAGCTCCACCAGGCGGCGGGCCTCGGCGAGCGTGCCGGTCATGGGTTTTTCCAGCAGCAGGGCCTTGCCTGCCCCGCGGACCGCGGCCGCCAGCGCGAAGTGGCTCGAGGGCGGCGTGCAGACCAGCACCGCGTCGACGTCGGCCGCGGCGATCAACGCCGCGGGATCGCGCTCGTAGCGGCAACCCAGTTCGGCGGCCAGGGCCACTCCGGCGGCTTCGTCGCGGCGGCACAGCGCGACCGGGCGCAGGCCCGGCACGTCGCGGGCGGCGTGGCGCAGGTAGCGGGCGCCGTGCGTGCCGGCGCCGATCACTCCCAGACGGACGATCATGGATTCCCCTTTCAGCTTGGCGGCGAGCGTAGCCGGACGCCGCCGCGCCGCCAAGGCGGAAGAAACCGGTCGGGGACGCCACGGGGCCCGGATGTCCCCGCCGCGGGACACCCCGACGCGAGGCGGCGGGGGCGTGGCCGCGATCCCCGGGCCCCGTGGCGCCGCGAACGCGCCTCCCGGCGGTCGGCGGCGTCGGCGCGGCATCGTCCTGGCTGGGCGGGTGTCTTTCCCCCACACCCGATCGGAAGGAGAACATATGTGGCCTTGGGAGACGGAACACGGACGCGCGTGGCTGGCGGTGAACGTGGTGCTGCTGTGGCTGCTCGGTGGCGCCTGGGTGGGCGGCGCCGACGGCGCGGTCCTGCTGTCGGAGGTGCTGGCCGACCCCGCCAGCGACTGGAACGGCGACGGCGCGCTCAGCAGCCGTGACGACGAGTGGGTCGAGATCGTCAACACCGGCCCTGCGGCCGTGGATCTCGCGAACTACTGGCTGCGCGACGCGCTGGGGGAGGAGGCGCAACTGCGCCTGACGGGCGAGCTGGCCGCCGGCGAGACCGCCCTCTTCACGGGCGGGGCGGCCGTGGCCTGGCAGCAGGCCAACGGCGTCACCGTCACGGGCCTGAGCCTGAACAATGGGGGCGACCAGCTCGAACTTTTCCAGGGCGATCCGGTGCTGCCCGGCGCGACGCTGGTCGACGCGCTGATCTACCCGGCCCACGCCGGGGTCGACGACCGCTCGCTCGCCCGGATGCTGCCCGAGAACGAGTGGGTCCTGTGCGACGCGCTGTCGCCCTACGGCGGGGCGCTGGTGCCGACCGGCACCGGCTGCCCCCCGACGCCGGGCGAATGGAACGCCTGCGAGGGTCTCGTCCCCGCGGTGGACCGCAGCTGGGGTGAGATCAAGGTCGACTACCGGTAGCGCACCACGGCGCGCGCTCCGTGAGGGCGGGTCCCCGGTGGGGCCCGCCCTTGGGCGTATCTGTCTGCCATTCTTGAAACTGTGCAGCGATTTCGCTTTCCCCGGCCGACCCCGTTTCGTATCCTGTGCCTCCGGCGTCGAGCGGTCCCTGACGCGATCACGCCAGCCCGCATCGGCCGGGGGGCGGCGGCCCCACCTCCGGCGACACCCCCGAACCGAAGCCGCGGGCCCCCTCGGCGCCCGCGCGGAGGCACGATGCTCCTCTCCGAAAACCAGAAGATGATCCGCGAGATGACCCGCGACTTCGCCAAGTCGCGCATCGCGCCCATCGCCGCGCGCATCGACGAGACCGGCGAGTTCCCCGAGGCCACGATCAAGGAACTCGGCGCGCTGGGCCTGCTGGGCCTGAAGGTGCCCGAGGCCGAGGGCGGCTTCCAGGTGGACACGACCAGCTACGCCCTGGTCGTGGAGGAACTCAGCCGGGTCTGCGGCAGCCACGGTCTGACCGTCGCCGCCCACAACAGCCTGGGTTGCTGGCCGATCCACGCCTTCGGCACACCCGAGCAGAAGCAGCGCTGGTTGCCCGGCGCCTGCCGCGGCGACTACCTGCTGAGTTTCGGGCTGACCGAGCCCGGCGCGGGCAGCGATGCCGGCGGCACCGCGTCCACGGCCGTGCGCGACGGCGGCGATTGGGTGCTGAACGGCCGCAAGCAGTGGATCACCAACGCCCACCACGCCGGCGCGGTCATCGTCACCGCCAAGACCGACCCGACCGCCACCGGCAGCAGGGGCATCAGCGCCTTCATCGTCCCGACCGGAACCCCGGGCTTCACGGTCGAGAAGAAGGAGGACAAGCTCGGCATGCGGGCCTCCGACACCGCGCCGCTGACCCTCGAGGACGTGCGTGTGCCCGCGGACGCCCTGCTCGGCCAGCAGGGCGACGGCTTCAAGCAGTTCCTGGCGACGCTCGACGGCGGCCGCATCTCCATCGGCGCGCTGGCCCTGGGCCTGGCGGTCGGCGCCTTCGAGACCGCGCGCGACTACGCGAAGGGGCGCATCCAGTTCGGCCAGCCCATCTCCGCGCAGCAGGCCGTCCAGTTCCAGCTCGCGGACATGAGCCTCAAGATCGACGCGGCGCGCCTGCTGATTTACGAAGCCTGCCGCCGCAAGGACGCCGGCGAGCCCTACGCCGACATGGCGGCCAAGGGCAAGCTCTACGCCAGCGAGATCGCCATGGAGGTCACCTCCGGCGCGATCCAGCTGCTGGGGGGCTACGGCTTCTGCCGGGAGTATCCCGTCGAGCGCATGTACCGCGACGCCAAGCTGTGCACGATCGGCGAGGGCACCAGCGAAATCCAGCGAATCGTCATCGCTCGTAATCTTTTGGAAGAATAGAGTTTGCCTGAAATGGTTCAAGTGAAAGTCGAGGGCATCATGAGTGAGCGCATCGTCATCTGCGGGGCTGTCCGCACCCCGATCGGGCGCTTCCAGGGCGGTCTGGCCTCGGTCAAGGCGAGCCGTCTCGGCGCGGCGGCCATCCAGGGGTTGCTTGAGCGCACCGGCCTGAACCCGGCCGAGGTGGAGGAAGTGATCATGGGCTGCGTGGTCCAGGCGGGACTGGGCCAGAACCCGGCCCGGCAGGCCGCGATCTGGGGCGGGATCCCCACCTCGGTCAGCGCCATGACCCTGAACAAGGTCTGCGGTTCGGGCCTGCGGGCCGTGATGTCGGCCGCCCAGGCGATCAAGGCCGGCGACCTCCGCTGTGCGGTCGCCGGCGGCATGGAGAACATGTCGCAGATCCCGTTCGCGCTGTTCGGGGCCCGCGACGGTCTGCGCCTGGGGCACCAGCAGCTCACCGACCTGCTCGTCCACGACGGCCTTTGGGACGTCTACCACGACTACCACATGGGCATGACCGCCGAACTGGTGGTCGACAAGTACGCGGTGACGCGCGAGCGGCAGGACGCCTACGCCGCCGAGTCGCACCGCCGCGCCGCGGCGGCCATGGCCGCGGGCAAGTTCGCGGCGGAGATCGTGCCGGTGCCCGTGCCCCAGCGCAAGGGCGACCCCGTGCTCGTCGACACGGACGAAGGTCCGCGCGCCGACACGACGGCCGCCTCCCTGTCCAAGCTCAAGCCGGCCTTCAAGCGCGACGGCGGCACGGTCACCGCCGGCAACGCCTCGACCATCAACGACGGCGCGGCGGTCGTGCTGGTCTGCAGCGAGTCGTTCGCCAAGGAGAAGGGGCTGCCGGTGCTGGCGGTCGTCGAGGCCTACGGCACTGGGGCGGTCGATCCCGAGTGGGTCATGATGGCCCCGGTCGGCGCGGTCCGGCACGTGGCCCGCAAGGCCGGGCGCCCAGTCGCGGACTACGGACTGTTCGAACTGAACGAGGCCTTCGCCGCGCAGGCGGTAGCCGTGACCGAGCAGTTGGGCCTCGACCCCGCGCTGGTCAACGTCCACGGGGGGGCGGTGGCCCTGGGCCACCCCATCGGCGCCTCGGGGGCGCGCTGCCTGGTGACGCTGCTGCACGCCATGCGCGACCGCGGCGCCGCGAGCGGCATGGTGGCCCTGTGCCTGGGCGGCGGCGACGCCGTGGCGATGTCGATCGCCAGACCCTGATCATCCACGTGAGGCAACTTCGGACGGAGGCATGACATGAAGGTAGCGGTGATCGGCGGCGGGACGATGGGCAACGGGATCGTGCACGTCTTCGCCCAGCATGGCCACGACGTCACCCTGATCGACCTCGACCGCGGCGCCCTGGACCGGGCCCTCGGCACCATCGCCAAGAACCTCGACCGGCAAGTCAAGAAGGGGACGCTCCCGGAAGCCGACAAGGACGCGACCCTGAAGCGCATCGCCGCGGCGACCGACCTTGACGCTGCCGCCGGCGCCGACCTGGCGATCGAGGCCGTCTTCGAGAGCTTCGAGGTCAAGCGGGCGATCTTCCAGAAGCTGGACCAGGTCCTGGGCCCCGAGGCGATCCTGGCCTCGAACACCTCCAGCATCAGCATCACGAAGCTCGCCGCCTGCACGGGCCGGCCGTCGCGCGTGATCGGCATGCACTTCATGAACCCCGTGCCGGTCATGAAGCTCGTCGAGGTCATCAGCGGCCAGGCGACCGACCCGGCGGTCCTCGCGCGGATCATGGCGGTCAGCACGGACCTGGACAAGACGCCGGTCGCGGTGCAGGACTACCCCGGCTTCATCAGCAACCGCGTGCTGATGCCCATGATCAACGAGGCGGTGCAGTGCCTGATGGAGGGCGTCGCCGACCGCGAGGCCATCGACACGGTCATGAAGCTGGGCATGGCCCACCCGATGGGGCCGCTGCAGCTGGCCGACTTTATCGGTCTGGACGTCTGCCTGGACATCATGAACGTGCTGCACGACGGATTCAAGGACGGCAAGTACCGTCCCAGCCCGCTGCTGGTGCGCATGGTCGCCGCCGGCCGCCTCGGCCGCAAGACCGGCCGCGGCTTCTACGAATACCAGGCCTAGGGGAGGCGACGTGAACTTCGCACTGACCGAGCAGCAGCGCATGATCCGGCAGGCGGCCCGCGACTTCGCCCAGAAGGAGCTGGCGCCCCACGCCGCGCGGTGGGACCGTGACGAGGAGTTCCCCGCCGCGCAGGTGAAGAAGCTGGGCGAGCTGGGCTTCCTCGGCATGAACGTGCCCGAACAGTACGGCGGGGCCGGCTTCGACATGGTGAGCTACGTGCTGGCGATGGAGGAGATTTCCGCCGCCTGCGCCTCGACCGGCGTGATCATGTCGGTGAACAATTCCCTGGTCTGCTGGCCGCTGGAGACCTACGGCACCGAGGCGCAGAAGCTGAAGTTCCTGGTCCCGCTGGCGCGGGGCGAGCTGCTGGGCGCCTACTGCCTGAGCGAGCCCAACGCCGGGACCGACGCCGCCAACCAGCAGACGACGGCCCGCCGCGACGGCGACCACTGGGTGTTGAACGGCATGAAGAACTTCATCACCAACGGCGCGCACGCCGACGTCCTGATCGTCTTCGCGCAGACCGACCCCGCGCTGAAGCACAAGGGCATCTTCGCCTTCATCGTCGAGACGAAGAGCGAGGGGTTCGCCGTGATCAGCAAGGAGAAGAAGCTGGGCATCCGGGCCTCGGACACCGCGCAGCTCGCCTTCGACGGCGTGCGCGTCCCGGCCGACCAGCAGCTCGGCGCCGACGGCGCCGGCTTCCGGGTCGCCATGTCGACGCTGGACGGCGGCCGCATCGGCATCGCCTCGCAGGCGCTGGGGATCGCCAAGGCCGCCCTCGAGGCGGCCGTCTCCTACGCCAAGACCCGCGAGCAGTTCGGCCAACCCATCGCGAGGTTCCAGGCCATCCAGTGGAAGATCGCCGACATGGCCACCCGTTACGAGGCGTCCCGCCTGCTGACCCTGCGCGCCGCGGCGCTCAAGGACGCGGGCGAGCCCTACGGCGAGCAGGCGGCCATGGCGAAGCTCTTCGCCTCGGAGTCCGCCAGCTACATCGCCGAGGAGGCGGTGCAGATCTTCGGCGGCAACGGCTACAGCAAGGAATACCCGGTCGAGCGCCACTTCCGCGACGCCCGGATCACGTCGATCTACGAAGGCACCAGCGAGGCGCAGCGCATGGTCATCGCCGGACACCGGTTGAGGTAGCGGGATGGATTTTTCGTTCAACGAGCAGCAGACGATGTTCCGCGACATGGTCCGCGACTTCGCGGCGCGTGAGATCGCGCCCCTGGCCGCGCAGATGGACCGCGACGCGGACATGCCCGAGACGCTGATCCAGAAGCTGCGCGAGGGCGGCTTCTTCGGACTGACCTTCCCCGAGGGCCTCGGCGGGCTGGGCGTCGACACCACGACCTACGGGCTGGTGGTCGAGGAACTCTCGGCCGTGAGCGCCGGCGTGGCCGTCATGATCTGCGTGCACAACAGCGTGGGCTCGTACCCCATCGCGATGTTCGGCAGCGACGAGTTGAAGGCGCGCGTGCTGCCGCGGATGGCCGCCGGCGAGATCGCCGCCTTCTGCGTCAGCGAGGCCGGCGCCGGGTCGGACGCCGCCGCCCTGACCACGGCCGCCGCCCGCGACGGCGACCAGTACGTGCTGACGGGCAGCAAGATGTGGGTGACCAACGGCTCGCGCGCCCGCTACTACGTGGTGCTGGCGCGCACCCCCGGCAGCGTCGGCCACGACAGCGTCCACGCCTTCCTGGTCGAGCGCGACGCGCCCGGCCTCAGCGTCGCCAAGAAGGAAGACAAGATGGGGCTGCGCTGCTCCGACACCTGCGTCGTCGAGCTGGACGCGGTGCGGATCCCGGTCGCCAACCGGCTCGGCGAGGAGGGCGACGGCTTCAAGGTGGCGATGAAGGCCCTCGACGGCGGCCGCATCGGCATCGCCTTCCAGGCCCTCGGCATCGGCCGGGCCTGCCTCGAGGCCTCCGTGCGCTACGCCGGCCAGCGCATCGCCTTCGGCGAGAAGCTCTGGCACATCCCCACCGTCCGCGACAAGTTCGCCGACATGGCCGCCCGCCTGCACGCGGCCCGCCTCACCGCGCTGCACGCCGCCTGGCTCAAGGACCAGGGACGCCCGCACACGAAGGAGGCGGCCATGGCCAAGCTGCTGGCCACCGAGGCGGCGGGCCACGTGGCCGACGAGGCCGTCCAAATCCACGGCGGGTTCGGCTACACCAAGGACTACGACGTCGAGCGCTACTACCGCGACGTCCGCGTCACGCGCATCTACGAAGGCACCAGCGAGATCCAGCGTCTGGTGATCGCACGGTCGGTGATCAAGGAGCTGGGCTGAACCGGGAACACGAGCGAATATGTGTTGCAATCCGTTTCGAGTATGACAATCATCCGTCGGCTTCGTGTCGGATCTCCGCAAGCCACATGAGGGGAGAGGAATCATGTTCAAGGAATTCAAGGATTTCGCCATCAAGGGCAACGTCATGGACATGGCCATCGGCATCATCATCGGCGCCGCGTTCGGGACGATCGTCACCTCGCTGGTCAAGGACATCATCATGCCGCCGATCGGCCTGCTGCTGGGCGGCGTGGACTTCAGCAACCTGTTCCTGGTGCTGAAGCAGGGCTCGACGCCGGCGCCCTACGGCAGCCTGGCCGTCGCCCAGGCCGCGGGCGCGGTGACCCTGAACGTCGGCCTGTTCATCAACACGGTCATCAGCTTCCTGATCGTCGCCTTCTCGGTCTTCCTGGTGATCCGCGGGTTGAACAAGCTGAAGCGCGACGAGCCAGCGCCGGCGGCCGCACCGTCCACCAAGGAGTGCCCGCACTGCTTGTCGACGATCCCCATCAAGGCGACCAAGTGCGCCCACTGCGCCTCGAGCCTCTAGGCGGCGGCGCTCCCGCGGTCCAGGCCGCTCCCTCCCGGGGGCGGCCTCGCGATTTCACCTGGGCGCGCGGCGGCGACGGGGCTATCTTCTGATCCCATGAAAAAACGCAGCCACGGCGCTCCCCATCAGACATCCGGCAAGTCGGCGCGCCGCGGCGGCATCAAGCGCCGGCGCCAAGCCGCCCAGAAGGTGGTCCAGGCGCTCGACCGCCTCAAGGACCGGACGGCCGCCGTGCACGGCCGGCAACGGAGCGAGGACCGCCCGGCGGAAGACGCCGGCGGCGAACGTCGGGGCCGCGAGCGGGCCGGGCGCGGCGCGACCTACCTCACCATCCGCGGCAACGAGGAGCGGTTCGGCAAACTCTGCCGCGACGACTTCTCCTACCTCATGGCGCAGCGCATCGCGGCGCCGGCCGGGGTGCGGGAGATCCTGCTGCCCCAGTCCGTGGTCGGCCGGGCCCAGAGCGGCCACGGCTGGTTCGTCGACGAGTTCGGCGCTCCCCTGTGCTTCCGCGAGGCGACCTTCGACCGCGTGCTCACCGAGCTGGAACGCGCGTGGCCCGACCTGCGCAGCGACCGGGTCCGGGCCCGGCGCTCCGCCCTGGTCGACCAGGTCCGCGACCACGTGCTGGCCCGCCTGGACACCACGACGATGGGGCTCGAGACCGCCGACGGGCCGCTGCTGGGCGCGGAGTTCCTCGCCGGGCGCGAGGTCGACACCGTCGCCTTCCTGAAGGGCCTGGTCCTGGCGGGGTTCATGGACGAGGAGGGCCACCGGCGCATGGCCCACAACTGGCACCGCCGCGCCTTCGACGGCGAGCTGTACGAGTTGGGCGGCGGCGAGATCCGCATCGTGGACGTCGCGAAGTTCGAGCAGACGGGCATCGTGGATCCCGGCCAGCAACCCTGGGACGACCCGGCCCTGCGCGAGCTGGAACAGATCGGCGTCGTGATGCCGCTGGAATCGGCGGGGGACTATCCCTGGCCGCGGTACGACCAGGCCTATTTCCGCCGCCGGCTCGGCGAAGGGGTGTGCGACGATCTGGCGCTGATCCGCATCGGCGCCGAGCACGGCTGCGACGCGCTGCTCGGCGCCTTCGTCATGGACGCGCTCGACACCTACGACAAGCACCTGCTGAGCTACACGAGCAAGGGCTCGGACCAGGCCCTGGCCGAAGAGATCCAGGATCGTTGGCGGGAGCGGACGGGCCGGCCGCTGGCGAGCGGCGAGGAGATCCTCGACCTGATCTGGTTCGCGGCGAAGAACAACACACCGCGCACGTCGTTGTCCAGCTCCCACCGGCGCTTCCTGCAGACGGAGGCCGGCGCGCGCGAGCCGACCCTGCTGCACCACTGGAGCTTCCTGCAGGGGCGCCCGCTGGCGGACATCAAGCTGGGCTTCGCGCGGGTGCCCGCCCGCGAATTCTACGAGATCGCGCACCGCCGCCTGACGGCGGCGGCCTTCCCCTCGTCGGCGCCTTCCTTCCACACGCCGGTCGACAGCTGAAGCCGGTCCGGCCGCGACCGCGGTCGGAACCGGCGGGTTCAGGACTGGCGGACGATCTCGTAGATCCAAGTGAGGACCAGGCCCGCGGCGGCGGCGAGGCGCAGGCCGCGCGCTTCCGTCGCGGCGAAGCGCGGGGTCCGGCGCAGGCGGGGAGCCGCGGTGGCGGCGATCGCGTAGAGGCACCAGCATCCGAGCAGGAAGGCGCCGGCTGCGATCAGGGGATTCTCCACGGCGGCCCCGACCAGGTCGCCGCGGCCGAGCGCCACCACGGCGCGGGTGCCGCCGCAGGTGGGGCAGGCGACCCCGGTCGACTCCAGCAGCAGGCAGGCGCCGCGGCCTCCCGGATCGCCCAGCGCCACCCGGGCCGCCCACCAGGCGGCGACGGCCAACGGCGCGTAGACGAAGGCGAGCAGGCGCGGCAGGGCGTCGCGTTCCGGATCGAGCCTCACGACGCGGCCAGCAGTCCCACCAACCCGAGCAGACCGCCGCAGGCGCCGCAGCAGAGCAGCAGCGGCAACAGCACGATCAGCGTCGCGGTGCCGCCCCCGCAGACGTGCAGCCGCTGGATGCCGATGATCGTCAGCACGAGCGTCCAGACCGTGCCCACCCCGTTGCCGCACATCGGGATCAGCGTCAGGACCATCGCCGCGCCGCCGTAAGCGGACGCGCGCAGGGTCGCCTCGAAGCCGCGGCCGTTGCGCACGAGCATCATCACGGTGAGGTGCAGGACGGCCGCCTGGACGAACAGGCCGGCCAGGGCCAGCAAGGGACTCGCCAGCACGCCCGCCGTCTCGAAGAACCGCGAGATCGCCGCCTCGGTCGCCGAAGGGGTGTCGAAGCCGTCGAACTGTTCCAGGAGATCCAGCAGGGTCCGGTCGAACACCTTCGACCACACCCAGCCGACGAGGCTGGTCAGGGTGCCGAGGATCACCGCGAAGGTCACCGGACCCGTCAGGCCCCGCCGCACCGGATGACCCTCGAAGAAGGCTCCGGGCGCGGTCGTGGCCGTGCGGATGGTCTCGAAGAACCCGGCGAAGCGGCGGAAGCGCGCGCGGTCTTCCCAGGGCGGCAGGTTGACGACGGGCGTCGCGTCGACGGGTGGCGGTCCGCCGCCGTCGGGCGGGCCGTTCCCATCGTCGAACACGCCCGGATCGTGGGGAAAGCTTGGCCAGGAAGCGGGTCGTGTGCCGTCGTCGGGCAATTCGGACATCGGGACCTCCTGGTGCGCGGAGTTGGGACGGGCCGCGTCAGCATAGGCGATGCGCTCCCGGCGCTCAAGACCGCGGTGGTGTATTTCGGGGTGGCGGCGCGGCGGGCCGGTGCTAGACTCCCGGCTCGATCGGCGCCCGGCCGGTCCGCCCATCACCACCCGACGGGAGACGATGACGATGCACTGGACTGCGGGATCCGGACGTCCGGAACGGGAAAAGACGGACCTGATCGTGCTCGGCGTGACCCGGCGGCGCGAGAAGCCGGACCTGACGCCTTGGCGGGAGATCGAGTCGGGCCTGCGCCAGAAGCTGAAGGCCCTGAGCGCCCTGGACGCCTTCACCGCGCAATCCGAACAGCTGCACCTGCTCGAGGGCGGCGGCACCCGGGCGCCCTGGATCCTGGTGCTGGGTCTCGGGCCGGCCGACGAGCTGAGCCCGCAGACGCTGCGCTGCGCGCTGGGTGCGGCCTCGCAGAAGGCCCGCGCCCTCGGCGCCAAGTCCTGCGCGCTGGCCCTGCCCTGGGAGTCGCTCACGGGTCTGGAAACGACCGCGATCGTCCGCTGCTGCGTCGAAGGCGCCGAGCTGGCGCTGTTCGAGGCCGCGTCCTGCAAGGCGCACACCGGGCGCGACCGCAAGGCGCCGCCCAGGACCTGGAAGATCCTCGCGCCGGCCGCCCTGCTGCCCGCGGTGGCCGAGGGCGCGGTCGCCGGCGTGGACTACGCGGCGGGCTGCCTCTTCGCCCGCGACCTGGTCAACCGACCCGCCAACCTGCTGGGACCGCGGGAACTGGCCGCCGAGGCGCGCGGCATGGCGCGCCGCGAGGGCCTGACCTGCACAGTGATGGGCGTGGCCCAGCTGCGCCGTCTCGGCATGGGCGGCGTGCTGGGCGTGGGGCAGGGCAGCGTGCGCCCGCCGCAGTTCGTGGTCCTGGAGTACGCGCCGCGGGGAGTCCGCAAGCGCCTGCCCCTGATCGCACTGGTCGGCAAGGGCGTGACCTTCGACACCGGCGGCATCTCGATCAAGCCCTCGGCCGACATGCACGAGATGAAGGGCGACATGGGCGGCGCGGCGGCCGTGCTGGGCGCCGCGCTGATCGCCGTCCGCCGGGGTCTGCAGGCCCGCCTGCTGGTGGTCGTGCCGGCGGTGGAGAACATGCCCGACGGCGGCGCCATCCGCCCGGGCGATGTCCTGACCATGGCCTCCGGCAAGACGGTCGAAGTCCTCAACACCGACGCCGAGGGACGCCTGATCCTGGCCGACGCCCTGCACTTCGCCTGCCGGCGCAAGCCGGACTTCGTCATCGACGCCGCCACCCTGACCGGCGCCTGCGTGGTGGCCCTCGGCGACGAGTTCGCGGGGTTGTTCTGCAACCACACCGACCTGGGCGACGCGCTGGACCGCGCCGGCGGCGACACCTTCGAGCGGGTCTGGCCCCTGCCTCTGGTCAAGGAGCACCACAAGCTCATCGAGAGCGGCATCGCCGACCTCCAGAACATCGGCGGCAAGTACGGCGGCGCCTGCACCGCGGCGGCGTTCCTGGCCGAGTTCGTGGATGACGAGACGCCCTGGGCCCACCTGGACATCGCCGGCCCGGCGTGGGTGGGCAAACCCGGTCCGCTGGGGCCGAAGGGCGCCACCGGCTACGGCGCGCGGCTGATCGCCCGGGCGCTCGAGATCCTGACGGAGCGGGACGTCGGATGACCGAGGCGCTCAGCCGGATCCCGAGGCGCGCCCTGGCGCGCACGATCCTGACGCTGTCGGTGCCCGCGATCCTGGCGAACATGTCGCAGACCCTCATGGGGCTGGTGGACACCCTGATGGTCGGTCAGCTGGGCGCCGGCCCGCTGGCCGCGGTCGGGGTGGCCACCCTGCTGTTCTCCGCCGCCGCCACCACGCTCAAGGCGACCGACGTCGCGGTGCAGACGATGACCGCGCAGAGGGTCGGCGCGCAGCGCGACGGCGAGGTCGGCGGCGTCCTGGTGACCGCCGGGATGCTGACCGTCGTGCTGGCGGTGGCGGTGACGATCCTGGGGATGCTGGCGCCGACGGCCTGGATGGCCCTGGCCTCCGCCGATCCCGAGGTCCGCCGGCTCGGCGCCGAGTACCTGCTGTGGCGCCTGCCCGGCGCCCTGCCGTTCATGCTGGCCTTCCAGATCCGCGCCGCCTGCGACGGGATCGGCTGGACGCGCATCGGCATGGTGGTGGGCATCGGCATGAACGTGCTCAACGCCTTCCTGAACTGGGTGCTGATCTACGGCCGGCTCGGCGCCCCGGCGATGGGCGTGGCCGGATCGGCCCTGGCCAGCACGATCGCGAGCTGCGTGGCGCTGCTGGCCTTCGTGGTGGCGCTGGCGGGCGCGGGCCCGCGCCGCCGCTTCCGCTTCCTGGCGCGCGACAACCTGCGCTGGGATCTGCTGGGCCCCATGCTGAAGATGTCCTGGCCGGCGGCGGTGCAGTCGTTCGGCGCGTTGCTGGCCGTGCTGGTCTTCTTCGTCATCCTGGGCCGCATCGGCACCGTGGCGGTCGCGGCCGGCAACGTCGTGCTGCGCATCGCCGCCCTGTCGTTCATGCCGGGGATCGGGGTGGGCGCGGCGGTGCAGACCCTGGTCGGCCAGTCGCTCGGGCGCGGCGACGTGCGCGGCGCCGTGCGCGCCGGCTGGGGGGGCGTGATGCTGGCGACGCTGCTGATGGGCGCGTTCGGTCTGGCGTTCCTGCTGGTGCCCGAGGCGCTGATGAGGTTCTTCACGACCGACGCCGAGGTGGCCGCCGCCGGCCGCCCGATCCTGCGCCTGATGGGCCTGGTGCAGGTGTTCGACGCCGTGGGCCTGACCCTGGCGGGCGCGCTGCGCGGCGCCGGCGCCACCCGACAGGTCATGGCGACCGACGTCGCGCTGGCCTGGGGCCTGTTCCTGCCGACGTCCTGGATCTGCGGCGTCGTGCTGGGCGGCGGTCTGATCGGGGCCTGGATCGGCGTGCTGGTCTGGTTCTTCGTCTACGCGGTCGGCATGACCGCCTGGTTCGTGCGCGGCGATTGGCGCCGCATCGCCCCGACCCTCTGACGCGAGCGGAGCCTGCGGTGGACGATCTCTTCAGCGCCGTTCATCGCCGTGACGAAGGCCGTGGCGACGATCGTAACGAGCGTCGCGTCTACACGGTGGGCGAACTCAACGAGGCCATCGAAGCCGCCCTGCGGAACGCCTTCCCGGCCGCCGTGTGGGTCCGCGGCGAAGTTCGGGGCCTCAAGCGCAACGCCAACCGGAACATCTACTTCGAGATGCACGGCGCGAGCCGGGGCAGCGTCGACCAGATCACCGTGGCGGCCCTGCAGTGGGACCGGCAGAAGTACGGGCTCGAGAAGTACTTCGACGGCACGGATCCCGGTCTCCAGATACGGGACAACCTCGAGGTGTGCGTGCAGGGGGTCGTGGTCTACCACCCCAAGTGGGGCCTGTCGTTCAAGCTCGTCGCCGTCGACCCGGCGTACACGCTCGGCCAGCTGGAAGCCCGCCGCCGCGAAACCCTGGTGGCGCTGCAGGTCGCCGGACTGATCGAGCGCAACGCCGGCCTGGCGTTCCCGGTGCTGCCGTTGCGCGTGGGCCTGGTGACGTCCGCGGGCAGCGCCGCCGAGAAGGACTTCCTGGCCGGGCTCGCGGTCTCGGGCTACGGCTTCGCGGTGCTGCTCGCGGACTGCCGCATGATGGGCGAGCAGATGGTCGGGCAGGTGACCGGGGCCCTGCGCGCCCTGGGGTCGGCGGGGGTGGACGCGATCGTCGTGACGCGCGGCGGGGGCTCCAAGGCGGACCTTTCCTGGTTCGATCACCGCGACGTGGCCGAGGCCGTCGCGCGCTGCCCGGTGCCGGTCGTCACAGCCATCGGGCACGAAATCGACCAGAGCATCGCCGACCTCGTCGCCCACCACCATTGCAAGACGCCGACGGCCGCCGCCCAGGATCTGGTCGACCGCATCGCCGCCGCGGACCAGCGCCTGCGCCGGGCGGCCGACGGCGCGGCCCAGCACGCCGTGCGGGTTCTGGGGGAGACGCGCCGGACCCTGACCGGAGCGGCGACGGCCCTGGGCGCCGCCGTGGTCGCGCAGGTCCGCGGCCGGCACGAACGCCTGGTGCACCTGCGCGGCGCGGCCCTCGGCGCGGCCCACCGCCGCCTGGAACGCGCCGGCGAGCGCGCAGCGCGCGCGCAACGGGCGCTGGAACCGCCACGCCTGCTCGCGGCCTGGCCCCGGTGCCGGACGGACCTGGACCGCGCCGCGATCCGCCTCGAGCGGGCTGCCGGCGCCCTGGTCGCCGCCCGCCGCGGCCGGCTGGAACACCTGGCGGAAAAGGCGCAGTGGCTCGACCCCGTGCGCCAACTGCGGCGCGGCTGGAGCCTGACCCTGGACGCGCAGGGCCGGCTGCTGCGCCGCGCCGACGGGGTCGCACCCGGCGACCGGATCGTCACGCGGCTGCACCGCGGGGAGATCGTGAGTATCGTGGAGAGCGCCGGCGACGCCGGCCATGATTGAGGAGGACGACATGCCCGCGAAGGACAAGGCGCCGAGCTTCGGCGAGGCGCTGCAGGAAGTCGAGGCCATCCTGGCCCGGCTGGAGAAGGACGAGATCGACGTCGACGAGCTGTCCGGCGAAGTGAAGCGCGCCGTGGTGCTGGTCGATCTGTGCCGCGAGAAGCTCCAGCGCACCGAGCTGGAGGTCCAGGAGTTCACCGCACGCCTGCGCGAGGACCGGCCGGCGCCCGCCGACGGGCAGCCCGGTTGACCATGGACAACGCAGCCCTCCCCCTGATCCGGGTCCGCGACCTCTGCCGCGACTACAGCGTCACCCGCCGCCGCGAGGGCGTCCGCGGCGGCGTGGTGGACCTGTTGCGCCCCCGTCGCGAGACGCTGCGCGCGGTCGACCGGGTCAGCTTCGACGTCGCCGCCGGCGAGATGGTCGGCTACATCGGCGCCAACGGCGCCGGCAAGAGCACGACCATCAAGATGCTCACCGGCATCCTGACCCCGACCTCCGGCACGGTCGACGTCGGCGGTCTGGTGCCCTGGCGCGACCGCGGCCACTACACGCGCCACATCGGGGCGGTCTTCGGGCAGCGCACCCAGCTGTGGTGGGACCTGGCGGTGGTCGAGTCCTTCCGCCTGCTGCAGAAGATCTACGAGGTGCCTGACGCCGACTACCGCCGCCAGCTCGGCCGCCTCGACGAATTGCTGGGACTGGGGGAGTTCCTGCACCAGCCGGTGCGCAAGCTGTCCCTGGGCCAGCGCATGCGCTGCGAACTCGCGGCGGCGCTGCTGCACGCGCCGCGGCTGCTGTTCCTGGACGAGCCGACCATCGGGCTGGACGTCGTGGCCAAGGAAAGCGTGCGCACGTTCCTGCGCGAGATCCGCGAGAGCCAGGGCACGACCGTGCTGCTGACGACCCACGACCTCGGCGATATCCAGCAGCTGTGCCGGCGCGTGATCATCATCGACCGCGGCCGCGTGG
The DNA here is from genome assembly GCA_031441465.1 of bacterium. GTDB lineage: Bacteria > Krumholzibacteriota > Krumholzibacteriia > LZORAL124-64-63 > LZORAL124-64-63 > PNOJ01. The sequence continues at coordinate 2,880 of JANOEP010000024.1, read as the reverse complement.
TGTACGACGGCGATCTCGAGGGATTGCGGGAACGGGTCGGCGACCGCGTGGAACTGCACGTCGAGCTGCGGGAGCCGGTCGCGAGTGCGGCCCTGGCCGCCGACACCGCCGGCCTGCCGGTGCAGTGGCGCGAGGCGGCGGGCCTGCTGCACGTCGCCGACTTCAGCCGTCGCGACGTGCGCGGCGCCGAGGTCATCAAGCGGGTCGTCAACGCCCGCCACGTTCACGATCTGCGCGTCGCCGAGCAGAGCATCGAGGAGATCGTGCGCGGCATCTACCGCCGCGGCGACGCCGGGGAACTGCCGTGAGCGCGACCGCGGCGCCGGCTCTCCCGCGCTGGCGGCGCGGCCCCGCCGCCACCGCCGGTCTCTACCTGCGGTTCATGCGGCTGGCCTTCATGAAGATGCTGGCCTACCGCCTGCGTTACTACACCGGCGTGGTCACCTACACGATCTTCGTCGCCGGCAACTACTTCCTGTTCACCGCGCTGTACGCCAGCCGGCCCGAAGGCGCCGACGCGGCGCGCCTGGGCGGGTTGACGCTGAGCCAGATGATCGCCTACGTCATCGTGAGCTGGGTCGGCCGCAGCTTCACCTTCAACAACATCGACCGCACGCTGAGCTGGCAGGTGAGCAAGGGCGAGATCGCCGTGCAGCTGATCAAGCCGCTGCACGTGCAGACCATGATGCTGAGCGAGTCGCTCGGGGAGGCGGGTTTCCGCTTCCTGCTGTTCACGCTGCCCATCCTGGTGGTGGTCGTGCCGCTGTTCGGCCTGGCCCCGCCGCCGCACCCGTCGCTCTACGGGTGGACGCTGCTGAGCTTCCTGCTGGCGCTGGTCGTCAACGCCCAGATCAACTTCCTGGTGGGCTGCCTGGCGTTCTACCTGAAGAACGTCTCGGGCGTGGTGCGCGCCAAGATGATCATGATGGAATTCCTGACCGGCGTTCTGGTGCCCTTCACCTTCTTCCCGGGCTGGGTGCAGGCGGCGGTCGCCTGGCTGCCGTTCCAGGCCGTGAGCTACGTGCCGGTGATGATCTACCTCGGCCAGCGCCCCGGCTCTTCCCTGGCCGGCGCCCTGCTGCTGCAGACCGCGTGGGCGCTGGGCCTGTTCGTGCTGGGTCGCTGGTTCTGGAACCGCTCGGTCCGCCACGTCACGCTGCAGGGGGGCTGAGATGGGGCCTGCGACTCCCGGGTCGATCCTGCTGCCCCGTCGCGAGGGGGGCTTCCGCCGCCGCCTGCGCGAACCCGCGCGCCAGGCGGCGATCTTCGTCGCCTACTTCGCGCAGTTCATCAAGTCGCGCCTGGCCTACCGGGTGGATTTCCTGGTCGACATGACGGCCAACCTCATGTCCCTGGGCGTCCAGCTGCTGGTGCTGTCGGCCCTGTTCAGCAAGGTGGAGAGCCTCCGCGGCTGGTCGTACGACCAGGTGCTGTTCATCTACGGGTTCAGCCTGCTGCCGCTGGGCCTGTTCAACCTGGTGAGCGTGAACCTGTACGGCTTCAGCGAGCAGTACATCATCGAGGGGGATTTCGACCGGATCCTGCTGCGGCCGATCAACCCGCTGGCCCAGATCCTCTGCACCAGCTTCGGCACCGGCGGGATCAACGAACTGATCCTGGGCGGCGCCGTGATGGCCTACGCGGGGACCCGGCTCGGGCTGTCCTTCGGCGTGGCGGGCTGCGCGCTGCTGCCGCTGCTGGCCGTGTCGTCGGCGTTGGTCTACACCGGGGTCTTCCTGGGCCTGACCGCCCTCTCCTTCTGGATGGAGGACCGGCTCGGCCTGGCCCCCCCCGTGTACAACGTGATCCGCTTCAGCCGCTACCCGGTGACCATCTTCAGCCCCTTGGTGCGGATGCTGCTGACCTTCGTGCTGCCCTTCGCCTGGGTGGCTTTCTACCCCGCCGCCTGGTACGTGGGCGGACCGCAGTGGGAGCGGGTCGCCCTCTTGACGCCCGTGGTGGGGGCGCTCACCTTCGGCCTCGGCTACCTGACCTGGGTGCGGGGCGTGAGGCGCTACACGAGCACCGGCAGCTGACGCCCGGCCGCGCGGGAACCCGCGCCGCGCGGCCCCGTTCAACGGGTCTTCATCTTCACGGGGGGAACCTGACATGACGCTGGGTCGGAGTTCGATGGTCTCGCTCGCGTTCGCCGTGCTGTCCGCGTGCCCGTGGTCGGCGTCGGCCGGGGACTGGGGCGGGCACTACGGCGACATCCTGCTGAGCTTCACGCCCGGCCCGGTCGCCACTCACGTCGCCCGGCGCGATTCCCTGCCCATGGTGGGCACCATGGTCGACCTCTACGCCGTGCTCGCGGTGCCCGAGATCGTCCGCGCCCGCGGCGAGCAGGTGCTGACCGTGGGCGGGCTGGAACTGAAGCTGGCGGCCGACGGCGCCGCCGGTTGGAAGGTGCTCAGCCAGGAGATCACGGGGAAGAACATCAACGTCGGGCCCGAACCGGGCACCGTGACGGCGGGGCTTTTTCCCGGCCTCAGCTTCGACGACGGCAAGGTGCAGATCGTGCACTGGGTCGTGCAGGTGCCCGGACTGGCCCGGGACGTCGTGTTCCGGCTCGATCCCGCCGGCGCGCGCAGCTGCGGCGGCCTGCCCGGTTGCGGTGAGAGCGGCACGTTCGCCTTGTGGGCCGGGGCGGTCGCCGCCAACCAGCACGGCCTGCTGTTCAGCGCCGGCTACGTGCCGGCCTACCTGAACCCCACGGCCCCGGATCCCGACCTGACGCCCGTGCGGGGGAAGGTCGACTGGCGCGAGCGCGGCCTGGTCACTCCCGATTGACCATGCGCTTCCCATCGTGACAGGGGACGCGCGACCGGCGCCCCGAGTGGGCGGGGGGCGTGGGTTCGGGGCCCACGCGGGCGCCCCGGG
>JANOEP010000023.1:0-17159 GCA_031441465.1 bacterium | reverse complement strand
GGACCTTGTGGCAAAGATCGAGAGCTACGTCGCGACGTACAACCGCGAGACCAAGCCGTTCGCCTGGACCGCAACCGCCGATTCGATCCTGGCCAAGATCGAACGGTTATGTATAGCTATTGCCGGGACAGGACACTAGGTTCGGCTTGTCGTAGTATATTTCGGCGCCGTCGAATCCGGTGCCGCCGATATCCCGCGACCACAGCAGGGAGACGCCGTCGCCGCTGATCGCACCGATGACGACGTCGGAACCGCCTCGGTATTGCGTGCCCCATCCAGCCTGGGACAGGGGGAAATCCTCCGATTCCGTGCCGGCCGCGAACAGCACCTGCCCCGCGCGCCCCACAGCGATGTCGATGCCGATGTCAAGATCGCTGCCGCCCAGGTACGTGCCCCACTCGAGCGCACCACGTTCCTTGTCCAATTTGATGATGAACAGATCGGACAGCCCGTCCCGCGTCGTGTCGTAAGCGTCCTCGCTCAGTGCAATCGTGCCCTGGGTGGTTCCCGCGACGATCAGGCTGCCGTCGCCGGCAAGCTGCAACGACGTGATGAATCCATCCCCCACCGATCCGCACCAGACCAACGAACCGTCGTCGGCGTCCAGCTTGAAGATCACGGCGGAAGTCCCCGGCGCGTGGGCGAAGTCGCACGAGCCGGACATCTGGCTCACGTGGCTGCCGACGTAGACGTAGCCCTCCGGATCGTACAGCAATGCACATGCATCGCTACCCGCATAGGTGCTCCACCTGACAGCATCGAAATCTCTGGTCAGCGATACAACATACCCGAAGAAATATCCCCCGAGCGGGCGATCGGAGGCGCCGGTCGTGATGGGAAGGTCGATCGAGTCCGACTGGCCGGCGATGAAAACGTTTCCTGCGGAGTCCAGCGCCAGAGCCTTGACGTCCTCGCCGCCGCTCCCTCCGAAATACGTGGAGCAGATCAGCGAGCGATCATCGACGTCGAATGACGACACGTAGGCATCGGGGGCGTAGGGCGGCGAGTTGTAATCCTCGTCGAACGCGTCGGGAGTCGCCGGAAAATCCTCGGACGCTGTCTTCCCCGCCACGATGAACCTATGCGCCGTCCGATCCACTGCGATACAATTACCCTGTTCGTATCCCGAACCGCCCAAATAGGTGCAGTATGACAGAGACACCACGGGACAGGGCCCGCCGAACGCGAGCACCGGCAGGATCACAACCAACGACCACGAAACGATAGCCCTGCGAAAATATGGCATGGCATCTCCTTCGATATATCGCGGCGCACGACCGCCTTATTCAGTATATGTGACCGCCACCTCCCGGATCCCCCGCGCGCACGCGGCGCAGAACGACTTGAGCCCCTTGGTGAACATGATGCAGTCGAGCTGCGCGCGGTACATGCCCTCGCTGCAGTAGCCAGCGCCTTCGAAGGCCCCAACGACTCCGCCCAGCCCCGTCTTCGCGAACCAGACGTCGAGTTCCTGCTGATGCGAGAGCGACAGCTCCTCCCCCTCGGCCACGGCTGCGTCCACCTCGGTCGGAGGTGCACCACCGCGCATCAGCGCGGCGATGCGGTCGGTGATCTCGCCGCGGCGCTTCTGGTAGACGGCGTCGGCGGCGTCGTGCTCGGCCTTGGGCCAGACGGAGGGCACGGCTCCCGGGGTCGCGAGGGCGCCCCACTTCAGGCCGCCCGGCGCGAGCAGGGCGGTGATGTTGCGCTCGCGGGGCTCGACGCCGCGCGGGTAGAAGTCGTTGTAGGCGGTGCTGGAGGAGTAGTACTCGTCCGCGAGGCCGGCGAAGCCGTGGCCGAACTCGTGCACGAAGACGTAGGGGCTCCACTGGTTGTCGCTGGTGAAGGTGTTGAACAGGTTGTAGATGCCGCCCCCGCCGTAGCGCTCGTGGTTGACCATGATCGACACCACGTCGTAGGGGACGCAGGCGGCCGCCTCGCGCAGCGCGCGGTTGTCCTCGGTCAGCAGGTAGCGCTCCGAGCCCAGCGAGTTGAAGGTGCAGCCCAGGGCGGTGTTGCGGTGGACGCCGCGTTCGGGCTCGTCGCAGCCGCTCTGCTGTGAGGGCCGCAACACGCCGCGCACGTTGATCCGGCTGGCCAGGGAGCGGAACGGTTCCTGACCCAGCAGGATGCACGCGAAGCGCCGCACGTCGGCGTCGAACTTGCCGGCCTCGGTCGCCGTGTAGCCCTCGCCGAGGATGGCGATGTCCAGGCAAGCGTGCGGATCGCCGACGAAGACCGCCTCGACGACGATCGCGTCCGCGGGCATCGGGTCGCGCCGGACCTCGACGTCTTCGGGATCGATCTGCGTCGTGAAGATCTCCGCCATGGTGCCGTCGGCGCGCCGCGCCTCCAGCGAGAAGCAAATCGGCGCCCTGGGCAGCGGCATCAGCACCGACTCGTGGTAGGTGCGGCGCACGCCCGCGGCGGCCGGCCCGGTGGTCGCCCACTCTCCGAAGTAGGAGTCGAAGCCCCGCGAGAAGATCACCTCGCCGGTGGCGACGTCCGTCGCGATCGCCAGGTAGCGCCCCAGGTCCAGACAGTCGACCAGGTGCACGAGGTTGCCCGCCCAAATCCCCTGGCGGTGGACGCGGTCCAGCGCGACGATTTCCTCCCCCGCGGCCCCGGTGTGGAAGTAGTCGATGCGCAGCGTCTCGTCGAGGAAGCGGTCGGCGAAGACCGGGGCGGTCGCCGCGGCGGCCAGGGCCCCGAGGGCCGACAGCAGGACCAACACCGCCGCGATCGCGGCCGGGATCACTCTCTTCATCGTCCACATCTCCGGGTTGCTGGTTCACTCCCGTTCGATCGGGAGCATCCTCGCGCATGATAGCACAACCGTTGGGCGATCGTTCTAGTCGCCGCCCGGCAACTCGTACCAACTCCCCTTGCGCTGCCCCCGGCGTGCGAGTCGGCCCTCGGCGACCAGACGTTGCAGGTGGGCCTTGACGGTGTTGCGGTTCGCGCCCGTCAGGGCAGTCGCCGCCCGGACCGTGACCCGGCCGTGCGCCCGGACTGCGGCGAAGATCGTCTCGGACAGCGGCGGCAGGGGCGCCATCCGCAACTCTTGGTCGATCCGCTCCGCGAGGGTCGCCACCTGACGGGCCAAGCAATCCAGGAAGAAGGCGGTCCAGGCATCGAGCGCCGCCCCGGCCGGCGCTGCGCCGACCTCGCGCAGACGGCGCGCGGCCAGCTCGTAGGCGGCGCGCTCGTCCTCGAAGACGCGATCGAGCGCGCAGCAGGTCGCGTACGCGTAGCCGTGCTTGAGCAGCAGCAGGGTCGCGAAGAGGCGCGACAGCCGGCCGTTCCCGTCCTGGAAGGGCTGGATCGCGAGGATCCCGCCCGTGACCGCGGCGATGGCCAGCAGTGGGTGGACGCGGTCGCCGTCGAGGTCCGCCGCCGCGTCGGCGAGCAGCGCGGCGAGACGTCGCGACGGATCGGGGGCGGCGTCGGCCGGCGAGGCGGCGACGCTCTCGGGAGCGGGCTCGAGGAACACGTCCTGGGGCAGGGGCTGGCTGCGGAGCCGGCCGCGATGGCGGGCGTCCCGCTCGGCGTGGCGCAGCAGGAACCCGTGCAGCAGGCGCGCGTGGTGCTCCGTCAGGCCGATGTCGGGCCAGGAGGTGGTGACCATTTCGAGGGCGTCGGCGTAGCCGGCCGCTTCCTGCTCGTCCCGCGACGCGAAGGCGCGGGCCTGCGGGCCGAAGAGCAGGCGTTCGACGCCGCGGTCGTCCATGGCCGCGCCGTCGATCCGGATCGAAGAGCCGACCGACTCGATCGTGGCGATGCGCTTCAGGGCGGCCAGCCGTTCCGGCGGCAGGATCCCCGGCCGCGACCAGCGGCCCTTGAACTCGTCAACAGTCCCGACGGCGCGCAGCATGCCGGCCGTGATGACCTCGGCGTACCCACCCTCCATGGCAGTGCCTCCTCGGAATGCGCTTTCGGGATGCTGGCCGAAGAGGTCGGCCGACACCACGCAGGAGTCCTCACCCCGATCCGGGGGAATGCTCGTCGGCCACATCCTGTGGCCGGCTCGCTCGACTTCCAGGCTTCCCCGCCATCCGTGGCGGGGAGGCCTAGCAGGCGCCCCCCGAATCGGGGTGAGGACTCTTGCGTCGTGTTGGCCACCTTCGAGCTGGGGTCAGCATACCGAAGGGACAACCAAGAATATACTCGTATTTATCTTGATTGCGCCATTTTGTCAAGTGTTATGTTTAATTTCGGCTTAATATTTGGATATCATGGTTAGATTCGTCGGCGGTGTGGCGCCGGAGGGGCCGTCACCAGGACGGAACTTCCATCTTGTTGACGTATAATCCGTTACGTGGTAGATTCCCTGACAGCGTCAGGAGGAGGGGCCGATGCGCCGCGATCAGAATTCCCGCTCGCATGTCAAGCCGTCGGCCGGGTTCTCCGGCGAGCGTCGGTTGCTGACCATCGCCTCGGCGGTCGGTTGCTTGGCCCTGTTCGGCGGGTGGCGCCTCTTCTGGTTCCTGACTGACGACGCCTTCATCGCTTTCCGCTACATCAGCAACGCCCACCTCGGGCACGGCTACGTCTGGAATGCGCCACCGTTCCTGCCGGTCGAGGGCTACACCAGCTTCCTGTGGACGGTCCTGCTGGACGGGGTGTGGCGGGTCACCGGCGTCGAACCGCCCGACAGCGCCAACTGGATCTCGCTGCTGTTCGCGTGCGGGACCCTCACGCTGTCGGGGTGGATGCTGCTGCGCCTGGAATGGAGCGACCGGCTCCGCCCCCGGCGGGCGGCGCTGCTGGCCCTGATGTTCGCCTTCCTGCTGCTGAACCGCACCTTCCTGGCCTGGAGCAGCTCGGGGCTGGAAACGGCGATGTTCAACTTCCTGGTGCTGCTGTGGGCGTCGGCGATGCTGTTCGCCCCCGCCACGGCGCGCCGGCTGGCGCTGGCCGGCGGCGCCGCGGCCGCGCTGGCGTTGGCCCGGCCCGACGGGCTGCTCTACTGCGCCCTGACCGCGGCCGCCGTGGTGGTGGTCGCCTTCGGCGCGCCCGACCGCCGGCGCGCGCGCCGGCTCCTGATCGCGGGCCTCTCGCCGCTGGCCGTCGTCGTCGCGCACGAGGCCTGGCGCCTCGCCTTCTACGGCGCGTGGCTGCCGAACACCTACTACGCGAAGGTGGCGGGCGCCTGGCCGCAGGCCGGCGTGCGCTACCTGTGGAGCTTCACGCTGGAATACGCCCTGTGGGCCGCGGCGGCCGTCGTGGGCTGGGCGATCGTCGGCGGGCTGCGCGGCGGCGGGTGGCGACAGGCGCTGCCCGCGGACCGGGCCGGCTTCGCGGCGCGCGCACCGCAGTGCGCGGGCGTGCTGGCCCTGCTGCTGCACTTCGCCTACTACACCTTCGTCGTCGGCGGCGACCACTTCGAATTCAGGGTCTACTCGCACCTGCTGCCGCTGATCTTCCTGGCGGTGGCGTGGTCCCTGATCCGCCTGGATCGCGGCCCGAGGCTGACGCTCGTCCTCGCGGGCGCGGTCCTGCTGCTCTCGCTGCCCCTGCCGTGGACTCACTGGGCGCTGACGAAGGACCTGCAGACCCGCGCGCAGACCCACGTGCTGCGCATGCCGGTGGCTCCGAGCTGGCCCGCCCCGGTGCGCTGGTACGCGTCGGCGTTCGACCGCGCCCAGGCCTGGCTCATCCCCCACCACGTCGGCATGCGCCACCAGGAGCACAAGATCTTCTGGAAGACCCAGCTGGGTTACTACCCCACGCGTCAGGTGGGGATGTCCCTGGGGACGTCGCGCTACGCGACGATCGGGCTGCCGTGCGTCGGGGTGCCCTCGTGGACGATGCCGCACGTGAACATCATCGACGTGCTGGGTCTGAACGACTACGTGATCGCGCGCACGCCGATGCCCGCGGGCATCGACATGATGGCCCACAGCCGCCGCCCCCCGGCCGGCTACCTCGACAGCTACCTGCCCAACCTGCTCTACGACGGGAAGGTCTGGTTCGTGCGGGAACGCACGCCGCCGCTGACGGCCGCGAAGATCGGCGAGCTGGAACGCACCTGGCGGGACCGCGCCGACGCCGGCGCCCTGCTCCCCGAAAGGGACAGCCCCCAGTCCAGATGAGGACCGGGGGCTGCGGTTCGTCGTCCGGCGCCGCCTACTCCGTCATGATGATGACGTGCTTGACGGTGCGGAACGCGTGCGTGTCGAGGATGCGCAGCTCCAGCTGCTCGCCCACGAGCAGCAGTTCGTAGCTCGCGACGGGCTGGGGGCTGATGATCTTCGCCTTGGTCGACGGGATCAGGATGACGGTCTCGCGGTCGGTGTCCAGGGCGGTGAAGACGGCCCCGTCGAGGCGGCCGGTCGGCTTGACGGTCTTGCCGAGGCCCAGGACGCCGCCCTTGGACTCGATCAGGTCGGCCGCCTGCAGCTCCTTCTTGGTGCCGACCACGTAGTAGATCGTGCTGAGCCGTACGCGGGAAGTCTCGATTGCCGCAGTCTGGGACTGGATGGTTTCGGTCTGCGTCTGGATCGTCTGCTGGCCGGCCTGGACCTCGGCGGTCAGGCCCGTCACTTGGGTCTGCAGCTCGTCCACCCGGGCGGTCAGCGTCACGATCACGGCTTCCTTCTCGGCCACGGTCTGGCGCAGGCCGCGGATCAGCTTCTCGAGGCCGGCCGCCTTGACGCCGCTCTCCTTGAGCTGCTGGTCCAGCTCGCGGATGCGGTCGTTGGCGCGGGCGATGCTCTCCTTGATGCGGGCGATGCGCTGCCGGGCCTCTTCGCCACGGTCCTTGGAAAGGCTCTGCTCCGCCTCGAGCTGGGTGGCCAGGGCCTGCGTGCCCTGGTCGCCGATGTCGATGGCCTCGAGGCTCTCCTGGATGCCGGCGATCTCGTCGATGGCCGCCTCGTAGCGCTCGGTCGTCGCCTGCTCGTCGGCCTGCAGCGTGGCGTAATCGCCCTGGCTCGTCTGGAGCTTCTGGTACAGGACGACGGACGCGGCCAGCAGGGCCACGACGAGGACGATCAGCAGCACCATCGCGGGCTTACGCATATTTTCATCTCCTTGGAAGAACTTCCGGCGTCGGCGGGGGATCACGGGCACGCCGGCTTGCCCGTGCATCATAACCCCCAACTCGGCGCGGTGGCAACGTGCGGGATCAGAATTCCGGCCTGCGCGGCTGGGGGTTCTCATGGAATCGGCAGTATGGCAACGAGATAGCTTGCCGGCGCTCCCGGGGGCGGGGTTCGTGCTAGAGTAACGCCCGGTGGGGCTGGAAAAGGAGGGGCGTGATGCGAGCATGGTGCCGGAAGGCGGCGTTCATCCTGTTGTCGGGGGTCGTCGGCTGCGGCGGGGACGAACCCACGGCGCCGCCGGCCGAGGACCTCGTCGGCCGGTGGACGGCCACCCAGTACCAGTACGCGAGCGTGCCGCCGGGAACGACGATGGACGTCGTGGCCTACGGCGGGACGGCGACCCTGGAGTTCCAGCAGGACGGGGACTTCGAACTGGTGGTCTCGCCCCCCGGGGTGCTGTCGGTGACCACGTACGGGTACTGGGAGCTGAGCCGGGACCTGATGAGCCTGACGCCGCAGGGGATGCCGTTCTCGTGGGAGTTCGACGTCGCCCTGAACAACGGCGTGCTGTCGCTGCGCGGCGCCGCGGTCGAGTTCGACTTCGACGACGACGACGTGCCGGAGGCCGCGAGGCTGGACATGCTGCTCGTCAAGTGAGACCGCCGTGTCGTTATCGCTTGCGGTCGCCGCGGCGATCCGCCTAGAATTCCCCGATCACGTTCCCCATGCATTTCCGGCACCACGGGAGGGATGGCTCATGCTACCGAGGATCCTGATCTGTCTGGCGCTCGTCGTGGCGATCGCGGCCTTCGCCGGCTGCGGCAAGAAGCAGGCGGACGAGAAGCTGGCCGAGCGGATGACCGAGGAGATGCTCGAGAAGGCGACCGGCCAGAAGGCCGACGTGGACATGCAGGGCGACGACATCACGATCAAGACGGAGACCGGCGAGGTCAAGATGGTCTCGACCTCGGAGTGGCCGTCGGACATGTTCGACGACGTGCCCCGCTTCGACCACGGCAAGATCGAGCGCGTGACCAGCGGCACCGAGGGCGGGATGCATAAGTTCAACATCTGGTTCAAGGACGTGCCGGACGACGCCTCGGACAAGTACCTGGCACAGCTGAAGGCCGCCGGCTTCGAATCGCAGCTGGCGTCGATGGGCCCGCAGGGCGGCATGCTCAGCGCCCAGAAGGGCAACGTGGCGGTGCAGTTCATGCACGGCAAGGAAGACAAGACCGGGGTGCTGATCGCCTTCGACATCATGGAAGAATAGGGCGCGCGTCGGCCGTCGCGGGATCAGGGCGGGGGCGAGACGTGTCAGAACAGTTCTCCATCCCAGAGCCGGTTGCAGAACATCCGCCATGGCAGCACCGCGATCCCGTCGTCGGTGGTGCGGGCTTCGTCCGTGCGGGAGACGATGATCGCCCGGCCGACCCGCTGCTCCTGCCGCAGGGCCCGCAACCCCTGAAAGTCGGCGCTGCGGACCTGCCGGCCCGACTTGAATTCGAAGGCGGCCTCGAGGTCGCCGACGATGAGGTCGACTTCGTACCCCGAGTGGGTCCGCCAGAACGTCAGCGGACGATCGTCCCGACGGTAGGCGAGGTACGCTCGCACCTCGTTCAGCAGGAAATGCTCGAAGGCGCGTCCGTACAGGTCCGATCCTTCGGCCACGACGGTCGCCTCCGGGTGCAGGGCGCGCGCGACCCCCACGTCGAACAGATAGTACTTCGCGGTTTCGACGAGCCGGCGGCTCGCGGCGCGCCGCCACGGCTCCAGCGTGTAGCCGAGCAGCGTGTCGTCGAGGATCTGGAAATAGTTGCGGACCGTGCTCGGTGACACTCCCGTCTCCCGGGCGATGTTCGCGTAGTTGAGCAGCTGGGCGTGCGTCAGCGCGACGACCTGCAGGAAGCGTGCGAAAGCCGGAACATTGCGCGTCGCCGATTCGTCGATGATCTCCTCGCGGATGTACGCATTCACGTAGGCCTTCAGCCGGGGGGCCGGGTCTTCGACCAGGTAGTGGACGGGCAGACCGCCGTGATGGAGGTACCGGTCCAGATCGAGGTCCGGGATCTCCCTGCTTGTCAGCGGCAGCAGGCGATGCTCGACCGCCCGTCCGCCCAGCAGATTACGAGCGCGCCGCCGCAGCGTGCGCGCGCTGGACCCGCACAGCACGAAACGCGTGGCGGTGTTTTCGAGCAGCCAATGCACCTCCTCCAACAGGGCCGGCACCTTCTGGACCTCGTCCACCACCACGACCGGCGGCCGGGTCGCGAGGATCTGCTCACGCAGCAGCTTCGGAGAGACGCTCAACTCGGCGCTCAGTGAGGTGTCCAGCAGATCGTAGAAGCGAGCCGTCGGGAAGCGCTGGTGCAGCAGGGTGGTCTTGCCGGACTGGCGCGGCCCCCACAGGAATGCCGCCGCCGAACCCGTGACGGGGTTGGGAGACCACGGCAAGTCCAGCAATCTCATGAAGTTGGGAATTGGTTGGTTCATGTGATGATTATCGCGATATTCAGTAACTATGTCAACGATTTTCTCGTGACTTCGGGTGGCGAGACCCTCAAGTCGTTCAAGCCGTCAGCCGCGGTCAGGACGTCACCAGCACGATGATCGGCACCACGAACGAGGCGACGCCCGTAGCCAGCACGCCGATCAGGTACTGGCGGAACCGGGACTGGTAGGCGTCCAGCAGGGACAGGTCGTAGTAGTCGACCACCTTCTCGTCCTGGTACATCTTCACCAGCCCGTTCAGCAGCTTGGTCTTGATCTGCGCCCCCTGGCGCAGCCCCGAGACGACGACCTGGTTGACCACCAGCACCAGCGCCATGGTCACCACCAGCACGGCGTGGGCCGACGTGCTGTCGGTGTTGCTCGCCAGGCCCGAGTTGACCGCCATCGTCACCAGGTTCAGGGCGATGGCGACGCCGACGAAGACGACCTCGGACCGGCTGTTCTGCTGCAGCTCCTCGACGATGTGCTCGTGCAGGCGTTCGATGATCATGGTTCTCCCCCTTTTCGTGACATGGGAACGGGGCGCCCGCCAGACCATACATCTCGCACCCGCGCTCGGGATGGTGATATTTTCCACAGGGGTCCGCCGCCGGCCGTTCCGGCCTTGGCGACTCCCGTGAGCGAGCGGAAGGAGTCCACCGATGAAACGACCGAATCCCTGGCGGCGAGTGGTTGGGAGCTTCGGCGGCGCGGTCCTGCTGGCGGCGATCTTCGCGACGGCCGCGGCCGCCGCGGAGCCGGCGACCAGCGCGAACCTGGCGTTCGTCCCGGGCCAGAACATCGCCCTGCCGGCTCCGGCCACGGCCGGCGGCATGCCGCTGATGAGCGCCCTGGCGAACCGCCATTCGTCGCGCGAATTCAACACCGACCCGCTGCCCCTGCAGACGCTCTCGGACCTGCTGTGGGCGGCCAACGGCGTCAACCGGCCGGACACCGGCAAACGCACCGCGGCGACGGCGCGCAACTGGCAGAGCCTGGACGTCTACGTGGTGACGGCGGCGGGGACGTACCGCTACGAGCCGGCGGGGCACGCGCTGGCGCCGGTGCGGCCCGGGGATCTGCGGGCGGCGACGGGGGCGCAGCCGTTCGTGTCCGAGGCGGCGGTGAACCTGGTCTACGTGTCGGACGGGGCGAAGATGCACGGGGTCGAGGATGCGGCGCAGCGGGCGCTTTACGACGGGACGCATGCGGGGATCGTGGCACAGAACGTGTACTTGTTCGCGACATCGGAGGGGCTGGGGGTGGTGCTGCGGGCGATGGTGGATCGGGAGGCGCTCGGGGTGGCTCTGGGATTGCCGGAATCGCAGAGGGTGGTCATGGCGCAGAGCGTGGGATTACCTAATGCCATGCCATGATGTGAATTATATATCATGCCACCATGATCTCAACCCTTGACACGGTCTTAGTTTGGAGTATAATTACTCATCATGATGAGTAAAATTACTAGCAATTTATACCAGCGCAGCAAGGCGCACGACCTTGTGGCGAGATTGTCGGAGCCCCGCCGGTTCCTGCAGGTCGTCGCGGGAGCGCGGCAAGTGGGCAAGACCACGCTGGTCGGGCAGGTCCTGGCTAGGCTCGACATTCCGAGCGTGTACGTGTCCGCCGACGAGCCGACGCTCGGCGACACGACCTGGCTTGCCTCGCAGTGGGAACGGGCGCGCCTGGCCGTCGCGGACGGTGGACGGGACGGCGCCGTACTCGCCCTGGACGAGGTGCAGAAGATCCCCCACTGGTCCGAAACCGTGAAGCGCCTCTGGGACGAAGACACGCGCGCGGAACTTCCGCTCAAGGTCATCCTGCTCGGATCCTCTCCCCTGCTGGTGCAACGCGGTCTCACGGAGAGCCTGGCCGGACGCTTCGAACTCCTGCGCCTGCCCCATTGGTCCTTCGCCGAGATGCGCGACGGGTTCGGGTTCACCCTCGAGCAGTACCTGTACTTCGGAGGTTACCCCGGCGCGGCGGCGCTGATCGGAGATCAGACGCGGTGGCGACGCTACCTGCAGGACTCGTTGATCGAGACCACCATCTCCCGCGACGTCCTGCAGATGTCGCGGGTGGACAGACCGGCCCTGTTGCGCCGCCTGTTCGAGCTGGGTTGCCGCTATTCGGGTCAGGTCCTCTCCTACACGAAGATGCTCGGCCAGCTCCAGGACACGGGCAACACCACCACGCTGGCTCACTACCTCGACCTGCTGTCCGGAGCCGGGATGCTCACGGGCCTGCAGAAGTACGCCGGAGACGCGGCGCGCCGTCGCGGATCGAGCCCTAAACTGCAGGTCATGAACACCGCCCTGATGACCGCGTCCTCAGGGTTGACGCCCGTGGCGATTCAGGCCGACCGTGAGTTCCGCGGCCGGCTCGTCGAATCCGCCGTCGGCGCCCATCTGGTGAACGCGGCGGCGTGCGGCGAATGCGAGGTCTTCTACTGGCGGGAACGCAATCGCGAGGTGGACTTCGTGGTGCGCTCGGGTCGCACCGTCGTCGCCCTGGAGGTCAAGAGCGGACGGGCGCCCGAGATGCTGCCGGGGCTGGACGCCTTCGACGCTGCGTTCAAGCCGCGGCGCACGCTACTGGTGGGCGGCAACGGCATGGCCCTGGAAGAGTTCCTGGGGCGGCCGGTCGGGGATTGGCTGCAGCCTTGATGACAGGCTTCACCGATGGGGGCCACGGCGCGCCTCTCGGTGAGGTCGTCGGTGGGCGCACCGCCGGCACATCTTAATAATTCCGACTCCACTTCAGATCCAACCCCGACTGCGTCGCGCGACTGAAACTCGTCTCGAGCTTGAACCGCCGCGCCAGCCAGTACTCCAACCCCAGCGAGAACACCTGCTCGGACTGCAGCGACTGCTCGTAGCGCAGCAGGGTGCGGCGGTTGAGGTACTTGCCCACCATCAGCGCGCGGCCGCCCGTCTCGCCCGCCGTGAACCTCAGCATGTCGACGCCGAGCTGGCGCGAGAGCATGGCCTCGATGCGCGACGTCGTGAAGGTCCGGGCCACGCTCACGGCCCGGCTCTGCAGCATGCCCGTCTCCTTCTCGTCGAGCTGGTCGAGGGGCCGGCCGAACACCAGGCGCGCCATGATGTCGCCCTCGGTCAGTTCGGGCTCCGAGGTCAGGCGCAGCTCCGGCTGCATCACGGTGCCGGTCATGTTCACGCGCACGAGCAGGTCGTCCTGCTGCGCCGCGAGGACGAGGTCGATCTCGGGGTCCACGACCGCGCCGCCGTAGAAGATCGTGCGCCCCCGCTCGACGATGAAGGTGCGGTCCAGCAGCGTGAGCTGGCCGCGCGTGGCGGCGAGATCGCCGAACACGGCGGGCGCGCCCTCGCCCTGCCGCACCTCCAGATCGCCCGCGAGTTCGACGTCGAGGCCGCGGCCGCGGATCCAGAAGCCGGAGGGGATGCTCAGCCCCAACTCGAGGTCGAGCGCCTGCAGGACCGGCTCGGCGGCGGCGGGCGCGGGCACCTGCGAGGCGGCTCTCGTGTCGTGGGCCGCCTCGCGCCAGAGCGTGGCGGTGCCCTCGATGGGCAACAGGGCGGCGCGCACCTCGGGCACCACGAGCACGCCCTGGTCGATGCGGACGTTGCCGCGCAACGCCGGGTGGCGACCCGTGCCGGACAGCTTCATCTCGCCGGCGCCCAGGGCCCAGGTGCCGTCGGCCAGGCGTGCGCCCAACTTGGCCACCGCGAGATTGCCGGTCAGTCGCGGGTCGCGTGTCGGACCTGCGGCCGCGATGTCGAGCGTGAGACGGCCCTCGAGCGAAGCCTCCCCCGCCAGCAGGTAGTTCAGATCGGACAGCGACAGGTCACGCGCCTGGAAATTGGCGGTGATGGAGTCGCCCGGCGCGGTCGGTAATGCGGGCGGCCCAGGCTTCCAGACCAGCGGCAGGTGCAGGTCGCCGCGCCCGGCCTCGGCGCCGTCGCGTGAGATCGTCCACGCCACGCCCAGCGCACCGGGAGCCTCCGGCGGCGTCTCGGCGGCACCGCCCGGTGGGAACGTTGACGTTGGTACTGCGGGCGTGGCGGCGCCGGGCGCCTGCAGGCGCGCCGCGATGTCGGCCTCGTGGCCGCCCTCACCGCCGTGCGAGGGGAAAGCAAGACGCAGGCGCGCTCCCAGAGCGGGTGCGGCGGCCGGGCCTGTGAGTTCGACGCGACCGTCCAGCAGCGGCACCGGCCCTTGCCAGGCGCGGCCCCACGTGGGCGCGATCAGCGGGAAGTCGTCGAGGTCGAGCGTGGCCGACAGGTCGCCGTCGTGCACGGCGATCGCCGGTGGCCACACCTGCACCGTCGCGGGCAGCGCGGCGACGGCGCGCGCGATCTCGCCGCCGCCGTCCCCGACGGTGAGCAGTCCGCGCGCGCCGTCGAGACCGCCGGTGAGCGTGAGGTCGGCGACCAGGGCGTCGCGCTCGCCCAGCCGCAGCCCCTCCACGCGGGCGAGCAGCGAGGCGCTGTCGGCGTCGGCGCGCAGGTGGACCGCCACGGCGTGGGGCCAGAGATCGCCCGGCCACAGCGGCACCGGCGGTGCGGCGGGCAGGGCCAGTTCGGCGTCGAACTCGAGGCGCGTGCTGTCGGGACCGGCGTGCCCGGCGCCGCGCACGCTCCCCATTTCGCCGGCGAGGTCGAGGTCGCGCAGGCGCAGCCCCGCGCCGCCGTCGAGCAGTTCGAGCACGAAGGGGCCGCGGGAACGCAGGTCGCGGCCGGACAGGACGACGGCCAGCGTGTCGGTGCGCACCACCCAGGCGCCGGGCGCCCTCTCCACCTGGGCGCGTTGCAGCAGCGACATCCCCTCTCCCACCACCCGCACGACGAGAGCATCGGGCGACGAGCGCAGGGTGTCGGCTTCGTCGCCGTAGAACGCTTCGACGGTCGTGAGCACGGTCGTCCCGGCCGTCAGGCCCTGCGGCGCCGTGAGCCGTGCGAAGAGCAGACGCGCCCCGGTCCAATCGACCGCACCCTCGAGCGCGGGCAGCACGAGCGACCCGTTCACAACAGCGCCCTGCAGCCGGGCCGATCCGCGCGGCGCGCGCGTGGGGCCGACGAGCACGACGTCGGCCGTGAGCGCGACCTGAGCCGATTCGTCGAGCGCGAGGACGAAGTGGCGCAACGAACGCGCGTCGGTGACGGCGAGCTGCAGGGCGAAGTCCAGGCTGTCGGGTGTGGCGTCGCCGCTGCCGTGCAACGCCAGGCCCGGCAGCGCGAAGGTCAGCGTCTTGACGACGGTCGTCGCGCCGCGACGGTGCACCACGGCCAGCGCGGTGTCGAGCCAGGCGGTGGCGCCGAGGTCGGCGCGCAACGCGAAGTCCCCGGGGTCAACGTCGGGGAGCGCCGCGAGGGTCACCTCGCCGATCAGCGGGCCGAGCGTGCGCGCCGCGGGCTGCGGGGGCAGCAGCGGGCTGAGATAGCCGGGGCCCGGCGCGTGCAGCGTCGCGCGCAGGTCCACGCCGCGCTCGGGATCGTCGGCAGATGGCAGCGCACCCTCGATCTCGATCTGCACGCGGTCCTCGTCGAATGCGATCTGCAGACCGCTCGCGCGCAGCGCGCCGGTCGCGGGCACGAAGCTCACCGTGCCGCTCGCCGGACCAGCCCCGGGCACCGGCGGCGGTTCCATCGCGTGCAGCCGGGCCAGCGCAGCGCGGTGGTCGCGCGGGCCGCCGGGGACGGCGGCCAGGCGCCACGGCGGCAAGGTCACCAGCAGCGTGTCGCCCAGGCTCGCCTCGCCGTCGCCGGACAGGTCGAAGCCGAGCGCGCGCGCCGCGAGGGTGAAGGCGAGGGGCGATCCGGGCGGCGCGAGCAGGCCGGTGGCGGTGAGCCGCGCGCTTTCTAGGCGGAAGTCGCCCTGGCGCAAGGCGCCGTCGAGGCTGGCGTCGAGCACGAGGGCGCGCAGCGGACCGGCGAGATCGGCCACGAGATCGGCGGCCAGGCTGTCGGGAGCGGCGAACTGCGGGATCAGCACGCGCAGCCAGTCCGTGCCGCGCACCGAAGCCGCGAGGTTGGCGGCCAGCGTGTCATCGGCCAGGCGCCCGCTCCCACGCACCACGAGTCCCTGCCAGGCGGCCGTGAGCGTGTCGAGGCGCGCCTGCGTGCCCTGGAACGAGAACGCGGCCCGCAGGCTGTCGCCGGCCACTGCGGACGGGGTCCACACCAGAAGGTTTCCCTCCCGCGTCGGCAGCAGCACGTAGCGGCCGGTCGCGTGCAGCAGCATGCCGGTCTGGTCGACCCAGCCCTCGGGCAGGACGGGCCGGCCCCGCATGCCGGCCAGCTCGGCCGTGCCGGGGGTGCGCGCCTGCGCTTCCAGGGTGAGCGACGTCACCGCGCCGTCCGCGCGCAGCAACTGTCCCGTCGCGACCAGACCTGTGCCCTGCGGCGGCGCGGGCCCGTCGCGGCCGGCCAGCGTGAGCCGGTAAGATTCGACGCCGTCGAAATCGACTGCGAGCGCGAACGGCCAGTTGCCCGAGGCGCCGTCGAGACGGGTGGTGAGCGCGCCTCTGTGCGGGTCGAACTCGGCCGTGCCGCCGGCGATCTCCCAGAGGCCGGCCGCGTCACGCGCGGCCACGTCGTCGAGCCTTGCCAGGGGTGTCTCGCCCCGGCGCAGCGTCAGGGAGCCGGCCAGCTTCCCGTCATGCACGCTCAGCCCGGGCGCGACGATGAGCGACACGTCCGCGAGCTGCACGTCGCGCAGCGCAAGGGACGGCAGGCGCGGCAGCGCGCCCTCGCGTGGGAAGCTGCCGCTGGATGCGGCCGTGGAATCGGCGCGTGCGGGCAGCCGGGACAAACTCGCCTGCAGCCGCGGCAGGTCCGCGAAGACTCCGGCTAGATGAAGGTGCTCGGCCACCACGTCGCGCTGCAGCAGCGCGCGGCCGTCGAACTGCAGGTCGAGGCGGTCGACGCTCGCGAGGGTATCGGCCCCGTCCGTCCAGAGCAGGCCGGAGACGTGCAGGCGCCAGGGCTCGGGCCAAGTCAGGCGGGACCAGGCGAACTCGCCGGGCAGGTTCGCGTCGATGCGGCGCAGCGCGGCGCGCAGGCCGGCCTCGCGCACGCCCTGCACACCGAGCACGAGCGCCAGCAGCACCGCGACGAGCAGCAGCAGCGCGCCCGGCGCGATGGCCAGGCCGCGCGCCGCACGCCGCAAGGCGCGCCGCGCCGCGTCAGAACGGATGCCCGACCGAGACATGCAGCACCATTCGGGGTTGGTCCGGCACCACGTCGGTGAGCCGGAAGCCGAGGTCGGCCCGCAAGGGGCCGACCGGTGAGTTCACCATCAGGCCGGGCCCGACGGCGACTTCGAGTTCGCTCAGGTCGATGTCGTCATGCCGCGCCCAGGCCTGGCCGGCGTCGATGAAGGCGGCCGCCTGCACGCGGCCCTTCACCGGGATCCGCACCTCCGCCGACGCGATCAGCCGTGCCTCGCCGCCGAGCGGCTCGCCCATGGCGTCCACTGGTCCGAGGTGGCGGCGCTTGAAACCGCGCATGGAGGTGGAGCCGCCGGCGAAGAAGCGCACGTTGGGCGGCAGGTCGAGGTCGCCCGCGAGCGGCCGGCCCCAGCCCAAGCCGGCGCGCGCGGCCAGGACCGCGCGGCCGAGCGGCCGGTACTGGATGCGCTCGA
>JANOEP010000022.1:0-57189 GCA_031441465.1 bacterium | reverse complement strand
CGCGCATGGAGGTGGAGCCGCCGGCGAAGAAGCGCACGTTGGGCGGCAGGTCGAGGTCGCCCGCGAGCGGCCGGCCCCAGCCCAAGCCGGCGCGCGCGGCCAGGACCGCGCGGCCGAGCGGCCGGTACTGGATGCGCTCGACCTCGGCGGTCAGGAAGTGGAAGTCCGACAGCGGACCCGGCGGCGTGACGGCCACCTGCGCGCGCGACACGCCGCCGCGGGTCGGGTGGAGTCGGTCATCGGCAGCGTCGCGCGACCAGAACCCCGACAATAAGGTGAGGTTGCCGTCGCGTTCGAGGAAGGCGTCGTTCGGCACGGGCCCCACGTCGAGCGACTGCCGGCCGAAGGACAGCGAGAGGCCGAGCAGGTCGACGAAGGTCGGACGCCAGGACAGCGCGGTGGTCAGCTTCGCCGAGCGCAGGGTGTAGGCCGCCTCGGACTCGCGCGACACGCCGAGCGTGGTCGAGAGCCCCGAGCGCGGACCGGGAAAGGCCGGGCGCCAGGCCGTCACGCTCGCGTCCTGCCGGAAACGGGAGTACGAGGCCTGCACGCCGAGCCCGCGGCCGGCATGCAGCAGGTTGCGGTCCTTCCACGACGCAGCCAGCCGCACCTGGTCGTCGCTCCACCAGCCCACGCTCGTGGTGAGGGTGCGCATCGGCGCGGGCTGCAGCTCGGCCACGACGTCGAGCGTCTCGGCCGCCGCGGGGCGGGTGTCCAGGCGGACCTGCCGGAACAGCTCGAGCCGCCGGATGTTTTCTTCGGCCTGCTGCAGCGCGCGCGTCGAGTAGAGGTCGCCACGTCGCAGTCCCGAGCTGTGGCGCACCAGGGGGATCAGGTCGGCAGCGATCGGGCCGGGGTCCACCTCGCCGAACCGGTGCACGGGCCCGGGCTCCGCGACCAGCGCGGCGTCGACGAGCAGCGAGTCGATCCAGACCACGCGGGGAACCACCTGCGCCGACGCGTGGCCGGCGTCGCGCAGCAGCGCGACGAGCGCCAGGCGGTCGACCTCCAGCAGATCGTCGTCGAAGATCCGGCCGGCCGCGGTCCGCACGAGACGGTGGGCCCTGTCGCGCTGTACCGCGGTCAGGTTCTCTGGCAGACCCTCGAGGGCGAGGCTGCGCACGAGCACCGGCTCGCCCGGCTCCACCGTCAGCACGATCGCCACGGCCTCATCGTGGTCGGCGCCCGCAAAGCCGACGCTCAGGACGGCCCGCGGGTAGCCCCGGCGCGCCAGCAACAGGTGCGCGCGCCGCAGGTCCTCATCCAGCGTCGCGGGGTAGAAGCGGGGCTTGCCGCCGCCGAACAGGCCGCCGCCCGCAGCGAGCGCGAGGCCGCTGCGCAGCTGGTCGGAGAGGTCGCCGGGGAGGTCGGAGACCTTCAGGGAGGCGACGGGGTAGCCTTTCCAGGCGGCGGCTTCGTTGGGGACGTAGGCGGGGGGTGGGGGGGCGGCACGGGCGAGCGGGGCGGCGAGGAAGACGGATATCAGGATCGTGGTCAGGAGGTGCGGGGGGCGGGGCAGGGTCGGCGGCGTGCGCGAAGGCGGCATCTCGACCCCGGTGGTGGTGGGAGGCAGCATGCGCGCGGTGGGTGTTGGTCCCGGGCGCAGCAGTCAAGATAGCATGGGAATAGCATTGTCGGCCAGGGACCGCCCAAGAGCCTGCTCTCGGGGCGGGGGCGGCGTGAACAGATCAAGGTTGGGCTGAACACAGCAATCCGTCGCGCTCTATCCTACCGAAAATCCTGCTGACATGGGCCGCCGCGCATGAGCGTGTCGACAGTGGATTATTCCGCGTCGGCCATGAGCCGCAGTTTGTCAAGCGCATCAGCCACAAGGCGCCGACCATCTATTTCAAATGCCTCAAAGGTCGGTGGCATATCGGCCAGCAGTCCCATGTAGCACGTGAAGTGGGCCTGCTCGAGGTCCGTAGGGCTAGCCAGCAACTGTCGCATGCCATCACCAGCACGCCGGGCCAGCTCCCGCCAGTCACGTGCGTACCGTTTCTGAAGCGCCTCTTTCCATTCCTGCGGCCAACGCAATAGTGCGTCTTCGTCTCCTTGGGTCTCTAGCCGGGCGATGGCGATCACGCGCCCAAGGTCTTTGTTGGCTCTCTTGATCTCGATCCGGTTTGCAAATCCCCGCGACATCGTCGCATCTCCGATCGCCGGGTGCTCGAGCAGATTGGCCAAAGCCATCATCTGGGGGCGGGCTATCCGAATACCGAAGTCGGTCATCATCGGCCAGAAACTCGTCAATGCCAGGTATCCAAAGCTGGGCAGGGCAAAGTCCCCCTTTGATGTGGACATCCGATGGTTCTTCTTCTGGCGTTCCTCGGGCGATGCTGGTTCGGTCAGAAGCTCAATGAACCAGTCGGTGCTACCTGGGGGATGAAGGCGGACCACCGGCAAGTTCTCATCGGCAGTACCTGGAGCGCCCGGCTGGCCGAAATCCACATCCGCCCGCATCTCCCAACCGGCGCTCATCAAGTCGTCTGTAATCGCACGTCCAGCTTCAACGGCCTCAATATAGGGAACCAGGAGGCAATCAGCGTCCTTCGTACGGACGGCCATCTTGTCCGCTCGGCCAAAGTAGTGGTATCCCACCGCCAGGCTGCCAATGATGATGAGGTTTGCTTTCGTCCGCTCCGGAATCGCTGACGCGATCTCCTGGAGAACCGCGGAGGGTGGAATCCCATTCAATGGGTTACTGCTGCTGCCCATGCTTCACCATCTCCTGCTTTTCGAGATGTGCAAGGAAGCTCGACGCCTGAGGCGTGAGTCCAGCCTCCAGGAGATCAAGAAGACACTCGACCGGGTCCGCTACCAGGACTCCATCGGGCTGTTCGGTGAAGCAGGGGGACTTGCGCCTCAGATGGTGCAACGCGATCCGAACAGGGCGCCCCGGATCAGTTGTGGGCCGTAGGCCGGGGTCGATCTCCTCAAGGCGCAACGGCACGTAGTTGCCGCCAAATGCGTGGAGGCTAATGTCAAGGCGTGGTGTCCCGAGCACATCCAGCATCGGGAAATGGGCATTTACTCCCAAGACACCCCCGAATGCGACGTCACCCCTTTTAATCCCTGCGATCCGATTATATAGCGATTCCATAGATCTCGGTTGATCCGAATAATCTGTATAGTTGATGGTGCTCCTGGCCTTCTTTGACATCGCTGTTATCTCATTCCATAAATCATAAGGAAACCGCTGTAGTTCTATACTGCGATCAGATCCGCGCCGAACCGAGTTCCCCAGTCTTGCGACCGTGCGCACCACGGTGCGGTAGTTGCAGCCGACTTCGTTGACAATGGCATCGGAAGTCAGAGG
The DNA here is from genome assembly GCA_031441465.1 of bacterium. Lineage (GTDB taxonomy): Bacteria > Krumholzibacteriota > Krumholzibacteriia > LZORAL124-64-63 > LZORAL124-64-63 > PNOJ01. Next base: position 53,870 of record JANOEP010000022.1, on the reverse strand, counting down.
CCCTCGGCCCAAGAACCACTGGAGCAGTATGAAACGAAGCACTTCAGACTGCATATCCGGACGCGGCAAACTGCCTGAGGATGGAAGCGTCGTCGGTGTGTAGTCCTCAAGGAGTTCCTCGATGGAAATCGGGAGGTTCCGCGCCCCCTCCTGTATGATCCCGTTCGTCAGCGTCACCATGTGGATTCTCTGAGCCAGATCAGGTCTGAGCGCACGAAGGGTCGCGTGAAATTCGCTGTTTAGTCTCGACGAACTCACCTTGGGATCGATCAGAAGGATGTATCCGCTTTTCGATGACTGATCATCGAGGGTCTGCGCAAGCCGCACCATCGTGTCCCTGAAGTCTCGCAATGCAGAAAGCTTCTCTTCGATCTCGACGATCACATGCTCGCGGTTGAGATCGGATTCGTTCATTGCCCCACCTCTTGGAATTTCTCGCTTGTCGAGGTCATCCTCTGGTGGCACGATAGCCACATTTGTCTGTACTTGCAAGACAATTATGCGCTGATAGTGCTATATTGCACTTGCAGGGCAGTATAGGCGGGTACGGAAATGCAATGATCGGGATGTGGTGCTTTCTCGGTTTTCTTCCCGTGCCTTCAATATACTCGCCTGCCTTGATCATCATGCCGCATCCCCGCAACCAACCGATCCGCCAACTCCATCGCATCCACAGGCCAGAAGCACTCCGGCCGCGGCTGGCGCACCCGCGGGTCGCCGGCCGCCGGCCGGCAGGCCAGGATCTTCGCGACCCACCGCGCCGGCACGGTGTCGCCGCCGTGGACCGCCCCCAGCAACGCGCCGCAGATGGCGGCGTTGGTGTCGGTGTCGCCGCCGCGCATGACGGTGTCGACGACGGCTTCTTCGAGGTTCGGGGCGTGCAGGAGCTGCCAGAGTGCGTTGCGCAGGGCGATCAGGACCCAGCCCTGCTGGTGGAGGTAGTCGGCGGGCGGCGCGTCGGCGGCGCCGGCGATCGCCGCCGACAGGCTCGGCGCGACGTCCAGCTCGCGGGACCAGTCGAGGATCCGCGTGTAGAGTTCCGCGGGAGCGCCGCCGTGGCGGACGGCCCAGGCGATGGCCATCACGTAGAGGGCGTTGGCCTGGCGGCAGACCGGGTGGGGGTGGGTCAGGGCGGCGTCCTGGTCGGCCCACGACGCCAGGCGAGCCAGGGCGGGAGGGTCGAGTTCGTGGCGGGCGCCGAAGGTGCCCAGGGGGCTGATGCGCATCAAGGCGCCGTTGGCTTGGCTCGTTGGGTCGAGGCGGCCGCGCAGTCCTCTGCGGATGGTACCGCCGATGTCGAAGGGTTCGGAGTCCAACCAGTAGACGTAGGCCTCGCGGGCGGCGGCGGGGTCGTAGCCGTCGCGTTCGATCAGCAGGCGGGCGAGCAACAGGGCGAGCTCGGAGTCGTCGGTGGGTTGGCCGGCGATCGTGTTCCAGCGGCCACCGTCGGCGAGGTCGCGGACGCCGTTGGGGTAGTTGCGGCGGATTTCGGCGGAGGTTTGGAATTCGACGAGGCTTCCGAGGGCGTCGCCGGCGAGTTGGCCCAGGAGGCAGGAGCGGGCGCGGGAGAGCGACTCGGGTGGAACTCGAGCCGGTTCGCTGTTGGTCCCACTTTGCTCAATCACTGTCGGACCTCCGCTTCTACGCCGTTCGGCATGATCATCAGGAGTTCACACTACCCGAATCGAGTCGAGCGCATGCCGGAGTTCTGCCTGGAACGCCGAAAATCGTGAATACCTCTTGCGCAGATCGCCAAACCAGGCTGCGACGAAATCCCGCTCCTCGGCGACAGGGGCGAGTTCGAGGCAGCAGGCGACCATCACCGCGACGCGGTCGTAGTGGCGGCGGCGCTTGTTCTCCAGGATTTTCGCCGTGCGAGCGGCGGCTGCCGCACGCATGGCGTCGAGCATGATCCGGCGATCCCGCAAATCGATCTTTCTGCTGCACCATGCCGTTTCGATCAGGGCCAGGACTGTTGGAGCCTCGAGCAACGGCGCCATCTCCACCCCGGCTCCATCAAGCCGACTGAAGCCCCCCGCATCCCAGGGCGCTACGTCGAGGCCCGCATAGACCTGAGGGGCGAGTTCCGCACCTGTTCCCTTAGCCAGCAAGCCGGCAAAAGCAGGGAAAAGCACGTAGCCCGGATGGTCCTCGTTCGACCAACCCAAGCCGGAAGCCCACGTCAGAAGTGTCGCCGCAGCCACAACGTCACCGGAGAGTAGATGCAGAAAGCCCAGTTGCCTTCCCGATTCATTTGGGCAAGCTCCGATCGCCCTCCTGGCGCTGAGCTCGACCGTGCCGGCATCGGGGGACTGGGCCCCCAACCAACGCAGAAGGCGCTCCATGGACGGGGCGCCGAGCCAGGCGGTTTCGAGTCGGTCGACGGCGTCGTCATGGCCGAGCTGCTTCGCCGCGACGGCCGCACCATCCAGGAACATCCCTCTCCAGTCGGATGTACCGAGCATTTCGACGGCGACACTGCAGGCGTTCAGAAGCCCGAGCCAGTCTCCCGCACCCGCAAGCGCTTCGCACCAGGCCTGTAATGCCCCGGGCTTGCCGAACTTCCGGGCGATCCGCTCGAGGCCGGCCGCACCTTCGAGCTGCAGAACAGCCTCGCGTAGCTGTCTGTCGTGAGCACCGTCCCACTCGCGATCGGTTGAAGGCAGACCTTCGAGATACTGCAGCCATCGAGGCAGAAAAGTTGCGAACTGCGGGAGCGGGCCGGCAACCGTCTGCTCGAGCATGAGGATTGGCTCCCAGATCAAGGCGATTCCGTCGACCTCCGTCAGCGCTTTGGCGATCGCTTCCACTCGGTCATCGAGCGGCGAGGTCATGTAGACGCATGCGACGTACTGCTCGGCGCAGTTCTGAACTTCGACCGTGAGCACTTCGTCGACGATCTCATGCTGACCGAGATCGATTTCGGCGTTGGAAAGCGGAGGCAAAATGGTGCCGAAGATCTCGCGAGCCGTTGCATACTCGCCGGCGAGGAACGCTCTCGTTCCAAGGCGGAGATAGTTGTCCGTCTGATCCGGATCCGCCCCACCGGCATGAAACGCGGCTTCGGCGAAAACCCGCACCTCATCAAGTACGTCGCCGATCGGCATCGCCGGCTTCCACCCAGAACGACTCCTGGCAGCATGTGCGACCAGAGAGTCCACGAGCAAGTCTCGCGGCGCGTCGTCAGGACCGCCCAGCAGTTCGCGCACGAATTCCCTGAGCTCTTCGGCGGTCATGGCGGCGAGGGCACTGTTCAGCTCGTGGTGTTCATCGGATTCCCTCCTTCCCCGAGGCGGCCACCGCTTTCTCATATCTCGGGCGTCTCCTGTTTCCAGAGTCTCGCAAGCTGGACGTCCTGATCGTCGATCACACAGCCTTGCGCGTCCACAAGCCACTTTTGCCATCCACCGTCGTACATGTCGACATACGCTTGCTGGACCCGCGCCCACGGATCGCTCCACCTCGGCGCGCTCCCGACCACGATGTCCAGCGGCTGATCGAGGTCGTGCGCGCGCCGCATGAGTTCGTAGAGTGTCGGTTCCACCCTATGCACCCAAGGAGCCGCGATTCTCTCGTCATGATGGCCCCAACAGAGCCGCACCACGCCGTGGAGGCGCCCATACTGGTAGAGGGCAAACAGGGACTTGGCGTCTGCTTCGAGCCGGCGTTTCAGCTTGATGAACTCGCGGCGATGGAGGTAGCCGCGCAGCGTTTTCGCGTCACCGAGGGGACGGCTGATGCCGCAGGAACTCCGGATCAACAGATCAAGCGTGATGCGGAGCTTCCGACCTTGCCGGTTGATCTGCATCGTCTTCTGCGGTGGACCCAACTCACCCAGCCGCCGCTCCCCGGGGTCGAAATCCAGATGTCGCAGCAAAGCCCGCACATCCACGGCAGCGATGATGTCGTATTCGAGGAGCTTCTCCCCGGCCCCGGCGACCTCCTCACCCAGCAGCGTCGTGGTTTCCCGCCGCTCGACGTCCAGGAGCACGACCGCCTCGGGCTTTCCAGCCGGGAACGCGTGGACGATGACGCGGCGCATGCCGGCCAATCGCGCCGCCTGCGCTTCACGGTCCCTCTCGAAGCGATTCTGGTTGGCCTGGATGACCGCCGCGTCGGGCTGCAGGCGTTGCCAACGCCGCATCATCTCGATTCGGTCGATCACCGCCCGTCGGGCAGAAGAGACGGCACTGTGTCGAGCGTCGAGCACCCACAGGCCGTCTTGCGACAACAGGATCGGGGAACCGCTTCGCCAGTAGCCGGCAGAGCCGGCCGAAAGCCGGCACCATCCGCCTCGTGCACGGGTGAATGCCAAGACCGCCTCCGACTCCATGGCCATGCCGTGGGCGTCGAGGACACAGATCGCGACCCGCTGGGCCGACCAGCCTCCCGGGATGCCGCCGCGCCAGGCCTCTTCGAGATGAGCCAAGCTAAGCGGGGTCTCCTGAGATGGGAGCAGCCCAGGATTGGGGCGAACAACTCGGAGTGCAGGAGCCCGCGGTGACCTCAGGCCGAGGCGGAAGGCCCAGAGCGACGCGTTGTCGTCATGGGGATCCAGAGCATAGAGGTCTCCATCACGGTAGATCGGGGGTCGCCCCGGCTTGCAGCGCTTGAGCGAGGCGAGAGCGCGATCGGCAGAGGCCACACCCGCCTCTTCGAATCGTTGCGCAGCTTCCGCGAGGGTCATGGGCCCGCCCCGCTCCAGTAGCGCAACGATGAAGAACCTGTAGTAGTTGCCTTCGCGGTGCTCTTTGACCGCCTCGAGGCGGGGGGGGCTGATGCCCAACGCCGTGCAGTAGGGGTTGGTTTCGGTCATGGAGTCTAAAATTCCCTTCGTGCTGCGCTTGATCCAGCCCGATTTCCAGATGAATGAAGTCTAAGAGGTCGATCCTGGCAATCCTATTCTCAGGGTCTCTGTGATCGTTGTATCGAGTGCCTATCCTTGTTGACTTCAGGAGCCACTCTGGCGGAAATTGCGGACGTTCTGGGCTTTCCAGAGCAGGGCGGGGTGGGTCGCGAGGCGCTCCTGCATCGTCGCATCATCGGTGATCAGAGCGGGACGGATCTCGCCGTGACCGTTGATACGTTCCAGGAACTCACGCTCGTGGGGCTCGAAGGGAAGGACTTGGGAGAGCAGCACCCGGCACTGTTGAACGAGTCCGCAGCTCCAGGTTTCGATCTCCCCCCGCGCGGGAAGGTGGTCCGAGCGCAACACCGGCAACAACCTCTGTGCAGCCTCCTTCGGCGCCATCGCCACGTCCGACACGGAGACCGTGCGCCAGTCCCGCCGACTCATGGCTCCGTAGGCCACGAAGGCGAAGCGGAGCTTCGCGGGGTCGAGATCGTTCCGGGCCAGGATGCCAACCGCGTCGAAGAGGTCCCGGCTCGCGGTGCGGCTGAACAGAGCGGACAACTTGCCGCCTGCGAGTTCATGCAGATCCAGCACCGGTATCCGCCGGGCAGACAACCCGAGAAATTCCGGCGAATCCATGCTGACCGGTGTCCAAAGCGGCGTCCGCAGGAGGAAATTGAGGTCCAACTCGATGCGCCCGGTGTCACCCAAGGTCCGGTCGTAGGCGAGACGCCACTTGCCGCCGGCATGCTCATCGGGAACTCGCCGAACCCGCAGCCCCTGGCGTTGACAGACCGCCTGCACGGCCAGATCGATCTTGGGGCGCTCCTCGAGCATGGTCTCGCGGTCCAGGGCCCCGATGTAGTTCAGGTCGATGTCCACCGAGAGGCGCGGCAGGTCGAGGGCGAAAAGGTTGAGCGCCGTTCCGCCTTTGAGCGCCAGCCGGTCGCCGAGAAAGGGATGCTTGAAGAGGGCATCCAGAAGATTGACCAGGTGCAAGACTTTCTCGAAGGCCTCGGCCTGGAAGCCGGCATCGGTGGCTGCCCGCCCGAGTTGATCGGCATCGAGCCTCACATCGGCTCCTCCCACATCCGGCCCAGGACCTGTTCGGGGACGATGAGATTCCAGCGGTTCATCAGCTTCCCCGACTGACGGCGACGATCCAGATAGCTCGGCTGCGCCGGGATGTGCCCGGCGAGTGCGCGGAGGTGGACCTCTTCGACCATCAACTCTTCGCGATGCTGTTCCAGATAGAACCCGACCCGCGCGACGGTCAGCGCCGATCCCATCTGCAGGGCATGCCCGATCACCGCATCGAGATCGAAGAACTCGACCGATTCCAGCGAACGCCAGATCTCTTCCCAGCCTCCACCCTGTTCCGGTGCATGGAGCAGGTCGACCAGGCTTCGTTCGAGACTCATCACCCGCACCTGGCCGCCGGCGTGGGGCCGCACCTGCACGCCGCCTCCGAAATCCAGCAAGCCGCGGACCGCCCGGGGGGCCTGCACACCGACGAACTCGGTCCCTCGGAAGGTGAAGGGCCGCACCCGCACCGCGGTCATGTACTGCACTCGCCACCAGAGGGAATAGGCGTGACCATGAAAGGCCAGGGCGGCGTGGTAGGCCACCACAGCGTCATCGCGTAAATGAGTCGCGAGGAGATACGGGTCGGGCTGGTACTTCTCCGGGGCCAAGCCGGCCGGCACTGTGGCGTAGATCCCGCGTTTGACCCGCAACAGACGCCCGGTGGCGACATGGCCGGCGAGCAGGCTGTTGCTGGTATGCGGGCTGCGCCCGCCCGCCGTGTGGACGGTCACGAACTCGGTATGGGTGAATACCGAGTGGGTGGCGAAGAAATCGCGTGGACGCATGGGGTTGTCGTTTTGCGACATCATCATGGGTAACAGTACTATTTTGTGCGCATATTGTCAAGTCTACTTGCCAATACTGGCGTAGAATGGCATTTTAAAAGGCGATAGTTGCTCATATTGGCAAGTCGATCGCTCTCGAAAAGTTCGCCCAGCGAATCCGGCCTGGCCGCTTCACAAGAAGCACTTTACATACTGGAACCACAGGCGGTGCCATGGTTGTGCGAATCTGCAACTCACGGTATGACAAGCTGATCGAAGACTAGCGGAGGAACCCCTATGCCCGGCTACAGCCAGTTCGTCGCCTGGAGCAGCGAAGACCGCCAATACGTCGCCACCTGCCCGGAACTGGGACACCTCACGGCCCTGGCCGACACCGAAGAGGATGCCGTCCACGAACTGAAGGTCGCGATCGACCTGGTTCTCGAGGACATGGCAGAGTCGGGCGAGGCGCCACCGGCGCGGTTCGAACTCGCCGCCCACAGCGGACAGTTCCGGGTCCGCCTGCCCCGCACCCTGCACGCCCGGCTCGTCTGGCAAGCGCAGGTCGAGGGTGTCTCGCTGAACACGCTGGTGTGCTCGCTGCTGTCCGAGGCCTCGTCACAACTCACCGCAACGGGCTACTTGTCATCCCGGTTCGCGTCGACGTACCAGGATGTCTTGGCGGAGGCGCGAGCCGCCGGTGGGCGCGATCGAGTCGCCGACACGGAGAACGTGTGATCCCGCGTTCGCCCGGCGCGGGGCTGCCGGTCCTGTCGCGTTGCATGTGAGCGTCTCGGACATCTTTGTTGTTCCGGTTCATCGCCCGGTCGTCTCCTGCGCCGCGAGCCGCGCCAGTTGGACTTCCCGCTCCTCGATCTCGAAGCCGTGCTCGTCTACGAGCCACGTATGCCAACCGCTCGCGTCCGCGTGGACCTGTGCCAACCGGGCCCGCGCCCACGGGTCGCTCCAGCCGGGCGCGCCGCCGGCCACGACCTCCAGCTGACGGCCGAGCGTGTGTGCCTGACTCATCAGCTGGTGGAGGCGCGGCTCGTCGCGGTGGACCCAAGGCACCGGGAGCCACTCGTCCAGGAAGCCCCAGCGCAGCCGCACCGTGCCGTGGAGGCGACCGTACTGGTAGAGGGCGAACAGGGACTTGGCATCCGACTCGAGCCGACGCCTCAGCTTGGTGGTCTCGCCGCGCTGGAGATAGCCGCGCAGCGTGTCGGCGTCGCCAAAGGGGCGGCCGAGGTTGCAGGAGCCCTGGACCAGAAGGTCGAGGGTGATGCGGAGGGTCCGGCCCTGCCGGTTGATCTGCATCGTCTTCTGGGGCGGGCCCAGCTCGCCCAGCCGCCGTTCGCCGGGATCGAACTCCAGGCGGCGCAGCAGGGTCCGCACGTCGACGGCGGCGATGATGCCATAGTCGTGCAGCATCGACTTGGCGTCGGCGAGTTTGTCGCCCAGCAGCGTGACGATCTCGCGCCGCTCGACGTCCAGGAGCACGAGCGCCTCGGGCTTAGCGGCCGGGAACGCGTGCAGGATGACGCGGCGCATGGCGGCCAGTTGCGCGGCGTTCTCCGCGCTTTCCCTCTCGAAGCGTTTGAAATTGGCCTGCTGGACCTCGGGATCGGGCAGGAGGCTGCGGCGGCGGCGGATCATCGCGATGCGGTCGATGACCGCCAGGCGGGCCGACACGACGGCGGGGTGTGCGGCGTCCAGTTCCCAGCGGCCGTCCGCCGTCACCCGGATCGGGGAACCGCTCCGCCAGCGGTCGGCGGCGGCGGGCGTGACTCGGTCGCCGTCGCCGAGCAGGCGGGCGAGGGTCTGGACCGCCGCCGGCTCCTGGGGCTCGTCGTGGGTGTCCAGGATGCAGATCACGATCCGCTGGACCGACCAGTTCCAGGGGATGCCGCTCTCCCACGCATCCGTGATGTGGGGCGGCCGCAGCGGCTCGTCGCTCGACGGGAGCGGGTACGGCTCGGGGCGGGCGACCCGCAGTGCGGGGGCGCGCGGGGGGCGCAGGCCGAGGCAGAAGACACGCAGCGATGCGTCGTCGTCGTGGGGGTCCAGGGCGTAGAGGTCGCCGTCGCGGTAGATGGGCGCGCGTCCGGGCTTGCAGCGCTTGAGTGAGGCGAGGGCGGCGGCGGCGGGGGCCACGCCGGCGGCTTCCAAGCGCTCGGCGACTTCGGCGAGGGTCATGGGGGCACCGCGTTCCAGGAGGGCGACCAGGAGCATGTTGTAGCAGGTGGCTTCGGGGTGGTGGCGGACGGATTCCAGGGTGGGGGGGCGGATGTTCAGGGTGGAGCAGTAGGGGTTGGTACCGGACATGGGATCTAGTCGTCCCTTCATGGCAGTATCGAGTTCGTTCCTAGTCCCCAATTATCCGGTTAATGTGCGTCGTACGAACCTCGCGCCGGCTTACGGAAAACCTGATCCCCATGCCAAGATAGATACTGGGGTGACGGCAAATATTCCCGGCTCTGTGGTTCCCTGATCGGCTTAGCGTGGAACCGCAGTAGTTGCTCATGAATTCCCTGCGATCCCGAGACATCCTGCGACACTAATAATCGCCGCTCTACCGACACGGTGAACACTCCCCGATCCAGCAGCTTGTGGTGCATTGTGCAAAGGGCCAGGCCGTTGCACTCCACATCAGGGCCGCCCGCCTCATGCCACTTGATGTGCGCCGCCTCCAGGGCCACGTCCACCGCTCCCAGACGCAGGTCGAACCCGCAGACGGCGCAGCGCCGCTCGTAGGCGCGCAGGACCTTCTCCCGGAATGCCGGGTCGCGCTTGGCTCGGGACGACGTCGATCGCTCCAGGTCCAATCCCACTGCGGACAGGATGTCATCATGCAGGGTAGAGGGAAAATGGGTTTCGAGGATTGCCCTGGCCACATCAGCCAGCAGCTTGTGATCCTTCCGCAGTGCCTCGTAGATCTCCGGTGTCAGGCCACCCAGGGCGTTGGTTCGCATCAGCTCCGACTTGCGGGCGTCGCTGTGCCCAGTGCGCAGCGCCAGGTTGTCCGCGTCCCGGACCAGCCAGATGCCGTCGTTCTGCAGGCGCCAGAACGGGTACTCCGGATGGTAGGACTTGCTCGGCGGGCCGAACTCGCGAAGCAGGGCGCCCAGCTTCTGGTCAACCTCCCGGTACGGGATCTCGCGCGGCTCGCCGCGACTGCAGCGGGCGAGAGCCAGCAGCAGGAGTAGGGGTTTGTGGGGCGCGCGGCGGGTGCCGCTGGTCCAGACGTTGACCGCGGTGAGGCGGTTGAGGATTTCGGTGTTCTTCATTAATCTACTTCGCCCATTCGATCATGAATAATCACCCGATACCTTGGGTTGATCGGGTCATCAAGACCGGGATGCTATCACGGATCGCTAATCGATCTCAATTCGGGAGATTTCATACGACTCAACTCAACGCACCAACATTACTTTCCTTGCCCACTTGAATCTCTCATCAGTAACCATCCGCAGGAAGTAGGTCCCGCTGGTCACCGCCCGCCCCCGATCATCCCGTCCGTCCCAAGTGCAGGCATCCCGATACTCCCCGGCCTCCATCTCGGCATCCAGCAACCCCCGCACGAGCCTACCCCGCACATCGTAAACCCCCAGGGTCACCCGAGCATCGCGCCCAAGCACGAACCCAACCGAAGTACTGGGATTGAACGGATTAGGCACATTCGCCAGCAACCGATCCCCCGCCACCACCACCGGCGGCGTCTCCCCAACCCCCACCGAATAGAAGTCCCGCGCATCCACCCGATCCTGCACCACGCCCATGATCTCCGGCCACGCCCCCTCGTCGATCGGGAACCCGTAATCGTTCCTGAACAGCTCCCGCAGATCCTCCCCCGCCGAAGCGCTCATCGCCGCCACGAACCAGGTCGCCTGCTTCTCGATCGTGTCGATCGCGATCGGGATCGGCTCCTGCGCCGGCAGGAACGTGCTGAACAGGTCGTACCAGCACTTGATCCCGTACGTGCCCCACATCTCCATCAGGATCCCGTCGAGCACGTTGGCGTCGATCGTGCCGTAGTCGCGCCCCCCGGCGCGGTAGTCGGTCAGCGAGTTCTGGAAGTTACCCCAGTAGTCGCAGTAGTGGTTGTCGATGTCGGAGTGCGCCGGCATCCCCAGATCGCTCGGATAATCCATGGCCACCCGCCACGACCACATCGCCGCCAGCGAGGCCAGCCCCTCGCAATACGTCGAGTTGTGCGTCGGCGACGGCGTCCACAGGTACATGTTGAACGCGTTGCAGGCGCACGTGAAGTTGTGGCCCATCTCGTGCCACAGCACGAACCACTGCGGCCGGCGGTTCGCCGGATCGTTGATGATGTAGCAGGTGTTGTGCTGCGGCTCGCCCCAGGTCCAGCCCAGCCGGATCGGATTGCCGCTCGCCCCGCAGACCGACGTCACGGGGTCGGTGGCCACGTCCAGGACGAACCACTCGGTGCCGCCATTGGTCGGCACGGTGCCGAGCCCCGCCTCCTGGGCCGCGTAGGCGGCATCGGTGGCATGCACCACCTCGAAGTCCTCAGTCAGCGCCCCGAGGTCCACCCCCTCGATCATCGCCGGCAGGTAGAACGACACGTGCTCAGCCGGGAACGTCTCGTGGACAACCCCGACGTCGAACGCGTTCACGCGGATCACCGCGGAGTTGTCCGCCATCACGCCATCGGCCCAGACCTCGATGTACGGCGTCTGCCAGTGGTAGGTGGGCGGGACGATCGCGGTGACCAGCCCGTCGGCGTCGACCGTGGCGACGGCATCGTTGGTGCTGTGGTAGGTGATGACGTGCTCCTCGTTGGGCAGGATCGCGCCGTCGGCGTCGCGGAGCTCAACCTGCAGCTGCCCGGTGGCCGGCCCCGAGGGGCACAGCTCGAGGATGGGCGTCGTCACCGAGACGCTCGCGGGTGCCGTGTACGCCAGCATCACGGCGTTGCCGACCGCGGTGTCGAAGTTCCCCTGCTCGTAGTTCCCGCCGATGACCTTGAACGTCGCGCAGCGCCAGTTGAAGCTGGCCGCGTTGCCGATCTGGTCCATCCAGACGCTGATGAAGACGACCGACCCCTCGACCGTGACGGTGCCCGTGCCCCCGCCCGGCATCCCGCTGGTCACGTCCACCCAGCCGCCGCCGTAGGTCTCCCCGATCACCGCCCGCACGTTGAACTCGCTGCCGACCGCGCCGTGGTTCTGCCCGGTGGACGGGTCCTCGTCCGTGTCCAGGAACCACAGGTAGGTCTGGCTGTCGTCCGGCCCGGGCAGGCTCGCGGGCACGTCCCCGCGCAGCGCGATGGTGAACAGCAGCCGGCCGCCCTGCTGCTCCACGCTCGCGCCCGTGATGTCCAGCGATTCGTCGATCGCCAGGTCCTCGGGATCGTTCACGTAGGAGAGCATCTCCCAGGCGGAGGCGGCGGCGGGCGCGAGCACCAAACCGGCGGCCAACAGCAGCTGGGCGGCGGAGACGACGAGGCGGCGGAACATGGCGATTCCTCCCTCGGTCGGATGGATTGTCGGATGGCGGGAAACCCCTGCGGATGATGCTACCGCTATTGATGGCGTGTAGTCAATATGGCGGCCGGCTGGCTAGGGGCTCTGGGCGAGCAAACGGGGCTTCTTCACGGGATCGATGGTGCTGCCGGGGGCGAAACGCGACCTGCATCATAGCTGTATCTTGTTGTCATGAATTTTGTTATGGAGGTTTATGCAAATCGAAAGCTGTACATTCGATTTACACAACATGATGGCCGGCTCACCTTGTTTTCATAAATTGAAAAAATGAAAATAACGCTCCGGCCTATTTTCGGGCCCACCCGGAGCGACTGGAGTCCAGCGCCGGCACCCCAGCAATGTCGCAAGATTGTCGCAAGTTCATTCAACGACCTTTAGCCGGCAGACGAGGTCGCTACTCCGGCCTGTCGGTGTCCGTTGACCCTCTGCCGCCGGTGTGCCGCACTGTGGTCAAATTCAAACTCCCACTTTCGATTTGACCACACGCAGAACGGGCGGGGTCACCCCCGCCCGCCCATTCCCGCCCCGGTGCGGATCTCATCTGAGCAACGTCATCCGGCGGGATTCGCTGTAGCCCCCATCGGTCGTCATCCGGTACAGGTAGGTCCCGCTCGTGGCCGCCCTCCCCTGCTCGTCGCGCCCGTCCCACGCGTACACCCCGTCGTAGCTGCCCGCGGCCAGCCGCTGCTCCACGATCGTGCGCACGCGGTGCCCGCGCAGGTCGAACACGGCCAGCGACACCTGCGCGTCGCGGTCCAGCGTGAAGCTGAACGCCGTGCGGGGGTTGAACGGGTTGGGCGCGTTGACGCGCAGCAGCGGCCGCGCCAGCGGCCCGACGCCGGTCGCCAGCGTGCTGGTGCCCAGCTTCGTGACGCCGATGCGGTACGAATCGTACGGCGCGGCCATCGAGAACCGGGCGCAGGCCACCAGGCTGACGCCGTCGCTGCGGCTGAGGATCGCGGCGGTGGCGTCGCCCTGGGCGCCGACCTGGATCGGGAAGCCCGCCGGGTCGAGCACCGCGCCGGCCTCGCTGACCCGCGCGCCGTAGACGTCCGTCCGCGCGTCGAAGAACGAGTCCTGGTGGCGCTGGTCGTCCCAGGCGACCACGAAGGTCGCGCCGTCCCAGCCCACGACCGGCCGCAGCTGGCGGCCCGGCGCCTCGGCGATCGTGAAGTTGCCGCCGGGGAACGTGCCGTCGGCGTTCATGATCCGGCCCACGATGTAGTTGTTGGCGTTGGCCAGCGAGTTGTTCCGCCACACGAACAGGTACTTCTGGCCTGAGAAGGCCACGTCCGGCGTGCCGGACCCGCCTGAGGTCGTCGCGGGGTTGGACGCCGCCGTGAAGGTGCCGTTCGGGTTCACGAAGTTGTAGACCGCGTCCGATTGGCTGCTGTCGTGCGTCCAGTGGCTGTGGTAGGTCACGATCCAGCGCGACCCGTCCTGGCGCACGCGCGGGCCCACGTTCACGTAGCCGCCGCCGATGACCGTGGCGGCGTTCTGGAAGCCGCCGGTCGGCCCGTCGACGATCCGCATCCAGGCGCTGATGTACTGCGGGTAGGTGCCGTAGCGCGCCGTGGCGATCAGGAAGTCCTCGCCCAGGGCCTCGACGTCGGGGTCGAACCCCGGCATGACGTTGAACGGCGCGGGATCGACGAAGGAGCCGTCGGCGTTCAGCCGGCGCGCCCGCACCCCGAGCGAGCCGTCGTCCCAGGTCACCAGGTACAGCGCGCCGTTCCAGGCGATCCCGGTCTGGCCGATGCTCGCGGCCGCCGCGACCTCGATCGGCTCGGCGGCGGCGGGCTGCCCGTCCGCGTCCAGGAAGTGCAGCAGCACGCGGTCGTCGTGGGCCGCCTCGCTGACGAAGACCAGCGCCGTCTGGGCGCCGGGCCCCTGCGCGAAGTCGGGCGTGCGCTGGCTGCGCGTGCCGGTCGAGACGCTGCTCTCGGCGCCCGGCACGTTGCCCGCGCTGATGGGCAGCTTGAAGACGTTGGTGTCGTAGCCCAGCGCGACGCGCAGGTCGTACCAGAACAGGTGCACGCCGCCGCCGACCCGGCCGGTCATGAGCGGTCCGTAGGCCGTGTTGACGTTGCCGCCGATGACGATCGGCAGCAGCACGCCACCGTTCGGGTCCAGCACGTTGCCGGCGGCGTCGATGCGCACGGTGCGCAGGATGTCCGAGACGCCCCACTCCAGCCACCACTGGGCGCCGTCGTGGGCCAGCGTGGAATGGTCGTACTGCGTGAAGCCCGACACGAGCACCGTGCCCGCGGGCGTCAGCAGCGTGCCGTCGAGGGTCATGCGCGAGCCGAGCAGGGTCCCGAAGTCCACGATCCACGAGACGTAGTACTCGCTGCCGCTGCCGGCGATGGTCATGCCCGGCACGGTGAACGAGGCGCCGAACGGCTGCGCGTCCAGCCCCACGCGCCGCGCCTTGAGCGTGCCGCCGTCGGACCAGTCGGGCCCGATGACCAGGTACTCGCCGTCGGCGACGACCGCCTTGGTGGGTCCGTACACCCAGTCCATGATCACGATCGGCGTGGGGTCCAGCAGCTGGCCGGCGGTGTTGATGCGCTGGCCGGCCAGGAAGGTGCCGTAGCCGTCGTTGTGGTAGATGCAGCGGGTGACGAGCCACTGCCCGCCCTGCCCGGCCACATTCAGGCCGATGTCGTTGGGCTCGAACTGTGTCGCCGGGAAGGTGATGGGCGTCGCGTCGAGCACCTGGCCCTGCGCCGAGACGCGCACCGCGCGCGTGCGGTACTCGAAGTAGCCGCCCACCGGATCCTGGGAGCGGAACACGACCAGCCAGGCCTCCCCGTTCCAGGCGATGAACGGGCGGTCCTGCAGGCCCATGCCGCCGGCGATCAGGATCGGCGAGGCGTCGAGCGGCGCGCCCTGCGCGTCGAGGCGGATCCCGAAGACGTCGCCGCCGCTCTGCTCCGTCCCGCCGCCGACCTCCTGCCCGCGGAAGTCCGACCAGACGACCAGGGTCATGTCGCCGCCCCGGGCGGCGTCGTGGTCCTGCTGGCTGCCCGTGGCCGCCGACACTGCGGTGTCGCCGGGCAGCAGGCCCTGCTCGAGGATCGGGAAAGTCTGGGCTCCGGCTGCCGCGGCGGCGAGCAGGAACAGGCACGTCGTCAGGATGGGGGATTTGCGCACATCGGCCTCCCGGTCTCGATGATGGTCGTCGGGCGCCTACAGGGTCGCCGCCTCAAAGCATAGAAACATACTCTGATATCGACCATGCACTGTCTGTGATCATGGTCACCGATGAGATAAAAATCTTGGCATATATGGATATATATAAATACAATTCAGGAGTTATCGGGCCAATACTGAATATCGCCGGAGCCTGTCGAATCTCGATTGAAGGACTTCGCGGGCGGCGTGCCTGCGCACCAGCTCGCCGTGGCTTGTCGCCAATGAGATTCATGATCGATTTTGACATATCAAAATAGTATGGCTTCAGCATCTGCGAAACCCGATAATCAACCGGTACCGGGTCGCGAGTCGACGGCAACCCCTCGAGGCCCTGCCGCGGACTGCGAACATCCGGATTGCCGTCCCCTACCGATCGGCGAGGTCGACGTTCGTCATGGTATGCCGCTGCGACCGCTTCCGTGCCTCTTGCCGCCGACTGTCCCGCGTGCTCGCGCCGGTATTCGCGCTGGCCTTCGCTCTGGCGGCCGGGACCGGCCAGGTCCGGGCCGGCGATCTGCTGCCCTCCGTCCCGCCCCCTTCCTGGAACCTGTCGCTGCGCAGTACGGGCTACGCCTACCAGACCGAGGATGCGGCCGGCGCGGACACGGACCACTTCCGCTTCTACCAGCATTTCGCCGGCGGCGCCTCGGGGCTGGCCGGCGGCCGGCTTTCGGTTCGAGTGTCCGGTCGCTACGCGATCTCGCCGGTCGACGCGTGGCCGGGCTGCGACAGGTCCCGCCTTTCCAGCGGGTACCTCGAGGCGCGGCTCGGCTCGCAGGTGCGCGCCCGCGTGGGTCGCCAGTTCCTGCAGAGCGGCGTGGCCTCCCTCACCCTCGACGGCGCCGAGCTTGCCTGGGGCCGCGGGCGCGCCGTCGAGGTCTCGGCCTGGGGCGGCGCGCGGTCGCCCTGGGGCAACGCCACGAGGCTGGGCGATTTCGACCTCGACGCGGCGGCCGGCGGCCGCCTGGTCTTCTCGCCGGGCGGCGGTCAACGCCTCGCCTTCTCGGGCGCGTACCGCGAGCGCCGCGGCGTGGTCGCCGAGCGCCCGGTGGGCTGCGAGTACGCGACGACGGCGGTGCCGCACGTCGACGCGCTCGCCCGCGCGGCGTACGATCTCGAAGGCGAACGCTGGTCGCGCCTCGAGGCGCAGGCGCGCTGGCAGCCGGCGCCGTCGCGGCCCGCGCTGAGCCTCCAGTACGTGGACCGCCATCCCTCCCTCGACGCCGCCTCGTGGTTCGCCCGCTTCACCGAAGTGAAGCGGATCCGCCTGGCGCGCGGCGCGCTGGCCTGGGAGCACCGCTCGCGCTTCGGCGGCGAGCTGGAGTACGTCGGCTCCTTCGTCGACACGCGCGCCTCGTCGCGCGTCGGGTTCGCGCTGCTGCTGCCGGCCGCGCGCGTCGGCTGGTCGGTCCGTCTCGGCGACACGGGCGAGGAGAACAGCCTCTACGGGGAGTTGGCCTGGCAGGCCTGCCGCCGGCTGCGGCTCGAGGGCGAGGCCTCGCACCTCGTGTACGCGCTGATCTCGGACGGCCCCGTCTCCGGCGAGCGCGAGCTGACCACCTTCGCGGCGCGGGCCCGCGCCCGGCTCCGCCCGGGCCTGGACTTCACGGCCGAGGTGCAGAGCCTCGACACGCCGCTCTACACCCGGGACATCCGCGTCCTGCTGGGCATGGACCTGGCTCTGGCGCGCGGCACGGGAAGAACCGGCCTCGACCGGGGAGGCTGGTCACGATGAAGACGCCGCTCACCCTGCTCTTCACCGGGTTGACCGTGTGCGTCGTTGCAGCTGTCGCCGCCGCGGATCCCGATCGGATCATCATGCCGCACGTGACCCACTACGCCGACGGCATCGAGTGCACGACCTGCCACGCGGCCGCGACGGACTCGCGCGGAGCGGGCGACTCCCTGCGCCCGGGCATGGACGTCTGCGCGGACTGTCACGATGTCGAAGACGAGAACGGCTGCGCGCGGTGCCACACGAACGTCGATGCGGCCGGTGAAACGTCGTACGACGAATACCGGGCGCAGAAGTTCTCGCACGCCGCCCACACGGCGCAGGGCATGGCGTGCACGTCGTGCCACGGCGAACCCACCACCGCGCCGCGCCTGCCGTCCAAGCCCGACTGCCGCGTCTGCCACGCCACGGCCGAAGACTACGGCGACTGCCGCCTCTGCCACGCCGAGGGCATGGAGCTGAGGCCCGACACGCACGACGCCCTCTGGACCGGCCGCCACGGCGCCCGGGCCCGGGAGAACGAGGCCCGCTGCGCCACCTGCCACACGCAGGGCACCTGCCAGCAGTGCCACGCCGGCGACAACCTGCGCCCGCGCGTCCACCCCCTGGACTTCGCGTTCGGGCACGCCGTGCGGGCCCGCGGCCGCGAGCAGGAA
Source organism: bacterium (assembly GCA_031441465.1). Taxonomy (GTDB): domain Bacteria; phylum Krumholzibacteriota; class Krumholzibacteriia; order LZORAL124-64-63; family LZORAL124-64-63; genus PNOJ01. Next base: position 36,069 of record JANOEP010000022.1, on the reverse strand, counting down.
TGCACGACCTGCCACGGCGAGCCGGAATTCTGCAGCTCGTGCCACGTCGCCCAGAACGTGCTTCCCGACAGCCACTCACGCGCGGGCTGGGTGCGGCTGCCGGACGGCGGCCGCCACGCCGTGGACGGTGTCTTCGACCTCGAGAGCTGCATCGCCTGCCACGACGACGGGCGCAGCGCCCCGACTTGCGCGGCGTGTCACGGAGGTTGAGCAACATGACGATCGACATGCGACCGGCCGCGCGTCTCCTCTTGTTCCTGTTGTTCGCGGGCCTCGGCCTGTCCCTCGTCGCCGGTTGTGCCGATCAAGCCTCGGAGCCCGGACTCGGCTCGCATCCGGAGACCTGGAGCCGGACCGATTCCCCCGACTTCCACGGTGAACTCGTCAAGGAGCGCGGTCTCGCCACCTGCCGCTCCTGCCACGCGACGGACCTTCAAGGCAAGAGCGGTGCGCCCGGCTGCTGGGATTGCCACGACGGTCCGGGCGGCCACCCCGAAAACTGGGCGGCGCCCGTCCAGCACGGCGCCGTCGTCGGCGACGACGGCGCCGCGTCCTGCGCGATCTGCCACGGCGCCGACTACCGCGGTGGCTGGAGCGCGATCTCCTGTTACGCGTGCCACGACGGGCCGACCGGGCCGCACCCCGCCGGCTGGGCCGACCCCGCCCAGCACGGCGCGACGGTACGCACCGGCAGCGCCACCTCGTGCACGACTTGCCACGGCGCCGACTATGCGGGCGGCACCAGCGGTATCTCCTGTTTCACCTGCCACGACGGACCCGGCGGCCATCCGGAAGGATGGGCGTTGCCCGCCCAGCACGGCGCCGCCGCCGGCGTGAACGGCGCCGCGTCCTGTGCGGCCTGTCACGGCGCCGACTACCTCGGCGGCTGGAGCGGAATCTCCTGCTTTACCTGCCACGACGGCCCCAACGGCGCCCACCCCGCCGGCTGGGCCGACCCCGCCCAGCACGGCGCGATCGTGCGCACGAACAGCGCCGCATCCTGCACCTCGTGCCACGGCGCCGATTACGCAGGCGGCACCAGCGGCGTCTCGTGCTACACCTGCCACGACGGCCCGGGCGGCCATGCGACGGGCTGGGCCAACCCCACGCAGCACGGCACTGAGGTCGAAGCGAACGGCTCCACGTCCTGCACGACCTGCCACGGCGCCGATTACCTCGGTGGCTGGAGCGCGGTCTCCTGCTACACTTGCCACGACGGCGGTCCGAACGGCGCACACCCGGTCGGCTGGGCCGATCCCGCCCTGCACGGCGCGACGGTGCGCACGAACAGCGCCGCGTCCTGCACCTCATGCCACGGCGCCGACTACGCGGGCGGAACCAGCGCCGTCTCGTGCTTCTCGTGCCACGACGGCCCAGGGGGCCATGCGGCGGGCTGGGCCAGTCCCGACCAACACGGGGCCGAGGTCGCGACAAACGGTCCGACTTCCTGCACGGGCTGCCACGGCGCCGATTTCCTGGGCGGCTGGAGCGCGGTCTCCTGTCTCTCTTGCCACGATGGTCCGAACGGCGCGCATCCCGTCGGCTGGGCCGATCCCGCCCAGCACGGCGCGACCGTGCGCACGAACAACGCCACCTCTTGCACTTCGTGTCACGGCGCCGATTACACGGGAGGCACCAGCGGCGTCTCGTGCTTCACGTGCCACGACGGGCCAGGCGGGCATGCGACGGGCTGGGCCAGCCCCACGCAGCACGGCTCGGAGGTCGGGGCGAACGGCTCCACGTCCTGCACGGCTTGCCACGGCGCCGACTACCGCGGCGGCTGGAGCGGGGTCTCCTGCTACTCGTGCCACGACGGGCCGAACGGAGCCCACCCTGTCGGCTGGGCAAATCCCGCCCAGCACGGCGCGACCGTGCGCACCAGCAGCGCCGCGTCCTGCACCTCGTGCCACGGCGCCGATTACACGGGAGGCACCAGCGGCGTCTCGTGTTTCTCGTGCCACGACGGGCCAGGCGGGCATGCGACGGGCTGGGCCAGTCCCGCACTGCACGGCGGGGAGGTCGAGATCAACGGTTCGGCATCCTGCACCGATTGCCACGGCGCCAACTACCGAGGCGGCTGGAGCGGGGTCTCCTGCTATTCGTGCCACGACGGACCCAACGGGGGCCACCCCGCCGGTTGGGCCGAGCCCGCCCAGCACGGCGCGTCAGTGCGCACCTCGAGCGCCGCGTCCTGCACGGCTTGCCACGGCGCCGATTTCAACGGAGGCAGTTCCGGCGTCTCCTGCTTCGACTGCCACGACGGGCCGGGCGGGCACCCGTCCAACTGGTCGAACAGTTCGCAGCACGGGAACTACGCCGAGGACAACGGGACCCAATCCTGCAGGGACTGCCACGGGCAGCAATACCTGGGAGGCTGGACCGGCGTCTCGTGCTACCAGTGCCACGATGGACCAAACCCCTGACGGCTCACGGTTCGCAGGCATCGGAATCAAGAGAGGGGCCCCGTCGCGCGCCGGGGCCCTGCTTCGCTTTCAGCCTCATGTCGGTAAATTCTACTGCGCCGGCGCCGCCCCGCCCCTGATCCGCGACAGTGCGTCGGTGCCGTTGGAGTTCGCGGGGTTGAGCGCCACCGACTTCTCGTACATCGCGATCGCGCCGTCGCGGTCGCCCGCGGCCAGCAGCGCCTCGCCCAGGCTGTCGTAGGCGTTCCACGACTCGGGGAAGATCTCCGCGTAGGCCCGGAACAGCGCCACCGCCTGCGGGGCGCGGTTCGCCTGCAGAAAGCGGTAGCCGTAGCCGTTGATCTGGGTCTCGAAGTAGTAGTAGCGCGCGGGCTGCGCGTCGCGGCCGCTCACGACCTCGCGGACGGCCTCCGGCGACGCCCCCTCGTCGATCAGCGCGTAGAGCTGCTCCGCCGCCGACGTCTGCCCCGTCGTCACGCTCCACAGTTCCATCAGGGTCATGGCGTTGTTGTTGCGGCTGAAGCCGGGGCTCTCGGCCAGTTCGGGGAAGCGCGTTTCGAGTGCGTAGGTCGTGAACAGCGACTCGAGGGTCGCGCCCCGCGCGGCCTCCGCCCGCACCCCGTCCCACAGCGTCCGCACGTAGCCGACCCGAGACGCGAATCCGTCGTACGACAGCTCGCCGTTCCAGTGTCCGGTCAGCAGCAGCCGGATGCGGTCCTTCTGCCCCGCCAGGTGTTCCCAGTTCTTCAGCAGCCGCGGGAAGTCGTGGCGCACGCCCGGGCGCGCGACGAACGAGGCCAGGCAGCCCGGCGTGTCGGTCAGCCAGCGGTCGGACATGGTGTCGCCGGTCATCAGGATGCCGTGCCGCGGCACGAAGACAGCGATGTCGCTCGCGGTGTGCATGCCGCCGGTGTAGTACAGCTCGAAGGTGGTGTCGCCCATGTCGAGCGTCAGGCGGTCGGCGAAGGTGCGCGTGGGCGGCGTCGGCGCCTCGCCGGTCAGCAGGGCGTCGCGGCTCAGGCGGTCCAGGGCCAGGTCCTCCTTCAGGCTCGCCAGGCCGGGGTCGTCGGCCGGCAATGCCGCGAGCCGCGCCTCGGTCTCGGGGATGCCGGTCGCGTACCACTCGAGGATCTCGGCGCGGTCGGCCAGCGCCGCGGCCATGCCTGCGCCGACCAGCTCGTGGCCGACGATCTCGCAGTCGGCGTACACGGCGTTGCCGCCGGTGTGGTCGCCGTGCTCGTGGGTGTTGACCAGCGTCGTGAAGTCGTCGCGGCCGAGCTCGCGCGCGATGATGCGGCGCAGCCCGCGGTCGATCGTCGGGTTGCCGGTCGTGTCCACGACCAGGATGCCCTTCTGCGTGGCGAAGGCCACCGTCGCGGTCGACGAGATGAAATCGCCCACCCAGACCCGGACGACCCCCTCGCCGAGTTTCTGGACGTGCACCGGCAGGCCGGCCACCGATTCGGCTGCCGCGCCCGCTGCCCATAGGATCGTAACCAGGCCGATCAGCAGCCCGCACCTCATCTTCATCGCCGTTCCCCCCTGTTGATGACGACGCCTCCGAGCGTGGGGCGAGGCGTCCGGGTTCCTACGGGATCTTGAGCGGGCGGTTTCAATGGGGCGGGGGGATTGTAGCGGCCGGCTGGGCTTGCTATAATAAGAGTGTTCTAGTCGGGTTAATCATCCCCATCCGGGAGGATCCCATGCGCCCCTTACTACTGCTCGCCGCGCTCGCCCTGCTCTGCGCCGCGCCCGCATCCGCCCAGGTCCTCAACGGCGACTTCACAACGTCGATCGCGTCCTGGACCACGTCCTCGACGGGCCCGTCGGTGTCCTGGCACCCCAGCAACGGCAACCCCGGCGGCGCCGCGTACATCTTCTACAACTGGACCGCCGGCAACGCCTCCCTCATGCAGACCTTCAACTGCGGCACCTCGCACGACGGCGGCGGCAACTGCGCGATCTCGCTGGACTACCGCTACTACCTGTCCGCCGGCACCGAGATCCAGGTGGTCGTCGAGATCGACAACGTGGTCGTCTACACCGTGAACCTCACGTCCGAGAACTCCCAGTGGATCACCGTCCCGCTGGCGGTGGCCTGCGGCCCACACGACCTGAAGATCACCGCGAACACCATCACCATGGGCAGCTTCGGCAGCTGGAGTGTCTTCGTCGACAACGTGACCGCCGAATGCACTGAGGTCGTGAGCGAAGAGTCGCTGACCTGGGGCGCGATCAAGGGGATCTACCGTTAGCAGGATCCGGCGCAGGGAGCGGGGTCGCCGCCCCGCTCCCACTGCAGCGTCGTGTGGCCGATGCCGAAGCGGTCGTGCAGCTCGCGGACGGCCCGTTCCAGGAGTTCGTCGTCGTCGCGGGGATCGGGTTTGACGAGGTGGGCGGTGAGCGCGGACTCGGTCGTGCTCATGCCCCAGATGTGCAGGTCGTGGACGGCCTCGACGCCCGGCAGGTCCCGCAGGTAGGCCGCGACGGCCTCGGGGTCGATCCCCGACGGCACCGCCGCCAGGGCCAGGTCGAGCGACTCGCGCAGCAGGCCCCAGGTCCCGATCAGGATCACCGCCGCGATGACCAGGCTGACGGTCGGGTCCAGCCACATCCACCCGGTCCGCAGCATCACGATCCCGGCGACCACCACGCCCGCCGACACCGCGGCGTCGGCCGCCATGTGCAGGAAAGCGGCGCGCAGGTTGAGGTCGTGCTTGCGCCCCGCCACGAACAGCAGCGCCGTGGCCGTGTTCAGCACCACGCCGGCGGCCGCCACCCAGATGACCGTTTCGCCGATGACCGCTCCCGGCCGCCCGAAGCGCTGCAGCGCCTCCCAGGCGATCCCGCCCACCGCCACCAGCAACAGCACCGCGTTGAGCATCGCCGCCAGGATGGACGAGCTGCGCCAGCCGTAGGTGCGGCGCTCCGAGGGACGGCGCTGCGACAGCCGCGTGGCGCCCCAGGCCAGCAGCAGGCCGAGCACGTCGCCCAGGTTGTGCCCCGCGTCCGCCAGCAGCGCCAGCGAGTGCGCGGCCACGCCGAACCCGACCTCGACGATCACGAAGCCGACGTTCAGCGCCACGGCGACGGCGAAGACGCGGTTGTAGTTCGTGGGGGCGTGCACGTGCGGCATGCGGCGACATCCTTCCGGGATGCGTTCCCCGGCACCTCGGCGACTTGATGGATGGACCAGAATCCCGGTAACGTTACCGGGATTTCGCATCATCGTGCAAGTGGGCCCGGTCGCCCGTTTATTCGGGCCCGATCGCCCCCTCGGCCGGCCACTTCGTGTCGCCCTGGCGCTCGAGGCTCATCTCGTAGAAGCGCATCGGCTCCTTGCCCGCCATGACGCGGTCGCCGACCTCCGTCCACCTGCCGTCCTTGACGGTCGCCGTGTAGCGGATGGTCATCGGGCCCGCGGGGATCTCCCACACGAAGCCGTCGGCCGTGGGCGTCAGGGCGAAGTCGCCGGCGTTGCCCATGGCGTAGGAGTGGATGGAGTAGGCGCTCTTGGCCGGGTCGAAGGAGATCGTGCCGAAGGCGTTGAAGGCGAGGCTGCCGTCGGCCGCGTAGCCGCGGCCCTCGACCACCTTCACCGCCCCGTCCAGGAACGGCCCCACCCGCTCGGTCTGGGTGAGGATATGCTTCTCGCCGGACGGCAGGATGGTCCACGCGGAGCCCTTCCAGACGCCGTCCATGAACGAGAGTTTGGCCAGGGCGGCCTTCTGCGCCGTCAAGAGGACGGCGGGATCGGGGCGGCCCTGGGTCTGCGCCGCCGACGGCAGGGCTAGGGCTGTCAGCAAGAGTGCGATCTTCGCGAACCTGGATCCGGTCATTTCGGGTTCTCCTCTCGGTTATGTGGCGCTGATTAGCTGGCGGGAGCCCGGCAGCAGAGCGCGATCACGTTCGTGGGCTCGTCGCCGACCAGCGTCAGCGTCGCCTGGTCGCCCGTGAAGCGGACGATCCACTCCGTTGAATCCATGAGGGTCGTCAGCGTCACCCTGTCGCCGATCTGGCTCCAGGCCCCGCTCATGGTGATCGGGTCGGCTGGCTCGCTGGGATACGTGACCTCGCCGGTGATCTCGAAATCGCCGCCCCCGCCGAACGTGCCGTCGCCGGTCGCGGTCCCCGCGACGCCGTGGTCGGTGAAGCCGACGAGATCCCAGGTCCCGGTGAGCGTGCGGGCGGGTTCGTCGTCCCCGCACCCCGCGAGCAGAATGACCGCCAGCAGCAGCGGCAACCACCGGTGTTGTTTCCTGTTCATGGTCGGGTCTCCTTTCAGGGCTCGCGCCCACATCGGAGATCAAGACGCCTTGCGCTCGAGCCGCGCCTCCCGATATGGTCTTTATATACTAATGGCATTAATGAGGTTCGTCATGGCTCCCGCCCACTCTCGTCGAACCGGATCAGCTCGGCCCACCTCACCACCGGCGACAGGAACATCCAGCCCGGCGTACGATTCCAGACCGACGAGCTGTGCTACTCGTCCCCTGTGTGGACCCAGCCGTCTGTGGCACGCGCCAGAACGGCGTCGAAGGTCGCCCGCGTGCCGGGTGACAGATCGTAGGAGAACTCGAACAGTTCTGGCAGTTTCCGGTAGTGCGCAGGTTCCATGCCCGCGACCGGGCGGAAGCCGGCGAGCGCCGCGGCGAGGTCGCTTTCGATCTCCGTCGCCCGCTCCCCGCTCTCGCATTCGGCGAAGATGCGCAGGATCAGTGCCAAGGCACCACGGTCGCGATCAGGGCGATGCCGGCGACGGTCATGATCGTCACCGTCGCCCACCCGAGGCAGCGCAGCGGGCGCGAGCTGACGCGGGCGCCCATGACCCTCGAGCTGCTCGTCAGCAGGATGACCAGGACGATCAGGGGCGGCGCCAGCACGCCGTTGAGCACCGCTGCGTAGAAGAGCATCTTCACGGCGTTGAACCCCACGAAGTCCATCGCCAGGCCCAGCAGCATCGCGACCGCGATCAACGCATAGAACTTGCGCGACCGTCGCGGTTTGTCCTGCAGGGTGTTTCGCCACGACGCCGCTTCCGCCACCGCATAGGCGGCCGAGCCCGCGAGGACGGGAATGGCGAGGATCCCGGTGCCGATCAGCCCGAGCGTGAACAGCAGGTAGGCCCCGTCTCCGGCCAGGGGACGCAGCGCCTCGGCCGCGTCCCGCGCCGTCTGGATGTCGGTCTGTCCGCTTGCGTGGAGCGTCGCCGCCGTCGTCAGGATGATGAAGTACATGATGAGGTTGGAAAAGAACATCCCCGTGACGACATCCGTGCGGGCGACTTTCAGTTCCCTGGCGGTCGCGCCCTCCCGCTGCTTGATCGTGACCCTCCCCTGCGCGCGCTCGTCTTCGACCTCCTGGGACGCCTGCCAGAAGAACAGGTAGGGCGAGATGGTCGTGCCGAGGATGCCGACGAAGGTGGCCAGGAACACACCCGACCATTCGACGTGGGGCTTGAAGGTCGCGCTCAGAACGGCGTGCCAGTCCGGCTTGGCGAGGAAGGCCGCCGCGATGTAGGCGAACAGGACCATCGTCAGCCACTTGAACACGCGGACGAATCGGCGGTATGACGAATAGAAGAGCAGCAGGACGACCAGGACGGCGTAGAAAGGGGACCAGTAATACGACTTGATCCCCGTCATCATCTCGGTCGCCTCGGCCATGCCGCCGAGGTCGGCGCCGATATTGAAGACGTTGGCCACGATCAGCAGCGCGCACGCGGACCACAGCACCCACCGCGGGTAATGGAGCCGCACGACGCCTGCCAGCCCCCGCCCCGTCACCAGTCCCAATCGCGCGCACATCAGCTGGACGGCGGCCATCAGCGGGAACGACAAGAGCGCCGTCCACAGCGGCATGTAGCCGAAGGAGGCGCCGGTCACCGAATAGGTCGAGATGCCCGACGGGTCGTCGTCGGCGGCGCCGGCGATCAGGCCGGGTCCGAGATCGGTGAAGAAGCGCCGCACTCTGTTCGTCGGGGGGGATTCGACCGCCGGACCTTCGTCGAACTCGTGGTCGGAGTCGCTACCCTTCATGGACCGCGACCTCCTCCGCACACGACCTAGGGATGGGAATCGAATCCCGACGTGAAATCCGTGGGCTACGTTCGCCGAGCCGCGGGATTATATGGGGCGCGGAGGCGACGGTTCAATGCGGGATATCGGTTCGCGGACCGCCCGCCACGGGAACGGGCGGGGTCTCCCCCGCCCGCCCTCCTATCCTGACTCGGGAATACGCCTATTTCAGCAACACCAGTTTGCGCGTCGACGTCGGCCCTCGCGCCGCCTCGAGCCGCGCCACGTACGTCCCGCACGCCACCGCCTGACTCGCGTCGTCGCGGCCATCCCAGACCGCCTCGTGCCGCCCGGCCGGACGCGTCGCGGCCACCAGGGTCCGCACCCGCAGGCCGCGCAGGTCGTACACCTCCAGCTTCACCGGGCCCGTGGTCGCGAGGTCGTACGCGATCATCGTCCGCGGGTTGAAGGGGTTCGGGTGGACCGACACCAGTGCCGTGGCCTTGGGCGCGGGCGGCGTGCCGTCGTCGACGCCGGTGACGCCTTCGTGCATCCGCAGACGGTACGTGCCGGCCTTCGCGAGTTCGGCGGCGCCGGTCTTCCAGACGGCCAGGCAGTAGTAGTCCGTCGTCGGGATCGTCACCGTGAACCACTCGTCCTGGCCCGCGCCATTCAGCCACGCGGCGCCGTCGGTGACGAGCGTCGACTTCTTCTGGTAGGCCGTATCCGCCGGATGCAGGCTGATCCCCCAGTCCACGTCGCCCGACAGGTTGTCCAGCCGGAAGGCCCACAGCCCGGCCGTCAGGCGGAACTCCCGCAGGTCGAGGATCCGGTTCGCGGGCAGCGTCCAGGGCCCGTAGGTGCCATCGTCGTTGGCGGGGCAGTAGAGCGAGGCCACCCCTTCGGCCGTGTACCCCTCGGCGCCGCTCTGCAGCAGCACGCCCGCGTCGTAGGCGGCGAAGGGGGTGGCGTTGAAGTTGACCAGCACGAAGTCGGACTGCCCGGCGCCCCAGCCCGAGATGGCCAGGTTGGCCGCGAAACCGTCCTGGGCGCCGTCGAGTTGCGGGTGCAGCCGCACGTCGACGTCGGAGGCGGCGCCCGGCATCACCGCGACGCCGGCCCAGTAACCGCCGCCGACGGTGGGGCGCAGGCCGTCGCAGTTGTACCAGGTCCCCACGCCGGCAGGCACCTCGTCCCAGCCGCCGATGCGGTCGGGCGGGGACGCGCGCGCCACGGGCGCGGCGAGCGCCAGGCCCAGGGGCGACCAGCAGTACTGCTCGCCGTAATCGTTGTCGTTCTCGTCGATCTCGTCGATCGTGGCGCTGCGGTCGAGCATCAGAGCTAGCGTGTGGCGGCCGCCGCGCACGGTGCGGGCCGTCGTGGAGTTGGTCGTGCGCACCTGGTTCGGCGTCACCGAAGTGTACGACCAGGTGACCGCCGGCTCGCCGTCCAGGCACACCGTCGCCCGCGGCGTGTTGCCGGGGTCGTTCCATCCGTTCGGGCTGTTGTTGCGGAAGGCGAAATTGTAGTACGTCGCCGTCGCGTTGCCGTGCAGGGTGTCCGGCAGCGCCACCGACCCGGCCGTGCCGTCGTTGGCGGGCCGCGGCACCATCGGCGAATGCCAGCCGGCGACCTCGTACGGCTCGAAGTCGGGCGGCGTGCGCTCGATCTCGATGACGAGCGGCAGGGCCGCCGTGCCGGCGCCGCCGGTCTGGTCGCGGTAGACGGCCAGGCCGTGGTGGCCGATCCCGGTGACGCGCATGTGCATGCGCGCCCGCCCCGCGAGGTTCGAGGCGACCGCCAGGCTGAAGTCCTGCAGGTCGCCGACCGTGAAGTCCTCGTCGAACCAGGCGGCCTGGACCGGGCCCAGCGCGGGCGCGACGTCCACCGTGACGGTGATCCAGCCTGTGTCGGCCGCCGTCACGGAGAACTCGCGCAGCAGCAGCATGTGGTTCAGCGGCAGCGTCGTCGCCGTGGAGTCGCCGACCGCCATCAGCGTGCTGGTCACATGTTCCGCCTGGTAGTCGCCGCCGCCCTCGCTGCCCTGGACGACGCCGACGTCGTAGTCGTGCAGACCCACCTCGTTGCGGTTGACCAGCACGGCGTCGGTCAAACCGACCCCGCGGGCGGAGTAGCCGACGTTGGCGGCGAAGCCGTTGCCAGACCCGGTCGAGGCCGCGTGCAGGCGGCAGTCGTAGTCCTCGGTCGCGACCAGCGGCCGGGTCACAACGGCGTTCCACTCGCCGCTCGAGCTGAAGCGCAACCCGTCGCAGTTGTACCAGGTGGTCGAGCCGTCGACGACCGAGCTCCAGCCGCCGGCCCGGCTCGGCGGCGCGGCGCGCGTGACAAGCGTGCCGGACGTCAGCGTCAGCGGCGTCCAGACCCACTGGTGGGCCCAGAAGTTGTCGACCTCGTCCGGCTCCGACAGCGCGCCGAGGTCATCGTGCTGCGCCTCGAAGGTGTGGCGCCCCCCGCGGATCGTCAGCGGACCGCGGTTGATCGCGTAGTAGGAGACGCCGGCGCCGACGGCGCCGTACGAAAGCCCCGCCAGCCCCGCGCCGTCGACGGCCAGCCCCACGTGGAAGCCGCTCGAAGTGGCCAGCTCGCCGCTGTTGCGTCCGCGCACGTTCCAGTACGTGGCGGCGCTGTTGCCGGCGAGCGAGGTCGGCTCGGTCACGCTCGTGGAGGTGGCGTCGTTGGTCGCGCGCGGCACCAACTCGCGCGCCCAGCCGGCGGCCAGGTACGGCGCCAGATCGGCCGGATCGGCGGCACGGAGTGTGAACGGGCCGTAGGAGACGTAATCGTCGCTCCAGCGCCCGTCGCGGTCGACGGCGCGGATGCAGAAGTAATACGTCCCCGGCGCCAGGATCGCGGAGGTGTAGTGGTTCCAGACCGGGATGTCCTGCGTGGCCGCCGGCAGGGCGGGCGCGGCCGTCGACAGGGTGAGGCCGTAGCCGGCGAGGCCGGAGACGTCGTCGTCGGCGTTCGTCCAGAAGAACTCCACGGTGCGGTCGGGTGAGTTGGAGCCGACCGGGTGGCTCGAGGTGAGGCCCGAGACCGCGCCCGGTTTCTCCTCGTCGATGTCCAGCCCGCAGTTTTTCCCCGTCTCCCACAGGTCGCGGACGCGCGCCGGGTAGCGCGCGGCGTAGTCGCGCAGGAACTCCAGGGACGAGACGGGCCGATCGAGATTGGCGACCGTGAAGATCTCCTGCGGGCCGAGCGCCAGTGCGTCGCGCCAGTCGCCGTAGACGCCGTGCGCGTCCTGCTCGCCGTCTTCGATGTCGCGCAGCACCGCCGCCGTGAACCCCTCGGAGTTCAGCGGGTCGGCGTAGCTGCCCTCGCAGGTGTCGAGCGATTCGAAGTCGCGGTGCCAGAGCGCGTCCAGGCCGTAGTCGTCCTCCAGCGAGCGGGTGAAGGCGTCGGCCAGCCAGTCGCTCCAACCGGCGAGGTAGGCGCCGGCCGGGTTCTCTCCGCACCAGTAGCAACTGCTGCAGTAGTCGTCCCCGTCGCAGACCCCGTTGCAAAGGTCGCTCCACGGATGCGCGGAGAAGTGGGTCAGCCAGTGGTGGCCGTACAGGAAGGCGAGCGTGTCCTCGCGCCACTGGTGGCCGCAGCAGATGGAGATCGTGTCGTCGTAATAGTCGGGATGGGTGGAATCCCAGCCCGGCCACACCAGCGTGACGTGTGGCGCGTCGCCCCCGCCGTGTTCCTCGATCCAGCGGTGCACCCGCGTCAGCGTGGACAGGAGGTGCAGCACGCACATCTCCCTCTCCTCGGTGATGGTGAGGGTGCCCCAATCGAGATCGGTGCCGCCGTAGTTCTCGACGATGCCGGTGGACCAGCCATAGCCGTGACCATAGCCGCCGTCCTCCGTCCTCAGGTAGGCGTGCTCGCTCCAGCCCCTGATCATCAACCAGATGTCCGGATCGTCGGCGCCGTTGGTGTAGTTGAACGTCCGGCTGAAGTAGCCGTCCGCGTCCGTGTAGGTGGACGACAGCTGCTCGGGACCCCACCAGCCGTCATCGTCCCAGATCTCGACCATGATCCCGTCCACGCCGGCCCAACGGCCGTCCTGGCGCTGGTAGACGAGACGGCCCCGAACGGTGAGGCTGTAGTCCCTCTCGCCGTCCTTCGCCGTGACGGACGGCGCCGCGGCGGGTGGCTGCACGATCCGCGCGCCGCGACCGGGCGGCACCTCCACCGGCGCCCGCACGACCCGGATCGTGTCCGGGCGCACGACTGCCGCTCCGGCGGTCCGCCCGCCCGCCGGCGGCGTGAGCGGGGAAGTCGCCGCGGCGGCCGCGAAGACGACCAGCAGGAGGCCGGCCGTCAGCATCGACAGGCTGGTTCCACGCATCGTGCCCACCTCCTAGCGCCGCGCCGCGTCGCCGCGCGGCGCCTCGTCATGACGCTCCACCGGCACGATCGCCGGTTGCGGCGCCGCCATCTCCGCCAGCGCCGCCTCGATCCGCTCCGCCTGCTCGACACGCCCCTCCAGCCGCGCGTGCTCCGCCTGCGTGCGCATGACCTGCAGTTCGGTGTCCTGCTTCACCTGCTCGATCTCCCGCTGCAGCGACAGGAAGGCCGCCCCGTCGGCCGCAGCCGGCACCCGCGCCTCCAGCGCGGCGAGCTGCGCCGCCTCCCGGTCCAGCAGCGCGCGGATCGCCTGCTGGCAGGGTGTGAGGCTCTCCGGCTCTCGCTGGGCCACGGCTGCCGTCGCCGTCGTCTCCACCCCGTCGGGATCCGCGACGACCGGCGCCGCCGGCTCGGGGGGCGCTCCCGCCACCACGACTGTCCCGGCCGTCAGGCCGCAGACGATGATCAGGATCAGGATCACAAGCTGCCGCTTCATGACACGACCTCCCGACGCGAGGGGACCGAGGCGCCGTCCAACCCCTGGTTCGGCGCGCCCGATCGTATCACTATTGAATACATGATTTCAAGAAAGCTGGGCGGGGATCGGGAGGGCGTCGCGGCCACACTTCCCTGGGGTCGCACGGAGAGGCCCCGGCCGTTGCCGGCCGGGGCCTCGAGAGACGCGCGCTATGAACGGCTAACTGCTTGCTGTTACTTCAAAAGCGTCATCTTGCGCGACTCCGCGAACCCCCCGTCCGTCGTCAGCCGGTAGAAGTACGTACCGCTGGTGACCGCGCGGCCCTGGTCGTCGCGGCCGTCCCAGCCGTAGACGCCTGCGTAGTCGCCGGCGGACAGCCGCCCCTCGACCACGGTGCGCACGCGGTGGCCGCGGAGGTCGAAGACCGCCAGGGACACCGTCGCGTCGCGGTCCAGCGCGAAGCTGAACTTCGTGCTGGGGTTGAAGGGGTTGGGGTGGTTGGCGCCCAGCGCTGTCGCCGTCGCGGGCACGGGCACGCCGGTGGGGCCGCCGTTGGACGCGCCCGGGGTGCCGAAGTCGCCGGTGCCGAAGACCGCGGTGCTGGTGGCCCAGTTGGTGCCGACGTTGTTGTCGCCGGTGCCTGACCAGGCCATCGAGGCGCCGCTCGGATCCGGCCACACCGTGCCGCCGTCCCACATCACCACGTCGACCTCGCGGCCGAGCGTGTCGACGAGGATCAGCTCGTCGTCGGCGTTGCCCAGGGTGAAGCTCGCGTACTGGTAGAAGAGCGTGACGCCCTCGCCGAGCATGGCGGCGGCATCGATGCCCAGCACTTTGTACTCGCCGGGGTTGATGACCAGCGGACCGCCGTTGGCGATGACGTGGCTGTCGGTGCCCAGATCCTTGATCGTCCAACCGTTGAGGTCGACGGCTGTGGTGCCGGCGTTGCGGATCTCGAACCACTCGCCGTCCGCGTCCAGCAGGACCAGCGGGTTCTGCATGATCTCGGTGACCACGATCTGCGGCAGCGGCCCGAGATCGCTGATCGGGGCGGTGGAGTTCGCCGCGATCGGGTTGCCCGCGAGGTCCTGGACGTTGTTCACGCGCACGGTGTGCGGCGTACCGACTAGCGAGGTGGCCACCGTCAGCAGCACCTGCGAGAAGTCGGCCTGCCGGACCGCGGACAGGACCGCGACCATGTTGCCGGGAGCGGCCGTCTGGTAGACCGCGTAGTTCGCCTCGGTCTCGGCCGTCGTCAGCCCGACGCCCTCGCTGAACTGCACCAGCACGTCGACGGTGCCGTCGAGCGCCGCGGAGACCAGCGTCGGCGGCGTCACGTCGGGGCCCTGGCCGTTGTTCGCCAGGTCGGTCGCGAGGCCCGCGATGATCTGGCCGTCGGTGCCGAAATGGCCGCCGGCGCCGGCGGCCTCCAACTCGTCGCCCACCAGCCAGGTCTCCAGGCCGGGGGCGAGGTCGTCGTCCACGCGCACGACCACGGGGCCGGAGCCGTCGTTGATCGTGAAGTTGTGGGCGGGGTTGGTGCCGGTGGTGGCGGAGATGGCCGTGATCGGGCCCACCGCCGCGACGTAGGAGCCCTCGTTGGCGGCGGCGGCCGCGGCGGCCGTGGTCTGCAGGGCGGGCGCGAGCGGCGCGTTGCCGCTGCTGACCAGCTCGACCTCGTAGTTGACCAGCTCGACCGTGGTGCCGAACCAGTAGGCCGTGCCGGTGACCTTCACGAGGTTGCCGGTGGAGTTCAGCAGCGCCGCACCGGTGCTGCGGGTCGTGCCGAAGATGTTCAGGCCGCGGCCCGCGGTGTCCTGGATGTAGGCGCTGACGCTGGTGCCGTCGGCCTTGTAGTCGCCGGGGATGTAGACCTGGCCCTGGACCATGATGACGTCGCCGGCGAAGCCGAGCGAGTCGGCGTGCACCGAGGCGATGGGCGTGATGGTCTCCGGGGCGACGGTGTAGCTGTAGAAACCGGTCGCGGGGCCGGTGCCGAACAGGCCGTCGTTGTCGGTGGCCTCGACGAAGTACTCGACCAGGGCGCCGGTGGCGGCGCCGGGGATCGTCCCGGTGTAGGTGGAACCCTCGGACAGGGTCATCGCGGCCGAAGTCGCGCCGGCACCGTTGACCTGCCAGTACACGCGCACCTCGGTGATCGTGCCGTCGCTGTCGGTGGCGTCGGCGTAGACGGTGGCCGCCTCGCCCGGCACCGGCAGCAGGCTGCGGTGGTAGACGTTGGCCACGTCGGGGGCCTGCAGGACGACGCCGCCGTTGGAGGCGCCCGGGGTCGGCGGCTGGACGACGTAGGACGAGGTCACCCTGCCGCCGCCGGCGCCGTCGGGGCTGCGCTGGCAGGAGTCGGTGACGCCGCTGGCGTTGGCGTTCTCGTCGATCTGGGGCTCGCCGGGGTTCAGCAGCACCAGCAGGCTGGGATCGTCGGCGTCGGAGGTGTCGTAGACGATCGCGTCGACGAGGTTGGCCGTCGTGACCGGCGTGTTGTTCGGGAAGTCGGCGCCGTTGGCCGTGTAGAGGGCCACGGCGTCCTGCCCGTTCTGCAGGAAGTTGTTCGCGAAGACGATCGAGGGCGTGGGCGTCACGGCGGCGTTGCCCAGCAGGAAGAAGCCGCTGGCGTTCAGGCTGTAGCCGTCGAGGTCGTAGGCGGCGTAGGACAGGTCGTTGGAGCCGTTGTAGAGGACCAGGACCTTGCCGGTCAGCGACTCGTTCGGCGTGCCGTAGAGCTCGACGAACTCGAGCGTGTCGGTGCCCGGGTTGTCGGCGTCTGTCTCGTTGATGAGCACGCTGGCGCGGGCGGTGAAGGCCGCGGCCAGGACGAGCAGCAGGGCCAGCGTGATGCGGAGACCCGGGTGTCCGCGGTGTCGTAAAGTGCGCATCGCCATCATCTCCTGTCGTCGTGGGGCCGACCTGCCGCAGGCAGGGTCGGGGAATTTCCACGATTCTAACACATCCCGGGATGGCGTGGCGGGCCTTTGAAATCAGGGATTCAAATGCTAGATTCGGTGGACCCCCGCCCCCGTGGTTCAACCCGGAGTTGCCGCCATGCCCCAGCCGCCGCGCCCCGCGATCCCCTCGCTCCTGCTCGGTTTCCTCCTCGTCCTCGCCGCCGCAGCCGGCGCCGGCGAGCCGGTCCTGCCGCCGGGCGACCGCCCGCCCCCGACCGCGTTCACGCGCCTGGCGGACGCCGGCGACGCCGAGGCGCATCCCGGCGCCGGCCTGGTCGTCGTCTTCGAGGAGATGGTGAACCGGGTCCAACCCTCGGGCGTCACCGAGGTCGACGGCTACCGCCTGACGAAGGTGCTGACCCCGGCCGGCTGCCGCGACAACTCCGTGCTGACCTGGCGGTACGACCCGCAGAGCAGCCGTGTGGAGGTGCGCGAGGTGGCCGTGCTGCGCGACGGCGAGCGCCTGTCGGTCGACGTGGCGGCCGTGCACGATTTGCCCGCCCCCCAGTCTGCCATCTACTGGAGCGACCGCATCCAGCTGCTGCAGCTGCCGCGCCTGCGTCCCGGCGACGGGATCGAGGTGCGCACCTGGCGCAAGGGCTTCACCTACGCCCTGCTCGGCGGCGACGGAGCGGCCGCCGGCGGCGCCGCCGCGGACGACGACGCCCGCTTCATCCCGCCGATGCCCGGGGAGTACTTCGACATCGTGCTGTTCGCCGAGGACGCGCCGATCGTCGAGAAGCGCTACGTGCTGAGCCTGCCCGCGGACAAACGCCTGCACGCCGAAGTCCACAACGGGGCGCTCTACTCCTCCGTCGCGTACGACGCCGAGCGCACCGAGTACGCCTGGTGGGGGCGCGACCTGCCGGCCCTGGTCCACGAGACGCGCCAGCCCGCCGCCAGCGACTTCGCGCCGAAGGTGGTCATGGCCACGGTCGCGGACTGGGAAAGCAAGAGCCGCTGGTTCTTCGACGTGAACCGCGACCAGTTCGACGTGACGCCGGAGATCCGCGACAAGGTGGACGTGATCCTGGCCGCGGCCGGCTTGACCGGCGCGGCTCCCGAACGCCGAGCCGAGGCGCTGCTGCACTGGGTGGCCCAGAACATCCGCTACAGCGGCCAGACGATGGGCCCGGGCGAGGGCTTCATCCTGCACTCCGGCGCGATGATCTTCGAGCAGCGCAGCGGGGTCTGCAAGGACATCGCCGGCATGCTCGTCACCATGATGCGGGCCGCCGGCCTGGACGCGCAGGCGGCCATGACCATGGCCGGCAGCCGCATCGAGGACGTGCCCGCCGACCAGTTCAACCACTGCGTCACCGCATTGCGGCTGCCGGACGGGTCGTTCCGCATGTACGATCCGACCTGGGTGCCCTACGACAACAACATCTGGTCGTACTCCGAGACCGAGCAGCACTACCTGGTCGGCTCGCCGCAGGGCGACACCCTGGACCGCATCGCCTACAGCCCGCCCGCGGAATCGCCGCTGCGCGCGGTGCACCGCGCGACCCTGCAAGACGACGGCACGCTCACCGGCGAGTTCGAGCTGACCGGTCGCGGGGTCATGGACGGCCGCCTGCGCGGCCTGGCCAACGGCCGCCGCGACAACCTGGCGTCGGTCTTCGCCAAGGCGCTGGCCGCCGTCAGCCCGCGCGTCGAAGGCGTGCGCGTGACGCACCGCCGCACCGACGATTTCGGCGGCGACATGCGGATCACCGTCGCCTACCGCATCCCCCGCTACGCGCTGCCGGTCGACGGCGGGCTCGAGTTCCGCAGCCCGCTGATGCAGCTGACCCTGCACGATGGCACGCTGTTCCGCGCCGGCGCCACCGCCTGGGAGGACGAGCGCAAGACCGACATCCTGCTCTACTTCACCCAGTTGCTCGACGGGCAGGAGACCATCCGCCTGCCCCGCGGCTGGCGCGCGACCGTCGCCGAGCAGCCCGACGCGGTCGACGAGATCTACGCCGCGTTCACCGGCGCGAGCCGCCACGACGGGAACGACCTCGTGATCACCCAGCGCTTCGAGTCCCGCCGCCGGCAGGTTCCGCCGGACGGATACCCCGGCTTCAAGAAGGCCGTCGACGCCGCCCGCGCCTGGGGCGATCGCGTCTTCCGCGCCGAGAAGGGAGGCGTCCGATGAAGCGCACGCTCCTGCTCTGCATCCTGGCGGCGATCCTCGCGGCGCCGGCCGCGGCCGGCACCTCCGGCGTTTCGCCCGGGACCTCGATCGGGACATCCTCAGGGCGCGACCTCGACGCCCTGCTCGCGCGCGCCCGGGCCCTGCCCGGCTTCGCGCAGCGCGACGCCGTCCTGCTGTGCGAAGCGCGCCTGGTGACCGTCTCGCCCGGCGGCGACCTCGCCGTGCGCACCCACCAGGCGGTCTGGATCGCGACGCGCAGCGGCCTGAACGCCTACGCCGACCAGCGCGTGCCCTGGCACGCCGGAACCTCGACCCTCGCCGTGACGAAGCTGCGCACCTGGCGCGACGGCCGCTGGTGGCCGGACGCGGTCACGATCAGCCCGACCGCCGTGGTCGAGACCCTGCCCTACGCGCTGGAGTACGCCGCCGACTACGCGGACCTGCGCGAGACCATGCTCCTGCACGACGGCGTCGAGCTGCCCTGCCTGCTGGAGACGGAGTACGAGATCGTCGAGCGCGCCGGCGCGCAGGCCGGGGCCGACGGCCTGTGGGTCTTCGCGCGGCGCGACCCGGCGGTCGTGAGCGAGTTCGCGCTGTGCGTGCCGGTCGGCGTCGCGGTCCGTCACGTGGAACGCCGCGGCGCGCCGGCCCCGACCGTGGCCACCGCGCACGGGGCCACGACACGGACCTGGCGTCTCGAGGACGTGCCGCAGCACGGGCTGCCGGCGATCGCCGTCCCCGCGGCCGATGCGCCCAGCGTCCTGTGGTCGACCTGGGATAGCTGGCAGGCCCTGGGCGCGGCGCTGTCGCGGGGATTCGACGACGACGCCCCGCTCGGCGCGGCCCTGCGCGACACCCTCGCCGCCCGCCTCGGCAACGCGCCCGACGACCGGTCCAAAGCCCGGGCCGTCGTGAAGCTGCTCGAGGAGGGGGTGCGGTCCGTCCACGTCGACGACCGCCCGTGGCGAGCCGCAGCCCGCCGGCCCGAACGCACCTGGGACACGGCCTACGGGCACGGCAGCGATCGCGCCGTCCTGGCGGCCGCCCTGTTCCGGGGCGCCGGCCTGACGGCGGCACTCCGCTACCGCGCGCGCGGCGGCCGGCCCGTCGACCCGCAGGTGCCGGCGGCGGCGGAATTCGACGGCCCCTTCCTCGAGATCGCGGGCGCGGGCCTGGGCGCGTTCTACGATCCGAGCAAAGGGAAACTCACGGAGTCGCCGTCCGCGTTCGCCGGCCCGCTGCTCGGTGGATCGGGCCTCATCCAGCGACCGGACGGCGAGGCGACCGTCGCGAACCTGTTCGCCTTCGACATCACGCTCGCGCCCTCGGACAGCGGCGGCTGGTGCGGCGCGGGATCCCTCCGGACCGACGGGCTGTTCTCGGCCCACGACCGGATGGCCGGGCTCGACGGCGACGCGCAGGGCCACCTCGGCGCCGTGGTCGCGTCGGTGTTCGCCGGCGCCACGGTCGCCGGTTCCAACCCCGCGACGTTCCGGCCCGAGGCCGTGACCTACGGCTTCACCGCGAACGTTCCCGAGGACGAAGCGGACGACTTCGACCGTCTGCGCCTGACCGTGGGCGATCCGCTCGGCGGGTTGGCGTCCCTGCTGCCGGCCGACGTCCACCTGTACGAGGAATCGCGCAGCAGTGCGGTGCTGCTGCCCGGCTCCCTGGTCCAGCGGGTGCGGACGACCCTGTCCCCCGGCGACCGCGAATTCGCACACCTGCCGCCGGACCGCGAGGTCGTCAACGCGGCCGGCCGTTTCAGCCTGCGCGTCGAGCGCGACGGCGGGCGCGTGGTCGTCAAACGCGAGCTGTCGGTCGCGGCCGGGGAGGTGCCGCCGGCACGTTGGCCCGAGCTGCGCGCCCTGCTGCTCGAGGACGCCGACCCCGCCAACCGGACGCTCCTGTTGCGCTGAGGGCGGAGGCGAGGCATCCTGTCCGCATGAACACCACACGGAAATCCCCGCCGCGGCTCCTGATCGTGATCGCCGGCGCGTTGGTCCTGCTGGTCGCCGGCGTGCTGATCTTTTTCCCGGTCGGCAGGATCAAGAGCCTGGTCGCGGCGCGCGCGTCCGCGGCCCTGGGCCGCGAAGTCGTCATCGACGAGGCCCGCCTGTCGCTGCGCGGCGGGCTGGGCGTGCGCCTGCAGGGGGTGCGCCTCGGCAACCCGCCGGGCTTCGGGGGCGCACCGCTGGCCACGGTCGCGGCCGTGGACCTGCGGCTGCGCCTGCCGCCGCTGCTGCGCGGCCGCGTGGAGGCCGACCGTCTGGTGGTCTCCGGGCCCAAGCTGAGATTGCAGCGTCGGGCCGACGGCACGGACAACTTCACCTTCGCGCCCCCCGCGAGCGGGAATGGCGACGGCAAGGGCGGCGCCGGCGGCGCACCCCCGGCGATCGCGCTCGACCGCATCTCCATCGTCGACGGGCAGCTCACCTTCGACGACCAGGCCGCGGGCACCGGCGCGCGGCTGGCCGGGCTTCGCCTCGAAGCGAGCCTGGCGACCGACGCGGCGGGGCGCAGTGTGGCCCGGGGCGACCTGACCGTCGACAGCCTGCGCGTGGCGGGGCCAGCGCCCTTGCCGGTGCTGCCGGTCGCCCTGCAATTCGACCTCGCGTACGACCGGGCCGCCGCGCTGCTCACGCTCGCGGAGTCCGCCCTGACCGCAGGACCGCTGCGCTTCAAGCTGGCGGGAGACTTCGCCCGCCGCGACGGCGCCGTCGTGGCGCACGGGCGTCTGGTCTCGGACCGCATCACCGCCGCCGACCTGCTCGGCCTGCTGCCCGCCGACCGCCGGGCGGCCCTGGCCGCCTACAGCCTCGCGGGCGACGTCGTCGTGGAGGCCGACGCGAGTCTGGAAACCGGACGCGCGCCCGCCTACACCGCGACCGCCGGGCTGACGGACCTGGTCATGAGCGGCGGGGAATTGCCCGGCGAATTGAGGGTGGCATCGGCCAGGGCCGACCTGCGGCCCGACAGCCTGCACGTCGCGCTCACGCGGGCGTCGTTCGGCGGTCGTCCGCTGCAGGGCGACTTCACGGTGACGCGCTTCGCCGAACCGCAACTGCGCGGGACCCTGAGCGGCGAGATCGACCTGGCCTACCTGCAGCCCTTCCTGCCGCCGGAACGCCGGGCTGCGATCACCGGCAACCTCGCGGTGCGCGTCGAGCTGGACGGCTCCACGAAACAGCCGGAACGGCTGCTGCGGGGCGGCGAGGTCGTCGTCTCGCGGATGACCTACCGCGACGCGATGCTGGGCGAGCCGCTGACCTCGCTGGACGCGAAATTGGCCCTGGCTCCCGACGCGGTGACGATCTCCAGCTGCGTCGCCCGCTTCGGCCGCAGCGACGTGACCCTGACCGGCCGCGTCACCGACCCCTTCGCGGCCCTCGCCGCCGATGCGGCGCGCCGGCCCGTGCTGACCTTCGCCGCGCGCTCGCGACGCTTCGACGTCGACCGGGTCTTCCCCGCCGCCAGCCCCGCCTGGGTCAAGCGCGGGGCGCCGGCTCCCGCCCCGCGCGACTCGCTGACCGCCCGGCTGCCGGACCTGCGGGGCACGGGCACCCTGCGCGCGGACTCGTTGCTGTACGGCGGGGTCGCCTTCACCGGCGTGACCGGCAACGCGCGCCTGATCGACCGCCGCCTCGAGGTCGCCGACGTGGCGGCCGACGTCTACACCGGCAAGGTGACCGGCAACACGACCGTGGACCTGAACGACCTGAACCGCCCTGCCTTCGGCGGCCGCTTCGCGGCGACGCGCATCGAGGCCGATGACTTCCTGTCGCGCTTCACGCCCCTGAAGGGGCTGCTGTTCGGCAAGTTCGACCTGTCGGGAACCTACGGCGCCGCCGGCCGCGACGGCGCGACGGTGCGCAACACGCTGACCCTGGACGCGGGCGCGCGGATGGACGAGGGCCGCGTCGCCACCCGCGGCCCCGTGCACGCGGCGTTGTCGGCGGTGGCGACGAAGGCGGGCGGCTCCTTCGCCGAGAACCAGGCCCTGCGCACCCTCGCCGCGCACATCGTGGTGCGCGACGGCCGCGTCGGGCTCGACACGCTCGCCACGAAGCTGGGCGACCTCGGCGAGCTGGTCTTCGCCGGCGGCTACGCCTTCACCGGCGAGCTGGACGCCGCGGGCGGCCTGCTGCTGAGCGACGATTTTTCGCGCAAGCTGCGCAATCCGGGCGGTGTGGTCGGCAAGGTCACCGGCCTGCTCGGCGGCGGCGGCAACACCGCAACCGAGCGCTTGGTCGTGCCCCTGCGGGTCGGCGGCACCCTGGTCCAACCCTCGGTCCAGCTCGATGTGGCGGCGGCCCTGCAGGACGTCGCCCGCGGCACGGCCGCTCAGGCCGGGGCGAGCGCGCGCGCCCGCCTGCGGGGTCTGCTGGGTGGGGCGACGAAGTAACGATCATGATGGCAATGAGTTAAATAATGAATTAGCATTGTCGATTGACGGCCGCCCCGCCCGGCGGTAGTCTCGATCCGAATGGCTGATATCAACGGAAAGGAGGTGAACGGCACGACCTTGTTCCCGTCGCGGGCTCGCGGCGGGACGCTGGAGGCGCCCTGTCGTCGAAGTCCCGCTCCGCCCGACCCGTCCGCACGGACGGGAAGCAACCGGAGAAGGGGGTAATCCGATGCGTCGACTCACCACACTGCTGCTGGCCGCCCTGTGCACGGTGGCCGTCTCTTCCGCCGCCCTTGCCGACGACTTCAATCCACCGCCCTGGCGCGGCGGGCCGTTGTCCGTCACCGCCGAGTGGGAATTCTTCAGCCAGGTCCTCTACGACATGCCGCCTGAATACATCGCCACCACCGGCGACGGCCTCCATCCCTTCAACGCCGGTTGCGAGACCCACGCCCACTTCGAATTCTGCTACTGGCAGCCGGATCCGACGGACCCCAACGACGGCCGCATCTTCACGACCGAGCAGCCGGGTCTCGTGCGCTTTTTCCTCTGCAACTGGATCGACTACTACCCGTTCAAGTTCATCTGGGTGCAGATCACGTCCGGCGGGCAGGGCGCGCCCTTCGTCCAGGACGTCCTGGCGCCGAATCCCGGCACCAACGAGTGGACGAACCCGCTGCACGGCACGCTCATCAACCGGTGGGGCGTTCCCGGGTTCATGACGGAGTCCTGGTACCTGCCCTACAACCCCGACCGCGAGTACGTGGATCTGTTCATCCCGCCCTACACCTGGGTCGACCAGATCCTGATCGACACGATCTCGACCCTGGTGGTCGCCGAACAGGACCTGAGCTGGGGCGAGATCAAGAGCCTCTACAAGTGACGCCACGCGCACCGGCCGTGAAGAAGGGAGCCCCGCGGGGGGCTCCCTTCCTTCAGCCCGCCCGAGTCGGGCCGGTTAGATCTGGAAGAGGTACTGCAGCTTCATGAAGTACTGGCGGTCGGTGAGGCGCCAGTCGCGCAGGCCGTCGTGGTCGGGGTCGAGCGGGGCGTAGTCGCGGGTCGATCCGACGTAGAAGATGCTGAAGGGGTTGAGCCGGTAGGTGACCAGCGGGTCGGCCTCCCACGTTTCGTCGAAGTCGTCGTACTGGACCACCAGGCGCAGCGCCAACTCGCGCGAGACCTGCACCCCGAAGCGGCTGCGCAGGATGAAGCCTTTGAACAGCATGGCTTCGGTCTCGTCGTCGACGCTCTGGATCCAGCGCCAGCTCACCTCTGCCAGGAGACGGTCGGCGGGGCGAATCTCGAACCAGAGCGACGCGTTGGTCTCGCGGCCCATGACCCGCTCCCGCCTGGCGATGCGGTGGCCGTGGCTCAGGGACAACCCTCCCTGCAGCGCGTTGGCGGGCACGGCCTGGAGGTCGAATTCCGTCGCCTCGATGCCGTCGAACCAGATATCCCGGAACAGCTCGTTGCTCTCCATGTGCGAAACCTGGAAGAAGATCTGCGAGTGCCGCAGGCGCGTGCCGACCCCGGCCCAGACCCATTCGTCCTTGCGCGCGTCGGCCATGTTCCAGACACGACCGGCGTTGACATGGGGCCGGATCCACTCCAGGTGCCGCGAATCGTCGAAGCGGAACACCCGCGAGGCCGACGTGACCGCTTCGCGGCGGTCGTTGCGCGGGATGAACCCGTTCTCGGCACGGAAGGTGGGGCTGAAGGACCGGTACTCGGTCTCGAATTCCCAGAGTCGGTCGTTGTACTCCAGGCCGGAGTACAAGCCGAGCCCGTCGAAGGTCTCGCCGTCGAAGATCGCCGTGTGCTTCCCCCGGTCGAAGGTCAGACCCTCGAGCCCGTCGGTCAGGGCCGCGTCGTCGGGCTCTTCGGTGCGCGAGGCCAGCGCCTGCCACTCGAACTGCAGCGAGGGCGTGAAGCGCACGCGGCCGTCGATCCCGCCGAGGGTGCCCGCGCCGCCGCCGTCGATGCGGCGGTCGGTGGCCAGCACGCCGACGCTGGCGCCGTCGCCCAGGGCCTGCTGGACGCGCAGGATGTTCGTGGTGCTGCGGCCGCCGGCGGCGAACGCGCTGACGTCCTCGAACGGCAGGATGAACGGCGAGATCTCGTCGCGCGCGACCAGGTAGGCCACGCTCGTGTTGCCGGGCCGGCCGGTGACCTTGGCGGCGAACAACGGGTCGTTGATCGTGCGGGTGTACACCGCGTTGAAGTAGGTCTGGAACAGGTCGCTGCCCTCCTGGAAGAAGGGCCGCTGCTCAGGGAAGAACAGGGCCAGGGTGGTGTTGACGTCGATCTGGGCCGCGTCGGACTCGATTTGGCTGAAGTCGGGGTTGACCGTGCCCTCGACCGTGAAACTGGACGAGAGGTTCGCGCGCGCGCCGAGCGACGCCTGGCCCAGGACGGGACCGTTGTCGAAGCCGTCGCCCCGACGAGATCCGGCCTGCGTGAACACCTGCGACGGCAGCAGCTCGATGCCCTTGCCGGGCTTCACGCCGTGGATGCCGCGCACCGTGCCCCACTGGGAGGGCCAACTGCTCTCGTCGCGGTCGTAGGCCGCCCACGAGTACTGGCCCCGCACCGCGCGCGGGTGGTTGCGCCAGAAGTCGATGCGCCAGGCCTGCTCGTCGCGGTCAGGGAAGCGCAGG
The DNA here is from genome assembly GCA_031441465.1 of bacterium. Taxonomy (GTDB): domain Bacteria; phylum Krumholzibacteriota; class Krumholzibacteriia; order LZORAL124-64-63; family LZORAL124-64-63; genus PNOJ01. The sequence goes on along the minus strand of JANOEP010000022.1, from coordinate 10,621 downwards.
CTCGACCAAGGGATGGCCAACTCTACCTGCCAGCCCTCGTCGGTGACCTTGCCGGCGCTGGCGAACACCATGTTGTAGCTCATGTCCTCGCCGCCGTTGGCCGACCAGAGCAGGTCGCCCTGCACGCCCAGCGGGTTGCAGGCGATCTCGTAGGCCCAGGTCTGCGACGCGTAGGTGTCGATGGCCGTGATCACGTAATCGTCGGACCAGATGTTGTCGCGCTCGCTCAGGCCGGCGCGCACCAGCGCCGGGTCGTCGAAGCAGACGTAGGCGACATAGAGATGGGCGTCGTCGTAGGTGACCATGGCGTAGGTGTCGACCGGCGGCTGCACCTGGTCGCCGGGGCTGTGTTCCGCGAAGTTGTCCGCGCGGGGGATGCCCTGCCAGCCGGGGTCGTCGAGCACGCCGTCGATCGTGATGGGACCGGCGGCACGGGTCGTCTCGAGCTGGGGGTGGTACACGGGGATGAACTCTGCGTCCGCGACGGCCCGGACGGGAGCGGCGGCGAGGCACAACAGCAGGGCGGCGAGCGGGAGCGTCGTGCGCATGGCCTGACTTTCGTTGGCGTGGGGCCGGGGTCCGTGCGGACCCGATCGGCCATTCCCTACGCGCCCGCGGGCCGGTTGTTGCGGGCGTCCGCGGCGGCGGCGGGCCAGGAAGGCCGTTGGCGCGCCGCAGCTTCGGTGGTACGATCGCCCGCGGCGCGCACGCCGCGCGCCTGCGCCACCGACGAGCGAGGGGGATGCGATGCGGACGATGCGTCGGAGCCTGCTGCTGGTCGCGGTCCTGGTCGTCGGGGTCGCGGCATGGGCGGCCGTGCAACAGATGAGCGTGCAAGTGCGGGCGGGGCAGCTCCGGGCCACCCCCTCCTACCTGGGCAAGGTCGCGGCGAGCGTCGCCTACGGCGACCGCTTGACAGTGGTCCAGAAGCAGGGCGCCTGGTACAGCGTCAAGGACGCGCGCGGCCGCAGCGGCTGGATCCACGAATCGGCGCTGACGACCAAGCGTGTGGTGCTGAAGTCCGGGAGCACCGACGTGGCCGCCGGCGCCGGCGGCGACGAGATCGCCCTGGCCGGCAAGGGCTTCAACGAGCAGGTCGAGGGCGAGTACAAGGCGCAGAACGCCGACGCCGACTACGCCTGGGTGGACCGCATGGAGGCGATGGTCGTCGCGCCCGAGCAGGCCGTGGCCTTCCTCGCCGCCGGCGAGGTCGTCGCGAAGGGGGGTGCCCAGTGAAACAGCGCACCATGACCCTCCCCGCCGCCCTGCTGCTGCTCGCCGCGCTGATCGCCGGCTGCGCCTCGGTGACCAAGCTCGGCACGCAGCTCGGGCAGGGCTCCGGCGCCATCACCGAGGAGCAGGCCACCTCGATCAACCGCTCCGCCGAGGCGTTGGAGAAGACCTTCGCCGACATCACGCCGGAACAGGAGTACTACATCGGCCGCGCCGTCGCGGCGACCATCCTGCAGACCTACCCGGCGGCCGACGAGCCCGCGGCCAACGCCTACCTGAACGAGCTGGGCCAGTCGCTGGCCATGGCCTCGGACCGCCCCCAGACCTTCGGCGGCTACCACTTCCTGCTGCTGGACAGCGACGAGGTCAACGCCTTCGCCGCCCCCGGCGGCCTGGTGCTGGTCACCCGCGGCCTGGTGCGCTGCTGCGAGAGCGAGGACGCCCTGGCCGCGGTGCTGGCCCACGAGATCGGCCACGTGCAGGCCAAGCACGGCCTGCGCGCCATCAAGAAGAGCCGGCTGACCTCGGCGCTGGCCATCCTCACGGTCGAAGCGGCGCGCAACCTCGGCGACGAGGACCTCAAGCAGCTCACCGCGGACTTCGAGGGCAGCATCATGGACGTCACCCAGACGCTCGTGAACAACGGCTACGCCCGCGGCCTGGAGAAGGAGGCCGACGAGGCGTCGCTCGCGATCCTCGGGCGCGTGGGCTACGACCCGCGCGCGCTGGTCGTGATGCTCGTGAAGATGGGCGAGCGCGTGAAGTCGGGCGGCCCCGGCTTCGGCAAGACGCACCCCTCGCCGGGCGACCGCATCGGGGCGCTCGACCCGTCGCTGGCGAACAAGCCCGTCATGGCGGATCCCGCGGCGCGGCGCGCGCGCTTCACGCGCGCCGTCGGCGACGTCTGACCCATGGGCCGACGCGCGCGTCCGGCCCTGCTGATCGGCCTGGGCGCCGCCGCGCTGGCGGCGGCGCTCTGGGCCGTCGGCGTCCTGGATGCGTGGGAGCGCGCCGCCTGGTCGTGGCGCGTCCGCGCGGCCGCCGCCCCCTCGGCGGCCACCCCGACCATCAAGCTCATCCTGCTCGACCAGGCCAGCCTGGACTGGGGCAGCCGGGAGAACGGCTGGTCGTGGCCCTGGCCGCGCGAAGTCTACGCCCCGGTCCTCGACTTCTGCACCCGCGGCGGCGCGCGCACCGTGGCCTTCGACGTGCTGTTCACCGAGCCCTCGGTCTACGGGGTCGAGGACGACGCGGCCCTGGGCGCCGCCATGGCGCGCACGCCCGGGTTCGTGGGTGCGGTCTTCCTCTCGCCGGGCGAGGGAACCGGCGCGGCCGGCGCGGCGGACCAGTCGGGCTGGGGGCCGGGCGCCGACGACTGGACCTGCGCCGGGCTCGACGATCCGGCGACGGCGAAGTTGCGGCGGGAGCTCGCCGCGGGCGGCGCCACGGTCCCGGTCGCCGAGGCCGCGGCGGGCGAGGGCGCGCTGGCCAATGTCAGCGGCGTGCCCGATCCCGACGGCGTGTACCGGCGAGCGCGCCTGCTGCACCTGCTCGACGGCCGGCCGGTGCCGTCGTTCGGGCTGGCGGCCTACCTGCTGGGCGAGGGCCGGGGCGCCGCGCTGAAGCTCGAGCCCGGCCGGTTGCTGGTCGGCGAGCGCGCCGTGACCCTGGACGCCGAGGGTCGCGCCCTGCTGCGCTTCGCCGGACCGGCGGACATCCACGAGACCTTCAGCGCCGCGGCGATCATCCAGTCCGAACTGCGGTTGCGGGAAGGCGGCGAGCCGGTGATCGACCCGGTGGTCCTGCGCGGCTGCGACGTCCTGTTCGGCTACAGCGCCCCCGGCCTGCTCGACCTGCGCCCGATGCCGTTGAGCCGGGTCGCGCCCGGCGTGGCGCTGCACGCCGCCGTGCTGGACGACCTGCGGGGCGACGGGTTCCTGCGCGACGCGCCGGCGGCGGCGGCCTGGCCGACGATCGCGCTGCTCGCGGTCGCCGCCGCGGCGCTCGTGCTGGCGGGCCGCAAGGCCTGGCACGGGCTGGCCGTCATCGTCGCGACGCTCGCCTTGCCGCCGCTGCTCGGGGCCGGGGCCTACGCGCTGGGCTGGTGGTTTCCGGTGGTGCCGGCGGGGATCGCGACGGCGAGCGCGCTGGCCGGCGGCCTGGTCTGGAACTACGCCACCGAGGGCCGCCAGCGGCGCTTCCTGAAGCAGGCCTTCCGCCACTACCTCAGCCCGCACGTCGTGGAACGGCTCATCGCCGACCCCGGCCAGCTGCGCCTCGGCGGCGAGCGCCGCGAGCTGACGATCATGTTCTCGGACCTGGCCGGCTTCACCTCCATCAGCGAGTCCCTGGACCCGGTGGCCCTGACCGAGCTGCTCAACGACTTCCTGACGGACATGACCGACATCGTGCTCGAGGAGGGCGGCACCCTGGACAAGTACGAGGGCGACGCCATCATCGCCTTCTGGAACGCGCCGCTGGAAGTGCCCGATCACGCCGCGCGCGCCTGCCACGCCGCTTGGCGCTGCCAGCAGAAGCTGGCATCCCGGCGCGACGAGTTCCGCGCGCGCACCGGCCACGAGCTGCGCATGCGCGTCGGCCTGCACACCGGGCCGGTAGTCGTCGGCAACATGGGCTCGCGGCAGCGCTTCAACTACACCGTGCTCGGCGACGCGGCCAACCTGGCCTCGCGGCTGGAGGGCGCCAACAAGGCCTTCGGCACCGCGACGATGATCTCGGGGGTGACCCGCGCCGCCGCCGGCGCGACGATCGCCGTGCGCGACCTCGGCGCGATCCGCGTGGTCGGACGGCGCGAGTCGGTGGCCGTCTTCGAATTGCTGGGTCCGGCGACCGGGACGGACGGGCGCGCCGGCGACGGGTTCCACGCCGCCCTGGCGCTGTGCCGCGGCGGCGACCTGCCGGGCGCCGCCGCGGCATTCGCCGCGCTGCCCGACGATCCCGTCGCCCGACTCTACGCCGACCGCTGCCGCGAGGCGGCGGCGGGCGGCGAATCCTTCGACGGCGTCTGGAACCTGACCAGCAAGTAGGCGCAGGAGGTGCGATGAGGATCCGATTCGCCGGCGTGCGGGGCTCGTGGCCGCGCACCGCGCCCGCCTTCGCGCGCTACGGCGGCGACACGACGTGCCTGCTGGCGGAGCCGCGCGAAGGCCCGCCCGTGTTCATCGACGCCGGCACCGGCATCACCGTCGCCGCGGAGGGTTTGCCGCGCCCGGGCGGCGAGTTGCTGTTGCTGCTGACCCACACGCATCACGATCACCTGCAGGGGCTGCCGTCGCTGGGCCCGCTCTACGAGCCGGGCTGGCGCCTGACGGTGGCCGCGCCGGACTTCGTGCCGGCGGAAGTCGCCGTGCGCAAGCTCCTGGGACCACCGCTTTGGCCGCTGGATCTCGACGCGGTCGGCGCGACGGTGACGTTCCGGCAACTCGCCGGCGCGCCGAATTCCACCAGCCCATTCGCCTGGGGCAGCCTCGAGATCCGCCACCTCGCCGTCCCGCATCCGGGCGGCTGCGCCGCCTACCGGCTGGACGATCGCGGCGGCGGCTCGCTCGTGTTCGCGACGGATCTGGAGTGGGGGGCCTGGGACGAGGCCGGCCGCCTCGCCTTCGCGCGCTTCTGCCGCGAGCCGCGGCCCGTGGACCTGCTGGTCATGGACGGCCAGTTCACCGAGGAAGAAATCACCGCGCGTCGCGGCTGGGGCCACAGCAGCCTCGGCGACTGCGCGGCGGCGGCGCGGGCCGGCGGCGCGGGCCGCCTGCTGACGACCCACCACTCTCCGGAACGCGACGACACGGCGATGGCCGCCGTCGAGACGACGCTGACCGGCATGCTGCCGGGAGCGGCGGCGGCGCGGCAGGGACAGACACTGGAACTCTGACCGGGGACGCGATCCCGCGGAAAGGCCACATCGTGAGCGATTCCACCTGGTTCGTCTTCGAAGTCCTGGTCATGCTCGCCATCTACGGTCTGGCCTCGGTCCTGACCTCGCGCCTGCGCGACGGCAAGCGGGGCGAACGCGGCGCCGATTCCGCGCTGCTGCACCTGCTGCGCAGCCTGGCGGGCAGCGCCTCGCGGCCCGTGTCCGTGCTGCTGATCACCCAGGCCGTCCTGATGCTGCTGGACCGCCTGCCGGAGGCGGCGACCTGGCTGCAGGCCCGGCCGCAGCACCTCGACGCCTGGCGGATGTTCTGGCTCGGCGTGCTCGCCGTCGAGCTGATCGAGGGCTTGGCCGTGCAGGCGTACGTGCTGCGCCGGCGCGCCTTCCCGATCCCCGATCTGCTGCTGGACATCATCCGGGCCCTGTTCGTGCTGGCCGTCGGCTTCGCGGTGATGAAGTTGCAGATGGGCATCGACATCGCGCCGTTGCTGGCTTCGACCGCCCTGCTGACCGCGGTGGTCGGCTTCGCGCTGCAGGGCGTGCTGGGCAACCTGCTGGCCGGCATGTCGCTGCATCTGGTCGGCTCCTTCCGCGCCGGCCAGTGGATCAGCATCGGCGACCTCGAGGGCCACGTCGTGGGCACCAACTGGCGCGAGACCCAGGTCCGCACCCGCGCCGGCCACTACATCACCGTGCCGAACGCCAAGGTCGCCGAAGCGTACATCCACAACATGGAGCAGCCCAACCCGGTGCGCCGCCACTCGGTCACCGTGGGCGCCAGCTACGGCGACGCGCCCGACGACGTCCTCGCCGCCCTGCTGGCCGCGGCCCGCAGCGTGCCGGACGTGCGGCCGAACCCGGCGCCCGCGGCGATGATCATCGGCTTCATGGACTTCGGCATCAACTACCGGCTCGACTTCTGGACGACCCAGTTCTACAAGCACTCACTCATCGACGGCGAAGTGAACCGGATGATCTGGTACCAGTTCAAGCGCCGCGGCATCGAGATCCCCTTCCCGATGAGCGACAAGCTGCTCAACGACTTCCTGACCGTCGTCAACGGTCAGCGCCATCTCGAGCCCGAGGATCACGAACTCGCCGCCCGCCTCGACGACCTGCTCGGCAGCGACCTGTGCACCAAGCTCGTCGTGGGCGCCGACGGTCGCCCCCTGCTGGATCGCGAGGCCCTCGCGCGCGTCGCGCCGCTGGTGCGGCGGCTGCGGTACACGCACGGCGAGACCGTCTTCGTCCAGGGCGAGTCGGGTGACACGTTCCAGGTCGTGGTGCGCGGGAAGCTCGCCGTGCGCGTCGCGAAGGACGCGGACGTCTCGGCCGAGTTCACGCTCGGGCCGGGCGCCGTGGTCGGCGAGATGAGCCTGATGACCGGGGCGCCGCGCTCGGCCACCGTCACGGTAAGCGAGAGCGCCGAACTGCTGGAGTTCGACCTCGCGGCGTTCCGCGCGATGCTCGCCCTGCGCGACGAGATCCCCGAGGCACTCGCGACCCTGGCCGCGTCGCGCGCCGCCCAGAACCGCGCGACGCTCGACCGCCTGACCCAGGAGCACGACGCGGCGGCCGACGCCGAGGTCGAGCATCACGGCATCCTGCGCCGGCTGCTGGCGATGATCGGACGTTGAGCGCAGCGCGTTGCGGGTCAGCGATGTTGCCGGAGGCAGGCTTCGCGGCGGACCGGGCAGCTGCAGACGAACCCCTCGCAGAAGGAATTCCGGTAGCTGCAGGTGACCTGCGGCACGTAGACGACGAAGAGGACCGAGTCGCCCACCACCTCTTCGATCGGGCACTGGAACTCGGCGCCTGCGTGGACGCAGGCGTGTTGGCGCGCGCAGCGAGTCGCCTTGGCTATGGTGTCCTGCGAGATCCTGGCAGGCATGTCATCCCCCTCGGACCTTATACATGATATTAATAATCCGATATTCTCCCCCGCGCGCAGTCTACCACAAACCGGCCGGGTGTCGTGTGGTAAACGCGCTTCAAGGCCCGTCGGTGACTTCGCCGACGTACCTGCCTTGCACAATTTCAACAGCAGTGCGGAAGGCCAAGCGCGCGAGTTCCGCATGCAGCATGGGGTTGAGGGTTTCCGGCGTGTCGGTCGCCAGGTGCAGATGCGTGTAGCTGGGCGTGGAAGCGAAGTAGAGCGTCGGGACGCCCGCCTCGTGGAAGGGTTCGGCGTCGGCGCCACCGCCGGGCCAGGTGCGCGCGGTCGAGAGGCGGGCGTGCCCGGCGTCCAGACCGCGGGCGAGTTCCCAGAGGAGCGGCTGCGTGCCGCCGCCGCCGAGTTGGATGCTGTCGCCGTGGGCCACGCAGTCCAGGTTCAGCATGGCGATCGTGCGTTCGAACGGCCGCGCCGGGTGGTCCACGAACCAGCGGGCGCCGATCAGGCCCTGCTCCTCCCCCGCGAACAGGACGAACACCACCGTGCGGCGCGGCAGCACGCCGCCTTCGGCGAACGCGCGGGCCAGCGCGAGGACGGCGGCGGCTCCGGACGCGTTGTCGTTGGCGCCGGGCCAGACGACGTCTCCCTGGCGGCCCACGTGGTCGAGGTGCCCGCCGATCACCAGGCACTCGTCGCGCAGTTCCGGATCCGTGCCGGGCAGGACGCCGACCACGTTCGCCGTCGGGGCGGCCGGGTCGTACGCGGCGTCCACCGCGAGGCGCGCGCGGCCGGGCAGCTCGCGCGACGCCGGCGCCTTCGACGAGTCGATGGCCGCGACCAGGCCGGTCAGTTCGGTCGACCCGCCCGCACACAGCTGCGCGGCCGCCGCCGCGGTCAGCTCGGCCTGCGGCAGGTCGCCCACGTGCCCGCCGGGTCCGTGCATCACGCTGGCGATCGCCGGTTGCGGCCGTGCGGCCGCCGGGTGCGGGACCAGCAACAGGCCGATCGCGCCGTGGTCGCGGGCGACGCGCGCCTTCGGCCGCGGCATGTGGAGTTCGCCCCAGCCTTGCCCATCGGCGGGCTCCCACGCGGGCGCCGGTTTGATCGCCAGCACGAGCTTGCCGCGCACGTCGAGGCCGGCGTAGTCGTCGTGGCCCCGCTCGGGCAGCGACAGCCCGTAGCCGACGAAGACCACGGGCGCGTCCGCGACGCCGGCGCCGGTGAACCCGCGGCAGGCGAAGTCGCTGCCGAGGGCGAGCGGCACGGCGACGCCGTCGGCGCCGATCAGCGTCAGCTCGCAGCTGCGGATCTCGTTCAGTTCCATGGTCAGGCGCTGCGACCAGCCGTCGTCGCCGCCCGGCTCCAGGCCCAGGTCGGCGAACCTCTCGCTGCAGTAGCGCATCGCCTCGGCATAGCCCGCCGTCCCCGGCAGGCGTCCGCCCAACGCCGGCGCGGCCAGCGCGCGCACGTCGGCCAGCAGGCCGTCCGGCGTGATCGACGCGGCGCCGGGGTCCGCCTCGTGGGCGCCGGCGGCGCCGGCGGCGAGCACGATCAGCAGCAGGGCGAGGGCTCTCATGGTGCGTCCTTTCAGATCGAGAAGTATTCGGCGCCCGGATGGTGGAACACCAGCGCGCTGGTGCTCTGCTCGGGTTCGAGCTGGCATTCCTCGCTCAACCGCAGGCCGATGCGGTCCCAGGCCAGCATCTCCTGCAACAGGCGCTGGTGCTCCAGCTCGGGGCAGGCCGGATAGCCGAAGCTGAAACGGCGGCCGCGGTAGCGGCCCTTGACCAGTTCGGAAGGCTCGGGCGCGTCGTCCCCGCCGATGCCCAGCTCGCGGCGCAGGACGCGGTGCTGCCATTCGGCCAGGGCCTCGGCCGTCTCGACGGCGAAACCGTGCGCCAGCAGGTACTCGCGGTAGTTGTCGGCCTGCAGCAGGGTGCGGCAGTGCGCGGTGGCCTCCTCGCCGACGGTCACGACCATCACGCCCAGCACATCGCGCCCCTTACGCCCGTCGTTCCCGTCGCCGCGGGGTCGCACGTAGTCGCTCAGGCAGCGCCCCGGCGTCTCGGTCTGGCGCGGGAACGGGAAACGCCAGCGCGGCTGCGCGTCGTCGGGCGACGCCCAGACCAGCAGGTCGTCCCCCTCGGACGCGCACGGGAACCAGCCGTGGACCGTCGCCGGCCGCAGCCAGCCGTCCCGCAGCGCGCTGCGCCGCAGGCGTTCCAGGGCGGGTTCGACTTCCTCGCGCAGCAGGGCCGCGTACTGCGCCGCGTCCAGCCCCGCCCGCGTGTAGCCCCAGCGGCCCTTGACCAGGGCGGCGCGGTTCAGCAGCGTCCAGACCTCCGCGAGGTCGATGCCGGTGGTGACGCGCGTGCCCCAGAAGGGCGGCTGCGGGAGGTCCGCGACCGGAGCCAGCGGCGTGCGGATGTCCGCGGACGGCCGCGCGGCGTCGACGGCGACCGCCGGCTCGTCGGCGCTGTCCCCGGCGTCTTCGCGCACCGGCGCCGGCGGCGCCTCGCCGCGGCTGATCGCGCCGACCAGGCGCAGGCCGTCGAAGGCGTCGCGGGCGTAGTAGACGGGGCCCTTGTAGAGCCGCCGCAGGTCGCGTTCGACGTAGAGCCGCGTCAGGGCCGCGCCGCCCAGGATCACCGGCAAGTCCAGGCCGGCCTCGTTGAAGGCATCGAGGTTGTCGCGCATGATCAGGGTCGACTTCACCAGCAGGCCGCTCATCCCCACCGCGGCGGGCCGGTCGCGCCGCACCGCCTCGATCAGCTGCTCGACCGGGACCTTGATGCCCAGGTTGTCGACCGTGTAGCCGTTGTTGGTCAGGATGATGTCGACGAGGTTCTTGCCGATGTCGTGAACGTCGCCTTTCACGGTCGCCAGCACGATCTTCCCCTTCTCGTCCCCCTCCACCTTCACCATGAACTGTTCCAGGTGCGCGACCGACGCCTTCATCACCTCGGCGCTTTGCAGCACGAACGGCAGTTGCATCTGCCCGCTGCCGAAGAGTTCACCGACGACCTTCATGCCGTCGAGAAGAACGCGGTTGATGATGTCGAGCGGCGAGTATTTTTCACGCGCGGATTCGAGATCCGCAATGAGCGACTCGCGCCGGCCCTGGATGATCGCTTGCCGTAGCCGTTCCTCGACGGAGTCGCCGAGCGATTGCCCCTTCTTGCTCTCGGCTTTCTTGTCGGCGTAGTGCGCGATCAGTTCGTGCAGCGGGTCGCCTTTGTCGTACTCCGCGAAGAGCAACCGGCGGCAGAGTTCCTTGCCCTCAGCGTCGATCGATGCCAGCGGCATGATCTTGGCCGCGTGAAGGATCGCCGAGTCGAGTCCGTACTCGAGCGCGTAATGCAAGTACATGCTGTTGAGAACCTGCCGCGTATACGGCGCGAGACCGAACGAGCAGTTCGACAGACCGACATGCGTGAGCGCGCCGGGCAGATCCTTCTTGATGAGCTTGATCGCTTCGAACGTCTCGATCGCGCTGCGCCGGGTCTGCTCCATGCCGGTCGAAACCGGGAAGACGAGCGGGTCGAATAGTAAGTCCGACGGCGGGATGCCGTACTCATGCACGACAATGTCGTAGATTC
>JANOEP010000021.1:0-24328 GCA_031441465.1 bacterium | reverse complement strand
ACCGTTTCCCGTGGTAGCGCGCGGCGAAGCGGTCCTCGGGCACCAACTCGGGCGCGTCCGGAAAGCCCCAGTCGGCGCGCAGCTTTCGATGCAGCCACTCGGCGCTCGCCTCCGCGGTCTCGAGCGCGAGCGCGGCGAAGGCGTGGCTCTTCAGGTACTCGCCTTTCTGTTTCCAGACCTCCACCCGCTCGCGAATCCCCGCTCCGGCCGTGGTGACGAAGAGCGCGATGTGATCGCCGTCGAGAATGAAATCGGTGAGGCAGAGCCCCTCGGGCCCCGCCTGGCGCGGAAAGGTCCACTCCGCGGCCACTGAGCCGGTCGCAGGATCGAGGAGCGTGAGCCGCTCGCCCCCCTCGCGATCGACCCGCGCCGGAAAGAACCGCCAGACCGCACGCGCGTGCATCCCGCCGGCGCGCGCCACGCCCTTGAGCTCCTCGATCACCCCCTCGAGCTTCCGGTACTTCTCGTCGCCCGCCTCCGCCAGCCGGCGCACGACGCCCTTCATTCCGAGGTGCTTGCCGTAGACCCTCTGAGGGTTGAGCTCCCCCCAGACCTGGTCGAGGTCGAGCTCGAGCGTGTGCCGCTCGAGATCGGGCGGCAGCGGCACCGGCAGGTCGCGGCGAACGGTCGCCCGGCGCGGTCCAGCCGCGAAGGCGTCCTCGGCGCGCACCGGCTCGGCGTCGGCGCTGTCTTTCACGATCGTCGCGGCAATCTCCTCCTCGAGCCCCGGCCTCTTGGTCCGGTCACAGAGCCGCTCGACCAACGCCAGACCGCTCATCGCGTCCTTGGCGTAGGTGCAGACGCCTGTGTACGCCTGCGCGATCTTGCGGTGCGTGAAGCGCCGCGTGAGCGCCGCGCCGCCGACCAGGAGGGGAGTATCGATGCCCACCGCGGCTAGGTCGCCGGCGGTGAGCACCATCTGCTGCGCGCTCTTCACCAAGAGCCCCGAGAGGCCGATCACGTCCGGGCGGTGCTCCTGGACGGCCTGGATCAGCCGCTCGGACGGCACCTTGATGCCGAGGTTGACGACCGCGAAGCCGTTGTTGGCGAGCACGATCTCGACCAGGTTCTTGCCGATGTCGTGGACGTCGCCCTTGACCGTCGCGATCACGAAGCGGCCCCGGCTCGACGCGGCGCTGCGCGCCATGTGGGGCTCGAGGTGGCGCACGGCCGCCTTCATCGTCTCGGCGCTGCGCAGCACGAAGGGCAATTGCAGGCGCCCCGACCCGAAGAGGTCGCCGACCTCCTGCATGGCCGGCAGCAGCAGGTCGTTGATGATCGCCAGCGGCTCGTGGGTGGTCAGGGCCTCGTCCAGGTCCGCCGCCAGTCCCTGGGGCCGGCCGGACACGATGCGGCGGTGCAGGCGCTGCTCCACCGTCAGGTCGTCGATCGGCGCGGCGTCCGGCGCGACGCCGTCGCTGGCCAGCAGGACCTCGAGCGGATCCCCCTGGGCGCGGTCGTCGTCGATGAGCCGCCCGCAGGCGTCCCAGAGGGCGGCCGGCACGTCGTCGGTGCCGAGAACCTTGCCGGCGTGCAGGATGGCGGCGTCGAGGCCCGCGTCCAGGGCGCGGCGCAGGAAGGCCGAAGTGAGCACGCGCCGCACCCGCGGCTGCAGGCCGAAGCTGACGTTGCTCACGCCCAGCAGCGTGCGGACGCCGGGGATGCCCTCCTTGATCAGGCGTAGGCCTTCGAGCGTGTCCAGGGCGCTGCCCCGCGAGTCCTCGTCGCCGCTGCCGAGGGTGAAGGTCAGCGGGTCGATCAGCATGTCCTGCGGGCCCAGGCCATATTCCGCGGCCAGCGCCGTCAGGCGGCGGGCGACGGCCAGCTTCCGCTGCGGCTCGCGGGCCATCCCCTGCTCGTCGATGCACAGGGCGACGACCGCGGCGCCGAAGCGGCGGCACAGTTCGAGCACCTCGCGCGCGCGACCCTCCCCGTCCTCGAGGTTGATCGAGTTGACGATGCAGCGGCCGCCCAGGCGCTTCAGGGCGGCCTCGATCGCCGGCGGTTCGGTCGAGTCGATCATCACCGGGATCTGCGCCTCGACGTTCAGGCGCGGCATCAGGGCCGCGACGTCGGCGGCCTCGTCGCGCCCCACGAAGGCGAGGCAGACGTCCAGGACGTGGGCCCCCTCGTCCTGCTGCGCGCGGGCCATCGCGACGAGGCCCTCGACGTCGCCGGCGGCCTGGCGGTCGCGGAAGGCGCGCGAGCCGTTCGCGTTGGTGCGCTCGCCGATCAGCAGGGGGCGCGGCGACTGCGCCAGCGGCACCGCCTGGTAGAGGCTCGACAGGGACTCCAGCGGCTCGACTTCGCGCGACGGCGCAGCCCGCCCACCCAGCTTCGCGACCAGGGCCGCCAGGTGCCGGGGCTCGGTGCCGCAACAGCCGCCGACGACGCCGACACCGAACTCTTCCACGAACCTCACGAGGGTGTCGGCGAAGTGCTCGGGCGTCAGGTCGTAGATCATGCGGCCGCCGTCGCTGCGCGGCAGCCCGGCGTTGGGCAGCACGCTCACCGGCACCGGGCTGTGGCGGCAGAGCGTGCGCACGTGGTCGCGCATGGCGTCGGGGCCGGTGGCGCAGTTCAGGCCGATGGTGTCGGGACGCAGGGGCAGCAGGACGGCCAGCGCGGCCAGCGTGTCGGTGCCCAGCAGCATCGTGCCGGTGGTCTCGACGGTGATCTGCACGCCGACCGGCAACCGGACCCGGCGGCGCGCCCCGACCCGGCGGACGGCGTCCAGCGCGGCGCGCAGCTGCAGCAGGTCCTGGCAGGTCTCGATCAGCAGCAGGTCACAGCCGCCCTCGATCAGGCCGTCGACCAGGGGCTCGTAAGCGGCAGCCAGGTCGTCGAAGCCGATGTGCCCGAGGCTGGGCAGCTTGGTGCCCGGACCGATCGAGCCGGCGACGAAGCGCGGGCGACCCGGCGCGGCGTGGTCGTCGGCGACGCGGCGCGCGAGGCGGGCCGCGGCCTCGGCCAGGCGGCGGGCCTCGCCGCCCAGGCCGTATTCGTCCAGCACGACCGAGAAGGCGCCGAAGGTGTTGGTCTCGACCGCGTCGCAGCCGGCCGCCAGAAACGAATCGTGGATGTCGGCGATCAGGTCGGGCCGCGTCAGGCTGAGCCACTCGTTGCAGCCGTCGTGACCCTGGAAATCGTCCTGGGGCGGCGCCCGGAACTGGATGCCGGTGCCCATGCCCCCGTCGAAGACGAGCACGCGCTCGCGCAGTGCTTCCAGGTACCTCATCGGCCCGACTCCCACTGGTGCCCGCTCCCCGTTCGCGCCCGACCCCGTCGCCGCCCCGGCGGCTGGTCCCGGGATGCGGTCTTGATCGTGCTCTGTTATCATCACCCCGATCGACCGCACATGTTAACCAGGATCGGGGCACATGAACATAGCCGAAGCGCTCTCCGCCCGCCGCGAGCCTTTCTTCAGCTTCGAACTGACGCCGCCGGAGCGCGGCGCCGGCATCGAGGACGTGCATCAGGCCGTCGAGGTGCTGAAGCCCTACCGGCCCCTGTTCATCGACGTGACCAACCACGCCGCCGACAGCTGGTTCGAGGAGGGCGGCGACGGCACGTTCAACCGCCACATCACCCGCAAGCGGCCCGGCACGCTGGGCCTGTGCGCGGCCCTCAAGTGGCGCCACGACATCGAAACGGTCCCGCACCTGCTCTGCCACGGCTTCACCCGCGAGGAGACCGAGGACGCCCTGATCGAGCTGTCGTTCCTGGGCATCCGCAACGTGCTGGCCGTCCGCGGCGACCAGACGGACTGGCGGGCCGTGCGCCCCGGCGCCCGCAACCAGTACGCGATCGACATCGTGCGGCAGACTCTGGAAATGAACGAAGGCCGCTACCTGCACCGCATGACCGGTGCGACGCCCACGGATTTCTGCGTCGGGGTGGCCGGCTACCCCGAGAAGCACTTCGAAGCGCCCAGCGCGGCCTACGACCTGCAGCACCTCAAGGCCAAGGTCGATGCCGGGGCGAGCTACGTCATCACCCAGATGTTCTTCGACAACGCCGCCTACTTCGACTTCACGGCGCGTTGCCGCGGGGCCGGCATCGCCGTGCCGATCATCCCGGGGCTGAAGGTGGTCGGCCGCAAGGGCCTGCTCACGAACATCCCCCGCCACTTCCACGTCGATCTGCCCGACGCGCTGGTCGACGCCGTGCTGCACGCGCGCGACGCGCAGGAAGCCGCCGAGGCCGGCGTCGCGCACGCCCTGGCCCAGGCGCGCGGCCTGCTCGCGGGCGGTGCGCCGGGCGTGCACTTCTTCGTCTACAACGACGCGCCGCTCGCGGGGCGGGTGCTGGAGCAACTCGGCATTTAGTGTTCTATTTGGGCACATAACATCAAAACTGCTTGACGGAAATAGGATTATCCTTCAAAATCATAGCGAGGATCCCAACATGGATGGTCGAGTTCGCACCCCACGGATGAACATGAGATCCTGTCGCCCGGGACGCCGTGCCCATCGCGGCACATCGTGAACGGCGGACGCTCGGCCGGGGCCACCCGGGCGCGTCGAGCCTCAGCAGCACCATTCAACTCTTGGGGGGTCGTCATGCGTCGCAGTCTGTTACCGCTGGTCATCCTGGCCATCCTCTCCCTGACCGTCGCCGCCTTCGCCGCGGACAAGGTCCCGCCGCGCACCAACGACGGCCGCTCCGTGTTCCGCACCGAGGCCGTGCGCGCCTACCTCGAAGGCTTCGAGGGCGCCTTCCCGCCCGTGGGCTGGACCCAGACCATCACCAACCCCGCGTACACCTGGGTCCAGGATTTCGCGACGCCGTACGAGGGCGCGGCCGCGGCCTACGTTCCCTGGCAGGCGGACATCGGCGTCCCGCAGTACGAAGTCCTCTCGTTCACGCACCTGATCGACTCGGCCGCCAACGAGGACCACCTGATCTTCGCCACCGAAGGCAGCATGTACTGGGCGACCAACGCCAACTTCACCGTCGAAGTGAACGGCAACGAGGTCTACAACTTCCTGAACGAGTTCACCGCCGGCAACTGGATCTGGGACCTGGTCGACGTCGACCTGTCCGCCTACGACGGCCAGACCGTGACGATCGCCTTCATCTACGCGGGCAACGACGGCGCCGACCACTATTTCGACGCGGTGTCCCTGGACGAGGGCGCGCCGCCGCCGCCGCCGCCGCCGGCCAACGACCTCTGCGAGAACGCGATCGACCTGCAGGCGCAGGGCCTCACCGTGTTCGACGTGGACCTGTGCCTGGCCGCCGACGACTACAGCGCCCCGAGCGGCGGCTGCACCGGCTACTCCTCGGACGGCAAGGACCTCGTCTACAAGATCCACCTGAACCAGGACGAGACCTTCAGCGCCTCGATGCAGGGCACCCACGACGCCGCCCTGTGGCTGGTGACCGACTGCGCCGACGCGGCCGGCACCTGCGTCGCCGGCGCCGACGAGACGGTGTCCGAGGGCTACGAGACCATCACCTACGTGGCCGCCGCCGCGGCCTGGTACTACATGATCGTCGACGGCTACGGCACCGATGCCTGCAGCGCGACGACCGTCACCATCGACGCGCCGGTGGGCAACGAGAACGCCAGCTGGAGCGACGTGAAGTCGATGTACCGGTAGCCGGCACACCGCCTCCGCGGTCACGGCGCGGCCCCCCTCGCGGGAGGGGGGCCGCGTCCTTGTTGCGCTTCCCGCCCCCAACCCGCATGCTGCCCGCCATGAAGGATCAGCGTCGGGCCATCCTGCTGGGCCTCGCAACGGTGCTGCTGTGGTCGACCGTGGCGACGGCCTTCAAGCTCTCCCTGCGGCACCTCTCGCCGGTGACCCTGCTGGCCTGGTCCGCGACCGTGTCGCTGCTGGTGCTGGCCGGCGTGGTGACGGCGCGCCGCGGCTGGACGGCCCTGCGGCGGGCGCCGCGCCGCGACCTGCTGGCAGCCGCCGGGCTGGGTGCGATCAATCCCTGCCTCTACTACCTGATCCTGTTCGAGGCTTACGACCGCCTGCCCGCGCAGGTCGCGCAGCCCCTGAACTACACCTGGGCCCTGACGCTGACCTGGCTGTCGGTACCCCTGCTCGGGCAGCGCCTGCGCGCGCGCGACCTGCTGGCGGGTCTGGTGTGCTACGCCGGCGTGGCGGTGATCAGCACCGGCGGCGATCTGCGGGATTGGCGGGGCATCGATCCGGTCGGCGTGACCCTGGCCCTGGGCAGCACGCTGCTGTGGGCGCTCTACTGGCTCGGCAACGCGCGCTCGCGTCTGGAACCGGCGTCGGGGCTGCTGGTGAACTTCGCCGTCGGCACGCCGCTGGTGCTGCTGTACGGCTGGGCGCGGCGGGACCTGGGCGCCGATCTGGGCCCGCAGGACCTGGGACCGGGCCTGCTGGGCGCGCTGTACGTCGGCGCCGTGGAGATGGGCTTCACCTTCGTGATCTGGCTGACGGCGCTGAAGCTGGCGGAGAACACCTCGCGTGTCGCCAACCTCATCTTCCTCTCGCCGTTCCTGTCGCTCGTCTTCATCCAGTTCGTGCTGGGAGAATCGGTACGGCCGGCGACGCTGGGCGGGCTGGTGCTGATCGTGGGCGGGCTGGTCTGGCAGGGGCGGGGGCGCTAGTCGGCGCTCTCTTCGCGCAGGCGGATCAGCGCGGCGAGCCAGCGGTTCAGCGGCGTGTCGAAGCCCTGCGCCTCGGCCTGCCGCGCGACGAAGCCGTTGAGGTGCTCGATCTCGGTGGGGCGGCCCCGCGCCAGGTCCTGCGCCATGGAGTTGAGGTTGCGCGAGCGCGCCAGCTGGGCGTCGATGCGGTCGGGCAGCTCGTCCGGCAGGTCCACGCCGTCGCGGGCCGCCAGTTCCATGACCTCGCGGGCCACGGCCTGCCGCAGGTCGGTCAGGTCGTCGTCCACCAGGTCGCAGTTGCGGCGACCGGTGAGGCCGGCCAGCGGGTTGGCCACGCAGTTCAGGGCGAGCTTTTCCCAGGCGGTCCGCGCGAGGTCGTCGATCCGCTCGACGCGCAGGCCGGTGGGCGCCAGAGCCGCCGCGACCCGATCCTCGCGCACCCCCCGCAGCAGCAGCGCGCGCCCTCCCCAGGCCGACACCCTGCCCGGCGCGTCCAGCGTCGCACCGAACTCCGCCACGATCCTCACGACCGGCCGCCCCAGGGCCCCGCCCAGGGACTCCTGCGGCGCGAGCCCGTTGGCGACCACCGCGACCACCGTGTCCTCCCGCAGGCACCCGCGCACGGCCCGGGCCGCGGCCGCCAGGTCCGTCGCCTTGACCGCCACCAGCAACAGGGCTTCGGGCTCCAACGGCGGGCATTCGTCGGCCACGATCACGGGCACGACGTCGTTCTCGATGCCGGCGAGGTGCAGGCCCCCGGCGCGCATCGCGCGCGCGTGCTCGCCGCGGGCCACCAGCACGGCGGGGGGATCGAGGCGCGCGCCGAGCCAGCTGCCGAGGGCGCCGGCGCCGAAGACGACGTTCTGACGGAACGGTCGCGTGTCCATGCGGAGAGCATGGGGCCGGCGGGTCCCGCCGTCAACGGCGACGGCCCTCCTTCCCGGTCGGAAAGAGGGCCGTCGCGTCGGACCAGGGACAGATGGCCTTACCGCACGAGCACCATCTTGCGGGTCTGGGTGCGCCGGCCGTCCTCGAGCCGGTACAGGTAGAGGCCCGAGGGCATCTCCGAGCCGGCATCGTCGCGGCCGTCCCAGACGACACTGTGCTCGCCCGGGGCGTAGACACGCTCGGCCAGGGTCCGCACCAGGCGACCCTGGAGGTCGTACACGCCCAGCCGCACACCGGTCGCGCGGTCGACGGCGAAGACGATCGTCGTCTGCGGGTTGAAGGGGTTGGGCGCGTTCTGGGACAGGGCGAGCGAGCGCGGCAGGCCCGCGTCCGCCACCGGCGTGGGCGCGGTGAGGTCGACGGTCAGGGCCGCGTCCGTGTTGGCCTGCAGGTCGGCCAGGTTCTCGCCCCATACCAGCGCGTAGAGGTAGACGGCCTCTGCGCCGGGCGCGAGGGTCACCGGTCCGGCCGACGTCAGGGCCGACCAGTCGTTGGCCGTCGCGGTCGTCGGCGTCGAGATCGTCGCGTTCAGCATGCGGAACTTGCTGGTGTCGCTGATATAGCCGTTGGGGTAGACGTGCGAGGGGTTGGAGATCAGCGTCAGGTTCTTGGCCGTGGTCGGCTCGCGCAGGGCGATGCCGAAGTACGCGCCGCCGGCGTCGGGGTACATGTAGGTGAGGCGGCGCGTGGCGTCGACGGCGCCGCGGTTCAGCGACGAGTCGTCGATGTCGAAGTCGCAGAAGATGCCGGTGTAGTAGCCGCTGAGCGTCGTCGCCGCGTCGTTGCGCACCGTGTAGCGCAGGATGACGAAGTCGTCGTTGGGCGCGTCGGCGAAGGCGAAGCTCTCCTGCGTCACCGTGACGTTGCGCGGCGAGATGTTGCCGGAGTCCTTGTAGATGCCCTGGTACTGCTGATCGGAGATCGCGGTGCCCAGGTCCGTCATGCGCCCGTTGGGATCGGTGACGGTCCGCCAGTCGTAGACGTTGCCGCCCTCGGCGTAGTCGTGGTTGCAGACGTAGCTCACGCTGGCGCCGCCCCAGAACGAGCCGACGTACAGCCCGTTGGCGCCGGCGGGGCCGAAGCCGGCTCCCGCGGCCTGGTCGGAGGAGGTGAAGCCGAGCGAGCCGGTGTCGGTCACCGTGGCCAGGACGTGGCCGACGTCGTGGGTCCGCCACTCGGGCAGGCCGACGAAGAACTCCGCGTCGAAGGTCACCTCGTAGCCGTCCTGGGCCGTGACCGTCATCAGCATGGTGAAGACCGCGCCCTGGATCGCGCCGGGGTCGGCCACGAGGGAGAAGTGGTCGGCGGTGTTGTCGGCCGTCCCGCCGTTCATCGCGATCGTGCCGAAGACGGCGGCGCCGTCGGTGACCGTGGTCGGCCCGCCGGCGACGACGGCCAGGCCGGCGGCGACGGACGTGGCCGTGACCAGCGAGCTGGTGTTCGCCAGGGTGAAGACGACGTCGAACGCCTCGCCCGGGTCGATGACGCCGTCGTCGGTCGCGTCCAGGATCGCGAAGGAACTCCACGACAGCTGGGGCGCCTGGGTCGCCGGGACCAGGTTGACGGCCGCCAGCGCGTCGATGCGGCCGGAGCCGAACTGGTTGTCCTTGCCGATGGTGCCGAGATCCAGCGACGACAGTTCCATGATCGAATCGACGCCGGCCGGCGACAGGGTCGGGTTCTTCTGCAGCATGAGCGCCGCGACGCCGGCCGCGTGCGGGCAGGCCATCGAGGTGCCGCTCCAGGAGTTGCCGGAGTAGCCGCTCGGGGCCACCAGCGAGTTCACGTTGACCGCCGGGGCCGAGACGTCCGGCTTCAGCAGCCCGACGCCGGGGTTGTACGGCCAGTCGTTCCAGGGGTCGACGTTGTCCCACTTCGCGGGACCGCGCGACGACGCGGTGTAACCGCTGTTGCTGTTGTAGCCGGTACCGCCGACGGCCATGACGCCACCGGTCGAGGAGTAGCGCGTGCCGTCGATGGCGTTCCAGGGGGCCGGGACGCGCGCGGTCAGCCCGCACTCGTTCGGCGGCGGGTTGACCCCGCCGTGGTCGTTGCCCGAGGAGTTGAAGATGGTGATGCCGGCCGTACGCATGGTGTTGCAAGCCACGCGCTCGGAGCGCATCAGCGACGCGTCCAGGACGCCGGGGACGCCCAGCGACATGGTGATCACCCGTGCCCCGTTCACCAGGATGTACTGGTAGGCCTGCCAGATCATGCCGAGGCTGCCGGCGCCCGTGCTGTCGAACGCCTTGCAGGCCATGATCTGCGCGCCCGGCGCAACGCCGGTGGAGGTGCCGCCGGTGCCGTCGCCGGCGACGGTGCCCGCGGTGTGCGTGCCGTGGCCGGGGCTGGCGGAGTCGTCGTTGGGGTTGCCGTCGAGATCGCCGAAGTCGTAGCCGTGGACGTCGTCGACGTAGCCGTTGTTGTCGTCGTCGAGGCTGTTGCCGGCGACCTCGCCGGGGTTGGTCCACAGGCGGTTCGCGATGTCCGGATGGGTCAGCCAGACGCCCGAATCGATGTGGCCGACGACGATGCCGTCGCCGTGGTAGCCCAGGGCCCACGCGTCGTCGGCGTTGATCCAGCCGATGCTCCAGACGTTCGCCAGCAGGGGGCTCTCGCCGGCCGCTTCCGGCGCCGGCGCGACGGGTGTGCGGGAATCCATGACGGACGAGAGCAGGTCGTAGTTGCGGTCGTGGCGCATTTCGCCGGCGGCCTTGTCGGCGGCCAGGACGGCCACCGCGGCGGCGTCGGCCTCGAAGATCAGGGCGTTGGCCACGTAGAGCGAGCGCACCTTCTCGACGCGCCCCGCGGTCGCCGCCGCGCGCAGCGCCGCGCGCACGGGCGCCTCCGCCGTCGCGGCGTGGTCGCGCAGCGCGGCGATGACCGCGGCGCGCCGGGCCGAGGGTGTCAGACCCTCCAGCGACGGGGCGAGGGATTCCAGGTCGGCGCCGCCCGGGAGCAGCACCAGGACCGGCACCGTGCCGCCGTCGGCCTTGGCGGCCAGGGCCGCCTGCAGGCCGGGATCGACGTCCAGGGCGGCCGCCGGGAGGCCCGCCAGCAGGGCTGTCGCGGCTAACGCCAGTGATAACAACATTATACGACGCGGCATGTTGAGTCTCCTCGGGCTGATGTATCAGGCTCGGGGGCATTCGGTGCGGGGTATGTCTCACTGTACCCCATCCCGGAGCACGGGGCAATGGGGGGGGCGCGTTTCGTCGCGCGGCGGCGGGCGCCGCCGGTTCAGCGGCGGCGGGGCTTGCGGGCCGGGGGCGCAGGCGGGCGGGGCTGTTCGCTGCCCGTGCCCGACAACTTCGCAAAGGTCTCGTCGTAGTCGCGGATCGCGGCGCTGACGACCTTGCGGGCGTGGACGGCGCCGTAGGTCTTGGCGATCGACTGCTTCGCCTTGTGGCCGGGCACGAGCTTGTAGGTGGTGAAGTAGTGCTCGAGGCGCTCGATGAGCGCGGCGGGCGCCTGCCGGATGTCGTGGACGCGGTCCCACATCAGGTCGTTGTGCAGGATGCCCACGATCTTGTCGTCGGCCTCGCCGTTGTCGATCATCTGGAAGCCGCCGATCACCCTGACGCTCAGCACGACCTCGGCGCGCGCGATCGGCCGCTCGCTCAGCACGCAGATGTCCAGCGGGTCGCCGTCGCCCACCGAGGCCTTGGGGCAGAGGGCGCTGACGCGCGGGCCGCAGTAGGTCCGGGGCACGAAGCCGTAGAGGGCCGGCGGCTGCGCCGACGAGCGCTGGGGGCGGTCGGCCCGCATGTAGCCCGTCGTCTTGTCCACCTCGTACTTGATCACGTCGAACGGCGTGATCTCGATGTAGGCATGCACCAGCTCGGGCGGCTGCGGGCCGGCCGACAGGCCGTGCCAGGGGTGGGGGCGCCAGGGGTGGAACGAGAGGAATTCATGCATGTCCGGCTCCTTGGACGAGGGTTGGCGCGTTCAACGCAGTTCGAAGCGATGGGTGATCTGCGCGGTTCCGGCCAGCATCGCCCCCACCGAGCAGAACGTCCCCGCCGACAGGTCGATGGCGCGCGCGAGCTTCTTTTCCGGCACCTCGCCGGACACCACGAACAGCAGGTCGATCGCCGTGTAGACCTTCGGGTGGTCGGCCGCCCGCTCGGCGCCGATCTCCACGCGCAGGGTGTCCGGCGGGCAGCGCATCTTCTCCAGGATGGCGACCACGTCGACGGCCGAGCAGGCGGCCAGCGCGTGCAGGACGGCGTCCATCGGCGAGGGGGCCGTGCCGTCGCCGCCCATCTCGACCGGGACGTCGAAGCGGCTCTCGCGGCCGTCGGCGGTGCGGCCCGTGAAGCGGCGGCCGCCCTCCCAGGTCACGGTGTGCTGCGGCATGGGCTCCTCCGGAGTAGTTTCAATGGCGGTGCACGCGCCAGCGGATCCGGCCGCGCCGGCGCGGCACGTCCTCGTAGTGGTCGACCCGGCGCATCAGGGAGTTGATCTCGGCGCCGAGCAGGAAGATGAAGCCCGACACCCACAGCCAGACCATCAGGACGATGACCGTGGCGATCGAACCGTAGGTCAGGTTGTAGGAGCTGAAGTTGCGCAGGAACAGCCGGAACAGCGACGAAGCGCCGAACCACAGGACGGTGGCCGTCACCGTGCCGGGCAGCACCCAGACGTAGCGCTGCTTCGCCTCGGGCGCGAAGTGGTAGAGGATCGACAGGGCCAGCAGGTTCAGCAGCAGCACCAGCGGCAGGCGCAGGGTCAGCCAGAAGCCCTGGCTGTCGCCGGCCAGGCCCAGCATGCGGAAGAACTCGTGCGTGAGGTCCGGCCCCAGCAGCACCAGCGCCGTGGAGATGATGACGAAACCGCTGAGCGCCAGCGTCAGCACGATGGACAGGATCTTCTGGTGCACCAGGTTGCGCTTGGGGTGGATGTTGTAGGCCCGGTTGATCGTCGTGATCAGGGCGCCCACGCCCATCGAGCCCGACCACAGCGCGGCCAGCAGGCCGATGCCCAGCAGGCCGCCGCCGCGCTGGACCAGCAGCGAGCGCACCGTCTCGGCCACCAGCTCGTAGGTATCCCCGGGCAACGCCTCGCTCAGGACGCTCAGCACCAGGTCCGGCTGCAGCATCGGCAGGTAGCTGATCAGGCTCAGCAGGAACAGGATGAAAGGGAACAGGGCCAGCATCATGTAGTAGGCGATCTGCGCCGCCATCCCCATGCAGTCGTCGTAGCCGATCTCCCGCTGCAGGCGCCGCAGGAACAGGCAGGATCTTTTCAGGGCGCGTTTGTACTTCATGGCGGATGTAGAATGCGGTCGCCGTGCCGAAAAAGCAATGGGTTGAGCGCCGGGGCGAGCCGTGGCAGGATTCCCGAGGCCCCGCACCCCCACCCGCCTCTCCGGGAGGATCCATGAAGTCCGCCGTCCGCCTGCTGCTGGCCGTCCTGTTCACCGCCTCGTCGGCCGCCGCCGCCGAGCGCCTGACCGTCCCCGTGGACGCCTGGCTCGTGTCGGGCCCCGCGCCGGTCGCCCTGCCCGCCTTCCACGACGAGGAGCCCGGCAAGGTCGCCCTGGCCGACCTGCTCGACTTCCCCGCCCGCGATGTCGCCCGGCTGCGGCCGCGCGAGGACGCCGATTGGCGGCGACGGGCCGCGACGGCGGACGGCATCGCGCTGGCGGCGGAGGGCGCCGCCGAGGCCTGGCTGTTCACCTACATCGAGGCGACCCGCTGGACTGCCCCGACCCTCGAGCTGACCTGCAAGCATCCGGTGAAGGTCTGGCTCGACGGCCAACCCGTCGCCCTGGTCGAGAAGGGCGGCACGCGCAACGCGGACCTGAAGCTCGAACCCGGCCTGCGACGGCTGGCCGTGCGCACGCTGCGCGACCCCGCCGTGGCCGAGCCCTGGACGCTCGGGGCCCTGCTGGCCGTGACGACCGGCGAGCCGTCGCCGACGTTCACCACGACGCTGATCCCGACCCGGCCGACCGACATCCGCGACGAACTCGACACCCCGAAGGTGTCCGCGATGGCCGTCTCACCCGACGGCGAACTGGTCGCGCTGTCGCTGGGCGCCTACTCGCCCGACGGGACGCGCGAGAGCTGGCTGGAGGTGCGCCGCGTGAAGGACGGTTCGCCGGCGTTCAGCTGGCGCGGCGCGCTCACGGCCGCCCAGCTGGCGTGGCTGCCCGACGGCAAGGCCTTCTCCTACGTGAGCGAGAACGACGGCAAGTCGACGCTATGGGTCCACGAACTCGCGACGGGCGTGACGCGGCCCGCCCTGCGCGACGTCGAACATTTCCAGTCCTACGCCTGGAACCCCGACGGCCGCTCGCTCGTGCACGCCTACGGTGTGGAGTCCGAGGCCGACAAGCGCCAGGTCAAGCGCCTGCGCGCCATCGAGGACCGTTGGCCGGGCTGGCGCGACCACAGCTACCTGGTCGAGACGACCTGGCCCGGGGGCGTGTCGCGGCGCCTGACCGCCGGCGCGGTGAGCGCCGAGGGCTGGTCGTTCAGCCCCGACGGCGCCTGCCTGCTGTTCTCGCGCACCTGGCCGGATCCCCTGGCGCGGCCCTACGCCCGCGCGGTCTGGTCGGAGCTGAACCTGAAGGACCTGGCGGTCGCCGTCGTGCTGGAGGACCGCTGGCTCGACAACGTCGCCTACGGGCCCGACCGCAACACGCTGCTGGTGACCGGTTCCCCCTCGGCCTTCGACGGCCTGGGCAACACGCTGCCCGCGGGCGTGACGCCCAACGACTACGGCGGGCAGCTCTACCTCTACGACCGCGGCGCCCGCCGGGCGACCCCGCTGACCCGCGATCTCGACACCGTGGTCCAGGGTGCGGTCTGGCACCGCGACGGGCGGATCGTGGCCGAGGTGCTCGACGGGCAGTACGTGCGCCTGGCGGTGGGCACGCGGGACGGCGAGTGGCGCGCGCTGGACGCGGGCGTGGAGGTGGTCGGCGACTGGGAGGCCGCCGAGCGCGGCAAGGTCGTGGTCTGCACCGGCACCGGGGCGGTCACGCCGCAACGCGTCACCGTGGTCCCGCTCGACGGCAAGGCCCGCCTGCTGCTGGCTCCCGGGGCCGAGCACTTCGCCGACGTCACCTTCGGCCGGGTCGAACCCTTCGCCTCGGCGCTGGCCGACGGCACGCTGCTGGACGGGCTCGTCTACTACCCGCGCGACTACGTGCCGGGGCGCAAGTACCCGGTGATCGTCTTCTACTACGGTGGCACCTCGCCGATCACGCGCGAGTTCGGGACCCGCTACCCGAAGAACGTCTGGACCGGCCAGGGCTACTTCGTCTACGTGCCCAACCCCAGCGGCGCCGTCGGCTACGGCCAGGAGTTCG
This sequence comes from bacterium, assembly GCA_031441465.1. GTDB lineage: Bacteria > Krumholzibacteriota > Krumholzibacteriia > LZORAL124-64-63 > LZORAL124-64-63 > PNOJ01. Next base: position 9,464 of record JANOEP010000021.1, on the reverse strand, counting down.
CCGCGCGTCACGTCAACGACTGGGGCCGGCGCACCGCGGGCGAGGTGATCGAGGGGACGAAGGCCTTCCTCGCCGCCTTCCCCGACGCCGACGGCGCGCGCCTGGGCTGCATCGGCGCCTCGTACGGCGGTTTCCTGACGCTCTACCTCATCGAGCAGACGGGCATGTTCCGCGCCGCGGTCAGCCACGCCGGCATCTCGAACCTCAGCAGCTACTGGGCCGAGGGCTACTGGGGCTACTCGTATGGCGGGCGGGCGCTGGCCGACTCCTTCCCCTGGAACGCGCCCGAGCTGTACGTGGAGCAGAGCCCCCTCTACCACGCCGACCGCATCACGACCCCCCTGCTGCTGCTGCACGGCGCCGAGGATACCAACGTCCCGCCCGGCGAGAGCGATGGCATGTACATCGCCCTGACGATGCTGGGCAAGGAAGTCGAGTACGTGCAGGTGGTGGGACAGAACCACCACATCCTGGACCATGACCGGCGGATCGTCTGGAACGACACGATCCTGGCCTGGTTCGCGCGCGAACTGCTCGGCGATGAAGGCTGGTGGGACTCCATGTATCCAAACTAAAGCACGCGCGGTCCGTTTCCCGGGGGCGCGAGCCGGTGACTTCCTGTCACCGGCTCGCTCGGCTTTCGGGATCCGGCGCCCTCCTGGCGCCGGATCCCTTCAGGCGCCCCGGGAAGCGGACCGCGCGTGCTTTGCCCTGCGGCGGGGTAGCCTAGCTCCTTAAAATCGCATTAATGGGCGATTTTGTCGGGATTGGCTCAATAAGTTGCGAAGGTGGTCGATTCCATGATAAAGCGTACGGAGTTGGAGGGGCTTCGTTGGCTCTGATGAAAGTCGGCAAGCCCATGATGCGTGATGAAATTCGCGATAAGATCGCCTGGGTTGGGTACACACTGACGGTCTTGCTGGCGGCGGGACCCGCCGCGGCTGGGATCGGGGCGGCGACGAGCGGCCCGGTGGCCGTCGATACCGTGCCGCCGGTGATCACCGGCCTGACCGCGCCGACCGGCGGCGCGACCTTCTCTTCGCCCGCTTCGATCGTCTTCATCTGGGACCTGCAGGACGACTCGCCCGCCCTGCAGATCGAGGGCCACCAGGCCGACGTCCTGGCCAGCGGCGAACTGCTGGCGAGCACCGCTCTGGAATTCGTCAACGGCCACCACGTTTGGACCTGGCCCGTGGCCGAGGCGGCCAGCGGGGCCTGCCGGCTGCGCGTGACCACCCGCGACATCTACGGCAACCAGACCGTCGCCGAGGCCGGCGACTTCCGGATCCTGCTGCCCGGCACCGGCGCGCCGCCCGCGTTGCGCGCGCCGCAGCTGGCGGCGCCCGCGCCGAACCCGTTCAACCCGCAGACCGACCTGGCTTTCGAGATCGGCGACGCGGGCCGCGCCCGCCTCGCGATCCACGACGCGGCGGGCCGCCTGGTCCGCACGCTGGCCGACGAGCCGCTCCCGGCGGGCCGCCACGTGCGCGCCTGGGACGGCCGCGACGACGCCGGGCGCCGCGTGTCCGGCGGCGCCTACCTCGTGCGGTTGACGGTCGACGGCCGCGCCGCCCCGTCGCGCAAGGTGGTGTTGCTGCCGTGAAGCACCGCACCGCACTGCTCGCGATCATCGCCGCGCTGGCGCTCGGCGCCGGCGCCGCCAAGGCCGCCGATCCCGTCGTGCGCAACATGACGACCACCCAACGCACCGACGGCAGCGGCATCCTCGAGGTGACCTACGACCTCGCCGACGCCGACGGGGACACGTGCTGCATCAGCCTGCTGGCCTCGGCCGACGGAGGCGCCACCTGGAATCTGCCCTGCCCGACCCTCGGCGGCGACGCCGGCGCGGGCGTGACCCCGGGCGCCGGCCACGTCCTGACCTGGAACATCGGCCTCGACCACCCTGGGATCATCCGTGACGACCTGCGGGTGCGCGTGCTGGCCAGCGACCTGGGTGTGGACCACACGGCCCACTCGCCCCTGCGCTATGCCGCCCTGCACTGGAGCGACCACGACTGGTCGGACGACGCAATGATCGAGAAGATCGCCCGCGCCGACTTGCTCTGCGTCGAAGCCGAGGTGCTCTGGAGCAAACCGCCGAGCAGCCCTTCCGTGGTCCAACGCATCAAAGCCGTCAACCCCGGCTGCAAGGTGATGGGCTACGTGTCGGTGCAGATGGTGCGCCTGGACTGGGCGGACGCCCCCGTCGGCACCTACGCGCGCACGCGCTACGAAGCCCTGCGGCCCTACTGGTCGTACACGACCACCGGCGACACGCTGCAGAGCTGGCCGGGCAAGGTCAACGTGAACATCCTGGATCCCGCCTGCCGAGCCGCGATCGTCGAGATCGTCGCCGACTTCCAGCAGCACTCGGGTACGGTCTTCGACGGCGTCTTCTGGGACTACTTCAACACCGGCATCTGGATCCCGTCGTACATGGACGTGACCGGCGATCCCGACCTCGACGGCGACGGCATCCCCATGGCGTCCGACGTCAACGAGCTGGCCGCCTACAGGGCCGCCAGCGTGGACCTGGTCACGCGCCTGCGGGCGCGGCTGGGCGAGGGCTTCATCCAGATCTTCAACGGGCAACGCGCCTACACGGATTCCACGTTCGCGGCGCTCGCCGACGGTCTCGACTACGAGCTGTTCCCCACCCTCGGTTTCCAGGCCCCGGACAAGATGCGCAAGGCGATGGATCCGGCCGTCTACAACAGCCTCTGGAACGCGCGGCGCTGGCTGCGGACCGTCAACGGCGGGCCCTACCTGCTGTTGGAGAACATCAACCGCGCCTACTACTACGACCACAACTACGTGCTCACCGCGCTCAACCCCGGCGATGCGTTCCGCGCCGTCTCGCTGCTCATCGACGGCTGCTACCCGGTATGGGACGACTACGTGGAGCACGTCTTCGGCTGGCCCGACGTGGTGCACTCGCTGGGCGCGCCGCTAGGGCCGACGCTGATTCAGGGCAACGTCTTCACACGCGACTTCACGTACGGGGATGTCCGCCTGGAGATGGGCAGCGGCGTGTGGCCCGATCCCTTCGACTACCGGATCCGCATCAACGGGAACGTGGTCGAGGAGATCGCCCTGCCCTACCATCACCCCTAAGCGCCGCCGTCGATGCGGATCGTCGCGCGACCTTGCCGGGAATCGGCTTCAGGAGTTGCAATAAATGCCGATTACATGATATTATGTAAGAAGTGGCGGGCAACACGTCGGCCTCGGACGAAAGTTGGTAAGTTCAAGATGCGTATCGGGTTCCGATACAAGATCCGCGGGGTCGGGTACGCCCCGGCGATGTTGCTAGCGACGTTGCTGGCGGCGGCGGGGCCCGTCGCGGCCGGCATCGGCGCGGGCACGAGCGGCCCGTTGGTCGTCGACACGCTGCCGCCGGTGATCTACGACATCACGGCGCCGAAGGGCGGCGAGACGTTCACCTCTCCCGCCTCGGTCGTCTTCAGCTGGTCCGTGCAGGACGATTCGCCCACCCTGGAGATCCAGGGGCATCAGGCCGACGTCCTGGCCAGCAACTCGCTCCTGGCGAGCATCGACCTGGAATTCGTGAACGGCTACCATGCCTGGAACTGGCCCGTGCCCGAGGTCGCCAGCGGGACCTGCCGTTTGCGCGTCACCGTCCGCGACCTGTTCGGCAACCAGTCCGTCGTCGAAGATGGCGACTTCCGGATCCTGCTGCCCGGCACCGACGCACCGCCCTCGTTGCGCGCCCCGCTGCTGGCGGCGCCGGCGCCGAACCCGTTCAACCCGCAGACCGACCTGGCTTTCGAGATCGCCGAGCCCGGCCGCGCCCGCCTCGTGATCCACGACGCCGCGGGCCGGCGGGTCCGCACGCTGCTCGACGCCGAGCTGCCCGCCGGCCTCCACACGCGCGCGTGGGATGGCCGCGACGACGCCGGGCGCCGCGTGTCCAGCGGCGCCTATCTCGTGCGCTTGACGGTCGACGGCCGCGCCGCGCCGTCGCGCAAGGTGGTGATGCTGCCGTGAAGCTGCACGCTGCCCTGCTCGTGATCGCAGCCGCGCTGGCGATCGGCGCCGGCCCCGCCGCGGCCGCCGACCCCGTCGTGAGCAACGTGTCCACCGCCCAACGCACCGACGGCAGCGGCATCGTCGACGTGGCCTACGACCTCGCCGACGCCGAAGGCGACACCTGCTTCGTCAGCCTGCTGGCCTCGCCCGACGGCGGCGCGACCTGGGACCTGCCCTGCCCGAGCCTCGACGGTGACGCCGGAGCAGGCGTGGCGCCCGGCGCCGGCCGCGTCCTGACCTGGAACATCGGCCTCGACCACCCCGGATTCGCGAGCGGGGACCTGAGGCTGCGCGTGGCGGCCAGCGATCTCGGCGTCGACCACACGGCCCACTCCCCGCGTCGCTACGCCGCCCTGCACTGGGGCGACCACGACTGGAGCGACGACGCGATGATCGAGGAGATCGCCCGCGCCGACCTGCTCTGCATCGACGCCGAGGTGCTCTGGAGCGATCCCGCCCCGAGCGGGCCGTCGGTGGTCGAGCGCATCAAGGCCGTCAATCCCGACTGCACGGTCATCGGCTACGTGTCGGTGCAGATGATCCGCCTCGACTGGGAGGGCTACCCGGCCGGCAGCTACGCCCGCACGCGCTGGGAGGCCCTGCGGCCCTACTGGGCCTCCACCACCACGGGCGACACGCTGCAGAGCTGGCCGGGCAAGGTCAACGTGAACATCCTGGAGCCCGCCTGCCGCGACACGATCGTCGCGATCATCGCCGACTTCCAGGAGCACTCGGGCACGGCCTTCGACGGCGTCTTCTGGGACTACTTCAACGCCGGCATCTGGATCCCGGACTTCGTGAACGTGACCGGCGAGCCCGACCTCGACGGCGACGGCATCGACATCATGCACGACGCCGACGAACTGGCCGCCTACAAGGCGGCCTGCGCGGACATGGTCACGGAATTGCGGGCGCGGCTGGGCGATGGTTTCATCCAGGTCTTCAACGGGCAGCGCGCCTACACGGATTCCACCTTCGCGGCGCTCTCCGACGGCATGAACTACGAGCTGTTCCCGACCCTCGGCTTCCAGGCCCCGGACAAGATGCGCAAGGCCATGGACCCGGGCATCTTCAACAGCCTCTGGCACGCGCGGCGCTGGCCGCGCACCGTCAACGGCGGCCCTTACCTGCTGCTGGAGAACATCAACCGCGCCTTCTACTACGACGACCAGAACGTGCTGACCACGCTCAACCCGGGCGATTCGTTCCGCGCCATCTCGTTGCTGATCGACGGCTGCTACCCGGTCTGGGACGACTTCGGCGAGCACCTGTTCGGCTGGCCGGACGTGGCGCATTCGCTGGGCGCGCCCCTGGGGCCGGCGGCCATCCAGGGGAACGTCTTCACGCGCGGTTTCACGTACGGGGATGTCCGCCTGGAGATGGGCAGCGGGGTGTGGCCCAACCCGTTCAACTTCCGGATTCGCTTGAACGGCCGCGTGGTCGAAGAACTCGCCATGCCCTACCACACGCCCTGATCTCAGGCGCGCAGATGCTCGCCGCCGTCGACGAGGATCGTCTGCCCCGTCACCGCCCGGCATCCCAGCAGGAACAGCAGCGCGTCGCCCACGTCGTCGGGCGTCGGGAAACGGCGCAGCGGCAGCGCGTCGCGGGACACGTGCGCGTAGGCCTCGGGCGGCGAGGCGGGCGGCAGCACGGCGCCCAGGGCGATCTCGTTGACGCGCACCCGCGGCGCCAGGGCCAGCGCCAGGTTGCGGGTCAGGTCGTGCAGGGCGGCCTTGCTCTGGGTGTAGGCGAAGTACTCGGCGCGGGGGCGCAGGGCGTGGATGTCGTTCAAGTTCACGATGTCGCCGTCGCGGTCGGCGGGCAGCGCCGCGGCGAAGGCCTGGCTCAGCAGCAGCGGGGCGCGCAGGTTGATCCGCTGCATGCGGCTCCAGACATCCAGGTCGGTGGCGGCGAAGCGGCCCTGGTCGAAGAGCGAGGCGTTGTTGACCAGGATGTCGACCGGTCCCAGCTCGGCGGACGCCTCGGCGAGCAGGCGCGCCGGCGCCTCGGCATCCAGCAGGTCGCCCTGCACCAAGGTCGCGCGGGCGCCCAGTTCCGAGATCGCGAACGCCGTCGCGCGCGCCTCGTCCAGGGACCGGTTGTAGTGGACGGCCACGTCGACCCCCGCCCCAGCCAGCTTCACGGCGAGCGCGCGGCCGACACGCACCGCGCCACCGGTCACCAGCGCGACGCGCCCCTTCAGTTCGGTCATGACAGCACCTTCCTCAGCGTGACCACCAGCGCGCCCTCGCCGCCCCAGTCGCGGGGCGCGGGCTCCCAGTTCGCGACGATGTCGGGGTGGGCCTTGAGCCAATCCTGCACCAGCGGCGCGATCACGGGCTCGCCCTGCGAGCGCAGTCCCCTGCCGTGAACCACCAGCACCTGCCGCGCGCCGCGGCGCTGCAGCAGGAAGATCTGCATCTCCAGCTTCTCGAGCGCCTGGGCGGCACGAAGCTGCCGCAGGTGGATGGCCGGGGGCGGCTCGCCCGAGGGGCGCGGGCGGTCCTCGGCTTCGTAGGCCTCGTGGCGGATGGAGCGGCCCGTGCCCTTGGTGCGGCCGCTGCTGCCGGGCTGGCGGCTCTTGTGCTTACCCATCTTCGTCCTTTGCCGCCGGCCGTGCGAGCCGTACGACGGTGGCGCCCCAGCTGCCGGCGTCCGGGGCCGTGCCGAAGCTTTCCACGGCCGGGTGCCGCGCCAGCTCCGCGCGCACGATCTCCCGCTGCACGCCGATCCCCTTGCCGTGGATGATGCGCACGTCGAGGATGCCGCGCTCCAGGCAGGCGTCCAGGTAGTCGCGCACCAGGTCCTTCACGTCCCGGGGCTGGAACATGTGCAGGTCGAGGGTGCCGTCGATGTCCAGCTCGTCCGCGCTCACGGCTCCTCGCTCACGACGATGCGGTAGCCCGCGTACTTGCGGGCGTTGATCACGCCCTGGTCGAAGATCAGGTACTGGCCCTTGACGCCGTCCAGGACGCCGCCGGCGGTGGGTTCGCGGTCCAGGTTGAAGCTCACGACCTTCGTCGGGTGGCGCAGCACCGGGTAGCGGAAGCGGCGCACGGCGCGGGCTTCGGCCGGCAGGGCCGTGACGCCCAGCTCCGCCAGTTCGGCTAGGATCTTCGCGACGAAGCCGTCGAAGTCGGCCTCGGGCTCGGCTTGCTTCAGCATGGCCATCCAGTGCGTGCGGTCGGCGTGGCGGCTCGCGAGCTCGTGTTCGATCAGCCCCACGGCGCGGCGGTCGGGCAGCTCCGCCAGAGGTGCGGCGCGCACCGCACCCTGGTCGAACCAGCGTGTCGGCACGTTGACTTTGCGAGTGATCCCGACCTTGGGCCCCGAGGTCAGCGAGGCGTACAGCACGTGCGGCTGGAAGCACTGCGCCATGGCGAAGGCCTCGTCGCGGCAGGGCGAGGCGGCGTTGCCGTGGTGGCACAGCTCGGGCTTGACCATGCAGATGTCGGCGTCGGCGCGGGACTGGGAGCAGGGGAAGCAGAAGCCCTCGCCGAAGGTCTTCTTCACGGCGCGGCCGCAGGCGGTGCAGGCGATCTTGCCGGTAAAGCGGACCTCGAGGGGGCGGCCGAGCAGGTCGTTCAGGGGCAGGTCGGGGGCGCGGGTCGCGGCGCTGGTAGCGTCTGCCGCAGCGCTATGGCCCCGGTCGCACAGCGCGTAGAGCACGGGATCGCCTTCAGCGGCCCGCAGCTTGCCCCAGGTTCCCGACCAGATCTCGCGCACGGCATCCTCCCATTCGCAGCCGACAGCCAAGGTTCCCACATCCCGCCCTCGCGGGCAAGGCGCCAGCCGGGGCACCGCACCGACATACACCATGACAGTATCCGGCCGCCTCGGCTAGACTGCCAGCGACACCCACCCGCGGAGGACTCTTGCTCGACCGGATCTGGACCTGGCTGTTCGTCATCGCGTTGCTGGCCGCGCTCGTGCAGGCGCTAGTGCTGGGCAACGCCGCCGTGTTCGCCGACATGGTCGGCGCGGCCTTCGATTCCGCCAAGACCGGCTTCGAGATCGCCCTGGGCCTGACCGGCGTGATGTGCCTGTGGCTGGGCCTGATGCGCCTGGGCGAGAAGGGCGGCGCGGTCGAGCTGCTGGCGCGCCTGACCTCGCCCCTGCTGCGCCGCCTGTTCCCCTCGATCCCGGCCGGCCACCCCGCCGAGGGCGCCATCGTCATGAACATGGCGTCGAACATGCTCGGCCTGGACAACGCCGCCACGCCGCTGGGGCTCAAGGCGATGAGCGAGATGCAGACGCTCAACCCCGACCCCGACACGGCCAGCGACGACCAGATCCTGTTCATGGTCATCAACACCGCGTCGGTGACCGTCCTGCCGGTGTCGGTCTTCACCTACCGCGCGCAGATGGGCGCCGCCGACCCGACCGACGTCTTTTTGCCCATCCTGATCGCCACCTTCTGCGGCACCCTGACCGGCCTGCTGGCCACCATGGCGGTGCAGCGGCGACGGCTGGCCGACCCGGTGATCGCGGGCTGGCTGGGCGGGCTCACCCTGCTGGTCGTCGGCACGGTTGCGCTGTTCGCCTCGCTGCCGCGCGAGACGGCCCAGGCCGCGTCGTCGGTGCTGGCCAACGCCGTGATCTTCTCGGTGATGGTCGGGTTCGTGTTGGCGGCGGCGCGGCGGCGGGTGGCGGTGTACGGCGAGTTCGTCGAGGGGGCGAAGGACGGGTTCAAGGTGGCGATCGGGATCGTGCCGTATCTGGTGGCGATGCTGGTGGCGGTGGGGGTGCTGCGGGCTAGCGGGGCGTTGGATCTGGCGCTGGATGGGGTGCGCGCCGGGGTGGGGGCCTTGGGGGTCGACGCGCGCTGGGTGGATGGGTTGCCGACGGCGTTGATGAAGCCGCTGTCGGGGAGCGGGGCGCGGGGCGTGATGATCGAGACGATGCAGACGCATGGGGCGGATTCGTTTGCGGGCCGGTTGGCTAGTGTGTTGCAGGGGAGTTCGGAGACGACGTTTTATGTGTTGGCGGTTTATTTCGGGAGCGTTGGCATCCGGCGGACGCGGCATGCGGTGGGATGTGGCCTCGTAGCCGATGCCGCTGGCATCCTTGCTGCAATCCTCGTGACTTATCTATTCTTCAGTTGATCGAAACTCAATTTATCGGCTGCGGTGCCGGCCGAGCGACACCGTCATAAGTATAATATAATGAGTGGGTTGCGAGATATATCAGTATCGTGGCAGGTGTGGAGTAACTTGCTTGCGCCCTTCTGGTACACACAAGGTCACATTAGGGTCTGTAGAATCATCTTGTGAACGCCGGTCCAATAGTGCGGCGGGGGCCGGTCCAATAGTGCGGCACCCAGCACAAGTTTAACCCCTCGCGGGCAGGGGCGTCAACACCACCTCTCAGCCCTTCTTTTGATCCTTCGACCTGGTTCTCTTCTGCCG
>JANOEP010000020.1:0-16767 GCA_031441465.1 bacterium | reverse complement strand
GGCCGAAATGCTGCGGGCCGAAGGGATTGCGGCGATGCGCTCCCGGATCGAATTGGCCGCTCCTACGCTAGGTCCACTCGAGTCAGGGCTCTATTCTGAACAAAAGTGGCTTTTGAAATTTTCGATGCAACATTTTTGTTTTCGATTTGTACCTCTTATAGTCAGAATTCTGACTCACAGAAGTACAAAAAACAGGTTTTTTCGATTAATTTAAATTATTCGAAAAAACGTGTTTTTTCGTTATTTTCTGCGTTTTTTCACGCTAATTTCTGTAGATTACTGAAAATTGACCCAAGATAAAGTCTCCAATTGAGCACTCGGCGTCGCGGCGGGCCAGGTAGTCGTTGACCGTCACCAGGTGGGCGCCCTTGCCGGGCAGGGCGTTGAGGTACAGGGGCATCACCGCGACCAGGGTCTTGCCTTCGCCGGTGGCCATCTCGGCGATCTTGCCCTGGTGCAGCACGATCGCACCGACGATCTGGACGTCGTAGGGCACCATGTCCCAGGCCACCTGGCGCTCCCAGACCGGCCAGACCGCCCGGCGCTCGGCCAGGCGGCGGCAGGCCTCCCAGACCAGGCCGTAGGCTTCGGGCAGCAGGTCGTCGAGGCTCTCACCGTCGGCGTGGCGGCGGCGGAACTCCTCGGTCTTGGCGCGCAGGGCGTCGTCGTCCAGCGCGGCGAAGGGGGCCCGAGCCCGTTTCACCTCGTCGAGCAACGGTTGCATGCGCTTGAAATCGCGCTGCGACTTCTTGCCGAAGAGCCTCTGCATCATCGCGTTGATCATCGCGGGTCGATCCTCCGTTGCGGCGCGCCCGACAGCGCAGCCAGATGTGGTCGGCGCCGCCGGGCACGGCCGGCTCAGCCAAGCGTGTTCAGCGCAGCCAGGTGTGGCAGAACTGGATCGCCGCCGCCGACGCCAGCGGGATCGTCAGGTTGTCCCAGCGGCCCGGCGTCCAGCGCTCCATCGCCGCGGCGACGGCGCCCGTCGCCAGCGCGAACGCGGGTTCGCCGTGCAGCACCAGGGCCGTCACGAGGCACGAGGCCGCAAAGCAGGCGAAGGTGCCGACCCAGGTCTTGCCGCGCCGGCGGATCACCACGGGCGCCCGCGTGCCGTCGTCGCGCTCGAGTCCCAACTGGCGACGCCGGAACGAGACCGCCTGCCCCACCACCGCCGCCGCCGAGTCCCCCCACGCCAGGCAGAGGATGCCGGCTGCCGCCGGCGCCGGCGGGAACAGGAACGAGGCCAGCGTCGCGCCGATCATCATCACCGAGCCGCCGGACAGGTCGTGGCGCTCGTCGCGCCGGAAGATCAGCGGGAATTTCCGGTAGAACCAGAGCGCCCAGCGCTTCATGCGCAGCCGGGCGAAGTCCACGGCCATAACGAACAGGGTCGCCGCCGCCAGGCCGGCCGTGGTCCACGGATCGGGTACCGACAGGACCCAGACGGCCAATACCGTCGAACTGACGTGGATGGCCTTGCGACCCCACTCCACGCTGTCGCGCCAGGTCCGGACCGGGGGCGAGTGTGGCAACTCATTGTCGTTCATAGTCATAGAAACGCACTGGCCTCGGGTCAGTCCAGATCGACACCGGCACCGAGCGTGCCGACGGCGTCGTTAAGTATCCAGTCGTAGACCTCCCGGTCAATTAAAACCTTCTCCACGTACTGGCGCGTCTCGGCGTAGCCGATCCATTCCAGGAACGCCTGGCGGCTGGCCCGGCGGCCCAATTGGCCCGACCAGCGGCCCACGGCGGCCGGTCCGGCGTTGTAGGCGGCCAGGGTCCGGTAGGGGTCGCCCCGGTACCGGCGCGCGTTCTCGCCCAGCAAGGCGCGCCCCTTCTCCAGCGACGTCACGCTCCGCCTCCACTCGACGTCGCCGGCGCGGCGCGCCCCGTCGCGGTAGTGGAACGGCATGATCTGCATGTAGCCCAGGGCGCCGGCGTGCGACCTCACCGCCGGATCGAAGAGGGACTCGTTGCGCGCCACGGCCAGGGCGAGCCGGGGTTCGGCTCCTGCAGCGAGATGGCTGGTCACCGCACCGAGCGACGGCACCGGAAAGACCAGCAACAGGCGCTCGTCCTCGCTCAGCATGCCGCGCGGCGTCCGCATGCCGGCGGCCAAGCGGCCCCGGTCATCGCCGGCCAGCAGGGCGGCGCCGTAAAGTGCGTGCCGCACGAGGTCGTCGTCGTGCGCTTCCACCAGCGCGGGCACGGGCGACGACTCGCTGGGCGGCAGCACGGGACCCGCTGCCGCCGCCGCCGACGCCAGCAGCCAGAGCCCGAGGCGATCGCCGCAACCGGCCGACGCCAGCACGGAGCCGCAGGCCGCCGCCGCCCCCCGACGCTGGGTCGTGAGCCGATCCGCCGCCAGGACGGACGCGAGCAGGGAATCGTAGGCGGCGGCCGCGGCATCCCCGGCTCGGATCAGCGTCAGCGCCCGGCCCTGCCGCGCCCAGACGCGCCAGACGGCCGCCTCGACGCCGCGGGCGCGCACGGGGAAATCCGTCTGGCCGCGCACGCCGAGGTCCGGCGCGTTTCCCCGCCGCACTTTCGCACGGGCGGCGGCAACGCGTGGCCCGTCGGATTCCCGCGCCGCGGGCGGACTCCAGAGCGCGTCCAGTTCGGCCCGGATGTCGGGACGCCCCTGCTGGTCCGCCAGCGATCGCGCGCGATCGACCTCGGCGCGCACGCGGCTCAGGACTGCGGGCTTCCCCGACCTCTCGGCCACCAACAGGGCCGTGCGGAAATCGGCGAGGGCCGCACCCCACAACCCCTCCCCGGCCCGGCGGTCGGCGGCTCGCCGCAGCAGTCCGGCGCGGTTGGCGGGGGCCAACCCCGGCAAAGCCGCCAGCTCTTCCGCGGCTTCGGCCGACGAGCCGGCCAGCCGCAGGCGCCCCTGGAGCCACCAGTCCTGCAGTTCGTCGTCGGTCGGCGGCAGCGGGTGGGACTGGAAGTGGCGGCGCAACTCCGCCCCCGCCAGCAGCCGGGCGCCGAGTCCGGCCTTGACCTCGGCGGGCACGACCAGGCGTTCGAGCTGGTTCGCCGCGAGCGCGTCATCCCCGGCCGCCACCAGCCAGCGCGCCCAGCGGGCGGGCTGGGACGGCAGGGTCAGCGGGTCGAGGCCGGTCGCGGCGGCGCGGGCGCGCCAGAGATCCCAGCCGGTGTCGCGATCACAGGCGTGCAGTGCGAGCAGTTCGTCCCAGGGACCCGCGTCGCCCGGCGGTCCGGCCAGCGACCGGCGCCGCAGACTCCAGATCAAGCGCGACTCGTCATCCAGGTCTTCCAAGGCCAGGACCGACTCGGCGGCGATGAACGCCGCCGCCGTGTCCCCCCGGTCCAGGGCATGGAACACCGCGAGACTCCGCTGCTCGAAGGCCAACCAGTTCCGACCCGACGACTCCGGAGCGGTCGGCTCCCGCCCCTGACGCACCTCCTGCCAGGTGGCGGCCAGCTCGTCCCACCAGCGATCGGCTTGCAGGGTGTCGTCCCCGCTGATCGCCACGAAAAACGGCCAGGTCGGTAGGCGGGAGCGCTCCTCATCCGACAACTGGAACAGCCGGTCCCAGGCCTCGCTCCACTGCGGTGACCAGGCGGGGCGCTCGAAGAGATTGCCGGCCCAGCCCTGCGGCGTGTAGGCGGCGGGACCGGTCGGGAGGTCGCCGACGCGAAAATCCTCCAGGCACGGGTCCACCAGCAGCGTGGCGCCGGACACCGAGGTCATGGCGGCGAGGCACAGCATCGTCGTGAGCATTCGCTTCATCGTACCAGGGTCGCCTTTCGGGTCATGACCGAACCTGCCTGCTCCAAGCGCACGATATAGGCGCCGGCCGCCAACCGCCGCCCCTCGTCGTCCCGGCCGTCCCAAGCGACGAGGTAGTCGCCCGTCGCCAGGGTCCAGGTGCGGACACGACGACCACGAAGGTCGTGGATCGTCAGGCGGGCCATGCCGGCCGCCAGGGACACCGGTAGACGGATCAGGCCGCAGCCGGGATTCGGGGTCGGCCACCCCAAGGTCGCCGCCTCCGGCGAGGGTGAGTCGTAATAGGCGGCGGGGGTGGCCACCTCCCCGACCGGCACGCGGAGCCTCGCCCGCACCAGGGCGCGCGCGGCCGCGGCGCCGCCGGGCACAGCCAAGCGCTGAGCCGGCACGAAATACGAGCCGGCACTGGGGCCGGCGGTGGGCGTTCCCTCCCACGCCGTGGTCCAATTCCCGCCACGATCGAGACTGAACTCGACGGCGAGCATGGTCGGCGTCTCCCAGGGCCAGGTCACCATGAGCCCGTCGTATTGGCGATCCCAGACGGCGCGGCAGGGCCGTTCGGCATCCGCGGCGGGAACCAGCGCGAGGTCGGCGATGAGCCAGCCACGGCCACGCCAGAGCGGGTCGCTCGCGAAGCGCAGGCGCAAGCGGCCCCCGTCGTCCAGCGCGTCGGGCAAGGGCACCACATCGGCACGCCAGAGCGGGCTGTCGCCGGCGAGCAGCGTGCCCGGACCGATGAACGCGGGGCGTCCGAACAGCGGATTATCGACGTCCCGCGCGATGGCTCCAGGGTAACCGCCGGCCGGTTCCAGCGCGACGATCGAACCGTCGAGGGCGACGGCCTCCAGCACCGCGCCGTCCGCGCCGAGGCCGGGACTCCACAGCTGGGCGTCCAACGCGTGGATGACGCGCAGGGCGCGACCGGAGCCGCGCCAGGATGGGCTGATCAGGATGGCTTCGTCGCCGTTCTGGTACGTCACCTCGGGCCAGACGGCCGGCGACGTGGCCGCGGCGTCCGTGCAGGCCAGGACCGGCGAGGGCAGGTCGCCACCCCACAGGTGCCAGGTCGTGCCGCCGTCGGCGAGCACCTCCCAGTCGCCGGGCCAGTCCGCGGTGGAGAAGGGGGCGTCGGCCTCCCGCCAGAGCCATTGCCGGGATTCGGACCCCAGAACGTCACCGTCACGCCGCAGCTCCGTCACGAAGGCCGTCGTGGCGCCGGCCGGCGGCTCGCCGGCGGGCAACCAGCGGACTGGCGTCGCCGGACGCCATTCCCCCGGCGCGGTTTCGCTCAGTTCGCGCCCGACGGCGGCCACGCCCGGCGCGAATTCGCCCCAGGGCGAGGCGCCGCCGGCGATGGCGAGCGTGACGGCGAACGGACCGCTGGACAGGTCGGGATCGCGGACCACCAGGTCCACCAGGGTGTCCCCGGGCGCCGGCACGATCCGCAGCTCGAGCGTGAGCCGGTGCCCGGTCGTCGCCCAGTCCACCCGCAGTTCGTCCCCGTCCTGCATCAGGGTGCAGGCCACGCCGCTCGGCCCCAGGTAGCCGTGGCTCGACGGCGTGGTGGCGGCGTTCCAGGACACCGGACCGGCGCCGGCGGAAAACGCGTCCCCCGCATCACCGGCGACGAGGCCGGCCGCCACGTCCTGGTCACCGTCGGCTTCGACGAGCCGGACCCGCAAATGCCGCGTGCCCAGCGCCGACTGCGCATCGTCGGGCAAGTCGCCGTCGACGTGGTAGACCACCAGCCGCGGTTCCGGCAGGAGCGGATCCCAGGGCGGCGTACCGCCGCGCCTTTCCAGCAGGAACCACTGCCCGGGATTGAGCGGCCCCGCGGGCAGGCGCCAGACTTCGCCCGCCGGCAGGATCTCGGGGCCGGGTCCCCGCCCGACCAGGACGCGTTCGTCGCGCCAGCCGAGCAGCAAGGAACTCTCGGCGTCCGGCAGCGCCGGCGCGTCGTCGTCGGCGCCGTCGCGGGCGCCGGCCGCCATCAGGCTGAAGGCGCCGAGCCCGCCGCGTGCCGTGGCCTCCCCCGTGCCGGGCAGGAACACGTCGTAGCGGTCATCCAGACCGAAGAGGTGGGCCGTCTCGTGGGCCCAGATGCCCAGCCCGCTGTGCAGGCTGGCCACGGCGTAGTTGCGCGCGGCCGTTCCCGACTCGACGACCGGATATTCCAGGAAGTACTGCAAGGGCACGACCACCCCCGCGGGGTCGCCTTCCCAGCCTGATTCGGCGTGCAGGATGAGCACGCCGTCGACCTCGCCGTCGTCGTCGGGGCTGCCCGGCACCCCGTCGGCGCCGTCGCGGTCGGCCGCCGCGAACGGCACCCCCGCCTCGGCCGCCTCCCAGAGCGACTGTTGCGCCAGCATCCGCGTGTTGAAGAAGCCCTGCAGGCCGAGATCGGAATAGTCGCGCGGCAAACCGGGGAGGTGCACCAGCGGCGCCAGCACCAGGCGCAGGCTCAGCCGGCCCCGGGACGCCTCGGCCACGTAGCCGGCCAGCGAGCCGCGTCCCTCCAGCAGGCGCGGCGCGAGATCGCGCGCGGCTTCCCAGGCCGCGGGCAGGCGCTCGCCGTCGAAATCCACCGGGATGACGAGCAGCCCGAATTCCGCCGGCGAGTCCTTGTCCAGGGCACGCGCCTTCATCGCGGCGCGGCGCCCCTCGCGCCAAGCCGCCAGCGCGGGATCGTCGGGGCGGTGAGGATCGGCCGTCTGCGCCGTGACGGACGAAGCCGCCCCCCAGAGGGCGGCCGCCACGGCCAGGTGCAGGCAGATGCGCAGGCGCGTGGTCATCGCGTTTCGTCGGACCTCATTCCCACTCGATGGTGCTCGGGGGTTTGCTGCTGATGTCGTAGACGACGCGGTTGATGCCGGGCACTTCGTTGATGATGCGGTTGCTGACCCGGGCCAGCACGTCGTCCGGGACGCGGGCCCAATCGGCGGTCATCCCGTCCAGGCTGGTCACCGCCCGCAGGGCCACCACCGCTTCGTAGGTGCGCCGGTCGCCCATCACGCCGACGGTGCGCACGGGCAGCAGCACGGCGCCCGCCTGCCAGATGCGCTCGTACTGGCCGGAGTCGCGCAACTCCTGGATGAAGATATGGTCGGCGAGCTGCAGCAGCCGGATTTTTTCCGGCGACACCTCGCCGAGGATGCGCACGCCCAGCCCCGGTCCGGGGAACGGGTGGCGCATGAGCAGGCTCTCGGGGATGCCCAGGCTGCGCCCCACGGCCCGCACCTCGTCCTTGAACAGGTCGCGCAAGGGTTCGATCAGCTCGAACCCCAACTCGGCGGGCAGGCCGCCGACGTTGTGGTGCGACTTGATGACGTGGCTCGGGCCGTTGATCGAGACCGATTCGATGCGGTCCGGGTACAGCGTCCCCTGCGCGAGGAACGCGACCTCGCCCAGGTCCCGCGTCGCCTCCTTGAAGACCTCGATGAACGTCCCGCCGATGAGCTTGCGCTTGCGTTCCGGTTCCTCGGCGCCGCGCAGGGCGGACAGGAAGCGATCGCCCGCGTCGACGCGCTTCACGGGCCGGTGCAGGAAGGCGTTGAGGTTGTGCTCGACCTCGTCGGCCTCCCCCAGTCGCAGCAGCCCGTTGTCCACGAAGACGGCGTGCAGGCGGTCGCCGACGGCCTGATCGATCAGCGAAGCCACCACGGTGGAGTCGACGCCGCCCGAGACTCCGCACAGCACCCGCCCGTCGCCGACCCGCTCACGGATCTCCGCGATCGAACCGGCCACGAAGTGGGCGGCGGACCAGTCGCCCTCGATGCCGCAGACGCCGCGGGCGAAGTTGCTCAGCAGGGTCAGCCCGTGCTCGGTGTGCACGACCTCGGGATGGAACTGCACGACGTAGATGCGCCGCGCGGGGTCGCCGGCCGCGGCGAAGGGGATCGACCGGGAGCTCGCCAGGGCGACGAAGCCCTCGGGCAGGCGGGCGACGCGATCGCCGTGGCTCATCCACACCGACTGCGCCGCCGGCGTGCCGTCGAACAGGGGATCCTGCGCCAGCCGCTCGATCTGCGCCGGGCCGTATTCCCGGCGATCGGAGGCTTCCAGGGCGCCGCCGAGGCGGCGGCAGATCAGCTGCATGCCGTAGCAGATGCCGAGCAGGGGCTTGCCGGCCGCCAGCAATTCGGCGTCGAGGTCCGGCGCACCCGGGTCGTCGACCGAGGAAGGACCGCCGGACAGCACGATCCCGCGCACGTCCTCGCGGCCGAACAACTCGTGGGCCCGCGAGAACGGCGTGATCTCGCTGAAGACCCCGAGTTCGCGCAAGCGGCGCGCGATGAGCTGGGTGTACTGGGAACCGTAGTCCAGGACCGCCACCTGGGGCTGATCGTGGTGGCCGCTCGCGTGCGTCATGGTCCTCCTGCTCGGGTCGTCCGCCCCGGTCTCCGCGGTCCGTGCCACGTGCCGCTCAGTGGCGGAAGTGGCGGCGGTCGGTGTGCATGAGGGTCACGCCCAGCCGCTCGGCGGTCGCGATCACGTCGGCGTCGCGGATCGAGCCCGCCGGCGCGACCACCGCGCGCACGCCGGCGGCGTGCAGCTGTTCGATGCCGTCCGGGAACGGGAAGAACGCGTCCGAGGCGCAGGCGCAGCCCGTCAGGTCGAGGCTCCGGTCGGCCGCCTTGCGGACCGCCAGCCGCACGCTGTCGACGCGACTCATCTGCCCGGCGCCAACACCGAGCGTACCGGCGGCGTCGCCCAGCAGGACGGCGTTGCTCTTGACGTGCTTGCAGATCCGCCACAGCAGGCGCAAGGCGTCGGCGGTGCGCGCGTCCGGCGCCGGGCCGGCGACGTGGCGCCAGGTCTCCAGCTCGGGGAAGCCCTCGTCCTCGTCCTGGTGCAGCTGCACATCGCCGAAGATGCGCACCTGGCCCCAGGTCGCGGCGCGGAACGCGTCGCGGTCCAGGCTGAGCAGGCGCAGGTTCTTCTTGCGGCCGAGGAGTTCCAGGGCGTCATCGGAGAAGGAGGGCGCGACGATCACCTCGCAGAAACGCGCGTGCAGTTCCGCGGCGGCCCCGGCGTCGACCTCGCCGGTGAAGACGAAGACGCCGCCGAACGCGGCGTCGGGATCGCAGAGCAAGGCGCGCGCGAGGGCCTGCGCCGCCGTCGTCCCGAGGCCGACGCCGCAGGGGTTGGTGTGCTTGATCGCGGCGCAGGCCACGCGATCGCCGCCCTCGGGATCGACGACTTCGGGATCGACGACGTCGAGGTCGTCGACGAGCTTCACGGCCGCGACGACGTCCATGAGGTTGTTGAAGGACAGTTCCTTCCCGCTGAGCTGTTGCAGGCCCATCCCGGCCAGCGGGTCGTCGGTGTCGTCGCCGGGGAGCATCAGCTCGGCCTTCTGGTGGGGATTCTCGCCGTAACGCAGTTCGATGCCGAGGATCTGCTCGTGTTCGTGATCGTGGTCGTGATCGGGGTCGTCGCAGCAGGCGTGCCCGCCGACGAACCAGTCCGCGATCGCGGCGTCGTAGTCCGCCGTGACGGCGAAGGTCGCCGCCGCCATGTTGCGGCGGAATTCCAGGTCCGGGAAACCCGTGTCGCCGGCGATGGCCTCGAGGAAGTCGTCGTAGAACGCCGGGTCCGGCAGCACGCAGACGCGGGCGTGGTTCTTGGCGGCGGCGCGCAGCAGGGACGGCCCGCCGATGTCGATCTTCTCGATCGCGGCCGCTTCGTCCGCGCCGGCGTCGACCGCCGCGCCGAAGTCGTAGAGGTTGACCACGACCACGTCGAAGGGCAGCACGCCCAGCCCGGCGGCTTGGGTCAACGCCGCCTCGTCCGGTCCGAGGATGCCGCCGAAGACCAGCGGGTGCAGGGTCTTGATCCGACCGCCGAAGATCTCCGGGAAGCCCGTCAGCTCGCTCACGTCGCGCACGGCGAGCCCCTCGTCGCGCAACGCAATCGCGGTGCCCCCACTCGCGACCAGCTCGTAGCCGCGGCCGTCCAGGGCGCGGGCGAGTTCGCCGAGGCGGGACTTGTCGGTCACGCTCAGCAGAGCGCGGCGGCGTCGGTTCAGATCAGAGCCTGGTGCCATCTGCGGGCCTCCTCGACGAACAGGATGTTCAGGACGTCCTGGTAGCGACGGGCCGTCCGCTCGAGAATCTCCGCCGGCAGGCGGGGCGGCGGCGGTTCGCGGTTCCAGTCCAAGGTGTCCAGGTGATTGCGCAGGATCTGCTTGTCCCAGCTCGGCGGCTCCTCGCCCGGACGGTGGTCGGCCGCGGGCCAGAAGCGGCTGGAGTCGGGCGTGAGCACCTCGTCGATGAGGGTCAACTCGCCGTCGACCAGACCGAACTCGAACTTCGTGTCGGCGATCAGCACGCCGCCGGCGCGTGCGTAGGCGGCAGCGCGCCGGTAGAGGTCGAGCGTGACGTCGCGCAGACGCGCCGCGTCCTGTTCGCCGATCAGGTCGACCACGCTCGCGAAGTCGATGTTCTCGTCGTGGCCCTGCTCGGCCTTGGTCGAGGGAGTGAAGATCGGCGCCGGCAACGGTGAGGACTTCAGCAGTCCGGCCGGCAGGACCTGCCCGCAGACGGTCCCGTCCCGCTGATAGGAGCGCCACCCCGACCCCGAAAGGTAGCCGCGCGCAATGCACTCCACGGGGAAAGGTACGGCCTTGCGCACCAGCATCGAGCGGCCGGCCAGCACCTCGCGGTGCTCCCGGAACGGCGCCGGAAACAGGTCGGGTTCCGCCGTCACCAGATGGTTAGGAATTTCTTTGAAGAAATCCATCCAGGCCATTGTCATGACTGACAATACAACACCGCGACCAGGCACGATCTGGTCCATGACGACATCGTAGGCGGAGATCCGATCGGTCGCGACGATGAACAGTTCCCGTCCGAGATCGAAAATCTCTCGCACCTTCCCTAGGCGATCGGGCTTCAAGCCGAGATCGAACGTGCTGCGCAGGCTGGACATGGGACTCCCGGTTCGGTTGGGCGGTTGCGGGCGGGCGATCCAGACGCGCCGTCGGCGCGACGCGCGCATGGTACGCAGCCCCTTTGCCGGTGTCAAGCCACGCCGACGGCAGTTCCCGGCGCGTGGTTCGGACCTCGAGCGGAGCCTTTCCGCGCCAGCGCAGCAGCACGGAGCCGCACAGGTCGGTGCGCAGGATCGGCAGCGTGTCGCCCCGTGACACGAAGGGGCCATGACTGGGATGCTCGTAGGTGTTCTCGACCCCGCAACTGATCAGCACCAGTCGCGGCCGTAGCGCATCCAAGAGAGCCTGCCCGCTGGACGTGCGGCTGCCGTGATGCCCGGCCTTGAGCACGTCGATCTCGCCCTCCGGCCACCACCGGTCGTCGGCGAGCAGGGCGGCTTCGCCCGTGACCTCGAGGTCGCCCGTCCACAGTCCCATGGTCGCACCGTCACGCCGCAGGGCGAGCACGACGGAGCGGTCGTTCTCGTTGGCGGCCGCCATCCCGGCCGGCACGGCGCCGAGGCAACACAGATCCCAGCCGCCGGCGGCGTGAATGATCGACCCCGGCGCTGGGCAAACCGCGGTAGACGCGCCCGGCGGCGGCGCCGCCTCGCCCCCGAGGGCCCAGGCGGCGGTTTCCCAGCCGACCGCGATTTCGGCGGCGCCGCCGTCGTGGTCGTCGTGGCCGTGCGTCAGCACCACGGAGGCCAGTCGGCGCACGCCCTCGCGGCGCAGCCAAGGCTCCAGCGCCCGACCGAACTGCGACCCGCCGGACCAGCAGGGTCCCGTGTCCACCAGCACGGCGCTGCGGTCGGGAAAGACGAAGACGGCGGCGTCCCCCTGCCCGATATCGGCCTGCAGGACCGTCATCGTTCCGGACGGCGCCGTGCGTCCCGTCAGCGTGAGGGCGGCGGCGCAGAGCACGGCTCCTGCCGCCGCCGCGCACCTCACCCAAGGCGGCGGCCGCGAACGCAACGCGACGACGAGCAGGAGCGTCCCGAAGGCGAACGGCAGCACCGACAACGGCGTCCAGCCGGGCAGGCCCAGGCGCGCGTCGCCCTGCGCGAGCAGGGCTGTGGCGCCGGCCGACAACAGCCGGACGGTCATCCAGGCGAGAGCGGCCGCCGACTGGGCCAGCCACGGCAGCGGCGTCGCCAGCAGCGCCACGACAGCCACCCACACCGCACCGGCGAAGGCCGGCACGGCCACGAGGTTGACCAGGGAAGCGAAGGGGTGGATCCAGCCGAAGGCGGCCGCCGTCTCCGGCAAGGTCGCCCAGGTGGCGCCGATGCTGACCAGCAGCGGCCCCACGACGGACCGCACGGCCCGCGGCGCGCCCGCCAACCCGTTCGCCAGCCGCAACGCGCCCATGAGCCCTCCCGCCGCCAAGTAGCTCAGCCGCAGGCCGGGATCGCCGAGGCTGTCCGGCTGCCAGACAATCGCCAGCCAGAACAGCAGCCCGAGGGAGCGCAAGGCGTCGTGATCGCGACCGGACGCCACGCCGGCCACGGCGAGCAGACCCAGGCCCATCGCGCGCACCGCGGAGCCGGCCAGACCGGTCAGCACCGCATAGACGGGCAGCACCACCCCGATCCAGAGGCACCGACCGAGCGGCCCCACAGCCATGGGCCGCAGCAGCGTCAAGACCAGGGCCGCGATCAGTCCGACATGAAGTCCGCTGACCGAGAACAGGTGCGAAAGTCCGAGTTGGGTGAACGGTTCCCGCAGTTCGCGATCGAGGGGATCCCTCTCCCCGAGCAGGACGGCGCCCATGATCACGGCCTCGCGCGTGGGCAGCAACTGCGACAGCCGCTCGAGGATGTGGTCGCGCACGGGCGTCAGGACGCGCGACGCCGCGTCGTCCAGGATGCCCCCCCGCGCGCAAGCCGTGGTGTCCGGCTCGAAGCGGCCGTGCCAGACGAGCCCGCGCGTGCGGGCGTAGGCCAGCGGCGAAAAGCCCCGGGGAACCGCCGGACCCGGCGGCACCGTCGTATCGAGATGACCGGCCACGACTTGCCAGAGACGCGGCGGCGGACCTTGTCCTTGCAGGAGCACGCCGTCCCGCGCACGCGGCGCCGCAGCCGCGTCGCCGCGCGCGGAGTCGCCGCACGCCACGATCACGCCCGACGCTTTCCAGCCGCGCGGCGTGCGCGACGGCCAGCCCGTGATCCTGATCGCCGCGCCGCAGCCGGCCCGCAGTCGCCGCGAAGGCGACCAGGGAGCGGCCACGACGGCTTCCGAACGCGCCAGTGCGGTCGCCGTCGCCCGGCCGGCGGCCACGGACGCCGCGAGCGTCGCGACCGCAGCCACGGGCACGGCCGCCGGGGCGGTCCAGATGCCCGTCAGCAGCGGCGCCAAGGCGCCGGCACGCTGCCAGCCGGCCGCGGTTGCGGCCGAAGTTCGCCAATCCGCAAGCGGCGCGGGCGACCGCAACCCGAGGTCGTAACCGGTCAGCGCGAGGATGGCCCAGATCAGCAGGAGGTGGCGGCGGGCGGCACGGTCGCCGGCGGCGACAGCACGCCTCAGGGCGCCTGGTAGCGCGGGAGGGTCAGGAGGGGATCGCCGACGGGATTCCAGAGATGACAACGGTTGCGGCCCCTCTGCTTCGAGAGGTAGAGCATCTCGTCGGCTCGGCGGTAGAGATCGTCGAGGGTCTCACCGGCACCGGGGAATACGGCGCCGCCGCAGGAAACCGTCAGGCGGATCGGTTCGGTCGCCGCCGGGTCGGCCAGGCGGAGGTTCGCGATGCGTACCTGCAGGCGGGCCACGATCTCGACCACGGCCTCGGGCAGCGTGTCCGGCATCACGAGCGCGAATTCCTCGCCGCCCACCCGGCAGACCAGGTCGATGCGGCGCAATCCCGCGAGCAGTTCCCGGGCCACGGCCTTCAAGACACGATCCCCGGCCGGATGACCGTACTGGTCGTTGATGGCTTTGAAATGGTCGATGTCGGCCAGCAGGAGGACGACGGTGGATCCACGCCGCCGGGCACGATCGAGTTCGATGTCGAACTGCGTGTCGAAGAAGGCGCGATTGCGGACACCGGTGAGCGGGTCGGTGTGCATCAACCGGTTCATCAGCGTCCGCTGCTGCCAACCGTGGGTCACGAACCGCGCGACGCGCCGTCCCAATTGCAGCATCTGAAGGCGGTCCCGATCGGTGGGCGCCATCAGGTAGAGCAGGCCGGCCTCGTGCGCCGGCTCGAGTTCGCCCTCGTCGACGGACAACGGCGAGAGGATCGGCACCGCCAAGACGGAGCCGGCAGCACGACCGTCTAGGCGTTTCCGCAACGGTGTCGGCAATTCCCGTTCATCCCCGATCCAGATAGCTTCGCCGGCGCCCCTGGTCGTCGCCCAGAAGGGGCGGTCGCTCGTATCTCCGGCGAAGACGCGGTCGAGGTCCGTGTCGGGTTCCAACGGCGGGAATAATTCCAGGTAAAGCGAGAGGTCGGGCAGGTCGGGCTCCAGCATGACCAGGATCTCCCGCAGGACCCGGGGAATCCCGCCTCCGGCCTCGGCGGAGGCCTGCAGGGCCTGGGCGCGTTCCATGGCTTGCATCAACCGTTCGGGCGCGTTAAGGTCGGTGCTGCCCGGCGCCTCGCCCACCCCGTGACCGCGGGCGGGCGCAGGTGCAGCCGCAGTTACCGGTGCAGGAAGCGGGGTCGGACCGGAAACGACCAATTCGGTGGGATCGACGAAAGCGGACAAGTCGTGGAGCGTCGCCTGCCCGGGCCGGGCGAAAAGCGGCGGACCGTCGCGACCGCTGACACGGACTCGCACGAGATCTCCGCCGTCCAGGAGCGCCACGACCAATCGGTGGCCGGCACGCCGGAGACGCTGGGGGTCGTCCCCGGCCAGCGCCGCAGCGACTTCCTGATGAAGGTCGGACGCGACCGGGGACAGATTCAGGAGATTTCGCAGAACGGTGCGCACGGGTGTTGCCCTCTCCTGGATCACGACGACACGGCAGCGGGAACTCAAGTGGTCCCGCCGGCGTTGCCGGAAAGTCAGCTCGAACCAAGTATGACATATAGTCTCGTAATTTGCAATTGCGGCATCACGTAAGCCCACCTGGTTAACAACGTGGCTGCCGCACTTCACGAATCAACGACCTTGCACGGAGGCGGCCTCTGATGACCCGACTGATTCCCATCTTCGCCCTCGTCACCGGGATCGCCGCGTTCGGCGGCGGTTGCGCGTCCGCCCCGCCTCTCCAGGATGACATCACAGAACTTCCCGTGTCCCTGATGATCGAGCCGTTCTCCGAGACCGCATCACTCGAATCGCAGGAACTCCCCGAGTTCCAGCCGAGCCGGGCGCTCGCGCTCGGCGATTCCCTGGTCGCCGTGGGGCTCGCCGATGTGCGCGGTCTTTCGTTGCCGGACACGCTGATCCCGGTGACGCTCCCCGAGCGCACCGCCATCGAGCAGGACCTGCAGATCCTCGACCACGACCAGGTCCAGCGCTGGGTCGACCACTTCACCGGCCCCGGCCGGGGCTTCATGCAGACCTGGCTGAACCGCAAGGCCGCCTGCGACTCGCTCATCTACGATCATCTCGACGCCGCCGGGCTGCCGCGCGAGTTGATCTGGCTGGCCGCCATCGAGAGCGGCTTCAACCCCCGCGTCCGTTCCAGCGCGGGAGCTGTTGGCACCTGGCAGTTCATGGCCGGCACGGCCCGCCACTTCAACCTCCAGTGCGACTGGTGGGTCGACGAGCGCCACGACATCGAACTCGCCACCAACGCCGCCGCGAAGTACCTCTCGCAACTCTACCACATGTTCGGGGATTGGACCCTGGTCATCGCGGCTTACAACACCGGCGAACACCGCATCGAGCGCGCCATCAAGGCGGCCGGCCACGACGACGTGCGCCGTCTGCGGATGCCCGAACAGACCCGCAACCATGTCCTGAAGTTCGCTGCGGCCCTGCAGGTCGGTCGCGACCCCGCCGCCTACGGTTTCGAAGTGCCCGCGATGCCCGACCTGACCTTCGACACCGTGCCGATCGGGGACGCGACCGACGTGTCGCTGATCGCCGAGTGCGCCGGCGTCGAGGGCGACGTCGTGGCCGCGCTCAATCCCGGCCTCCTGCGGGGGGCGACGCCGCCCGAACGCAGCGACTTCCGCGTGCGCGTGCCGCGGGGCACCGGCGAGCGCTGCGCGCGTGAACTCGCCGCCGTCCCGCCCGAGAAACGCCTGACCTGGCGCCGCCACACCGTGGGACGCGGCGAAACCCTCAGCCAGATCGCCACGCACTACGGGACCCGGGTACGCGACATCGCCGACCTCAACAAGATCCGCGACGTGTCGCGGATCCACCCCGGCGACCGCCTCCTGATCCCCATGCCCGGCGCCCGCGCACCCCGCGAACCCGAGCGCACCATCGCCAAGGCCACACCCGCGGCCGTCAAGGCGACGCCGCCGGCCATCGCCAAGGCAGCCGCGCCGCCGGCGAAATCCGGCGCCGACACCCCTCCCGACGGCTACGAACGCGTGAGCTACCGGGTGAGGTCGGGCGATACGTTGTTCGAGATCGCCCGCCGTCTCGGCGTCACCTTGAAGCACATCATCAGTGTCAACGGGCTGCGCGCCTCGAGCATCATCCATCCCGGCCAGCGCCTCCACGCCTACCGCCCGCTGCGTCTCTGAGCCTGAAAGTTGTGCCGTCGAAAATGTGTCCGGCCCGCTTGATGCCTCGGGTCGGACATGCACACCATCGATTCGGGCTTCGTCCCGCCCCACTGCCCCAATCCCAACTGCCGCCACCACAGGCAGTTGGCCCCAGGCTGGCGCTTCAAACGCATCGGCTACTACCGGCGACACCTCAGCCCGTACCGTATCCAGCGGTTCCTCTGCCTCCACTGCCGCCGCTCCTTCAGCACCCAGACCTTCGCCACTTCCTACTGGCTCAAGCGCCCCGACATCCTCCCGCAGCTGCTGACCAAGACCACCGGCTGCATGGCCAACCGACAGATCGCCAGGGACCTTCGCGTCGCTCCCTCTACCATCGACCGCCAGCTCAGCCGGCTCGGCCGCCACTGCCTGCTCTACCACACCGAGCGCATGCGGTCCGCC
>JANOEP010000019.1:0-20125 GCA_031441465.1 bacterium | reverse complement strand
CTGGACTGGGGCGCCAATGTGCGCGGCGTACCCGCTTGGGGGGACTGGTACCTGCGCTACAGCGACACCGCCTCCTGGCGGCGCGAAACGCCCCCGACGGAAACCGAGAACCGCGACCGGATGCTGAGCGCCGGCATCCAGCGTTCTTGGCAACGCTACGGGGATCTGCGCTACGGTTTTACCCGCAGCGACACGAGATCGGTGAGCAGCGGCACCAAGCGGCTCTTCACCAGTCACAGCTCGCAGTACCGGAAGTCGGGCCGTCTGGACGGCAACCGGGTCCGCTACGCTCTGGAAGCCCGCAGCCGATTCCTGCACCAGACCATCGATCTCGGCGGCGACCGGCGCTCGCTGCTGGTGCCGCTGTCCATCGGCTACGTCTTGGATGGGACTCCCGAGAGCCTCGACCCCCTCGAACCCGCACCGACGCCGCTGCCGGCCCTGGCCGACCTGGACCGCGACCAGCCGGCGGGCCTGGACCTCGGCGACGAACAGGCCGTCGTGCGCGAGTACGGCGGCGACTACCGCAACCTCGTGGTGGACTTCGGCGAGACGACGGAGATGACCCAGGCCGTTCTCTACATCGCGGACATCGTGCGCTTCCCCGCTTTCCTGCAGTGGCGCGTCTTCGTCAACGACGACCCCGAGGGCGTCGCCTGGACCGAGTTGGCGCCCGGCGCCGCGCGCGCCGCCTACCAGGACTGGGGCAACGGGCGTCAGGGCTGGCTCATCGAGTTCCCGTCGGGGATCGCCGCGCGCCGCCTGAAGCTGGTCGACATCAAGACCGGCCCCACCGAAGCGGTGATCGCCCTGACCGAACTCGAGATCGAGGGGCCAGGATCCAGCGCGACGTCCGAGAGCGATGTCTCGCGGTACCAGCTGATCGGCAACCTGGAATACGACGCGCGCCGCGATCTCACGCTGACTTACGACGCCAGCTTCGAAGAGCGCCGCTTCGACGATGCGGCGCGCGATCTCAGCGGCGCCGACCACCGCCTGGGCGCGACCTGGCGCCGCGGCCTGTGGACGGCCAGCGGTTCCTACCACGTCGACAAGCTGGAGAGCCCGTCGCGCAGCAGCACCGACGTGACGGGCACCACCCTCTCGCTGACCCGCCGCGAGCGCGAGCGCCTCTGGAGCCGGCTGGGCTGGTCGCGCCTGGTGGATCACAGCCGCGACCTCGACAAGGTCACCGAAAACGTGTCGCTGGACGTCGCCTGGCAGCCGGCCCCGGCGTTCCGCCTGCAACAGCAAGTCAGCCACGCGCGCCTCGACGACTACGCTTCGACCCAGGACTCCCGGTCATGGACCGTCTCCACGACCGTCACCTGCGCCCCGAAGCCGCAACTCAGCCTGAACCTGCGCCGCGTCAACCGCTGGGTGAGCACGGTCGCGGGCGCGGGATTCACGCCCTTCAACGACACGCAACTCGACCTCGGCTGGCAGATCCGGCCCCTGCTGTCGCTGAACAGTCTCGCCCGCTACGAGCAGCGCCTCAGGGACGACTGGATGCTGCGCCACTACCTGACCTGGACCCCGCTGCCCGGCGGCAGCGTCAGCCTGCAGTTCTCGCTCAGCGACCAGCACGACACGCGCACCGACACCCACCAGCAGGGTGCCTCCGTGCAGGCGGTCTGCCGCGCGCGCCCCCGCCTCACGCTCGAAGGCGGACTCGAGGTCCAGGAATACGAACGCGACGGCGAACGGAACTCGCCCTTCAACACCAGCTTCAGGGTCCACTGGAGCTTCTGAGGCGCGGCCGCGCGGCCGCCATGACGGGAGACGGGACGATGGCATATCGACGGGAAATCCGGATCGCGCTCGCGCTCGGGCTGGCCCTGCTGGCCGGGTGCGCGCCCCAGACCACGCACTTCATCCATCCCGACGTGGATCTCAGCTTCGTCAAGAGCTGCGCGGTGGTCCCGTTCCACAATCTCAGCGCCGACCGCTTCGCGGCGGCGCGGCTGCAGCCGGTGTTCCTGGCCGAACTGCTGCAGACCGAGGCGCTGGACATCGTCGACCCGGGCGCGACGCTGGCGGCCTGCAACCGGCTCGGCCTGGGGTCCGACACGCCCCTGACGCCGGAACAGGTCGTCACGCTCGGCGAGGCGCTCGGCGCCCAGGCGATCTTCACCGGCACGGTGGAGGACTACGGGCAGCGGCGCAGCGGCGGCGATCAGACCTGCGCGCTGACCGCGTCGTTCTCCATGCTGGAGACCGAGACCGGCACCATGGTCTGGAACGCCCAGGTCTCGCGCGACGGCTCGTCGTTCTGGCGCAAGCTCTTCGGCGGCGACTCGGCGAGCCAACACGAGGTGTCGCGCCGGGCGGTGCGCGACGCGCTGGAGTCCCTGTTCTGATGCGAGCGACGTCCGGCAGCCCCATGGTCGCCCACTTCAGGCACGCCGCGGCGGTCCTGGCGCTGCTGTCGTCCCTGCTGGGTGCGACCCCCGCCGCCGCGCAGCGCGCCGCACCCGACCCGACCGGCCGCACCTGCATCCTGCTGTTCATGGCCGGCGCCGGCAACGGCAGCGGCGTGACGGACCTGGCCGACCTGCGCGCGCTCGGCGAACAGGAGCTGACCGGCGCGCTCGCGCGCCACGGCGGCGCGCCCCTGCCGGCCGCGTCGTCGCTGGCCCTGCAGCGCCACCGGCGGATCCGCGACGGCCGGCTCCTCCCGCCGGCCTTCCTCGCCGATCTCGACAGCGCGGGCGCGGACCGCCTGCTGCTCGTCCACCTGTACCTCGGGCGCGACCGCATCGAACTGGCCGGCCGCACCCTCGACGCCGGCACCGGCCTGATCGGGTCGGCGGCCACCGAAGCGTGCGCCCTGGGCGGCGCCGCCTGGCGGATCGACTTCGCGATCGCCTGCCGCCGGCTCGTCGCCACGCTCGCCGCGACGAACCGGCCGCGGTCGGGGGCGCCCCTCGCGCCGCTGGCGGTCCATCCCCTGGGGTTCGACGCCGCGACCGCCCAGATCGCGACCCAGTGCCTGCTCGAAGCCGCGCTGGCCGACTCGGCGTGCGCGGTCCTGGACCCGGCCGTGCTGGGCGGCGCCCTGGTGGCCGGAGGCGCCGACCCGCGCCGGCTCGATCGATCCGGGCTGGCGCTCCTGGCCGAGACGTTCGGCGCGCCCGAGGCGATCGTGCTGGAAATGATCACCCGCGAACCGGACCAGGCCGCCCCGTCCGCGGCCGAAGAAGGCGCGTCGGCGTCCGCGGTTCCCTGGGAGACGCTGTCCTCGTTCTCGCTGCACCTGCGCACGGTCGACACCCGCACGGGGTTGGTGGCCGCCGCTTTCGACATCGATCAGGACAACCGCCCCGTGCGGGGCTGGTTCGGCAACACGGGATCGAGTTCGCCGCGGCGGTTGCTCGCCGCGTCCATGCACAGGCTGTGGGAGGAATCCCGGCAGCCGGGGAAGGTACGTTGACATGAAATTCGCCCGTTCCCACGCCCGCCTCGCGCTCACCGTCGTCGCGCTCCTGGTCGCGAGCGCGACCGTGGCCGCGGTCCCGTCAGAGAACACCCCCCTCGCGTTCGTGGGTCGCGACACGATCTCCGTCGCCGACCTCGACATGGAACTCTTCGTCACGCTGCAGATGAACAAGAGCCAGGAGCAGCAGATGCCCGAGCCCGCGGCCGTGCTGCGGCGCCTGGTCCAGAACGAGTTGATCATCCAGGAGGGGTACCGCACGGGCCTTCACCGCAAGGACATGATCGCGGCCCAGGTGCGCGAGACCATCCGCTCGCGCAGCATCATCGCCCTGCTGGACTCGATCGCCGGCACCGCGCCGCTGGTCATCGCCGACCCGGCGCAGGCCCGCGAAGAGGCCATCGCCGCCTACCTCGAAGACCTGAAGTCGAAATACGGCATCCGGGTGGACGAGACGCTGCTCGCCTCCCTCGACTACGCGTCGACCGACCCCGCGGTGAAGAAGCAGCTGAAGGAGAGCGACGCGGTGCTCGCGAAACTGCCGTCGGGCGCCCTGCGCGTCAGCGCGCTCACCAGCAACATGCGCTTCGAGCACTTCCACGGGCTCGCCAACAAACCCGACGCCCCGCAGATCCGCGACGAGTTTTTCCAGAAGTGGTTCAGCGAGGCCCTGCTCGGCTACGAGTCCGGGCGGCTCGGCTACCCCAAGCGGAGCGCGGTCAAACGCCTCGCGGCCCAGCAGGAACGGGACCTCGTGCTCGAGGAGATGGTCAACTCCCTGGGCAGATTCCGCTTCACGCCGACCGAGGCCGAGATCGCCGCGTTCTACAAAGCGAACCTGTCGCACCTGACGCCGCCGACCCGCCTGAAAGTGCAGAGCGTGCTGCTTGAGAAAAAGGAAGCCGCGGACACCTTTAAGAAGCGCCTGGACCAGGGCGCCGAGATGACCTGGCTGGCTAAGCGCACGGCCGAGGTCCGCCAGGACGCCGCCGCCCTGCCCACGACCTGGCTCCAGCCGGAGATGCTCGGCCTGAAGCCGGGCGAGGCCCGGGCCGGCCAGATCCTGGATCCCTACGAAGTGCCCGGCGGCTGGGTGGTCGCCGTCGTGACCGAGGTCGAGCAACCCACGCCGCGGCCGCTCGCGGACTGCCGCGAAGACCTGCTGCTGCGGATGAGGGCCCAACGCACGCGGGAGAACATCGCCAACGCGATCGCCCGCCTCGAGGCCGCCACGACCGTCAGGATCGTCCCCGGCGCCGAAGCCGTCATCCGCGAACGGCTGGCGCAGCAGACCGCGAAGGAGAGCCATGAGTAAGCGTGCTGTGTCCGCCGGACTCGTTCCGGTCCTGCTGCTGGCGTCCCTGCTGACGGCGATCCTGTTCCCCGGGGCCGCCCTGGCGGCGGGACCCTTCCGCACCAAGACCTGCCTGGACTGCCACGCCGACCAGAAGAAGGCCGTCGGCGCCCCCCACGCGCACGCCCCCTTCGCCAAGGCGGAGTGCGAAGCCTGCCACGAGCCCCACGGCGTCGTGGGGCGGCTGGCCCTGAAGGAGTCGGGCATCGAGCTGTGCGCGGGCTGCCACGCGCCCCAGATCGCCGAATCCGAGCTGGCGCACGTCCACGCGCCGGTGCGCGACGGCGGCTGCATCGCCTGCCACGACCCCCACGGCAGCGGCCAGCCCGGCCTGTTGCCGGCGAAGGGCGGCGCGGCCTGCCTGACCTGCCACGACGGCGCCGCCTTCACGCGTGCGTTCGTCCACGCCCCGTTGAAGAAGGAGGGGTGCGCCGCCTGCCACCGGCCCCACGGCAGCGCCGAAGCGCACCTGCTCGACACGACGGTCGACGCGCTCTGCCTGTCCTGCCACCGCGACGCCCGCAAGCTCGCACAGGCGCACGGCGACGCGGCCGCGATCACCGGCTGCACGTCCTGCCACGATCCCCACAGCGCCGACGCGCCGAAGCTCCTGTTGGCCGTGCAGCACGCGCCCGTCAAGGACCGCGACTGCGCCGCCTGCCACGTGCAGGACGCCGGGGGCGTCACCGCGCTGGTCGCCCAGGGCAACGACCTGTGCCTGTCCTGCCACGACCAGCCCGGCGTCGGCGCCGCGACGCCTCACGCACCCGTCGCCGACGGCTCCTGCCTGGACTGCCACGCCGCCCACGGCAGCTCACACGCCGGGATGATCAAGACCGAGCTGCGCCGGCTCTGCTTCGAATGCCACGACGACGCACCGTTCCGCAAGAACCTGGTGCATGCGCCGGTCGCCGGCGGCGAATGCAACGCCTGCCACGACGCCCACGGCGGCGCGCGGGCCGCGTTGCTGACCGCGCCTCCCGGCGAGCTGTGCCTGGGTTGCCACCAGGAAGTCGGCGACGTGTCCGTCGCCGCCGTCTCGGACCACGCGCCCTTCGTCAAGCGGGACTGCTCCGCCTGCCATGACCCGCACAGCTCGACCGAGCCGGGACTGTTGACCGCCAAGGCGGGGACCCTCTGCCTCGGATGCCACCTCAAGGTCAAGGTCGAACTCGTCACCTCCCACCCCCACGATGTGGCCGCGCGCGGCGACTGCCTCGCCTGCCACACGCCGCACCGCGCCGACCAGCCTTCCCTGCTGAAGGCCTCGCCCGCGGCAACCTGCCTGGCTTGCCACGCCGATCAGGCGGTCAAACCCGAGGGGGGCAGCCTGCACCCGCCCGTCGCAGACGGCCTCTGCGGGGATTGCCATCGGCCCCACGGCGGCGACGAGGCCGCCATGCTGCGACGACCGGCGACGGCGATCTGCCTGGACTGCCACGACACAGGCCAGGGCGCCGTCGGCCACGCGCACGCGCCGGTCGCCGCCGGCAACTGCACCGCGTGCCACGACGCCCACCGCGCGGACCGTGCCGATCTGCTGGCCGCGCCGGAGCCGCTGCTCTGCACCGTCTGCCACGAGGACGTCGTCGACGTCGCGGCGGCGAAGTCGGTCCATCCGCCGATCATGGACGACTGCACG
Organism: bacterium; assembly: GCA_031441465.1. Taxonomy (GTDB): domain Bacteria; phylum Krumholzibacteriota; class Krumholzibacteriia; order LZORAL124-64-63; family LZORAL124-64-63; genus PNOJ01. The sequence continues at coordinate 13,693 of JANOEP010000019.1, read as the reverse complement.
ACATGCCATCTGCCCCACGGCGGCGCACAGCCGGCGTTGCTGACGGCGCCGGCCGCCGAACTCTGCTTCCGTTGCCACGACGAGAGCGACGTCGCCCTGAAGAGCGCCCACCTCGGGCGTGAACTCGCCGGGCTGGACTGCACGGGCTGCCACGCGCCGCACCACTCCACACAGACAGCGCTGATCCGGCCGAATTCGCACCCGCCCTTCGACGACCGCGACTGCGCGTCCTGCCACGATGGCCCCGCACCCATCGCCGACCAGAAGGCGCTGTGCGCCGGCTGCCACGACGGGCTCACGGAAGCGCGCCGGCACCCTCACGCCCCCTTCGACGCCGGCGACTGCAGCGCCTGCCACGACGCCCACGCAGCCCGCGGCGATCACCTGCTGAAAGCCGGCGGCGTCGGCGCCGCCTGCGCCGCGTGCCACGAGAGCAGCGACCTGTTCCCGCGGGCGGATCTGGCCCACCGGCCGGCTCGCGACGGCGAATGCTCCGCGTGCCACGACCCGCACGGGTCGGACCAGCCCGCGCTGCTGCGCACCGAACGGGCGAAATCTTGTTGGGCCTGCCACCAGGACCTGCAGGAGGCGCGGTCGCTTCCCCGGCAACACATGCCGTTCGCCGACGGGAGTTGCGCCACCTGCCACGACGCGCACGGCACGACTCAGGCGAACCTCCTGACCAGGGAGGTGCCCGCCCTCTGCGCAACCTGCCACGACCTGAAGAGTTCGGCGCTGACCCGGCCGCACCTGGGCTTCGACCTCGAGTCGGCCGATTGCATGGCCTGCCACGACCCGCACGCCTCCACGCAGGCGGGCCTGACACACGGCCACGTCCATCCGCCGTACGCCAAGCGGGACTGCAAGGCCTGCCACGACGCGAGCGGCAAGGTGCAGGCGGGTGCGGAGCAACGCCTCTGCCTGTCCTGCCATCCCGGCCTGGCCGAGGAACTCAAGGGTGCGACCCTCCACGCGCCCCTCTCGGGAGAGCGGGCTTGCCTGGAGTGCCACACGCCCCACGCCTCTCCGGTGCCCGATCTGCTGCCGCGCAGCCAAGCCGCCGTCTGCGGCCGCTGTCACGCCGAGCAGGCGGCGCGGATGAAGTCCTCCAGCCACCGTCACCCCGATCCCGAGGGCCGTCAGTGCACGATGTGCCACAACCCCCACCTCAGCCCGGCGGCGGCCGGTGCGGTCCCCGCCGGTCCCGACCCGTGCCTGCGTTGCCACTCCTGGCAGGAGCACACCGACCACCCGCTGGGCGCCGGGACGACCGACCCGGTCCGTGGCGGCGAGATTGTCTGCGCGAGCTGCCACGATCCCCATGGGTCGGAGTTCGAGAAGGTGCTCCGGGAGGACGCCGGCGGGAAGCTGTGCATCGGATGCCATACCGAAAAGATCCGCCAGAAGCGCTGATGGCTGTGAATTGATCTCGCCAAACTAGTGCGTATTTTAACAGGCCGGCTCCCATCAGGGGGCCGGTCTGCTTTACACGACCGAAATAGTGGATATTGGCGACTATTGTCAAAAATAAAGATTTTTCGCAATATGAGAGCGTTTACTTCAAAATGCATTTGACGGAATAGTAACAGAAGCGCTATGATATCTCCGTGACAAGAGCTCACAATGAATGACAACAACAGCGTCGCGAGTGACTTCGAAACAACTTCGCTGTGAATACACCAACAGATTCGGTGACACCCCCGTGACAAGCAGCCGCGCAATCTGCATCGCCGCCCTGCTGACCGTTTGCCCGCTCGCGGCAAAGGGAACGATCGCTTTTCGCTATGAAAGCACGCTGCAGATCGATATGGGTGCGGCCGGCCAGGTTCGTCCCGTCGCCCTGAGCCTCGATCCCGCGACCGGCGACGTGTGCGTCACCGACGAGCGGGGCGTGAAATTCCACGTCGTCGACGGGAACGGGATCACCCTGTTCACCAGCAGCATCGCGGCCGCCCTCTCGACCCCCGTCGACGGCAGCCTCGAGCTCGACGGCGGCTTCGTCTTCGCGGACCGTGACGCCGACGGCGCGCGCACCCTGCGCAAGCTCGACCTGCGCGGCGAGCCGGTGCGCTTCGACGTCGAGCGGCCCGCGCCGCAGTGGCAGCCGGACCACCTGATCGTCACCGCCGACGGCAATTACGTCTCACTCGACAAATACGCCGGCACGCTCACCAAGCACGACGCCGCGACGGGCCGCGTGCTCTGGCACCGCGCCCTCGAGGGCGTCAGCGAGCAGTCGGAACTCGGCCGTCCCGCCGAAGCGCCCGACGGCCGCCTCTACATCCCCGGCGGCGAGTTGCACCTGGTGCTGATCCGCACGGCGGACGGTGCGGACGCCGGTTCCTTCGGCCGCCCCGGCACCAGCCCGGGCCGCCTCGCCTTCCCGGTCGGCATCGCCTTCGGGCCCGCGGGCGAGGTCCTGGTCCTGGACCGCATGCGGCACACGGTCCTGGTCTACGACCGTGACCACAACTTCTCGTCAGAGTTCGGTTCGTTCGGCGGTGCGCCGGGGCAGCTCTACCACCCCCTCGCCATCGCCGCGACGTCCGGGCGCGTGTTCGTGGCCCAGGGCTACGAAGGGCGCGTCCAGACGTTCGGGATCTTCGGCACGGAAGCAGGAGAGTAGCAGGAGGCTCCGCCCGCGCGGGGCCGCAAGGATTGTTCGCACGTCTCGATTTTCGGCAGTGGTTCTGGTTCTCGTCGGATGAAGAGCGGCCGGCCTCACGCTCGGCCACGGCGACCCGGTCGCCAGCGTCAAACCCCATCGGCGGCTTCGCCCGCCGGCACAACTCGGAGGCGATTCTGTGAAGAACAAACTGTTGATCACCGCAACCATCGTCCTGGCTCTCGCCCTGAGCAGCGGCGCCGCCCTGGCGTTCCACGACGGCGGCGTGGCCTACTGCGCCGGCTGCCACACGATGCACAACAGCCAGAACGGCAACCCCGTGGATGTCAATCATCCCGCGGGCAACGCCTACCTGCTGAACAACGGCAACGCCAGCGACACCTGCCTGAAGTGCCACGCGGCCTACGGCCAGTTCGCCGGCGGCTTCGGCTGGGGCGCCGGTGGCGACTTCTACTGGCTCACCAAGACCTTCTCGTGGACCCTCCCCCGCGCCGGCTCCCGGCAGGGCTACACGCACGGCCATAACGTCGTTTCGCCGGCCTACGGCATCGTCCGGGATCCCATGCTGGCCGCGGCCCCCGGCGGCGACTTCGACAGCCAGTACCTGACCTGCACCAGCTGCCACGATCCCCACGGCAACGAGAACTACCGCCTGCTGTACGGCGACGAGGGCACCGGCCCCATCTACGGCGGCGCCCGCTACGGCTTCGACAGCCCCGCTCCGCTGGCCGTCGGCAACAGCCGCCGCACGCTGGGCAACAGCCCCTCGGGCGTGCCCGAGACCGACCTCTCGCACACCGTCTACAAGTCGGGCATGAGCGAGTGGTGCGCCAACTGCCACACGGACCTCCACTCGGGCAACACCTCGGACTTCGTGCACGCGACCGGCGAGGACATGGGCAGCCTGGTGGCGGCGACCTACAACGCCTACATCACCACCGACCAGACCACCGGCGGCGACCCCGCCACCTCGTACCGCGGCCTGGTGCCCTTCGAAGTCGTCAACGTCGACCTCGAGACCGTCAACCCCCTGAACTACACCCAGGGCCCCCTGCCCCAGGACCAGGTCATGTGCCTGACCTGCCATCGCTCGCACGCGTCGCCCTTCGCGGACGCCGGCCGCTGGGACTTCACGTCCACGCACCTGATCAGCTCGCACCCGCTGATCACCGATACCGGCGCCTCGGCGGATGACGTGGCGAACAAGGACTACGGCTACACCCTGGTGACCAACCAGCGTTCGCTGTGCAACAAGTGCCATGTGAAGGACTTCGGCGACGCGCACTACGAAGTGCACTGATCCGTTGACCAGCCCGGCCCGGGCCGGGTGATTTGCGACAATCCGACGGGCCCCGCACCAGGACGGTGCGGGGCCCGTTTCTTGGACGGCGCCCCCCAGACCCTTTAAAACCCCCAATGTGACGTATTTGTGACACAATGCGCCGGAACCGCGACTAGATTTCCTCCCAGCGCGTGGCGGTCGCCCGCGTCGCGGTGCTGCTCCGCACCGGCGACCCTATCCCGGAGACGACATGGCCTCTCTTCAGACCAGCCCCTACCTAGCCGCCCTGCGGGGCGAGGCTCCCGAGCGCACGCCCATCTGGATCATGCGTCAGGCGGGCCGCTACCTGCCCGAGTACCGCGCGGTGCGTGAGAAGACCTCGTTCATCGGGCTGTGCAAGACCCCCGAATTGGCCTGCGAGGTCACCCTGCAGCCGATCCGTCGCTTCGGCTTCGACGCGGCCATCCTGTTCAGCGACATCCTGGTGCCGCTGGAGCCCATGGGCGCCCCCTTCTCCTTCGACGACCACGGCCCGCGGATGCACGATCCCGTCCGCACGGCCGCCGACGTGGACGCCCTCTGCGTCGTCGACTCGCGCGAGCACACCGGCTACGTGGCCGAGGCCGTGCGCCTGATCAAGCGCGAACTCGGCGGCCACACGCCCCTGATCGGGTTCGCCGGCGCGCCGTTCACGTTGGCGGCGTACATGATCGAGGGCGGGGGCTCGAAGGATTACCGGCACCTCAAGGCGATGCTCTATTCCGATCCGGCGCTGCTGGCGCGCCTGCTGGACAAGCTCGCCGACCAGATCACCGACTACCTGCTGATGCAGGTCGAAGCGGGCGTCGACGCGGTCCAGATCTTCGACACCTGGGGCGGCATCCTGCACCCCCAGGACTACGCCGCGATCATCATGCCGGGCCTGCGGCGCATCCTCGCGGGCTTGAAGGACGCCGGCGTGCCCCGGGTCTACTTCCTCAAGGGCAGCGCCCCCTACCTCGACCATGTCCGCACGCTCGACGCCGAGGCGTTCGGCGTGGACTGGACGCTCGACCTGGCAGTCGCCGCGCGCACCTATCCCGGCAAGGCGGTCCAGGGCAACCTCGATCCGCTGTGCCTGTTCGGCAGCCACGAGGAGATCCGCCGCCGCGCGCTGGAGATCTGCCGCGCCGGCCGCGAGGCCGCCGGCCACGTGTTCAACCTCGGGCACGGCATCCTGCCCGAAGCGCCGATCGCCGCGGTCGAGACCCTGGTCGCGACCGTGCAGGCGTACCGCGAGGGGGACTGACATGGCGCTGGACGTGCCGCGCGAACTGCTCCAGAAGCACGACAAGCCGGGACCGCGGTACACGAGCTACCCGACAGTGCCGGCCTGGACGCGCGACTTCGGCGAGACCGACTACCGCGAGGCGCTGCGCGAACTCTCGTCGCGTCCCGACGACGAGCTGTCGGTCTACCTGCACCTGCCCTTCTGCGCGAAGCACTGCCACTACTGCGGCTGCAACGCCGTGGTCTCCAGCGAGAAGGGCGCGGTCGACGCCTACCTCGACCGCGTCGAGCGCGAGCTGGCGGCGGTGGTGGACGTGCTGGGCCCCGGCCGGCGCGTCGTGCAGCTGCACTGGGGCGGCGGCACGCCCAACTTCCTCAAGGACCCGCAGGTCGAGCGCGCCTTGCGCCTGCTGCGCGCCGCCTTCGCCGTCGACCCGCGGGGCGAGATCTCGATCGAGGTCGACCCGCGCATCGGCACGCCCGAACAGGCGCGCTTCCTGCGCGCGCAGGGCTTCAACCGCATCAGCCTGGGCGTGCAGGACTTCGAGCCCGCGGTGCAGAAGGCCATCGGCCGGCTGCAGAAGCGCGACCGCACGCTGGAGCTGTACCGGGCCTGCCGCGAGGCCGGTTACGAGGGCGTCAACCTCGACCTCGTCTACGGCCTGCCGGAGCAGACGCGCACGTCCTTCGAGCGCACCCTGCACGACATCATCGAGCAGGGGCCCGACCGCGTGGCCTGCTTCAGCTACGCCCACGTGCCCTGGGTCAAGCCCCAGCAGAAGCTCATCAACACCGACAACATGCCGTCCGGCTTCGAGAAGTTCGAGCTGTTCCGCCTGGCCATCGACCTGTTCGCCGAGGCCGGCTACGACTGGATCGGCATCGACCACTTCGCCCGCCGCGACGACGAACTCGCGGTCGCGCTGCGGGAGCGGCGCCTGCACCGCAACTTCATGGGCTACACGACGCGGCCGGCGCCCCACATGCTGGCCTTCGGCATGAGCGGCATCGGCGACGTGTGCGACCGCTTCGTCCAGAACGACGCCGAACTCGACGGCTACCAGACCGCGATCGACGCCGGACGCCTGCCGATCGTCAAGGGTCACCGGCTCAGCGACGACGACCGCCTGCGGCGCCTGGCGATCCTCAACCTGATGTGCAACCTGGAACTGCCGTACGCGCTGACCGAGCCCGGCTTCGGCACGCCCGCGGACGCGCTGCTGGCCGACGGGCTGGCCCGCCTGCGCCCTTATCAGGATGAGGGGTTCGTGGAGTTCCTGCCCGACCGTGTGCGCGTCACCGAGCTGGGGCGCTTCTTCGTGCGCAACCTGTGCATGGAGTTCGACGCCTACCTGGACCGCACGAGCGAGACGCCCCTGTTCTCCAAGACCATCTGAGGCGAGGATGACCGCACCGCGTCGCTTTCGGCAGGACCGCCTCGACCCGGCCCGGACCACGGGCCTGATCCTCTGCGGCATGGGCGGTCCCGACGGGCCCGACGCCGTGGAGCCCTTCCTGCGCAACCTGTTCCGGGATCCCCAGATCATCCCCATCCCGCGCTTCCTCTCCCCGGTCCTGGGCAGCCTGATCGCGCGGCGGCGCGCGCCGGCCGTGCGGCGGCGGTACCTCGAAATGGGCCACGGCGGCGGCTCGCCGCAGGTCCCGACCACCCGCGCCCAAGGCGACCGGCTGGCCGAGTTGCTGATCGCAGCCGGCCGCCCGACGGTCGCGCTGCCGGCCATGCGCTACTGGCGCCCCTACCCCGACGAGGCCGTGCGCGGGTTGCGTGAGCGCGGCGCGGAGCAGTTCCTGGTCCTGCCGATGTACCCCCAGTACTCCGACGCCACCAACGGCAGCACGCTGGCCTTCGTACAGGAGTCGCTGGACCGTTTCGCCCCCGGCGCCGCGGTCCACGTGGTCGAGGCTTGGCACCTGCTCGACGGCTTCATCGCGACCCTGGCAGCCAACGCCGGCCGCGGCCTGCTGCGCTGGGCCGGCGAGGGCGTGGACCCGCAGGCCTGCGCGTTGATCTACGTGGCCCACTCCCTGCCCGAGAGATTCGTGAAACGCGGCGACCCCTATCTCAGCCAGACCCGCGCCACGGTCAGCGCCGTCCACGAACGCGTGCGGTCGGCCTTCGCCGCGGCCGGGCACGCCGCCTGGTTGGCCCGCCTGCCGGGCGGCCCCGCACCCCTTCTGGCCTTCCAGAGCAAGGTCGGCCCCATCAAGTGGCTCGGTCCCGAGATCACGGCCGAGACGCGCCGCCTGGCCGAAGCCGGCTGCCGCCACCTGCTGGTGCAGCCGGTCAGCTTCACCTGTGAGCACATCGAGACGCTGCACGAACTCGACCTCGAACTGCGGCGCGAGGCCGAGCGCCTGGGCGTGCGGGAGTTCGACCGCGGCGCCGCGCTCAACCTCGACGAGACCTGGCTCACTTCGCTGGCGGCGCGCCTGGCCGGCGATCCCTTCCACGCGGAGGCGACGCGTGCCTGAGCGCTCCGGGAGCACGCGACGCGCGGTCGTGGTCGGCGGCGGGGTGTCGGGCCTGGCCACGGCCCTGCGCCTGCTGGAAGGGGCGACGGCGCGCGGGCTGGACCTGCGGGTCGACGTCCTGGAGGCCGCGCCGGACTTCGGCGGCAACCTGCGCACCCTCGCACGCGACGGCTGGCGCCTGGAGTGGGGGCCCAACGGCTTCCTGGACAACGAGCCGGCGACCCTGCGCCTGGTCGACCGGTTGGAGCTGGGCGGCGAACTGGTGCGCAGCAGCGATGCGGCCCGGCGCCGTTTCCTGGTGGTCGGCGGCCGCCTGCGGGAGATCCCCGCCTCGCCGCCCGCCTTCCTCAAGAGCGACCTCTTCTCCCTCCGCGCCAAGCTGCGCATCCTGGGCGAACTCCTCGTGCCGCGTCGGCGGGACCTGGGCCGCGCGGCCGACGATCCCACGACCGACGAGTCGGTCTGGGAGTTCGGCCGACGGCGCCTGGGGCGCGACTTCGCGGAGCTGATGCTCGACCCGATGGTCAAGGGCATCTTCGGCGGCGACGCCCGCCGGCTCAGCCTGGCGGCCGCATTCCCCCGGATGATCGAGCTGGAGCGCGACCACGGCAGCCTGTTCCGGGCGCTGGCGGCCATCTCCAAGCAGCGCAAGAAGGCCGCCGACGCCGGCCCGTCCGGCACCCTGCACTCCTTCCGCGGCGGCATGGCGGCGCTGCCCGCCGCCCTGACGCAAGCTCTGCGCACCGACGCCCGCGCGGTCCTCGCCGGGGACAGCGAGGTCGCGTCGATCCTGCGCGACGGTGACACCTGGCGGGTGCGGACCGCCGGGAATGAGACCATCAACTGCGACGCCGTCGTCCACGCCACGCCGGCCCACGCGGCCGCCGCCCACCTGCGCGGCCTCGACCCCACGCTGTCCGGTCTGTTGGACGGCATCCCCTACGTGCCCATGGCCGTGATCGCCCTGGGCTACGCGCGCGACGACGTGGCCCACGACCTCGACGGCTTCGGCCTGCTGATCCCCACCCGCGAGCGCAGCCGCCTGCTGGGCGCCCTGTGGACCAGCAGCATCTTCCCGGACCGCGCCCCGGATGGCCGGGTCCTGCTGCACTGCATGGCCGGCGGCCCACTCGACCCGCGCGTCCTGGACGACGACGACGACGCCCTGCGGGACCGCGCCGTCGCCGAGTTGCGCGGCCTGATGGGCCTGCGCGGCGAGCCCGCGATGGTCCAGGTGTTCCGCCACCCGCGGGCCATCGCCCAGTACGAGCCCGGCCACCTCGACCGCCTGCGCCGGATCGACGCGCAGCTCGCCGGCCTCCCGGGTCTGCACCTCGGCGGCAGCTCGTACCGCGGCGTGTCGGTCAACGCCTGCATCAAGGAGTCCGAAACCATGGCCGCCGCCGTGCTCGACCGGCTAGCGGCGACCGGTCCCCGCGTCGAAGGAGGGACGGCATGAGGCTCGCGCTGACCGTGAGCGAGGTCCTGCTCCCGCTGCTGTACCTGCTGCTCTTCGTGGCGTACCTGTGGGTCTTCTACGAGAACCGCAGGTTCGCCCACCACTGGGCCCGCCGGCTGCTCGCGGCGACCGTCGTGACCCACCTCGCGGCGTCCGTCCTGCACGCCAGGGTCCACCACCACCTGCCGATGGCCTCGCCCCTGGAGTTCCTGTCGCTGCTGGCCTTGTCCCTGCTGCTGATCTACGCCGTGGTCGAGCGGCGGCTGCGCGTGCGCGAGACGGGGTTCCTGGTCACCGGCGTGGGCTTCCTGCTGCAGTTCATCGCCAGCGCGTTCTCCGTCGCCGAACCGGCGGCCAACCCGCTGCTGGAGGACCCCGGCTACGCCGGCCACGCCGTGCTGGTGCTGCTGGCCTACACGGCGCTGAGCCTCAGCTTCCTCTACGCGGTCCTCTACCTGGTGCTGGCGCGCCAGCTCGCCCGCAAGACCTTCGGGCTGCTCTTCCGCCGGCTGCCGCCGTTGGAGGTCCTGGAGCGCATGAGCGTGGGCGCGGCCAAGCTGGGCGTGCCGCTGCTGTTCGGAGCCCTGGCGCTGGGCCACCTATGGCTTTACGACCTGGCCGACAAGCTCGACCCCGAAACGGCGCGCAGCCTGACCCCCTTCGATCCCAAGATCCTGACCTCCTGGGTGATCTTCCTGGTCTACCTGGTGGGTCTGGCCGGCCACCGCTGGTGGGGCTGGCGCGGCCGCCGCATGAACATGCTGGCCATCGTGACCTACTTCGCGGTGGTGCTGGCGATGGGCGCGATCCACCACTTCGTCCCGAGCTTCCACAACTTCAGCTTGCGCGGGGGCGTGTGATGGCGGGGCACGCCGGCCTGCACATGTGGGGGGTCGACCACCGCCTCGCACCGACGGAGGTGCGCGAGCGCGCGCACATCGACCCCGAACGCGTGGGCAGGCTGCTGGATGCCCTGGGGAGGGAACCGGGGTTCGTCTCGGCCGTGCCCGTCAGCACCTGCAACCGCACCGAGATCTACCTCGAGACCCGGCCCGAGTTCGCCACCTTCGAAGTCATGACCCGCTGCCTGGCCGAAGCCGGCCTCGATCCCGCCCTGTTCACCGGCGAGTTCGCGGTGCGGCTCACCGACGGGGAGGCCGTGCGGCGCCTCTACCGGGTGTCGGCCGGCCTGGAAAGCATGATGCTCGGCGAGCCCCAGATCTCCGGCCAGCTCAAGGACGCCTACAGGCTGGCCAAGGAACACCACGAACTCGGCCCGGTGCTCATGCGCGCGTTCCAGGGCGCGTTCCGCGCCGGCAAACGCGTCCGCACCGAGACGAAGATCGGCGAGGGCGCGGTCAGCGTCGCCTTCGCCGCCGTCGAGCTGGCCCGCAAATTCTTCGCCGACCTGTCCCGTCACCGCGCCCTGCTGGTGGGGGCCGGCGAGACCGGCTCCCTGGCGGCCCGCCACTTCCTGCAGCAGGGCATCGGCGGTCTGATCGTGGTGAACCGCAGCCCCGAACGCGCGCAGGCCCTGGCGGCCGACCTCAACGGCGGCAAGGGCGAGCTCGTGCGCGCCCGCCCCTGGGAGGACCTGCCCGCCGCGCTGGCCGACGTGGACGTCGTGCTCTCGACCACCGGCAGCCTGGAGCCCGTCATCCTGCCGGAGATGGTGCGCGCCGCCATGCGCCGCCGCCGCGGCCGGCCGCTCTACGTGCTGGACATCGCCGTCCCGCGCGACGTCCATCCCGACGTGGCGCGCGTGGACGAGACCTACGTCTTCGGCCTGGACGACCTCGACGAGATCGTCCAGGCCAACCTGACCGCGCGGCGCAAGCAGCTGCCGGCGGCCGATCGCATCATCGAGGACGAACTGGCGGAGTTCCGCGCGTGGGTCGGCGAGATGGACCTGCGCCCGAGCGTGGCCGAGTTCCGCGCCTACCTCGAGGACCTGAAGGAGAAGCAGGTCGGCTACGTGCGCCGCAAGCAGTCCGACGAGGTCGCCGCCGCGGTCGACGCCAGCCTGCAGCAGTTCATCAAGAAGGTGCTGGGCCGCTCGATGGAGTCGCTCAAGAGCGCCGAGAGCGAGCAGGAACGCCTGCAGCACCTGGCGACGCTGCACCGGCTCTTCGCGCCGCAAGAGCCCCGCGAGTCGAAGGAACCGCGCGACCCGCACGAGCTGCACGACCATCCCTGATCGGCGAGCGAGGTCAACCATGGACACGGCGATCGGCGTGACGCTAGGACTGGGACTCGCCGCCGCGGCGGGCCTGCGCGTCTTCGTGCCCCTGCTGCTGGCGGCGATCGCCGTGCACACCGGGCACCTGGAGCCGGCCGCCGGGTTCGCCTGGCTGGGTTCGACCACGGCGCTGGTGATCTTCGGCACCGCCGCCCTGGCCGAAGCCCTGGCCTACTGCGTGCCTTGGCTCGACCATGCCCTGGACACCCTCGCCACACCGGCCGCCGCGGTCGCGGGCGCCGCGCTGATGGCCGCCGTGGCCATCGACCTGCCGGGCTACGCGCGCTGGCCGCTGGCGATCATCGCCGGCGGCGGCCTCGCCGGCCTCGTCCAAGCCGCGTCGGTCGGCACGCGCGCCCTCTCGACCGTCATGACCGCCGGTTTCGGCAACCCGGTCGTGGCCGCCGCCGAGACGGGTGGCGCCGTCGTCCTGGGTACGATCGCCCTGCTGCTGCCGGTGCTGGGACTGGTGCTGGTCTTCGGTCTGGTGGCGATGATCGTGCGGGCGGGGAAGAAACTGGCGGGTGCGGGGGACTAGTCCGTGCGACGGCGCACGCCGCCTCGAGGCTCAGCGATCGATGAATCTCTCGCGGGCCTCGGGGGCGGGGAGCCGGCAAGCCTGCGCGGAGCCCGGCCGCCGTTTCCGAAGTGCGGCAACGCGATCGTAAGCCCCATCCCGCCAGCGACGGGGCACGAGGCGCGCGACCGCCGCACATCGCCACCAGCCGCCGAGGTAGGCCGCGACGCGAAGGGCCGCCTCCGAACGGATATACACCCGCTGCGGCTGCCCGAGGGACTCCGGCTCGAGCCACACCACGGAATCGATGTCCGGCAGACCGGGATGGCGCGCCAACGCCGCGACGCCGAACGGACTTTGCCGGGACGCGAAATGCAACCCGTGCCGCTTCTCGTGCCGCAAGACGAACCTGACGACCCCCTGACAGAAGGCACAGTCGCCGTCGTACAGGAGCACCGGTGGTCGGGACGTCGATGGCATCGCTTCCGTTCCTTGCACCAGGGCCTTGTCGCGGGGGGCCGGTCCGCACTCCTTATTCGTAGCGCAGCGCCTCGATCGGATCCAGCGAGGCCGCCTTGCGCGCCGGGTAGTACCCGAAGAAGATCCCCACCGCCGCCGCGAACCCCAAGGCCAGCAGCATCGACTGCGGCGCCACCTCGGTGGCCCAGCCCGCGGTGCGCCCCAGGATCCAGGCGCCGGCAACGCCCACCCCCACGCCGATGATGCCGCCGCCCAGGCACAGCACGATGCTCTCGACCAGGAACTGGGTCAGCACGTCGGAGCCGCGGGCGCCCACGGCCATGCGGATGCCGATCTCGCGCGTCCGCTCGGTCACCGACACCAGCATGATGTTCATGATGCCGATGCCGCCCACCAGCAGCGAGATGCTCGCGATCGCCGCCAGGAGCACCGTCATCACCTCGGTGGTGGCCGACGCCGCCTCGGCCAGGTCGGTCTGGTTGCGTACCAGTTTCCGCCGCGACCGGTTCGAGCCGGTGGCCTTCGACCATTTCTGGCTCTCCGACACGCCCGAGGTCGTCGGCTCGATGACCTGGGGCAACAAGTTCCGCCGTATGGTGACGTGGGTGCGCCTGCGCGAGCGGACCACGGGCCGCGAATTTTATTTCTGGAACACCCACTTCGACCACCAGGTGGAAGAGGCCCGGCAGAAAGCCGCCACGCTCATCCGCGACCGCCTAGCCAAGCTCGACCCGACCGTGCCGCTCGTGGTGGTCGGCGATTTCAACTGCCTCGCCGGCAAGAGCCGCGCCTACGACATCCTCACGCAGGAGGTCGGCCTCGTCGACACGTGGACGCTCGCACCTCGGCGCGGGAATGAAGACTTAAACACCTTCAACGATTTCAAGCCCGCCCGCCACGAGAGCGAACGCATCGACTGGATCCTCGTCCGCCCGCCGGTGTCAGCTTCCCAAGCTGGCATCGTCGACTACGACGAGACGAAGCCGTTTCCCAGCGACCATTTTCCCGTGACGGCCACCATTCGGTTCTGACCGCCCGGATTTTCGCTACCCCAAAAACAACCGACCCGAGGAAATTCCCATGCCCAAATATGTTGATGGCTTCGTATTGCCGGTGCCGAAACGCAATCTTCCCGCCTACCGCCGCATAGCCAAGGCGGCTTCCAAGATCTGGCGCTCGTACGGCGCGCTCGACTACAAGGAATGCGCCGGCGACGACCTGAAGGCGGACTTCTGCATGCCCTTCCCCCGCCAGCTGAAGCTCAAGTCCGGCGAGACCGTGGTCTTCGCGTACATCGTCTACAAGTCCCGCGCGCACCGCGACAGCGT